>JBGSHK010000036.1:0-1525 GCA_041752275.1 Minisyncoccia bacterium | reverse complement strand
TTTCAACAGTAACGGAGGTAACGAGTGATCGCCAAAAGGCGGTGATCGTTCAAGTCGATGGAAAAATTATTTCAGCAGGAGTAACCCCTCGAAACACTGGCGGAATAATAGGTCCATCCGGTTTTTGTGTGGGTTTGGTATGATTTCGGTATTTGGATGGGATGTCCATGCAAGACCGCGAGTTATACCAGCAGATCCTTGGTTTGAAGAGTCCGTGGTCAGTGTCGAAAGTGACACTGGACGTGGTTCAGCAGCAGGTGGATGTGTTTGTCGAGCATCCGTCGGGCACGAAGTTTTGTTGTCCTGAATGCTCTGAGTTGTTGCCCTGTTACGACCATACCCCGGAACGCCAATGGCGGCATCTTGATACTTGTCAATTCAAGACCATCCTGCACGCGAGCATTCCGCGAGTTCAATGTCCTCAACATGGCGTGAAGCAGGTTCAAGTGTCGTGGGCCGAGAAAGGCAGTCGCTTCACAATTCTCTTTGAGCGGTTCGCAATTCAGGTTCTCCTGGCCACCCAAAACGTGAAAGGTGCAATGAGCATCCTGCGGACGAAGTGGGACCAGACGTGGTCAATTGTCGAACGCGCAGTCGCGCGTGGCAAGGCTCGCAAGGAAGCGAAGGGGATGCCTCGTCTGGGGATCGACGAAAAGGCATTTCTCAAAGGACAAAACTACATCACCTTGCTCTACGATCTTGACAACAGCACTGTCGAGGCCATCAGTGACGGAAATGACACAGAGAGTGGAATATCCTGTCTTTCTCAGCTTTCTGTCGATCAGATTCAATCGGTTGAAGCGATCGCGATGGACATGAGCGCGGCCTACGTCAAAGCCGCAAAGCAGGTCATTCCTCTGGCAGAAAACAAGATTGTCCACGATCGATTTCATGTGATGCAGATGGCGACAAAAGCGGTGGACAAAGTTCGTCGCGGAGAACATCGACAGCTTATGAAAGATGACGACGATCGTCTGAGCAAGACCAAGTACGTCTGGCTGACGAGCTTTGAGAATCTCTCAGAGAAACAGCAGGCAGTCTTTGATGCAACGTACGACCTTCAACTCCAGACCGGGAAGGCATGGGCCTACAAGGAAATGCTGCGTGACCTCTGGAGCCAGGACACTGCGGCCTCAGCGACCACTTACTTCAACGACTGGTACAAGCGAGTGATTCATACAAAGCTCAAACCCATGAAGGCAGTGGCACGCTCGATCAAAGAACGTCTGCAGAATGTCGTGAGCTTCTGCACTCACAAAATCACAAACGCTGTGGCCGAAGGCATGAACAGTAAAATCATGTCCATCAAACGCCGTGTTGGTGGCTTCCGAAACCGACAAAACTTCAAAACGGCCATCTTCTTCTACTGCGGCGGCCTCGATCTCCACCCACACTAAAACCGGATGGACCCATTAAAAGGACGTGTCGATGTCCGTGTTCGGTCTTGTCGGACCCACTCTCGCATTTCTAGGCGTTACGGTAATTGCTGGAGCCTCCGAGTGGACTCCTCGATTGGAGAGCTACC
>JBGSHK010000035.1:0-1714 GCA_041752275.1 Minisyncoccia bacterium | reverse complement strand
CCCCATCCGGCGAATTCACCACGCGGAACGCCGGGTGTTCATAGTCGGCATGAGTTTCGTTATCCGGCTCTTGGGCTTGTGCGGAGTGAATGACCAGCCCGAACAGAATTGGCAGGAAGCAGCGCGCTGGATTCATCTTCAGCTATCAGGCGAGCAGTTCCTTGATCGCTCCGGTCTGGATGCCTTTGAGGCCGGGATCGAGATCGCCGTAGTGTTTGATCGGATTGCCGTTGGCGTTGAGGATGGAGGTGTAGAAATTGCCGAGGGTCTTGTGGCCTTCGGTGCCCCAATACGGCAGGCGGATGTATTTGCGTCCGAGGTTCATCGGTGTGTTGTCGCCCGCCCTGATCAGGAAGGGGAACTCGAAGCCGTGGGCGTGGTGCGTTTCGCCGGAGGAGGGGAAATAGCAGATCATCGTGTTGTCGAACATCGTGCCGTCGCCTTCCGGGACGCTTTTCAGGCGGGTGACGATGCGGTTCACGAGCTCCATGTGGTGGACTTCGGTGCGGCGGCGGACTTCCTCGGCGGCGATGTCCTTGACGGGCTTGCCGTGGCCGATGTCGTGCATGTTCACCTTCTCTTTCTCGATGCCGGGGATGCCTGTGTAGTCGTGGCCGAGTTCATCGACGGTGAAGGCGACGACGTTGGTGAGGCCGGATATGAGCGAGGAAAGCAGCACCTCGGTGTGGCCGACCTGGCGGGTGAAGGTGTCCATGTCGTTGTTGAGGTATTTCGCCTCCAGCTTGGGAACGTGCTGGCGGACGACGTCCGTCATCATGTCGATCTTGCGGTTGCGCTCGCGGATCCCCTCGATGGATTCCGCGTAGTTGCCGACTTTCCGCTGCTCAATGCCCCTGACGTGGCGGGCCAGTTCGGTCTCGGTGCCGGCCGCGAACTCGAGGATCTTGCGCTGGAGCTGGTAACGGACCTGCTCGTTCTTGTCGGTGGAGACGGATTTGAAAATCTCATCCACCGCGATGCCCGGGCCGCCAAACGCATAGTTCGGCTGCTGGGGGCCCCGCGCGGAGAAGCCTTTGGCGATGCCATCGAGACCTCCCCGCGCGTTGCCGCCATCGGTGGGGAAACAGGCCAGTTCGATGTGCTCCATTGGCGAGGGAAACAGCTTGGCCAATTCGAAATCGACGGTGGCCCACTTGATCGAGCTCACCCGTTCGTTGGCTTTGAACACACCGAGTGAAGAGCACCATGAGTGGTGGCCGGTCGTGCACATTTTCCCGGACAGACCTTGTAGGATGGTGAGATTGTCCTTGTGCGCTTCCAGCGGACTCATCCACTCGGGCAGGGTGTGGCTTTGCAGATCGACCTCGTAGGGAAGGTTCTGTTTTTCCATGTCCATCTCTTTCTTCCCAAAGGAGGGCGGCACCATCACCTTGGGGAAGAGCCCGTTGCCACGGTGCATGAAAATGAAACGCATCGGCGATCCGCCCGCCGCGCCTGTGGTCAGGTTGCTGGCGGAAAGCCGTGGCATCAAGCCTGGCAGGGAGAGTCCTCCCATGGCGAGGAAGGCGTTTCTGATGAATTCTCTTCTGTAGTTCATGTTGAGTGTTGCCGTTTTCGGCGATGGAGTTGATAGAACTGGTTCGGCGGGTGGTGAGTGATGTCAGCCTTGCCGGCTATGTCCGATAGATGAAAGAATCCGACGTGAGCAGGGAAATGATGACCGCCCTGAAACTGCCGCCGGTCTTCACGTAGG
>JBGSHK010000034.1:0-1935 GCA_041752275.1 Minisyncoccia bacterium | reverse complement strand
CTATTGATGGTTTTCCGCCGTGTTTTTAATCAGATCAACATTTGAACTGAGTCACCTCTCTGGAGGCAGCGGGGTTTGATTGAACCGGAATGCTATCGAAGTGCTTTCAAATCGTCAACCAACGGCTTTCGTTAAGTTGTCAGCGTCTCAGACGTCGCATCACCATCTCTGAAGCGTCCCGCATTTCTTCAATGCGCAAGAGCCAGGCCGTGAGGAAAAACCCGGTGCCGGCAACCGCGATGGTGGCGCCCAGTGCCAGGAGTTTGGTGAAAAATGCCATGGTGGACCAGTGTGCAAACACCCAGTGATTTGCAGCCATGCCAACCCCTGCCAGCACCGCACCGGCCAGGGTGAGCTTGAGCAGCGTGATCACGAGGGTGCGCGATTCCAGTCCGCCGGCGTGTTTGCGCATGAGTAAATAAAGGATCAGAAAATTGAGAGTGGCGACGAGACCGGTGGAAAGTGCCAGACCGCGATGCCCGAGTCCGAGTTTGAACGTGAAAAACCAGTTCAGAGCGGCGTTGGTTGCGATGGATAGAAAGCCGATCAACATGGGTGTGTTTTTTTTATCCATGGCGTAAAAGGCAGGGGTGAGAACTTTTAACGCGGAGTAGGCGATGAGTCCGATGGCATAAAATTGAAGTCCGGCAGCGGTATTGACGGTCATTTCCGCGGTGAACTTTCCGCGTTCGTAGAGCAGCGAAATAATCGGGTTGGCCAGAACGATGAGTCCGATGGCGGAGGGCACGGTGAAAAGCAATGCGAGTCGGATGCCACGGGCGAGTGTGGCGCGAAATTGCACGGTGTCGCCAAGGGCTGCACTTTGGGAAATGAGCGGAAGCGTAACGGTGGCGACCGCGACGCCGAACACGCCGAGCGGCAATTGCATGAGACGGAACGCAATTTGCAGCCAGCTTACCGCACCGTCACCCAGCGACGAGGCGAAGATGCCGTTGATGAGCACGTTCACCTGCACCGCACTCGCGGCGATGACCGCCGGCCCCATAAGGGACAGCACTTTGCGCACACCTTCATCGCGCCAGAGGAAATCCGGACGAAAACGATAGCCGACTTTTCGGAGTGACGGAAATTGAATGATGAGTTGCAGAAACCCTCCCAGCAACGTTCCCAGCGCCAGACCGATGAGGGCGCGTTCACCCCAGGTGGGGTCGATCCACCAGCCGAAGGTCACACCTCCAACGATGGAACCGAGGTTGAAAAAACTGGATGCCATGGCCGGAACGCCGAAGACGTGTTTGGCATTGAGCATTCCCATGACCAGTGCCGCCAGTGATACCATGAGGATAAACGGATACATGATCCGGGCCAGCAGTACGGTGAGTGCAATCTTTTCCGGGTCCCACCAGGGCACAAGAATTTTAATGATGATCGGGGCCAGCAAAATGCCGATCACCACAACAATGCTCATAAAAATGGCGCTGAGGGTGGCCATTTTATTGGCCAGTGTCCACGCGGAGCGGTCTCCTTCCGCCGCGATCTTTTTGGAAAACGTGGTGACAAATGCCGTGGAGAGAGCGCCTTCGGCAAACAGATCGCGGAGGAGGTTCGGAGTGCGGAACGCCATCAGGAACGCGTCCAGACTGCGTCCGGCCCCGAAGAGTCCTGCAAAAATCATTTCGCGGGCAAGGCCAAGAATGCGGCTGCACATGACCGCGAGTCCAACGACGCCGGCGGCTTTGGTGCTTTTTGATTTAAGATCGTCAGTCATGTTGGAGAGTAAAAAGCGTGAGAGTGAGGCGCCTCCAGAACCTTCGGTTAATGGAAGAAGCTCGGGCGGAGCCTCGCCCTCCCGCGCGTTTCTATTCTTCGGCTTCCAGCCTTGGGAACAGCGGACTGGGTTCACCCAGTGTGTGTCCTTCGGGCAATTTGGCGGCGAGGAGGCGGTCCAGCGGCGTCTGGGGCTGTGGGGTCCAG
>JBGSHK010000033.1:0-1910 GCA_041752275.1 Minisyncoccia bacterium | reverse complement strand
TTAGCCCTAATCGCTCATTCCCAGGTAGCACAGTAGCTGTTGGATATAATGTTTGCACTGGTGCAGGTGATTCACCTGCTAACGCTATAGACATGACGATTAACGGGCAAGGGTCACTACCGTCACACTCGGTTAATGGGGTGACTGTGCCTGGGTTTGGGCTGTGCTGGAGTCAAACAGATACGGTCAATATACCTGTCGGTACACCTCCGGGTACTCGCTGGTGTTCGACGCTCACAGCTTCACGAACAAGTGATTCTGATGATACTGATGTGAGCGCACAAGCATGCCTAGATATTATTGATAATCCTTATCTGAGAGTCTATGGAAATGATATCGTTTCGGGTGGTGTAATTGCTCCCGTTGGTGATGAGTCATGTTCAACTGTACCTGCGAGTGTGCGTAACGCAACAAGTAATTTGCAGTCTGTCGTACGTGGATTTGGGGCAACGGTATACGGGGCGGCGGTTCAATATTCAGCTCGTGTGAGCGGTGGTCCATCTGGCAATGAATCAGCCATCACAAGCTTTGGTACACGTAACGATGCCGGATCGACTGCACTAGCGTACGCAAATGGCGGGCAATTCAGTGCCACCGGTGAATGTATCCCTAACCTTTATGACAGGGCAGTGAAGACAGCTGGCCCAGGTGTTTCGCTTGTTGGCAACATTGGCGCTATAGTCGGAGCAGCTAACCGAGATCAGCAATTTGTACTACCTTCTGGCAATGTGACTATTACGAATCAATTCCAAAATTGGCCCGATAACACGGTAGTCGTTATTAATGGTGATCTCACGATTAATGGAAACATTACATATGCTGGATCTTATGCAAACACAGCTAGTATACCGAGCCTGATATTTATTGTTCGCGGTAATATCAATATCAGTCCAAGCGTCGACATCATAGATGGACTCTATGTTGCAACCCCAACAGTACTAGGCGGCGGTGTCATCTCGACGTGTACAGGTGGGCGTAGCAATACGGGTAATCGTAACTTCTGCAATAGGCAGCTTCGTATAAACGGATCATTTGTTGCTCAAAAAGTCGACTTCTTGCGAACCTACCGAACAATTGGTGCCGCAGCAAGCTGTGGAAACACGGCTGCATGTCATCAATCTAACGCTGCTGAGCTCTTCCTTTTTAGCCCCGAGCTGTACATGGCTGAAACATCACTTATTACCTCCAGCACTTCAGCTCTTGGCGACATTGAGCAGCTTCGTGATTTACCGCCGGTAGTTGTGCCATGAAAATACTGCTAGCCGTCACAAAGCATATGCGTTATAATTTTAGTAAGCAGAAAATCCAGGTGGGAATATAAAAAAATGGCCATTCTTTCAACTAGTAGTGACTTCTTCGCTCTCGACATAGGTACATCGGCAATTCGAGCTGTGCATTTGCGTGGGTCTGGTAAGAGTAAGAGTCTCGTTCGTTACGGTGAGACGCAGATTGAAGAGAAAATCGCAGAAAGTGATTCTGAAGCAGATCAAAAAAAATTAGCTGAGGCAGTTACCAGATTACTATCTGAGACGGGTATTACTACTCGCAATGTTGCGATCGGTATCCCTTCTCGTTCAATGTTCACAACTACCATTGATCTTGTGAACGCACCCCAAGCAGAACTTGCAAAAACGATTAAGTATCAAGCAGATCAGCACATTCCGATGCCGCTTGAAGATGCGCAGTTAGATTGGTCTGTGTTAGGCGTTTCCCCTGAGGACCCCGAGAAGGTAGAGATATTACTGGCAAGTGTTGCTAAGGGTTACGCTGAGGCACGTCTTGATATGCTTGAATCGATTGGTTTGAATGTTATTGCTGTTGAGCCGGATGCGCTAGCACTGACTCGTTCTCTAACACCGGCAACAGGCATCCAAGGAGCAACTATGCTGCTTGATATTGGCGCTCGTGCA
>JBGSHK010000032.1:0-3493 GCA_041752275.1 Minisyncoccia bacterium | reverse complement strand
AGCACCAGAACCAAACCATCGAGCGAGGTTCCGCCTGGGCCGAAGAGCTCGATGAATTCAGCGGCATCAGTACCCGGTGTGTCGGAATCTATTTCGTTGATCAACACGGTAGCGGCCGTTGCGTTTACGCCGGTCCCAGTGATCGCGAAGTCATATGGATTCTCGTTGGCATCATCGTTGGCGATGTTGACGGTCGCGTTACGTACCCCCGGGGCACTTGGGTTAAAGATCACCTTGAAGGACACCGTGGCCGTCGGAGCGATCACGGCTGGCAGTGCGAGTGAACTCACGTCAAACGTGAAGTCCGCTGCATTGGGACCACTGAACGTAATTCCGGCAGCCGAGATCGTCAAAGGAGCCGTTCCATCATTCCTGATGAAATAGGTCTCGATCGCCATCCCAACCGCCACATCGACGGAACCAAAAGCGGTATTATCTGCGGCGGATGGTGTGATATCGCCATCAACGATCTCGATAAAGTTGCTCTCGACCGTGATCTCGGGCTCTAGTACCGCAGTCGCGCTTCCAGTGATCGCGAAGTCGTAAAGACCTTCGTTCAAATCCGTGTTAGTGATCTCGAGCGTGGCATTCTTGATGCCTGGCGTTGTCGGGTTGAAGGTCACATCGAACGTGATCGAGCCAGCTGGCGCGATTGTCGTGGGAAGCGTGACACTTACATTGCTGATAGAGAACTGGCTGGCATCAGAACCGGTGATCGCGATTGGATTCGAAATACTTAAGCCTGCTACACCCAAGTTTTGGATAGTGAAGGTGCGAACCACTGGCGTAAGGACCACCGTGCCACCAAAGTCGGTACCGTCGGTCAGCGACGGTATCAAGTCACCATCGTTGATCGTAAACGTCAAACCGGTAACGTTAATTTCGGCTGCTGGTGAACTATTGACTGCACCGGGAGTGCCAAGGTCTGTGTTCCCACCGACACCGATCACTGTGGTAGAGGACTGCCAGTTCGATCCGACATTGTTCTGGGTAAAGTCATCTCCTCCGCCCAATAGCGTGGGCAGGAACTCCAATGCAGCTCCCGCTACGTCGGGGAAGGCCGCATCCGTGTACTCGACCCGATCAATCTCAGTTCCAAGTGCATCCTTGAGAATGATCTCGTCGTCGCCATTACCCAAGGTGAAGCCGGAATACTGGTAGGCAACTGAAATTCCGCCATTGACGAGGGTATCGGAATTAATACCCAGCACCAAGTACGCGCCTGGCGCCACGATCAATGGACCACCGTTATTGATCGTAAACGATTCACCGTCGTTGTCGGAAATGGTCCAGCCATTGAGGTCGACTGGTGAAGCGGTCGTGTTATAGACCTCGAAGTACTCTCCGTCCGCGTCAGCAACGAATGCAGGATTTTTCATGATCTCGTTGATGATCACATCACCCAACGCATAGGGAGTTGGTTGCTCGTCATCGAAAATATCGATCGAGGAAACCGAGCTTCCGGGGTCAATTGTCGCGGTTCCGGACGTGACCGAGCCCAAAGTAATAACCACGTCCTCCGTTCCCTCGAAGCCCGAATCATCGGCTACTGGGACGATGATCTCGGCGGTTGTTTGCCCCGCCAGAATCGTGACCGTGCCCGAGAGCGCGGCGTAATCACTCGGCGAAGCCGCTGAGCCGGTAATCGAGTAGGCGATTACTGTATTGGTAGCACTAATGCCCGTCTGAGTCACAACGAAGCGTCCGTTGATTGGGACTTGTGGCAATGTTTGCTCAAAGCCGTTTGCTCCGGGGATGATGCCAACGGTCAGGGCGCCGGAAGTGAACGTTGGAACAAAACCAGGTGAGCCTTCGTCGGTTACCGTGTAGGTCGGGCCGGACGGGCTGGTCGGGATAGGGTCCTGTACTGGAGACGCCGTCGTATTCGATAAGGCCCAGTTAACACCTGCGTTATTGTTGGCTGCAAGGTTCGTCAGATAGATGCTTCCGAAGCCATCAGAACTTGGCCAATCAAATGCGTCGTCGTAATTGACTTCGTCGATGACCGATCCAGTGCCTATCGGTCCATCGAGCAGCTGCAGAATTTCGTTGGATAACGAAGGACTATTCGACAAGTTGCCCCAGCTTACGCCGATCACCAGCGATGAGGCAGGAACGCCCCACTCGCTGCGGAAAGTCGCCTCACTTGTGAAGAAAGTGTCGAAAATCACAGCGACTTGGCCTGCTGCAAGCATCGTGCCGCCCGGGATCGCACCCCAATTGGTACTGTCCTCGTCGTCGAAGACCCAGCCACCGATATCCACCGAGGTTGTTCCGGTGTTGACAATTTCAATCCATTCGCCAAACGGACCGGATTCGCTCGAAGCTGGGTTGTACATGATCTCACTGATCACGACCTTCGGCGTGGCACCGCCAGCTTCGTTGTCGGTAATGTTGACCGTCAAATCGGGAGACGTTGTACCGATCGTGTAGTTGGGATCCGCACTAGCGGTGATCGCAAACGAAATCAATCCAGAATGAGGCCCTTCGAGCACAGCATCGTCGATTGCGTCAATGTCGATGGAATACAGGTCGAAAGTCGCGTTGAACACTCTCGTGATCGCAACGCCGGCACCCGAGCCAAGGTCAAGTTGACTGTCAGGTGTGATGGTGACGGTGACGTTGCCTGTTGGTGCCAAACCGCCGAGCGACACCAAGATCGAATCTCCCGCGCCACCTTCTTCAACATCGGTGCTGGCAAATGTCTCGAAGACATCTATCCCGTTGTTAAGCGAATTAGGAAGTCCAGGTGTGTTGAGCGCATCTCCGGCCGCCGACGGACCGCCGCCAACGAACGGATAGTTCGGCAGTCCTTGTCCTTCGAAATCGTTTCTGACCCAATCTGACGCTGCTGTGGTTGCAGATGTGGCGTTGGGAATTCGCGACGCACCGCCTGGATCAAAGGTATTTCCGTCATTCAATGACGCAGGCGTTAAAGCGACAAATCCGAAGGTATTATCCCCAGTTGCCGGAATGGCAACCGCGTCACGGATGAGGGTCCAAGGAGATGCTGTCAACCCGCCGCTTGGAACCGGAGCATCTAACCAGTCGAAAATGCCGTTGTTGTTGACGTCCAAGTCTTGTCCGACCGTTCCGGCGAATCCATCAACCAACACCAAGTTCGTGTGATTGAAGAATCCCAATGGGTCGGATGGATTGACAACGTAATAGCCAATTCCGCTTGCTGTATCCAACAACTCCGCCGCGTCAATCTGTCCGCTAAAGGCTCCATTGCCTGCAATTGACAACAGCGTGAGCGAACTCAGAACATCATCGGGAGTGGCGCGGATTTCTACGAAATCGTCGATATCCACCCCACGGTGGTCGATGACGAATTCATTGATGAAAGCAGCCGCAGCGGGTGTTTCGTTGTCCGCGATGTTTGCTGTTACACTTCCCGTAAGACCGTTATATGCAGCATCCCCGGAGGAAGTGACGATAGCGATCAAACCGAGGTGAATCGCCGCTTCGACTGTCAAATCATTTTCAGCAG
>JBGSHK010000031.1:0-1648 GCA_041752275.1 Minisyncoccia bacterium | reverse complement strand
GGCCAAGTAATCGAATGCTTCGCTGTCGGAATTGAAATCCCAGTCGAGTGTGCCGGTGGTGGTGTTGCCATCGAGGACGGTGGGCGTGGTGGACAACATGTCGAGCAACTCGGCATTGCTCGATTGCAGGCCGCTGGTGTTGCCCGTGGTGGTCACGCCGGTCACGGTCGAAGTGACAGTGTCGGTCAAGTCGAGATCGGTGACGGTGAGCGATCCGCCAGTGGTCAGCGTCGTGTTGGTCTCGACCAGCGACTCGGCCTCGCTGTCGCCCGCCTCAATCGTGATCGTTGGCGTGTCGTTGGTGCCGGTGATCGTGATGGTGATCGATTGCGTGTCGGTGGCACTTGCCAAGTCTTCGACTTCGATGGTGTAGACGAGCGTCAACTGCTCGCCGACGGCCAAGTAGTTGAACGCTTCGCTGGCCGAGTTGAATGTCCAGTCGATATCGCCCGTGGTCGAAGTGCCATCGAGGACTTGTGCGTTGACCGAGAGCATCGCTAGCAGTGCCGCGTTGTCGGATGCAAGGCCCGTGGTTGTGCCGCTTGCAGAGACCGAGATTACCGACGCAGCGACTTCATCGCCCGTGTCGACATCGGTGACCGACAGCGTTCCTGAACCGGTCAGCGTACCGTTGGTTTCGGTGTTGGCTGCGCTGGTGCTATCACCTACTTCGATCGAGATCACCGGTACGTCGTTGACGTTGGTGATGGTGAAGTTAAAGGTGCCTGAGGATGTGGTGCCGCTGCCATCATCGACGGTAAAGGCGAACGAGTCGCTGGAGGTTTGTGAGTTGTCATGATCGTAAGTGACTAGGCCCGCGTTGATGTCGGCTTGGGTGAAGGTGTTGCCGGCGGCTAGCGCCGTGCCGCTCACTCGCAAAGTTCCGTTGGTGGGGATTGACGTGACGGTGTAGACCAAATTGGCTGCAGCATCATCGACGTCAGTTGTCTGCAACATTGCGGAGGAGATCACATTGTCGGTCGAACCTTCAGCGACGGTTGAGCCTGTGTTGAGCGCAATGACTTGTTCGTCGTTGGCACCTTCGATGGTGACGGTGATTTGTGTCGTGCTGGTCAGTCCGCCGCTGTCTTGCATCGTATAGGTGAAGACGTCGGTTAGCGTATTGCTGGTGGTGCGGAGGGCTTGGACGGCTGCGTTATTATTGTCGACGTTATAAGTATAATTTCCGTCGGCGGCGATGGTGATGCTGCCGTAGGTGCCGGTGATGGGGGAGGATTCGGGGCCGCCGGCTAAAGCCTGGACACCAGCGCTGACGCCGATGACGGTCTTGGTATCGCCAGCATCGACGTCGGTATCGTTGGTTAGCACGTTACCGGTTGGGTTGGTACCTGCAGTGGCGTTGGCCGTTCCGCCTGCTTCGACGGCGACTGCAGTATCGGCAACTGCGACTGGAGCTTCGTTGACGTTGGTCAACGCGATGGTAAAGTTCTCGTCGTAGGTCATGCCACTCGTATCGGTGGTGCGAACGGTGATGACATGGTTGGGTGTCGTGTCGAAGTCCAGCAAGCTGCCGTTGGCGACCGTGATTTGTCCGGTTGCACTGTCGATGGCGAAGCGGCCGCCTGCATCGTTGGTCAGACTAAAGGTCGACACGTTATTGCCGTCGATATCACGCGACAACGCGGTC
>JBGSHK010000030.1:0-1846 GCA_041752275.1 Minisyncoccia bacterium | reverse complement strand
GTTTAGTTATTTTAGTCATATTGCTCTTATTAGGGATTTTTGCCTTCTATAATGGACGCGACCGCCACTCAGGTTATTCGCTTAATTTGGACATCAAAGCAAAAAAAGATACTATAACCTACAAAGCTGGATTTGCTGCTTTGAAAATTACACCTGATTTTTTTGAAAAATGGTTTGATAAAAATAATGATGCTGCATTTAATGAAAAAGATGGTGATACTTTTGAAGATACAAATGGTAATAAAAAATTTGACACCTATTGGCTCGCTGGTTTTAGTAAAAAACGCGCTGCCAACGGGGTTCATGACGATTTGTGGGTAAGAACAATGGTTTTGGACGATGGTCAAACAAGATTGGCGGTGATTTCCATTGATTTGATTGGTTTTCCTCACAATAACGTGCTAAACGTGCGTAAAAAACTTGCTGACAAGTTCGGTATTACCTATACCATTATCTGTAGTACACACAATCACGAAGCACCGGATATGCTCGGATTATGGGGTGATGGTATTTTTACAAGAGGTGTAAACCCCATTTACGAAAAATGGGTAGAAGACAAAATTGTAGAATCTATCGGCGTAGCAGTAAAAAAATTGAAAGTATCCAACCTCAAAGTAGCTCAAGATCTGACAGGTGCAGATTCTCTTGTGATGGATACCCGTAAACCAATCGTTCAAGATAATGGCGTGTATATTCTTCAAGCAACAGACGCAAAATCAGACTCAACACTTGGCACTTTTGTTGTGTGGGGAAACCATCCCGAAACCCTTTGGAGTGATAACACTTTAATCACTTCTGATTTCCCTCATTATGTTCGAGAAGGTATCGAAAAAGGCGTTTATAGCGACCAAAAATTGATGAAGAAAGGCGCAGGTGGCATTGTCGTTTATGCTTCTGGATGTGTAGGCGGTTTGATGACGACCCGTCCAACTATGAAAATCAAAGACCCGTTCAAAGACGTTTATCTCGAAGGGGCAACTTTTGAAAAAGCGGATGCACAAGGGACAACTTTAGCTTTGCTGGCTCTCAATGCATTAGAAAAAGCTGAACCTATTTCAGGGGGCATTAATCTCATGGCCAAAACCATCGAGTTACCTTTAGGAAATCTACTCTTTAGATTAGGTATTGCGGTGGGGGTCATTGAGGGCGGATATAGCAGTTGGGGACATTTGCGAACAGAAGTAGCTGCATTGACAATTGGGACTGCAAGTTTTATTACTATCCCTGGAGAATTGTACCCCGAAATTGCCAACGGAGGGATAGAAACGCCCAAAGAGGGCGATTTTAAACTGGATAAACCTGTTGAAACTCCCCCCCTGCGTAACTTGATGCCTGGGAAATACAAATTTGTATTAGGACTGGCCAACGATGAACTTGGTTATATCATTCCTAAATCTGAATGGGATAAAGATGCACCCTATCTTTATGACTCTCCTAAAGCGCATTATGGAGAGATTAATTCTGCTGGCTCTGAAACAGCTCCTATATTGCATAAAACCTTAAAAGAAATGCTTGAAAAATTACATCGCAATCAATAATACGCTAAATAGGCCCTTAAATTCATCAACCATGACAAATCGTGATTTTCATCAACAACTCTTAGGTAAACTTCACCAAAAGCTGGAAGAAGTCAAACTCGGAGGCGGGCTTAGAAATATTCAAAAACATAAAGCTAAAGGAAAATTAACTGCCCGCGAACGCATTGCTTATTTATTAGACAACGAAAACGATTTTGTAGAAATAGGTGCTTTTGTGGGCGATGGTATGTATGAAGAAGAAGGGGGCTGCCCTTCGGGTGGGGTGGTGATAGGTATTGGTAAAGTTGCGGGAAGACAATGTATTGTTG
>JBGSHK010000029.1:0-2178 GCA_041752275.1 Minisyncoccia bacterium | reverse complement strand
TTCACCCGGCATGTGCAAGATGCGGACGTCGCCGATCCGCAAGCATCCCAAGTCGATCGTGTTGCCATTCTCACAGCGCGATAACCAAGCCAACTTTCCCGGACTGCCCCAGTAAGCTTCACCGTCCCACTGAGCTAAGTCGGCCACCAATTCCTCACGCTGCAAATGCGTTGCGGGAGGCAACGCAACCGGGGCGACGGTCCAATCGACATCCCCTGGCGTGATGGCAAACCGCTCCGTCGTCTCAAACGAACGCCGCATCGCATTGGCCAATCGCGACGCTAAGTGCAATCGATTCTCTTTGGAGCCATCGTTGTATTTTCCAGCGCCGACGTTGCCACCGGCACCATTAAAATGGACGTGCAAGACATCAGGTTGATCTTGTCCGCGCATGAATCTAGCAATCCCAGGAAAATCGGGACTGGGCACGCCCGTTCGATAGTAACTCTGTGGATGACAGGCATAGTAAGTCAGGATCGCCAGCGGCATGTCGCCGTTCCAAAACGACACTGAGCTAAGCGAAGGATCAATCGTTCCTTCTGGCAACGCTCGCAGCGCCTCATCGCGAGTCGCGGTATAGCGAGTGGCTTGCACTTTGCCCGTTGCACTAAGTATGCGGCGATTGGAAGCAATCTCTTGCACGTCGGCAGCGCCAAAACCGGCGTGGGTCACGGGTTGTGCCGTATCGATTGCGGTCTTGACAGCATCACACAGCCGCTGAATCACTTCGCGAGCAAACGAACCCTCATCAGCACCGAGATGACTGGCCCCGGCTTGATTTAGCAACGCCTCTGCACCGAAGTCGCAGCGGGGTGCATCGTGCTGGTGCAACGTATGCACGGCGACTCGCGCTGGCGTCGTATCCACGGCCTTGGCAATGCGGCTCTTGAACACGTCTTGGCCTTCGTTACCGATCCCAATCCAATCGACGGCACAAAGTACAATCGGTTGGCCCGCGCCAAGCAGCACGATACCCCGACACCGCAATCCGAGTTCATCGACTCGCCGCACTCGATCATAGGCCATCCTGCTCCCAACCGGTGGCGTGGCATCGACGTCAAATGTCGCCAGCCGAATTCCAGTTTCAACCTTGTCCTCGGCGATTGCTGATGAAGTAATCACCAGTGGGACAAACGTTGTCGCCCACATCACGAACATCAACTCTAGCAAAACGCGACGATTCATGCGGTATTCCTGGGGAGTGCGAAATTTGGTGGATTGCGCAGGTTCTTGCCTCGCGACGGCCGGCACTCGAGTCTGGTTAGGGAGGAAAACAGTATATGGGTGGGGCCTGAATTGGCTCAAGAATCCCACCGGCTTGCCCGGTCGGTCGTTTCGGCTTTGCAATACACTAAAGGGCGGCTGCTAGGATGGGAATCCCGCTGGCGGGTCCAGCTACGGGGAGTCTGAACTAAACCCTGGCGGGTCCTGCTATGAGTGAGCCGTCACTTGCGGTGGAACAGGACCAATAACGCTGGCAAAAAAATCAAATCCCCGATGATGGCGGCGGCGATCGTGCTGCTGCCCATTAAGGCAAAGATGTGATGGTCGCGCGAATCGCTCAGCGATACCGTTGAAAACCCGGCCAACAGGACCACAGTCGTCATCAGCATCGCGGCCCCTACGCCGCTGGCACTGCGTTCGATGACAACCGCATGATCGGCACTTCGAGGCAACTCGTCTCGATACCGTGTCATAAAATGAATCGTGTCGTCCACCGCGATCCCCAAGCAAACTGTAAACGCGATCACGCTGACCAATTCCAATGGTTGACCAATGCACCACATCCCGGCCCCAGTGACTGTCAGCGGAAACAAGTTCGGTATCACTGCGATCAACCCCAGACGCAGCGATCGATAGAATACCGCCAACACGAAGAAGATCACGATTGACGCTGTACCTAAGCTCCTGGCCAAGTCAACGATGATGCGGTAGAGGTTTCTCCACCGCGCGACGGCGGATCCATCCAGACTCAACGTAGCGTCAGGGTGCTGTTGCTCGATCTCCTTCAGTCCATGTTCGATGCGCTCAAAGACTTCGCCAAAACTAGCGATCCCGAGGTCTTGCAGTCGAAACACCACGCTGGTCCGGTTTCGATCGGGTTGCCAAAAGGCTTGCTTCAGCGGTGGAGGCAGCAGTTCCACCAAGGACGCTTTTTCGACTGTCGTGCCGTCACCC
>JBGSHK010000028.1:0-2161 GCA_041752275.1 Minisyncoccia bacterium | reverse complement strand
TGAAGGCAAGGCGACAAAGGCAGCGATGGCCGCGCGCATTCGCCAGTTGGAAGTGGAAGCCGGGCGCTTCAAACCGGCTGAACCAAAAGTCGCGCCAGTCAAGAAGGCCAAGGTCATCGCACCGAAATTCAGACAGGTGGCGCAACCAGTGGAACAGATCGATCCCGATTATCAACGCCTCGCGCTCAAGGGCATGGAAATGATGCGGCGCGCTCGAAGCGAAGAAGAATTCCGGCAGAAGGCCGGATGAACGAAACCGGGAGCGTTAGCCGCGCTCCCGGCTTCTCGACCAACTCGGCTAAGGAACAGCCAAATGGACCATCAAGCAGATACCGAAGGGTTTACCTTCCCGCAAGGGCGCGGCGGCGAGTTCGTGGAAACCGACCTGTCAGCAAAAATCACCGATCTGTTGCGGAGCGCGCAAAGCGCCGGTTTCATGTCGATGATTTCCGGCGCATCCGGCATCGGAAAGACCATGGCGTGCAAGCGGTTCACAGAAACTCACAAGCGCGTCACCTATGTTCAGTTCTCGCCAGACACAAAAAGTGTTTTCGCGGTCCTGTATGAAATCGCGGTGGCGCTGAAGGTCTACGAAATTCCGCGCACGCCGCACGAGCTGCGCTACCGCATTCAGTCTTTCCTTGGCGGGATCGGCGCGCTCATTGTCGCCGACGAAGCGCAGAACCTTACCCGCGACGGCTTGGAATTGATGCGTAGCCTTTGCGAGCGGATGCAATGCGGCGTCGTTTTCGTCGGGCATCCGGAACTGTCTGAAAAGATCGCTGCGGTTGCAAGCGTCCACAACCGGCTGAAAGCACCGATCCGGATCGGTTCGGCAAGTGTCGCCGATGCTGAAAAAATCCTTGACGCCATGGGCTTTCCGGAAGGCGCTTGCCGCGCCGATCTTCGCAGGCTTGCTACTGGTCCAATGGGTGTCCGCATGGTCGCCAGCATTGTTGAGGAAGTGCAGGGCTACGCGCTGGCGAAGGGCACGATGATCACGCCTGAAATCGTTCGCGCTGCGACGGCCCGCTATCTCGGCCCGATATCGGCAGAGTGAGGCGCGTCATGGCAAAGATTGACCGCAAGAAAATCGGCCTGCTGCATGTCGCCAAGAAACAGCTCGGCCTGACAGACGAAAACTACCGCGACATTCTTGAAGTGCATGGCGGTTGCCGCAGCTCAGCCGACCTGGACGAAGTCGGGTTTGAGCGCGTCATGGTTTACCTGACTGCGCTCGGCTTTCGCTCCACCTGGACGAAGCGAACATTCGGCCATCGCGCCGGAATGGCGACGCCTTCGCAGGTTGAATACATCCGCAGGCTTTGGCGCGAGTATTTCGGCGACGATCCGTCCGACCGCGCGCTCAATGGCTGGCTGAAGAAATTCCATGGCGTTTCGGCATTGCGCTTTGTCACTGGCGACAAGGCCAAGTCCGTCATTCCTGGACTACGCGCCATGTCGGCGCGTCCTAAAGTAGCATGATCAACAAAGGACCCCAACCAATGATCAGCCTAGAAGCGACGACAAACCAGCAACTGCGCTTGCTCGTACTGGCAAACCAGAACCACGCGAAAAATCTGGATGACATTGCGACGGCGCTTGTCGAAGCGCTCTTGCCTTTGTCGGTAGACATGCAGGCGGCGGAACCGCGTCTTGAACCGATTGCCGCAGGCGAGCGCCTCAAGACTTCGCTTTACAACTTCAGCCGCGACGTTCTCACGCTCCGCAAAGCCATCACGGCGAACGCAAATGCCATCGCCGCTGGCGTCACGGAAAACCTGCCAGTCCGAGATCCCGGCGCAAGCGTCAACTGACCGCCTTCTACAGTCCAAAATCGCCCGTCGCGCCCGTCGCGGCGGGTTTTTCATTTCCGCCCTGCAAACAACATCGCATGTGAGGGGGAAGTGAGCGCCAAGGGCGCGTTTTTGTCGCCTAGGCGGCATCGTGAACCGTCCGGATGCGAAACGCGCGCCAGCGGCCAAATCTGGCGATTTCGCCAAAGCCGATTTCCGGCACCGGAAACGACAAAGGCCGCCATCGCTGGCGGCCTTCGCTTTTGCAGTGCGGTTTTGATCAGGCGGCGGCGCGTTCGTCGCTTTCGCCATCGGCTTCGCGCAGCGATTGCGCCATCGCGTCGACGGCATAGCCGATCAGCCGT
>JBGSHK010000027.1:0-2101 GCA_041752275.1 Minisyncoccia bacterium | reverse complement strand
GGACGCTGTCGGTCCCTTGACCCGACAGTTCGACAATGACATCCCCGGCATCGCGGAGGGTATAGCTGTCATTGCCCAGCCCTCCGCGCATAGTGTCATTGCCCGCCGCGCCGTCGATGGTGTCGTCGCCCTGCCCACCGCGCATAGTGTCACTGCCTGCCCCGCCTTCGATGCTGTCATCGCCCGCATCGCCATAAAGAAGGTCTACACCATCGCCGCCATTAACC
The DNA here is from genome assembly GCA_041752275.1 of Minisyncoccia bacterium. Lineage (GTDB taxonomy): Bacteria > Patescibacteriota > Minisyncoccia > Phycocordibacterales > CAIZLB01 > CAIZLB01. The sequence continues at coordinate 1,874 of JBGSHK010000027.1, read as the reverse complement.
CGATCATTACCGTTGCCGCCATCAATCCGATTGTCGCCAACATTGCCATAAAGCGTGTCGGCAAAGCCCGATCCGACTAGGCGCTCAATGCTGATAAGAGTATCAAAACCAGCACCAAATGTGTTTTGCGTATCGGTACTCGAGAGAGAGACCGTAACCGAAGAGGCGGCATCGGCATAGCTGGCTGTGTCCAGACCCAATCCACCGTTCAGTATGTCGTTACCCACGCCACCATTCAAAGTATCATTGCCCCCCTCGCCGTTCACGTTATCATCACCGTTACTGCCATCTATGCGGTTGTTGCCGGTGTTGCCAAAAAGCGAGTCCGCATAGTTTGAGCCTATGAGCAGCTCGATGTTGTTCAAAGTGTCAAAACCAGCGCCGAGAGTATTCTGCGCGGCAGTACGCGAGAGATAAATTATGACCGAAGAGGATAAGTCGATATAGCTGGCCGTGTCTAAACCAGCACCGCCATCTAAAATGTCGTTGCCGGTTCCGCCGTTCAAAATGTCTTCACCGCCATTCCCGATCAGGATGTCATCACCCGCCAGACCCGAAAGCACATCATTGAATGCGCCGCCCAATATCGATTGGTCGGCTGCTGATCCTATCCGTGTGACTGCAGTGTCGGGAGCGATGCCGAACACCACATAGCTTTCCCCGGCAGAGTTGTCGCCGCCTGGACTGGCACCAAGAGCCCCGATAATGATATCGTCAAAGCCATCGCCGTTTGCATCACCCGCGCTGGCCACCGAATAGCCACTACGATCAAACGCATCAATTCCATCGAGGCGAAAGCCGTCGCTGCCATTCAAATTGGCGAGATAGAGGCTGGCGGCAAAGCCCGACGCCTTGCCGAACACCACATAGCTCTCCCCGGCAAAATCGTCACCACCGGGATCGGCATAACGAGCGCCGATGATGAGATCATGAAAACCATCACCGTTGATATCGCCCGCGCTCGCCACCGAAAGACCGCTTCTGTCATCCTCGTCGATCCCGTCGAGGCGAAAGCCATTGCTCCCATCGAGGCTTGCGAGATCGAAGCTGGCGGCAAAACCTGACGCTTTGCCGAACACCACATAACTCTCCCCAGCACCCAAAACATTGTCGGGATCAGCCGTATAGGCCCCGATGATGATATCGTCATAACCATCGCCATTGACATCGCCCGCGCTAGCGGCCGAAAAGCCGCTTCGGTCTAAACCATCGATTCCGTCGAGGCGAAAGCCATTACTGCCATCCAGGCTGGCGAGATCAAGACTGGCGGCAAAGCCCGATGCTTTGCCAAACACCACATAGCTCTCCCCGGCGTAGTTGACACCGCCGGGATCAGCGGCATAGGCCCCGATTATAACATCATCAAAACCGTCACCATTGACATCACCCGCGCTGGCCACCGAACTTCCGCTACGGTCAAGCGCATCGATCCCATCGATTCGAAAGCCATTGCTACCGTCGAGACTGGCGAGATCGAAGCTGGCGGCAAAACCTGATGCTTTGCCGAACACCACATAGCTCTCTCCGGCGACGCTATCGCCGCCAGGAGCGGCATTATCAGCCCCAATGATGATATCATCAAAGCCATCACCGTTAACATCGCCAGCACTGGCTACCGAAAGACCGCTTTGGTCATACCGATCAATCCCGTCAAGGCGAAAGCCGTTGGTACCGTTCAGCATTGATAAGTCTATTACTGCCGGGAATGTCATCGTAAAAGCTCCATTAATTTTTCGCAGGCTCCTTATCTAGGCCGTGGACTCATAATGCCTCAGTCGGAGCCTGATGCAAGCGAGTTTGACCATGGCGAGGTATGCTGACCCGAGCTTGTCGTAACGCGTTGCGATTCTGCGATAATATTTGAGTTTGTTAAA
>JBGSHK010000026.1:0-2236 GCA_041752275.1 Minisyncoccia bacterium | reverse complement strand
TGTGGTTGGTTTGACTGTGAGGGGACCCTGACAACCGGGGTTAAATCACCCCAGCTTTGGACAGAGTGGCATAAGCACCGTTTTTGGTCACGGTTTTTATTGCACGGGCAGTCAATTTTACCTTCACGAATTTACCAAGCTCCGGAACCCAGATGCGGCGGGTTTTCAAATTGGGCATAAAGGTGCGAGTCACATTTTTAGTGACGTGACGGCCAACGCCGCCTTTTTTCTTGGCCATACCACGGCGGTGAATGATACTGCCGGTGTGCGGTTTGGCGTTTGTAATGCTGCAAATTCTGGACATAAAATGGTTCCTCAGTAAAGTTGGGAGGCGAAAAGTGCCCTAGTCGCCCCTGAGGGTCAAGCTATTTATTGGTTTTTTTTGTCCATGCGAAATGGACTAGTCCAGGTGATTTCAAAGAAAAGTCGTTCGCAACTTCCAATTGGCATTTACCGCTTGGAAATGTAAAGTAACCCCATGGCCTTTATCCGTGATAAAAACTATTCGGACCGCAAGCCCGACCCGTTCTGGCGGGCGTCGCGCATTGCCGCACGATTGCTGCTCAAGCCGCATTGGAATGCGCGGGACCGGCGTTTGGTTGCGACACTGCTGGACGATTCGGGGGTTGAAGATCGTTTGATTGATCAGGCTTTGGCGGGGATAACCGCACGGAGCAAGTCACAATGAAACGCGCTTTTTGGGATTGGAACCCAGAGATCAATTGGGATGCACCCGCAGGTCGTCTGCTGTTGAGTTTCGCTTCCTTGTTGGACAGTGCCGAACCGGTTAAAGTCACCGTTTTTGGTTCAGTCCCACTGCAACTCACGATTGATCCTTCGTTTGTGAGTGGGGATGTGGATATTTTTTCCGAGCACGATTTTTCGACGATTATTGCGAAAGCAGAGTTGGGCAAAGGGCAAACGGAGCCTTATATAGAACAAACGCCGCCTAATATCTTCATTGCCAGTTCCAATTGGCAGGCGCGGGCTCATAGCGAACAGAAGGATGGCATTATTTGGACCTTCCCGCATCCACTCGACATTCTGGTGGCAAAAGTGAAACGCTGTGCAGACAAAGACATCAACGCTTTCCGACTTGTGATTCGTGAAACTGGACATCCCACCGAGGACGAATTGCGCAGCGCTTTGCAGGGCGTGGTCGATATGTATCGACCGGCGTTCGACGAGGAAAATCCGGGAGGCGATCCCATTGCAAACACTCAACTGCTTTGGGAAACTCTCTACGGGCATTCCATCGATGTGCGTGCGGAAATCATCCGGCCCGCCCTGGAAGTCCGCCGCGTGGCATACGGTCTGGACCTGGGTCATCGCGCAGCACTGCGAAAACGATTGGAAGAATCGTAATTTCTTTTCACTTTGGCGGCCAGTCGTGTTTCATTACCGGCACGCCATGACCGCCACCCCCACTCTACCGCCTGTCGCCCTCACGATCGCGGGCTCGGACAATTCCGCAGGCGCGGGAATACAGGCGGACTTAAAAACTTTTGCAGCCAATGGTGTCTATGGGTTGACTGCGCTCACCTGCGTGGTCGCCGAAGTTCCCGGTCATGTTTCCTCCGTGCAGCCGCTCCCGGTGTCCATTATTGCGGAGCAAATTCGGTTGTGTCTGCAAGCGTTTCCGGTCGCAGCGATCAAAACAGGAATGCTTTTTTCAAAAGAAATCATTGAGGAAGTGGCGGCCATTCTCAGCGCATTGCACGAACGTCCACATCTTGTCATTGACCCGGTGATGGTCGCCAGCAGCGGCCATCCTTTGCTCGAACCCGATGCCATTCAGGCCTACAAGGAACTCCTTTTCCCGCTCGCGGATTTGATTACACCGAATCTGGACGAAGCCCGTGTACTTTCCGGTGACCCAATTGCCGACCTCGCCGCACTGGAAAAGACCGGACATGCGTTGTGCACAAAATACGGAACGGCCTTTCTCATGAAAGGCGGCCATTTTCAGGCAGACTCGGCCACGGATGTATTGATCACGAAGGATGCCCTGGAGCACTTTACATCGCCTTATTTGAGAGGCATCGACACACACGGGACCGGGTGCACCCTGTCTGCAGCCATCACGGCAGGGCTGGCCCGGGGTCAATCGCTGCGTGAATCCGTCGGAGGCGCAAAACAATTTATCGATCTAGCATTGTCCCGTCACCATCGATGGGAGAAAACGAACACCGACGCGCTAAATCATTTTTCAAGAAAGTCGTGGATATGAACAACA
>JBGSHK010000025.1:0-3713 GCA_041752275.1 Minisyncoccia bacterium | reverse complement strand
ATTCGACAGTTTTTGGAAAGCTCATTGCGATCCCGGTACAAAACCTCCGTGGCCGAAACAGCGACCGAAGGATTAACCGCCGCCAAACAGACAAAACCGCGCTGCATTCTGTTGGACATGATGTTGCCCGACCACGATGGGCTGTGGGTGCTGCGACAACTGCGTCAGACTCCCGATCTGGCGGATACAAAAATACTGATGCTTACGGCTCAATCTGATGAATCATTGAAATTGTTGGCGCTACAAAGTGGCGTCGACGATTTCTTGCCCAAGCCGTTCGGCATCTCGGAATTGCATGCTCGCGTCGCGGGATTGACCCGCTCGTCGTCGCTACAGCAAGAGTTGCGCGCTGAAAAACGCGAACTTGAATCGGCATTAACGCAATTGAAGTCGACCGAAGCACAACTATTTCAAAGCGAGAAAATGCGTGCAGTCGGCAGCATGGCGGCAGGGCTGATGCACGAGATCAACAATCCCGTCAACTTCACGCTGATGGCGATCAAAATCCTGCAACGCGATGTAGCCAAGGGCAAGCCGATCGATGACACCGTCAACGATGTGTTCGACGGTGTGACGCGAATCGGCGACATCGTCAGCGACTTACGCTCGTTCGCTTATCCCGATCAGGCGCATCACCGAACGGATTTTACCGTACGTGAGGTGCTTAATACTTCGCTGCGGTTTGCTGCCGATAACTTGAAAAATATACCTGTCGCTGTCGAACTTCCAGCGGAACCTGAGCTTTGGGTGAGGGCTTCACGCAGCCAAATCGCGCAGGTGTTATTGAACTTGCTAGTCAACGCGGCCAAAGCGACCGATCCGATTGCTGATACACGCCCACCGAAAATCACGGTGCGGGCTTATTTGCAAGTCGACCGAGTGGTCGTTGAAGTTCAGGACAACGGTGTTGGCATGAGTCCCGAAACGCTGCCCAGGATCACCGAGCCATTCTTTACGACTGCGGAACCCGGCCAAGGACTGGGATTGGGTCTGAGTATCAGCGACTCGATTGCCCGTGCTCATGGCAGCGGCTTGAAATTCACTAGTCAGAGTCAAGTAGGTACGACTGTGACATTTGATTTGCCCCTTTCTCGTGCAGCGGATAAACGATGAATCTCCCCAACCAATGTCAAATCCTGTACGTCGACGACGAAGTTCAATCGTTGAAGTATTTCGCAAAACTATATGAAGATCAATTCGCCATCGTAACGGCACAATCGGCCGACGAAGCGATCAAATACTTAGACGAACAAGCCATGCAGGTCGCCGTTTTGCTGACCGATCAACGAATGCCCGCTAAAACCGGCGTTCAGTTGATGGAGTTTGTTCGCGACCGCTATCCCAACATCGTGCGGATTTTGATCACGGCCTACGCGGACTTGGATGCCGCCATCCAATCGGTCAATGAAGGCGGTGCGTTTCGTTATTTGACCAAACCAACCAATGAAAACGAAATGCGCGGTGCATTGCTGCGGGCCTGCGATTACCACCTAGCCTTAACCGATCGCGATCGACTGATGCGCGAAAAAGTCAGCGTACTGCATCGGCTGATCGTGATGGACCGCATTCGTGGCCTGGCCACTGCTGTCACAGCCTTGGAAGGACGCCTAAACCATGCGTGGCGAGCTTTGGTCAGCTACATCCAACAATCGCCGGTGCAAAAGCGCATGGCGGTTCAGATGGAGGAGATCATTGGACTCAATATGATCGCCATCGCCAAACGCGAAGCGGAAATCATGGTCCGAACCGTCGAAGGGTTGTTGGCCGATACAACCGACGTCTCCACGGGGCTGGTCGGCGATGTTGATCTGTGCCAAGAGTTAGAGCAGTTCATCGCCCGTGAGCAAGCGGCGTTCACCAGCGACGACATTCAACTGGTACTTCAGCGAGCCGACCAAGTTCCGCTGGTCGTCACCGATTGCGGTATGGATTCCGTCAAAAATAACTTCCCGATTTGGCGATGGTGTTTTTGGGATTACAGCAAGCCATCGAGTCGGCATTTGCTGAGCAGTTCATAGTTATAGTGCGGTAAGATTTCGTCGCGAAAGGTTGGATCGTTGGAGACAAAATGCTGACTGGCCTTAATCCCTGCTTGATAAATGTTCTTAGCGTATTGGACCACGACTCGCAGTCCGCTGGAGGTGGTCGTTTTGGCAATCGCATCACCAATCATGTTGAGCGAGCGAATGATCACGCCTTGCAGAGATCGATGGATGTGACAGAACAGACGATGTTCGATCGGGTTGTATTTCGAGCAGTACGCTGGCAAGTGCGCCATCCGAATGTCCACACCGATCCCTTTAGCAAGCTCACTCAGACGCTCGCGAAATCTCGGCAGCCGATAGCCATTGCTACCGCCGCAGTCGGCCATGATGAGTAACCGATTCGCATCCGGGTAGCGATCTTGGCCCATCTGTTTCCACCATCCTTGGATACCGTCGACGGCTAGGTCCGCTGTATCGGAACCTTGAGCCAACCACACAAAACCCTCGTTCGCTTGCACATCGTAGACGCCATAAGGAATCGCTTTGCCTTCGCCATAGTTGGGGAAATCGTGGTCCAAGACGGTCGCTTGTCCATTCGTGTAGCAGCATCCCGAACGATAAAAATTCCCAATCAATTCCTTCTTCTTGGTGTCGATGCTGATGATCGGCTCTCCCCAAAATTCGAAATCGTTGCGCAGTTCTGCCAGTCGTTCAAACTGTTCATTTCGATCTTTCGCCATTCCGACCGAGACCACTTTGGCGGCTTGTCGTCTGCCCAGCTCTAAATCGAGGCGAAGGATCCGATCCATCGTATTGCGGGAGACTTCAAAACCTTGCTGTCGCAACGATTCTGCAACCGACTCGGCGGACCGAGATGTCCAAAGTTTGTCAGGTTCTACTGGCGAGCCTGCGACTTCTTTTTCGATTTCGCTTTTCGTAGCTTCGACAAGACCCGGTTGCGCAATGCTAGCTGCCTTGCGACCGCCCCTTTTTTACGGATGCCAGAACCGGCGGCATCGTGGGGAAGCTGTTCCAATTCCTGAGCCCCGTGCTCGATCGTCTTTGGATCACAACCAAAAAGCTCCGCCACATACTTGATCCCACCATGACCCAACTTCGCCGCTTCGACCGCTGCATAACGTCGCGAATCCTTTTCAGACAGCGATTCATGAAGCTGCTGCATCTGAGACTCAATCGATTCCGAATAACGCTCCATCACAACGCTCCGTCAGAGAAAAAACATCCGTTGAACCAATCAAACGACGGATGAAGTTTACAGTAGAATGAGCACCTATACAAAACCGGAAGTTATTTTTGACGAGATCCTATGTTCCAGCGCTTGATTGCGATCGTTGCCCGACGGCTGGCCGACTTGCAGGAGCATCCGGCAAAAATCGAGTTCTCAGTACAGAGCGTTGCCGCAGGGATCGAGATCGTGGGCCGTGGCAGCTTCACTGATTTCACGCAGAGCCAGATCGCTTCGTTATTCGCTGCTGCGATTCCGCTGCACCGTTGGCCGATCGGCTTGGACATGGACTTGTTAGGTGCGTTTATGATCGTGCATCATCTGGGCGGCAGTATCTCCGTCGAAGTCGCCCCGCCGATCGGCTCAGGCATCCGCATCGTGCTGCCTTTGGTCGCCAGCCCAGTGCAACCCGGACGCCATCGAGATCCAGGCTGGTTCGACACCGTGTACGAGTCACTCGACGCCTGGGAAACAGAACTTTT
>JBGSHK010000024.1:0-1518 GCA_041752275.1 Minisyncoccia bacterium | reverse complement strand
GGTGTAGATGCCGCTGGCGTTGGTGGTCGTGGACTGCAAGATCGCTGTTGTGCCTGCCAATCGCAACCGCAACGTCACGCCCGAGATTGGCACATCCGTGGTGTCGAAAATGCCGTCGCGATCGTTGTCACGGAACACGCGACCAGTGATCGAGCCGGTATTCGGATCGGGGTCGGTGACGGTGGTCGATACCTGGGCCGTGTTGTTTGCGGTGTTGCTGTCCGGCGTCGTGGTGGTCACCATCGCGGTGTTTTGTAGCGTGCCGGTAAACGTGCTGCCGATGGTGGCGACGATGGTGTAGGTCAGTGGCGTCGTCGTCGGTGCGAGCGTGCCGATGGCGGCAAAGTTCACGGTTTGGCCCGTCGCCGTCAACACTTGACCGTTGGGGCCAGTGCCGCTGATGAAGGTCAATCCGGTCGGCAATACATCCGCCAACGTCACACCAGCGGCCGTCGAAGCCCCGGCGTTAGTGACTTGAATCGTATAGGTCAACGTACCGCCTGGTGCTGCGGTCCCAGTGCTGACCGTCTTCGTCACGGCGATGTCGGCGTTAGGCGATAACGTGGTGGTGAACGTAGCCATGTTGTTGTTCGTGTTCGAGTCGCCAGTTGCCGTGACAGTCGCGTTGTTCACGATCGTACCGGTCAGCGCGGTGTCGGTGACACGAGCATTGATGACGATGGTCTGATTTCCTGTCGCCCCGACCGCGATCGTGGGAATCGTAAATGTCAACACCTGACCAGCGATCGTCGGTGTTACCGTGGCACCATTCAGCGTGGCGGACTGGAACGTGACACCGGTCGGCAAAGTATCGGTGACCGTGACGTTGGTAGCGGCACTGGGGCCGGTGGTATTGGTGACCGTCAACGTGTAGCTGATGTTGGTCGTGCTGCCAGGAACCGCAGTCGCTGGTCCGGTTTTGGCGATAGCGACATCGACCACGGGCGTCAATGGTGTGACGACCGAGGCGGTGTTACCAGCGGGTAAGTCACCTACACCGCCGCCACTGACGGTGACGGCATTGGTGATGTTTCCGGTCGCCGTCGCAGCGATCGTGGCATTGACCGTGACCGAGATTCCGGTCGTGCCTGCGGGGATGGATGGCAGCACAAAGGCCAAGATTCCAGCGGCCGGGTCATTGTCTGTGATCTGCGAACCACCGACGGTGATCGAAGTCGCGGTCACTCCGGTCGGCAAGGTATCGACGACGTTGACGTTGACCGCATCGCTAGGTCCGCTGTTGGTGACCAGGATCGTGTAGGTAATGTTGCCGCCTGGCGTTGCGGAGAGTAAATCGGTGAGCACACCGCTGGCGTGTGGTGTTTGGGTGCCGCTGAAGTTGCTGCTCTTACGAACGACCAATTCAATGTCACGAATCGGCGTGATGACTTCGTCGTCCGTGTTGTTGGCAGCGTTGATGTCCACATCGGTGATCGTGCCATTGCTGATCGGGGCCACGACGGCGGTGTTGGTGATCGTCGTGGCAGCGGACTGCGCGACCAGTGCGTCGAATGTGAA
>JBGSHK010000023.1:0-1686 GCA_041752275.1 Minisyncoccia bacterium | reverse complement strand
AACCGGCGTCGTTTGCACCGCCCGACCGGTCGCGCTGTCATGGATTGCGCGTCGGCGTGTAGATCGCGCTCCAATAGGGATAGCGCGAAAGATAGGGCGGCTCCGTCAGCGCACCGGCCTTTTCGAAACTGCCTTTGAGTTCGGCGGCGCCGATCTCGTCCATCATCTGGCCGATCAGCACCGGAAAGAATTCGTTGTCCGGTCGGCGGCAGCCGACGTAGGCTTTCCAGTCGTCGGACGAGCGCGCCAAAGTGTCGGCGATACGTTTGGCTTCTTCGAATGTCGTAACCGAAGCAACCACCACGGAAAATTGCTCCAGATCGGATTGCTTGGTGCCGCTGAGATAGGCTTGGCCGGTTTTCGTAAACCGCTGCAGGAACGTATCTTCCTTGCACAGCAGCGCTTCATCGATTGGTTGGGCGTAAGCAGGCGTCGCCAGAACCGGCAGGTAAAACCCCGAACGCACAACGTTCTCGGCCGGGCCCGATATCGCCGCTTGCGCCTTGATCGGTTCGCGCGTTTCGGCGGTGTAGGTCGAGAGCAGCCCCGGCACCGAAGCGCAGAAGATCATCAGCTTCACACGGTCGGCTTCGTTCGACAGCGCCGCCGACACCATGCCGAGCAAAATGGTAACCGCCGATATGAAAACATAGAAGGCGACATCGGCCGAGAAGCTGCCGAAAACCGACCGGAGATACTCCTTGTCAGGCCCGACAACCTTGACAAGCACGATGGCAAGGCCCGCCATCGAGCCCCATAGCAGGCGTTCAAACACGGTCATTGCCGTTCCTCCGGAAATCCGAACGCCCCAGATCTCGGGATTGAAAGTAGCTCATCGCGCGCAACCTTGCAAGTCTGGCGCGTGGCGATGAACGGTGATCGGAGCGGAGCGGTGCTGCTTGCGTCAGTCGCGTTCGATGACGTCGAACTCGATCTCGGCGCAAATTCTTACCGGACAGGACTTGCGGTCTTTTGAGGGAACCGACGCGGGCGCGGCGTATTCCCCGAATGCGCAGAACCGGGCGCTCGCCACATAGCGGTCGTAGACCGGCAGTGTCGGATTGCGCGTCGAGCGATAGCGCAGGATCGCCGCCCCTTCCCGCGCAAGGATTGCCTGAATCTGCGCGCAAGCCAGATGGTCGATCTGGTGTCTTTCAATCGAAAGGGCGGGGCTGGCGCCGGAAGCGACGCCCGCCACCAGAAGCATGCAGAACAGCGCGCGTCTCATTTCATTGCCTCCCGGCGACTGTGCAAGGCCGATTTCCGACAGATAGACGCCCGCCACTGCGGGACAATCATGTCTTTTCGCCGGTCGCGAAAACGTGAAGCGGCAAAAAATAACCTTCGTGCCGGTAAATGCCTTGCATTTGCCCCCATTGCGCGTCAAGGCGTCGCCATCGAACTTCTGGCCCGACTATTGGCCCGCGCTTTTGCGCCACTGCTGAGTCTATCCTGGAATATCGATCGGATCGCGGCCCGGTTAGGCCGCAAGCACAGGTCAAATGCGAAGGAGACTCGTCATGGCCACAGGTACAGTGAAATGGTTCAACGCCACCAAGGGTTTCGGCTTCATCCAGCCGGATGAGGGCGGCGCTGACGTGTTCGTGCATATTTCGGCGGTCGAGCGTTCCGGCATGTCCGGCCTCAACGAAGGCCAGAAGGTGTCCTACGAACTCGTTCGCGACA
>JBGSHK010000022.1:0-2340 GCA_041752275.1 Minisyncoccia bacterium | reverse complement strand
ACAGCGAAGCGCGCGCGCAGCGCACCGCCAATCCTTCCGCCGGCCGTCGCGACAACTCGCGAGACGACGGAGCTTCGCACACTGTTCAGTCGGGTCGCGCCCCGCCAAAAGGCGGGCCTTGACCCGACCTACGGCTGGCGCGTCGGCCCGATGGACGCTCGCCCGAGTGAATGCGGCCGGGCCGGACATCGTAGCCCGATCAGGGAAGAGGGCCACACTTGGAATGATGTTGTCCAGCTGTTGCGCGAGAACTAGACGCGCGACTCCGGCGCACTTAAGCTTGCCGAAAGTCCGTCCATATACAACTTACGTATCATGACCCTAGCCAACGATTACAAACCGATTCCGAGCCCTCGCTACAAGCGTGCACCGATCACTGAGTGCATCATCGAGCTGCGCGTGGCGGAAGGGATCTCGCAGTCGGAGATCGACAGCATCGCGACGCGCCTGCAGGCGGCGCACCCTACTTCTGCCGATGTCATGGCAGCCGAGCTGACGATTGACACCGCGACTGGGACAGTGACGGGGCCGCCAGCGTCGTCACCTCGCGGCAAGCGCATGGTCAGCGAGGATGGTGCCAACGTCGTACTTCTCACGCCGAATTTTCTAACAACGGCGCGGCTCCCGCCGTATCCGAGGTGGGAAGCGCTGTTCGATCGCGCGCGCGAGAACTGGAGTGAATGGCTGGCGGTTGTAGGTCATCGCCAGCTCGCCCGTGTCGGGGTGCGGTACATTAACCGAATTGACATACCGGTTTCGGAGAACGGCACTGTTGACTTGGGTGAGTATTTAACCTTCCAGCCTGACACCAAAGCGTTGCAGCTTCCAGTTGCCAACTTCTTCACGCAAGCGACCTTGGGCATCACCTGGAAAAAGCCCTGGCTCGTCAACATCGCAACAGCGACCAGTCCAGTGTCGGTGCCTAACGCGGTTTCGATCCTTCTCGATATCGACGTGCACCGCGTGAGCGGATTGCCAGCCGCAAGCGATGATCCATGGCCAATGATCGGCGAGGCCCGCGAGATCAAGAATGATATTTTTCAGCGTGCTCTCACCGACAATGCTAAGGGGCTTTTCAACCGATGACCCAACTCGCCATTGCACTTGCTCCACAGCCGCCCTTCATGACGTGGTTCGCAGCACCGACGGACAATGCCGAGGCCCTGCGCAAGCTCGCACGGAAAGCGAAGGATGTCGGGGCAATCAACCCTGAGTTGCAGCCTGTAGCTGTCGCACTGGAAACGGCACAACAGCTGGCCTTGGCGCGGGCGCATGCAAAAGAGCACGCCCGCAGGTTCACGATGCTGTTCGATCCAGATTGGCTGACGGGGTTGTCTCGGCAAATCGATGCTATGCTTGACTCGGACGAGTGGACCGAAGGGGATCTGCCGCTGTCACTGGAGAGTTTCGATACCCTACTGTTGGTTCTCATGCGTCTGCGGCACTACCGGCGGCCTGGTCTCGGATTGACGTACGACGGCAACGCCGTGGCGACATGGTCGCGAACGGCGACTGATCGCCTGATCATTGAGTGTCTGCCCAACGGTCGTGTGCGTTGGATCGCGACGGCGCCAGTCGCAGGCGTTAACGAATCGGGTACGATGGAGACTACACCCGACCGGCTCTTGATGACCTTGGCCGCGTTCAACCCCGATCACTGGCTACAGCATGAACGGCGATGAAATCCCAGATCCTCATCACGTGATGCGGTTCGTACCGAAAAAGCACTTGATCAAAGATGAGGACGGCAATCTAACCGGGGGCATCCTTCCCCAAGCCTTCCAGCTCAAGCCGAAAGACGAGGGGCGTTTGTCGGTAACGTGGCTTGAGTATTTCGCGGGTGCTCACACCGAGCAGTGCACAGCGGCTATTAAAGCATTGCGGGCGTCGCTTAGGATCAAGCCCAGTGACGGATTTGCGGTTGGCCAGATCGCGGACATAAAGGCTCGTTGCCATTCGCGGCGGCATCAGATTCGTGTAGTGCATTCCCCTGTAGTCGGCAACAAAGCTCATGCTGAGGTGCTGCAACTACCGGAGAACGAAGCAGTCCTTTTGGAAGAGCTAGCAACGGGCGAGTGGTCGACGTTGGTGCTCAATTCCGCGGTGGAAGCAGGCGCAGTCTCCGCACCCGACGCTGCGGCGTATCAGGCTCCCCGATAAGGCACTGAGAGAACCACGCGCCAAGTGCCGTGCTCGTACTGACAGTCGGCACCTAGGCAGCATGAGACACAACGCACGCCTCGTACTCTCTCTCCTGCCGGCTCGTGCCCCGCCCCCTCAAACCACCGCGTCCCCATCCCCCTCTTCCACCCGCCGCGCATTGAGCCGCAACCGCTCCGC
>JBGSHK010000021.1:0-1671 GCA_041752275.1 Minisyncoccia bacterium | reverse complement strand
CAAAGAGTAATCCGCGACGTTGTCGATCTGTGTGAGTTGCAAATGCAACTGCTGTCGGTCGATTCGCAGGCTGCCAAACGTAAACTGACTCACGCGTTCGCATGCAGTGTTGTTGCGGCGACGCTCGGTGGGTCCGCACTTACCGTCGTCCTCATCGGAAGCGGCCTGTTGCTCGGTGAACTGACTTCATTGTCGGCGGCCGGCGGATTGCTCGTCGCCGGCGGCGTGACGTTTGCGATCGTGCTGTCGCTACTCGCTGTCGCGTTAATTGCGGTGCAAGCGGCTGCGGCGGCAATGAGAGAAACGAAGTCGGAGTTCGCCGAGAACCTTCGTTGGCTCAAGGCGACGCTTATATCGCCGCAATCGTCGCCGCGAAATCAAATGCGATCCGAAACGTTTGTTGAACCCACCTACCAAGTCGACCGCGAGCGACCGTTTGTTCGCGAAAACGATTTTTATGACCGTCCTGTTTCCACTCATCACCAAAGGTAATCTCATGTCAAACGTGCAACGTCAAACCCGCGCCACCGAGAACAGTCACTCGCAGATATCCGATCAAGCTCGGCAGGCCGCTCAGCGGGTCGCCGCCGGTGCGATGGAGTTCGGCCAAGAAGCCGCTGACTATTACGTCAAGGAACCTGCTAAAGATCTCTTCAGCTTGGCCAAGTCTTACGCCAAGGAAAAACCAGACGTCGCGGCGTGTTGGGCTTTCGGTTTGGGCGTGATCGTGGGCTGGAAGCTGAAGCCGTAATGAAGCCGTAGTCACGAAACCTACCATTCGCCTAGCGGATGTCGCCAGACTTAAGTCGGCTGGCCAGAAAACGGAATTTTGGCGAATCCCGCTACGGCAGCCAACGGATGACTTTACTCAAGCGAAAGAATCTGATGATTGAACAGCTGAAAGAACGAGCAGACGAAATGTTCGGCGATCAACCCAATGGAGTTAACGCTGGCATCGAACCGGCTGAAAACGCGTTGGCATTCGTTGTGGCATTGGGAGCGACATTCTTGGCTCGCAATGCGTTGCAAGCAGGTTGGCGAACGGCGCTCAACAGCGAGCCACCCAAAAACCCGGCCTCCCACGAAGTCAATTGGAGGGACGCTCTCATTTGGGGAGCCGTCTCGGGAGCGGTGGTTGGCGCGGTGAGAATCGCTTCACGCCGGGCCTCCTCTGGTGCGTATCGTAACTTTTGGCCCGAGCGAACAGGATAGTCATGAGACTCGCCACACCCATCAAGGCGGAAGTTGAAAGACTAGCGATTGCTTATTCACAGCGACTCAGCGAGGTGCGGCGGTACTTGCACCGACGACCTGAGCGGTCGGGCTGCGAATATGCGACCACTGAGTTTCTTGCAGAGATAGTGAGTGACCTCGGTCTGTCGCCAACGTTGGCGGACGACGACCGTGGGCTGTTTGTTGACATCAATCATCACGAGGACTCTGCATCTCGTATTGCCATTCGCGGTGACATCGATGCGTTGCCCATCCAAACTGAATTGACAGCGGACTACGCGAGTCGCGCCACGGGACCCATGCACGCCTGCGGCCATGATGCTCACGCGGCGATGGCGTGGGGAGCACTCGCAATTTTGAACGATCTTGCGAGAGATCCGGAGTGTGGCGACGCCGTTCCCGCCGCTCGCGTGATATTTCAACCCGAAGAAGAAACCA
>JBGSHK010000020.1:0-1670 GCA_041752275.1 Minisyncoccia bacterium | reverse complement strand
TAACGACGGCGGTTTCTTTGCTACATAACCATCGCGATTTTCATCAGCACGAATTCCGATATAACTGAACGCTTTCCGCTGCCCGATGAAAGCCTCGAATGGTTCGATCTTCAGGGCACGTGTACACCATCGACTACGTGGGCTAGGCAAGAAACCGCCAAATTTCTCCCGCAGTAGAATATCGAATGGGTTTCTCTCCGGCTTGGTACGGATATCTAAAAGGTTAATTGCGTTAAGCCTTTGAATTCGTTTTCCAAGATAGTCCTCAAGCGTTTCAAGGTACTCGTAGGTTTCCTCAAGTTCGCAATCTGTGTCGCAGAATACGTAGTCTGCTCTACTGTGTATTTCTGGGTATCTAGTGCGGACATAAACAGCCAACGCGGCAGAATCTTTTCCACCAGAAATATTGACTACGTGGAGCGTCTCGTCTCCATCATCCCGTGCACTTTCAAGTGCTTCAGCGAGCGATGCCATGCTGCCCCTCCTCTGCTTTTGTGCTAAGCGCCCGTAACATTTCGGCGGCCTTTTCTTCACCTACCAAATCAGATAGCTGAGTAAATAGTTGCTGGACCCGTCCATATACTAACCGAGACAACCCATTCCTGAGTCCTTCAGTCGGAGCAGGGTAACTTATGGCTTCGTTTTCGATCTTGGAAACATAAGAGGTAAAATCGCGGTCAAAAGCCGCAGCCATACTATCGTCCCACCGACGAACTGATTTCTTAACCAGCAAGCTAGCTAAAGAATCGATAAGAAGAGAATCAGATTCGTAATCAAGTGCCATTCGTGAAAGCAATCCCTTGGCTACACCGTCGCTTAGGTTCTCTACGAACTGGTCGGGAAAGTAACTCGCCCACTGCCTTGCCATCTCACGGACGCTACATGCGTCGTTGCGGTCAGAACCGACCGACAACGATGATTCGACGATGCGAATCGCTTGTTCAGTATAGGTCTGCGCAACGTTCTCGAGCTCTTCGACGCAGTATTTAAAGGCGTCCAAGAACTGTTTGGTACGATCAACGCTTATCGCTACTGCCCGCGGTAGTTCCGTAAAGAACAGCTGGACTGGGTCGTGTACTCTGACGATTGTTGTGCGAAAAGCGTCAGCTTGCTTCGACAGCCGTCCGGTGGTAAAAGCAGCTGGGGGGAGTTGGTGCTTCCACGCTTCCAATGCATCAAAGCAATGTCGCACTAAATCGTTCTCTTCGATCTCGTACTTTGCAATTCTACTTAGGTGCTTGTAGACACCCCTCAATAACTTTAGTTTTGTCTCATCTATGTCAAGTACTAATATCTCATACTCCTTCGGAGTCTTGCAGATGTTTTCGATATCGGAGGGCAAAACATCATTCAGGTATACCCCTCGATGCATAAGTGAAATCGCGCTCGGGAAGGCGCGAAGCGATGCTGCTAGCAAAATGGGAAGAACGCCCATTCGAAGGCCAACGGGTGGTGACAGAAGGCTAGCGATGAGCTTTTCAAAGTTCTTTGGTTGATCAGACGGCTCGGTAAGGAATCGCCTGAGCCCTCCCCAAACATGCTTGAGTCCAGGGTCCTTTAACGACTGCTCATGGACATAGCTCCAGCGTCCTGATGCATCGTCTTTCGCGTAAAGTCCGGTGTGTAGAAGAACAGTGTTAAACATTGACCGGTCTGGGAAGAAACCATCC
>JBGSHK010000019.1:0-34631 GCA_041752275.1 Minisyncoccia bacterium | reverse complement strand
TACAGGGCAAGTTGTAGCAGTTGGCGGCGAAAATTCTCTCATGAAATATGCTAAACAAATATCTGAAACAAAAAAAAGTAATAGTTTTGAAAAATTTATAAAAACAATTAGTAAAACTATTGTTATAGTGACTATTATTTGTTTGGTATTAGTGTTTGGAATAAATGTTTTATTTACACAAGAAATGCAATTTACTGAATATATTTTGTATTCTATATCAATGCTTATTGGAGTTGTACCTGAATCATTACCTTTGGTTATAACTATTATTTTAACACGCGAAGCTTTAATTCTTTCTAGACAAAAAATAATAGTTAAAAAACTATCAGTGCTTGAAAATCTTGGAACTATGAATTATTTCTTTACTGACAAAACAGGTACACTTACTGAAAATAGTTTAAAGGTGAAAGATATTGTAAATATGGGAAATGGAAGTCTGCAAAGTATTTTACTTACCATGTCAAACGGGGTTTATGAAAAAACACCCATGTCTGAGGTGTTTGATCTTGCTATTAAAAACAAACTTGGTACTGACACTAAATCAATAGAGTTGAAAGTGACACCTTTTCAATCAAAACGTGGATATGAAATATTTGAATTTGAAAACAAAGAAGTTGCAAGAGGGCAGTATACAGATGTCATAGAAGCAACAGATTATGAAAATAAAGATTTATTTATTAAACAATGTACTGAATATGAGTCCCTTGGTATGAGAGTTTTAGCTATTGCGTCAAAAAACATAGGAGATTCAAAATATAAACTCGAGGGAATAATTACATTTGAAGATCCGTTAAAAGTTGATGCAATTGAAACATATCACACCCTTGAAGATGATTTAAAAGTAAATGTAAAAGTTATAACTGGAGACAGTTCAGAAGTTGCAAAATATATTGGAAATATTTTAAATCCAAATAAAGGAAAAAATCTGTGCTATTCAATGGAAAATTATATTGATTCTAAAGATGAATTGATTGAAAACTATTTTGTATATGCAAAATGTAAACCGGAACAAAAATCCATTCTTATAGATAAACATTTGAATCATGGAGTTGTTGGATTTATGGGTGAAGGTATAAACGACGCGCTTGCACTAAGACGTGCTGACATAGGCTTTGTTGTAAGTAATGGCTCTGATATCGCAAGACAATCTGGAGATGTTATTCTTCTTGAAAAGAGTCTGAGTCCTATAGTTGAAGCCGTTAGAATAAGCCGTGAAGCTTTTGTAAAAATAAGAACATATCTTATATGTACTTTAACTGGAAATATAGGAACTTTGTTTTCATTGACGGCAGTGGTTATATTTTGGCAACAAGTACCGATGTTACCTATACAAATACTATTGAACAATCTACTAACGGATTTACCTTTAATACTTTTGATATCAGATCGAATATCTGCTGAATTAACAAAAAAACCAATTCGAATTGAAATAAAAAGATTTTTTAAATTGATATTAGCTTTTGCTTTGGTCAGTTCTTTATTTGACTTTGTTTTATTTTACTTCTTCAAAGATTATGATATTACAGTACTTAGAACGGGTTGGTTTGTGTTTTCAGTATTTGCTGAATTAACCCTTGTTTACTCTTTGAGGTCAGAATTTTCTATATTTAAAGCACCAAAAATATCTAAATTGTTAAAATTTGGATTGATAACATGTTATTTCATAGCCGGCATATTACCATTTACTAGTTTTGGTAATTTATTCCACCTTGTACCTTTAACATTAAATCAATTTATTACTTTAATATCAATTGTGATTGGATATTTATTTGTAAATGAAATAGTAAAAAAACTATTTTTTAAAAAACATTTATAGAAAACTAATTTACAAGCTCTTACTCCCTATCTTATCCTCTAAAAACTTTATCATCTCCTCATAACTCAATCCTGTCACTTTCTCATCCCCTCTTCCTTCTAGTGAAAAAGTGTTTGATTCCATCTCTTTATCTCCTACAACAACCAAGTAAGGAATCTTCTCAACTTTTGATGCGCGAACTTTTTTACCAAGACCTTCATTGCTTTGGTCTATCTCAACCCTTATATCTGTCTTGATTATTTTCTTAAATAAATCATGTGCAAAGTCTAACTGACGCTCACCTATCGGCACTATCTTTAGTTGAACTGGTGACAGCCATAGTGGAAATGCACCGGCAAAATGTTCTATTGCAACACCTAAAAATCGCTCGACTGATCCAGAGATGGCACGGTGTATAACAACAGGTCTTTCATTCTCACCTTTCTCATTTACAAACGATAGATCAAATCTCTCTGGTGCATTGAAATCAAGCTGTATTGTAGCCAATTGCCACTCACGTCCAATCGCATCTTTAAACATAAAGTCTAATTTTGGACCATAAAAAGCTGCTTCATTTTTACCTTCTTTATATGGCAAGTTATTTTCATCACAGATGTTTTTCAAGGCACTTTCTGCAGTCTCCCAAACTTCATCTGATCCAAGATATCCAGTCTTATCATCACCTCGTGTCGATAGACGAACCCAATATCCATCAATCATATTCATTGTTGTGTAAAATTGTTTAATAATATCCACAATAATATTTACCTCTTCTTTAATCTGAGATGAACGAACAAAAAGATGTCCATCATCTTGAGTGATCGCACGAACACGAGTAAGTCCTGCAAGCTGTC
This sequence comes from Minisyncoccia bacterium, assembly GCA_041752275.1. Classification (GTDB taxonomy): domain Bacteria; phylum Patescibacteriota; class Minisyncoccia; order Phycocordibacterales; family CAIZLB01; genus CAIZLB01. The sequence goes on along the minus strand of JBGSHK010000019.1, from coordinate 31,982 downwards.
CTGTTTTTTCATCACGATAAATAGTTGCCGGTTCAAAATATTTGATAGGCATATCTCTATATGAGAATTGATTGTCTAAAAATAGTTGATAGTGATGAGGACAGTTCATAGGTTTCAAATAAAAATCTTCTTTTGAGGTTCCCCCATGTACTGAGAACATATCATCAAGATAATGTTGACCATGTCCTGATACTTCATACAGTTGGGCTTTAGCCAAATGAGGAGTCCATACCCTTTGATAACCTTTATCCTTATGCATTGACCAAAGATACTTCTCTAACTCTTGTCGGAGTACTGCACCTTTAGGTTGAAATAAAGGAAGTCCTGAACCAACAAGATCAGAGATAGTAAAAAGTTTTAACTCTTTTCCTAGTTTTCTATGATCCCTCTTTTTTGCCTCCTCACGGTTGTGCACAAACAAATCCAACCCCTCTCCTGTCTCAAATGCTAAACCATAAATACGCACAAGCATCTTATTTTTCTCATCACCTCTCCAATATGCACCAGCGATCTTATCTAACATAAAAGAATCTTCATCTATCTCTTTCGTGTTTTCAACATGCCCTCCGCGACAAAGATCTGTAAACTCATAATCAGTTCCTTTTCCTGATACATAAAAAGTTATCTCTTCACCACGATCAACTACACCTTGTATAAGCTCTAGTTTGTAAGGATTATTTTTGAAAAAATCTCGAGCCTCAGCCTCAGTAACTTTTTGTTGAATAAAACTCTGCTCTGATGTTGACCAGGCTTTCAAAACTTTTTTCATCTCATCTTGAATTTTCTCAAAATCTTCCTCTTTTGGTGCGTTTGAAGGAAAATCTATATCATAATAAAAACCGTTCTCGACTGCAGGACCAATCGTCATCAAAGCATCAGGAAAAAGCTTAAGTATGGCTCCGGCTAATACATGTGCCAGGGAATGTCTTTTATTTTCGATTGATGTTTGCATAAACTTGAGTTTAGCATAGATCGGTGATTGAGAAAATGTTTTCTAAGAAATTATAATTTTATTCTATTAGGTTTTTGATCGTATATGTGTGAATTTTTCGAAGGTATTGAGCCATTGTAACAAACCTTACGACCCCTTGACTTTTTTGTGTAGATGGTGTTATAGTATAATTGCCAATGTAGGCAAAATGCCACAAAACACGAACTATAACAAATCATGAAAACGTTAGTTAAGATTATTTGTTTATTAATATTCACGTTGCTATGTTTGCCAAAAGCGAGCGCTGCAACGACTGGGAGTTTTTCATACACCGGTAACACAAGATCTATTGTTCTTGACCGTACCGTATCAACTGAAGATGGGTTTACAATAACCTCGTCCGTTGTTGACAACGTTGTCAGTATTCAGTTTGAAAAACTATATGACACCGGCCCTGAAATCTGGCAAATAAGCTTTGCCGATGCATATGCAGCTTCGGCACCTTTGACCGCCAGACAATATACTGGTGTTGAGAGTATTTTTTTTCAAGAAGGAGTTGAATATCCAATACCTGGTTTTCAACTATCCTACAAAAGTCCTGTTGTAGGATACTTTTCTGGGGTAACCACAATCGTCGGCTATTTGGATATAGTCGAGATTAGTTTTTCCCCATCTGGATCATTAGAGTCTCTAGACATGAATTACTTTTTTGAACAATTTAGACCTTTAGATGAATATGTATCCTACACACCTCAAAAAATCATGCAAGGATCACTGTTTGTAAACACAAATATCCCAGAAACAAGCTCCACTCTTCTTGTACTACTTGGCACCTGTGCGCTATTCTTTACAAGAAAAAGATGATTTTGACTTCTGTCTATTACCATATCCCCAAACTTAGAATCTAAGTTTGGGGATTTTGTTTTCATTAACGACATAGAGTGAGAGAAACAAAAGTCTAAACACTTTTGTTTCCGAACCAAGGAGTTAACGAATAGTATGTTTTATTTTTTTTAAAGCCCTTATTAAACCCTTAACATCTTTCATATCAGTGTATCTCCCTAAAGATATTCTAAGACTTGAACTTTCACAATTATTTTCCAAGGCTTCAACTGAAACAGATTTTGAATCTTCTTTTTTATTTTGACAAGTTGTACCAGTCGATACTTCATATCCTAACTTGTCTAGTTTAAAAAGCAAAAACTCTGAGTCTTGTCCTGGAAAACAAATGTTTATATTATTTACTATTCTTTTTTCTCTATCAATTGATCCGTTTATTAAAACATTTTTCATTTTTAAAACTTTTTTAAAAATATACTGTTGCATTTTATATATCCTCTCAATCTCTTTTGTTTTATTAATATTTACAATTTCAAAAGCCTTAACCATACCCAATATAGCGGGAAGATTTTCTGTCCCAGGCCTCATAGCAAACTCTTGATCTCCTCCAAAATATATTGGATTTATAGGTGTCTTCCTTTTTATATACAAAAAACCTATACCCTTTGGACCATAAAACTTTGAAGCATCATATGTCATCAGGTCAACACCAAGTTTTTCAATAGATATATCTAAATAATTTATAGCCTGACATGCATCACTATGAAATAATGGATACATATCTTTAACTCTATTTTTTCTGATAATTGAGGCAATGTCACGAATAGGCTGTATAGCCCCTATCTCATTATTTACCAACATAATAGAAACTAAAATAGTATTTTTATGTTTATTTAATTGATCTTTAAGTTCCAATAAATCAACAATACCTTCTTTGTTGATTTTTATTTTTGAAAAAGTTGTTTTTCCTTTTTTATATAAATTTTCAACAACGTTATTAACTGATGGATGCTCAAATGCTGAAATAATAATATGAGGTTTTTCTGTATAATCATAGTTATGTATTTCATACCATTTATCTACAACACCTTGTATTGCTATATTGTTGGACTCTGTACCTCCACTAGTAAAAACTATCTCGTCAACATGAACTGAGTTTTTAGACACATTTGATAAAATAGAGGCTATTTTTATTTTTGATTCTTTCAGTTTTTTTTCTGCAATAACACCACTGCTATACAAAGAACCTGGATTGTGAAAAAAAATATTTGATGTTTTCTTTAACACATCTAAAACCCTAACATCAACAGGTGTTTGAGATGCATAATCAAAGTATTTCTTCTTTGTTTTGATAAATGTGTTTAATGCTGAAAACATATTGATAATATTGTATTTTTTTGAAAAAAGTGTATATTTAATATACTATGATAAGTGATAAAAATCAAAACGAAGATAGTGCATTTGGAGGAGTTTTTGGCAACGCTTTTGGCAATATTTTCTCTGATCCTGAACCAGAGACAAAAAAAGAGGAAGAAAAGACAACTAAAAATAAAACTAAAGTTAAAAAAATCCCGTCAATAGAACCTAGAAACAGTTCTAGAACTTTTGCTGTTAGTAAAGAAGCTGAAGAAAAAAAATCAAATAAAACCGAAGATAAAAATAATTGGCTTGAAAATGCATCAAAATTTTATGAAAATAAAAATAAAATTGTTGATGTTGATAATGAAAATACAAAACCTGAAGAAATAAAAATAGAGCATAAGTCTATACCAAAATACTCGCCTACTATTTTTAAATCAAAAGTTATAACAAAAGAAGAGAAAGTAGAAATACAAAAAAAAGAGGAAGAAAAAAAGAAAATAGAAGAAAGAGGTATAGCATTTGCAAAAACTTTTGCAAATAAAAAGAAAGATATTCCTAAAAAAACTTTTATAAAAAAAGAAGTTTCATCTAAAGATGAATATATACCTTATTATAAAAGACCTAGAGTAAAAAAAGTTAAACAAGCTCCAACACTTAAAACACGTATAAGTGGAAAATCAAATAATTTGATTAAAAAAATACAAGTTTTAAACGGTTTAGATATAAGACAAAAAAATCCTGTTGTTATAATAATGGGACATGTTGACCATGGTAAATCAACTCTTTTGGACTATATAAGAAAATCAAATATAGCCGATCGTGAAGTTGGAGGTATAACACAAAAGATGTCCGCCTATGAAATAAAGCACGGTGATGGAAAAATAACTTTCTTGGACACTCCTGGACATGAGTCTTTTACAAGTATGAGAGACAGAGGAGCTGTTTCAGCTGATATAGCCATACTTATAGTTTCAGCAGAGGACGGTGTTAAGCCTCAGACTTTAGACGCCTTAAAATCAATAACAGATGCAAATACTCCTTTTTTCATAGGTATTTCTAAGATGGACAAACCTGGAAGTGATATAGAAAAAACAAAACAATCTTTAGCTGAAAATAATATATTTGTCGAAGGTTATGGTGGTGATATTTCTTTTATACCTTTTTCAGGTAAAACAGGAAACGGTGTTGATGATCTTTTGGATATGATTATGCTTATGTCAGAAGTTGCTGATATAAAAGCAGCTTATGATGTTCCAGCTGAATGTATAGTTATAGAATCAGGAAGAGATAAAGTTCGTGGCATACATGCAACAATGATAGTTAAAAATGGAACTTTAAAGGTTGGATCTTTTATAGTTTCAGGAGGAGTTATATCCCCTGTTCGTATAGTTGAAAACTTTGAAGGCAAGTCACAAAAAACTTTTGAGCCAGGACAGCCTGTAAAGCTTATAGGTTGGGTAGACACACCAAGTGTTGGCGATATATGCATAATGTGTGAAGATAAAAATACAGCTGAACTTTTAGCAGAAGAGCAAAAGAAAATGATAACTTTGGAAAATGAAATCAATAAAGCTGACAATAAAGAAAAAATTGATTTAAAAATACCTACAAATATAAAAGCTTTATACGGACTTGAAGTTGATAAAAGTTGGACATTACCTATTGTTTTAAAAACAGATTCTATAGGAACTCTTGATGCAGTTAAACAAGAAATATCTAAAATAAAATTTGAAAATATTAACTTAAAAATAATAAGAGCTGAGACCGGAGATATAAACGAAAATGATGTAAAACTAGCACAAGGATCTAAAGATTCAGTTATAATTGGATACAACACGAAAATAGATAATGTTGCAAAAAACTTAGCAAATCAACTTGGATTAAAAATAGAAAATTTTGATATTATATATAAACTTTCAGAATGGTTAGAAAATGAGGCTAAAACAAAAGCACCTAAGATATTGGAAGAAGAAAGTCATGGAACACTTAAAGTTCTTAAGATTTTCAATGCAAATAAAACTAAACAGGTTTTGGGTGGACGTGTTGAAACAGGACGTATAAACTTGGGAGATAAAATAAAAATAATGAGAAGAGATAATGAAATAGGTCGTGGAGAAATAGTTGAGTTGCAACATGCTAGATCTCAAGTTAAAACTGTAGAAATGGATACAGAATGTGGTCTTATGATAGAAGCCAAAATAGAAATAGCTATAGGAGATACAATATCAGGATTTTCAATAATAGAAAAATAATTTAAATAAAAATATGAAAAAAGAAAATAATCATAGAGATAAAAGAGTTACTAAGGGTAGAGCTGAATCAATCTTTAGAAAAACTATAGACGAATATATATCACGTAACTCAGGCGGACAATCTTTAATAACAATAACGTCTATAGATCAAGCAGATAGAAGTAATAATGTTACTGTACGTGTTTCTGTTTTACCTGAGTCTCAAGAAAATGCAGTGATTGATTTTTTAATGAGAAACGTTTCTGAAATAAGAGACGATATAAAGAAAAAAACAAGAGTTGGTATACTCCCATTTTTAAATTTTGAAATAGATAAAGGCGAGAAACATAGACAAGAGATTTTTGAGATCATATAAGGATTTAAAAAATTACATTGAGATACAGTATATTCTTCTTTGACTTTCATTGAAAGCACTCTCTTCAACTGGATTTATAGTTGTCATAGTAATAGGATTAGTTCCATTAAAAACTTGTTCTAAAATAGGTAGATTTATTTTTCTTGTGCTTGTATAAAAATAAATAAAATAATTATTTATTTTTTGTCTATTGCATACATAATAAGTGTTAACATTATTTAAAGGACGTAAATATCCTATATAATAATCAGAATTATTTGGAGGTGTAGGAATTTTTGGTAAAAATGTTGATAGATAGGTCTCTAAAAGATACTGAAGGCTCTGGGTACCTAATCCATAATCTATTATTTTGTCAATAAAATTTCCACCCCCATCCATAAACTCATTTGTAGTATATATTGTACCAATAACCCCTGGATATACTCCAAATTTATTTTTATACAACTCAAGTGCAGTCTGCAAACTCTTCATCTCACTTACAGTTTTGGTTATCTGAGCATTTTCCCTTACTCTTTTTATAGAAGCTAAAACTATACTCGATAACAATGATATTATTGATATTACAACCAGCAGTTCTATAAGAGTAAATCCTTTATTTTTGTTTTTCATATTTTAATAGTTTAACTATTTAATTCTCTCTGTTTTCTTATTTCTTGTATCCTTTCTTTATTTTGTTGTATTTGCTCTGGGGTTAATTGTGTATTATTTTTACCTATATTTATATCGAAAACAAAAAAGGCAAATATAAGTATTGACGTGAGAAAAAATAAAATAGTTATCGCTATCAATAAGACATGTGCGGTTTTTTCTGTTTTTACAAAACCTTTTTTAATAAGAAAATTAATCATAGCTGGAGATTTTGCTTCCCCTAAAATAGCTCTTGATTTTACTTGATATCTATTTTCCTCAAAACTTATATCTGTTGACATATTGATATTATACCATAATACACAAAAATCTTGTATATTATTATATAGTAGAAATATATATAAAAATATGTTATAAATACAAGAATGGCGTAGTGGCGAAGTGGTCTAACGCGGCAGTTTGCAAAACTGATATTCGCCGGTTCAAATCCGGCCTACGCCTCACGCTATTTTAAAAAAAGCATAAATACGCCTTGGTGGTGGAATGGTAGACACGAAAGACTTAAAATCTTTTGACAGCAATGTCGTGCGGGTTCGAGTCCCGCCTGAGGCACAATAAAAACCAGAGGTTTTTATACAACGAAGAGAAAGTGCCAAATGGCACTTTCGTGCGGGGCTCGAAAAGGTTTTATGGATTTTTGAGAATTTGAAAAATTCGAAAAAATATAAAACCTCAACTGGTCCTGTAAGGACCGAGTCCAAACGTAGTAAAATAAAATTATGACCAACCCTCAATTAATCAAATCAGCCACCTTCATAAAAGGTGCAGTTCATGACACAGGATTACCTGTAGAAAAGTTGGATGAGATAGCTTTTATAGGCAGATCTAATGTCGGCAAGTCTTCTGTTATAAATTCATTAACAGGTAGAAATAAACTTGCACGCTCATCAAGTACCCCGGGGTTTACAGCTGAGGCAAATTTTTATTTGATCAATGAAGAATTTTATCTGGTCGATCTTCCTGGTTATGGATTTGCACGAGGATCCCATAGTCAAAGAGATAAAATCGCTCGTATCATAGAATGGTATTTTACAAGCGAAAACACAAACACAAAAAAAGTTGTTTTAATAATAGACGCTAATGTTGGACCAACAGTTGATGATATACATTTTTATAATTTTTTAAATGAGCAAAAAAAAGATATAGTCATAATAGCTAACAAGTTTGATAAGTTAAAACAAAATGAAATCTTTAAAGCAATAGCTGATATAGAAAAAGCTTTTGAAGGAAAAAAAATAATAAAATATTCTGCTAGAGAAAAAATAGGTATTGAAGAGTTGTTCGAGAGTGTGAAGTAGTTTCTTTATAAATCTTTTTATACATATACAGGTAAAAGTATTTAATACTTTAAATCTTTATAATTTCTTTTATTTTTATTCATATACGAGCATGTAGGATGTAGATATGAAAAATAGTAAAAATAATAACAAAAAATCAAGATTTATAAGTAAACCTATTAGAGAATTAAATACTGTGGAAAATTATTATAAATACAAATTGTATTCTATGATAAAACATGATTTAAAAATATGTACTTTGTCACTATTGCCAGATTTTGTATCAAATGATGGCAAACGAAGATCTTTAATATTACATAAAAATATTATTGCAAAAATAGAGAATAGTCATGGAGAAATTGTTATTGAAAATTTAATCATAAATGCGAATAATTGGGATTATGTTATAAAAAACGTTGAAAGAAATATAGACAAAATAAATCTTATAAAATTGATTCCTAATACTACACATTTTTTAACAATAGGTGCAAATAGAATAAATGGTTATTTTGTTGTAACTCATTATGAATCTAGTCCAAAGAAAAGCAGTACATTAAAAAACCTCCTTAAAAATAAAGGAGATTCTTTAAACCACATTGGAGAGGCGGCACTCTCTCATTTGCAACTTCCTTAAAAATAAGGCTGCAAGCTGGCTGGGCCTTTCCGCGCGTCAATGTGTAACTTGTATTCTAACAAAAATATTTTATGTGTCAAATTCTACAGCCCAAAAGCACTCAAATCTGCCACGGGCTTTGGTTTAGGTTTATCAGAAGAGAACTTGGCATCTATTTCATCTATTATTTGATTTCTATCTTTACCATATTTTAAATAAGACAACTCCTTTAGAGAATCTATAATGTCCATATTCCCTTTTGGCATATGATCAACTCTTATATTAAAAGGTTTAGTTGGTTTTCCGTGAGACAACATTTTTATATATGCGTTCAAGTTATCAATATTCATAATATCCTTTGCTTCAAAAACAGGTTCAAATTGTTTTTGTAAAAATTCAGCATCTTCAGATCCTGTTCTGTATACAACCATATTTCCAACGTTTCCAAAAACAGATGCTTTTATTTTCTCATCAAGCTGTGCTATAAACTGATGCGCAACTGTGAGAGATAGTTTATATTTACGAGCTTCAGAAAGTATAGTTGATATGGATGGTGTTGTTATGTTTTGAAATTCATCTATATATAGGTAAAATGGTGGCATATCTTTTCCAAAAGAGTCCACACGGGACAATGCCGCCATAAGTATTTTTCCAACCATAATTAGACCTATAAGGTTTGAGTTTATATCCCCTAGCCTTCCTTTGGAAAGATTTACTAAAAGTATTTTTTTACTATCCATGATCTCACGAAAGTTAAAAGAAGACTTTTCTTGAGCTATGATTGGCCGCACGATTTCATTTGCAGAAAAAACATCAAACTTTGAAGTGATATAAGGAATCATGTTAGCAAGACCTGACTCGCCGGAAGTTTTCTCCGCTATCTCTGTCCAAAACTGTTTAACTATAGGATTTTTACAGTTAGCTATTTTCATATCACGAAAACTTTTAACCGCCATAACTCTTGATATGTCAAGAAGTGTACATCCACTATCTGGATCATCCATAACAAGCATGGTTGCATTTCTAAAATATTGCTCAAACATAGGCCCCATAGACTCAGGTGATCCTTCATATAGTTTTTGAAAAATACTAAACAACTCGTTAACTACAAAAGTTTTTTGCTCTGGATTTGAGTGATCGTATTCGAGCATGTTGAGTGACATCGGTCTGTCTGTGTATCCCGGATCAAAATAAATCACATCATCATATCTTTCTTTTGGTATTTTTGACAATATATCTTGCACATCACTTCCATGTGGATCAATAAAGCAAACTCCGTCACCATTTTTTATATCTTGAACTATAAGGTTTCTGAGTATAGTAGACTTACCTGTTCCTGTTTGACCTATAACATACATATGACGCAATCTGTCTTCAGGTGTCATGTATACATCTTGTTCTATATTTCTATGAATATTTTTACCCAGAAAAACTCCTTCATTTTTATGCGGTATGTCCAGTGGTGCTGGAGCTGTTGCTGCAGTTGTTTGTTTTAACTGTGGTGAAAAGTTTGACTGTGTAGCCATAGGAAAATGCATAACTGTAGATATCTCTTTTATAGAAACTGGTAAAACTTGATCTCGATCAAAAAGTCTAAAAATAAATTGATGAAATAATTCTTTTAATTTATTTTCTTTAACTCTATTCCATTTAAAACTATTTCCTAAAGCATTAGTAAATTGATTGAAAGATGATTCCAAATCAGACAATATATTTTCAGCTCTTTCTCTGTTTTTAGCTGAAACAATTAATCTTATATTTGTCTCTATAATAGGAGTTGATATTTTATTTTTTATTTGCTCAACTGCTATTTGATCTATGTATTTCGCTTTTTCTTCATCTTTTTTATTTTCAGCAGATAACGCACTATCAACTACTTCTTTACCTATTTCGGCTGCAACTTTTGAAAATTGACCCCATATTGTATGACGTATATCTGTAGTTTTTTTAAGATTTTCACCCTTCAAAACATCGTCGAGTGCTTTTCTATAGAGTTTTTGATAATAATCACCAACATTATTAAATATAATTTGTACAGAAGCACCTTCGCCATCTTTTTGTATTTTTGATAAAGAATTTAATATGGTATTTATAGGATCAGCATCAAATTCTTCATATGTTTTTATGGGATATATATCTTGTTTTGCAAATGAGGCAACAGAACCAAGAGAAACACCGTCTTCATTAAAAATATTATAATCATTATGCTCTATTTCTATTTTAGCCTCTGGAAATATTGACAATATATGTTTTTCAAATAAATCATTTTTATCACTAGGAACTGAAACATAAAAAATAAATTCTTGACTTCCTTCACCTATAGCAAGTTCTATAGTCATATTGTTTTTACTGTCACCAAACTTTTTTCCAGCCTCAGCAATGGACGACATACCAAGATAAAATTGTTCCATCACAGACAGCAACTCTTTTAGCGGTTTCTGATTGGAATCTTTTTGTTTAAAATCAGGTAAAGAAACTTGATAAAGTGTTTGTTTTATACTTTTGTCTATAGGGTCATTTTCTTTCAAGTTTTTAATCTGTAAACCAGATTTTATGTATTCCACTAAAAATCTGTGGAAATCATCTTCTAAATGTGAATTATTATTATTTTTTATAATATTTAAAGCATTGTATATACCGTTTTTATTCATCAAAGTCCAATATTCTTCCATGTTTTTGTCATGTGATTCTGGGGCCAGGTTTAGAACTATCTCTTCCCTTTTTGCATCGGGTTGTATATATGATTCATGTAGCAAATCCCTGCCTGTTTCTTCATGATACGTTTTTATCTCTTGAGTTATAATCTGATCCTGTTCAAACTGTTCTCCATTTTTTTCTTGATTTTTTTTTATTTCACCACGGAGATACTCCAACTCTTCCTCTATAGATGCAAAAGTTTTATTATCAGAAAAATTTTCTGTTTTTTGAGCTGTATTATTTTCTTGCCCTAATTGTTCTAAATTATTTTGTTGCATTGTTGATATTATTATATCAGAAAATGTGTAGGATTTGACATTTTTTTACATAAGAGTAAAATAAAAAATGTCATGAACACATTAAAATCTATCGGAGATTTCATCGTGCTCATTGTGTGTATAATACTTCTGCCTGCAGAAGATCGATCACAAGGAGGTGAAGAAATATGACTCCGGTCACAACCTGAAGCCTCTTTGTGTCTACAAACCACCATATTTGTCACGGAGAGGCTCTTTTTTTATACAGTAGCTTTGTACAGTAGTTATGATTTCACATCCGTTTCGAGTCACAACAACAGTATGTTCAACATGAACAGCCAAACTTTTGTCTTGAGTTACAAAAGTATATCCATCAGATAACTGATTCATTGCGGTAGATTTTTCTGTAAGTATAGGTTCTATGGCGATAACATTTCCCTCGCGCAAAATAACACCTTCACCACTTTTTCCAAAGTTTGGTATAAAAGGATCTTCATGTATACCATGACCTATGCCATGCCCTCCAAGGATTGTAGGTATTTTAAATTTTGCCCCCTTATTTTTCTTTACTATATCTTCTATAGCTTGACCTATATCTCCTGTTCTAACTCCTGGTTTTATCATGTCTATAGCAGTATATAAAGCTCGTGTGGCAACGTCTATCATCTCTTGACCTATCTTGTTATATTCTGATCCACCTACAACCATGGTTATAGCAGAGTCTGTAAACATATCTTTATGCTTTAAACCCATATCCAGCGTTACAACATCACCTTTTTTAAGTATGCGAGGTTTTTCATTTGGTATACCATGAACAACTTCATGGTTTACCGATATACACATAGCTCCTGGAAAAGGCCTAGGTGCGCCACCTGGTGTATAGTTTAAAAAAGCTGGTATAACATCATGTTCGGCACACATTTCTTTTGCTTTATCATCCAAATCCTTAGTGGAAACACCTTCTACTGCAAGCTCTTTTACTGTGTGTATTATAGTATACAAAATCTTACCTCCTTCATGTAAAATCTCTATTTCTTTTTCTGTATATATATTTATTTTAGACATTTTAAATTTTTGAAACTACATCCTCATGAACTTTTTGTATATCTTGTTCGCCGTTTATTTTATAAAATTTAAATCTTGGATTTTTCTCAAGATATTCTATGGCTGGAATAACTTCATCCTCATACCATTTTTTCTTAGCTTCAAATATCTCCGCATTATCATCATCTCTATTGCGATTTTTCATTTTCTCAACTGACCATTCATGACCTACATCTAGGTAAAAAACTTTAGCATCTTTTATTTCATAAAAATCAAAGATATCAGCAACAGTCAGGGCTTCGTTTAAAGATCTTAATCCCCCGTCCATAATCATATTTTTGTTGGGGTCAAAATTATTTTTAAAAAAGTTTCCAAGTATGGTTATACATAAAAAGTCAGGATGTCTGCCGCCTTCATCATAAATCTGATCAACTTTTTTTGAAGTAAAATTATTCCCCTCAGCTATAAGTTTTCTAAACTCATTGCCTGTACTAAGATATAAAGTTTCTATGTTTTGATTTTTAAAATAATCAATCAAAAGACCAGACTGTGTACCTTTTCCACAACCTGATCTTCCTATAAATATTATTGATGTTTGATTCATAACCCTATTGTACAATATTTCTGACTAATATTCTCTCATACTTATCTGTGCGTTTATTTTCTTTATAACATCTATAAGAGTTGATATAACAATAAGTAAACTTGTACCTCCTATACTTATGGTTACTATATTTGTATAAGCCTGAACTATGTTTGGTAAAACAGCTATAAAAGCTAAGAAAATTGCACCTATAAAAGTTGTTCTTGTTACTATAGAAGATAAATAATTCATAGTAGAATCACCTGGTCTTATACCTGATATAAATGCACCTTGTTTTTGTAAGTTTTCTGACATTAGCTTTGGATCAAAAGTTACAGCTGTATAAAAATATGTGAATAAAAATACTAAAATAAAATATATTATTCCGTAAACTAGCTGATCTTGTGACCATAATGTTATAAATCTACCTATGTTTTGAGCTATTTCATTTGAAAAACCACTTAATATAGTTCCAATAAAAGATGGAAATGTTAGTAAAGTTACAGCAAATATAATAGGCATAACTCCTGCCTGATTTAGCTTTATAGGAAGATATGTTTTATGTGAACCTGTAGCACCTTGTGTAGAAAGTGATCTGGCTTGTCTTGCATAGTTAACTTCAATAGGTCTTTCTGCTTCTGTTATGTAAATAATCAAAGCTATTATAATCAAAGCAAATATACCTAGAAATACAAAAAGTGGTAATTGGGTTGAATCATAAGTTGATAATATTCTTGAAAAAGTTTGAGGTAAAGACGCTATAATACCTGCAGTAATAATCATAGATATACCGTTTCCTACACCGTATTCTGTAAGTCTTTCTCCTATCCACATAAGCAACATGGAGGAAGCAACAACTATAATAGATATTTGAATAAAACCAAAAGTTGTCATTGATCCAAAAACTTCAGGTGACTGTCTTGTTATAAGAGTCACGATGCCGAAAGTCTGTATAAAGCCGGCAGGTATAGCCAACAATCTTGAATACTGTGAAAGTTTTTTTCTACCAGCAGCACCTTCTTCTTGCTGTAGCTCTTTCATGGCTGGAAAAACCATAGTTAACAACTGTATAATAATAGATGCTGTGATATATGGACCAACTCCAAGCATAAGTATAGATAGGGCAGACAAACCACCGCCTGAAAATAGGTTTAATACTTGAAAAAAAGTGTTACCGTCAACAAGGGCTTTTATAGCTTGTACATTAACACCAGGAACAGGTATAACCGATAAAGCTCTGAAAACTACCAATATACCTAAAACAAATAATATTCTGTTTCTTATAGTTTTGTCTAAAAATATTGCTTTGATTTTATTTAACATATATTTTATTTAACATATACTTTACCTCCAGCTTTCTCTATTTTTTCAATAGCCGCTTTTGAGATTGTAAATTTTTTAAATGTTAATGAATTTGTAATTTCTCCATTTGATAAAATTTTAACTTTAGGAACTTTACCTTTCAATAGTTTAACCATTTTTAAGTCTACAAGTTTTTGTGGTGTAAGAACTGTACCAGCTTCGATTTCAGTAAAGGCTAGCAAATTTAATACAACAGGCTTTATTTCAAAAGATTTGTTTATATTTTTACCACGACCGCGAAGTTTAGGTATCTTTTTGATAACCTCTCTTATCTCTGGACGTAGCTTACGACCAGCACGTGATGTTTGACCTTTTTGTCCACGTCCTGAAGTTTTACCTCTTTTACTTCCACGACCAACTTGTTGTTTAGTTTGTCTTTGTGTTTTTCTTTTTAATGTGTGTAATTGCATATATTTATTTTATTATAACAAAATATTATTTTGTATGTTTGATTTTTTTGTTTGCTGATAAAGTAGACAATGCCTTGATAACAACTTTAGCGTTATTCATACGGTTTTTTGTACCTGATCTTAATTTTCCGATAACGTCTTTTATACCAGCGATCTCGATAACGTCACGAACAGATGATCCAGCAACAACTCCCTTCCCTGGAGCAGGTCTTAGTTCAACTTGAGCTGATGAATACTTGGCCGATACTTCATGTGGTATAGTGCCTGTTTTTGTAAGTGGAAGTCTTATCATGTTAGCTTTAGCTTTTTTATAAGCTTTATCAACTGCCATGGCAGTGTCAAGACCTTTTCCTGTACCAAAACCTATTCTACCTTTTTTGTCTCCCGCAATAACAGCAACAGCAAAAGAGAACTTTCTACCTCCTGAAGTAACACGAGTTACTCTTCTTATAGCCACAATCTTTTGATCAAACTCAGGTTTTGGTTTAGCTTCTCTTCGAGGACCTCTATTGTCTCCACCACGTCTTGGACCACCTCTTTGCGGTCTTTCGTTTTTAGTAAAAGTTTTTGAAGCTTCAACTGGGGCTGATGCAGGTGTAGGTGAGACAACTGGAGCTTCTTCAACCTCAACAACTTCAGCAACGTGATCAGCTTCTGTAGAAGGAGTTTCAACCTCTGGTTCTGGCATTGCCTCAACAGCAGCTTCTATTTCTTCGGCTATAATGGAAGCTATAACCTCAGTAACAGGAGCTTGCTCTGCAGTATCATCAGTTGTATTTATTATATCGTTTGTATTGTCGTTTGTATCTGTCATATTTTTATATATATTTTATTTAATTAAAATTCTAGTCCTGCACTTCTGGCAGCTTCAGCTAATGCAAGTATTCGACCAGTGTATTTATATCCATTTCTGTCAAAAACAACTTTTGTTATTTTGGAAGCCAATGCTTTTGTGGCAATTAGCTTACCTACTTCTACAGCTGCGTCCATTTTTTTAGACTTCATATCAGCACTACTTGCTTCAACCAAAGTTTTTCCTTGATTGTCATCTATTATTTGTGCATAAGTAAATTTATTAGACTTGAAAACTGTAAGTCTAGGTCTCTCATCAGTTCCTTTTACTTTAGCTCTGATTCTATTTTTTATTCTGTCTCTATTTGATAAAATTATTCTTTTCATATGTTTATTATTACTTTTATTTATTTAACTAAGCGGCTTTTTTACCTTGTTTTCTCTTAATAATTTCATCATCATATCTAAATCCTTTACCTTTATATGGTTCTGGTTTTTTAAGTGATCTTATTTTAGCAGAAAAAGAACCAACCGCTTCTTTGTCTATACTTGTAAATGTGTATATACCTTTTTCAACTGTTACAGTAACTTCTTTTGGTATTTCTACATTTACTGGATGTGAAAATCCAAGTGCGAGCTTTAAAGTAGTACCTGACACTTCACCTTTATATCCAACACCTTCTAGTATAAGTTTTTTTACATATGGAGTATTTACACCAGTAATCATGTTTTTAGCATGTGATGAGTATGTTCCCCACAATGATCTTCCGAAAGCATCGTTTTGTTTTGGTTTGAAAGATATTTCTGATCCTTCAATAACCACATCTACGATTGGTAGAAACTTTTTTGTTAATTCACCTTTTGGGCCTTTTACGGTTAAAACACTATCTGTAAATGATACTGTTGTTCCTTGAGGGATTGTTGTTATTTGTTTTCCTATTCTTGACATATATTTTTATTTTTTTTGCTTTAACTACTTTTGCAGTTTATAACTTATAAAGTGGAAGATCTTTAGCTTACGCAGGGTGTCTTTAAACCCAAATTTGTTAGATATGATTACCAGATTTTGAATAAAAACTCTCCACCTATCTTTTGAGCTCTTACCTCTCTATCAGTAAGAACACCTTTTGGTGTTGATACAAGAAGTGCACCATATCCATTTTTAACTTGATGAGCTTCTCTATATGATCCATAAACTCTTCTTGAATACTTTGAAAGTTGCTGTACTCCAGCAATCTTTGGACGACCATCTGTTTCATAAACAAGTGATACTTCTATATATTGTATTGGTGCCACTCCTGTAACTTTAACATTTGAAATAAATCCAAGATCAGACAATTTGTCTAATATTGATTTTCTAAATTTTGAAAAACCAAAAGTTGTTTTTTCTTTACCTGCTATGTTTGCAGTCTTTAGATTATTTATTATTTGTGATATTCCGTGATTCATATTTTTATATTATTTACTTATTATTATTTACCTTTTACCATGATGATTTTTTAATACCTGGGATAAGTCCTTCATTTGCAGCTTCACGGAAACATATACGACACATATCAAAATCTCTCATATAACCTCTTTTTCTTCCACACATAAAACATCGTCTAACTACTCTACTTTTAAACTTTGGTGTTTTTAGTGATCTTTGTATTATTGCTTTTTTTGCCATATTATTATTTTTCTTTTATGTATTATATTAAAATTATTTTTTAAATAAGAAACCTATCATATCTAATAAAGCTTTTGTTTCTTCTTTTGTCTTACTTGTTGTTACAACAGTAGCACCGAAACTAAACACATCTTGTATGTTTTCATCTGTAGTTTCTGGAAATACAGTATGCTCTTTTATACCGAAAGAAAAATTTCCCATAGTATCTATACCTGTAGCTGATATACCTCTAAAGTCTTTTGTACGAGGAAGGGCTATAGTTACAACTTTCTCTAGAAAATCCCACATTTTTTCACCTCTTAGAGTTACCTTATAACCTGATGAATCACCTGCACGTAGTTTAAAACCAGCAACTGATTTCTTTGCAAGTGTAGTTACAGGCTTTTGTCCTGTAATCTTTGTCATTCTATCGAGCATCAACTCTTTTTTCTTTGGATCTTTTATAGAGCCAATAGTTGTAGTAACAACCACTCTTTTAATCTGTGGAGCTTGTAGTTTATTTTTATATTTGAAATCACCCTTTAAAGTGTCAAATGTTGTTTTTACTTTTTCTTTTATTGTTTTATGAGCCATATATTTTATATTATTATATTATTTAACTTCTGCTACGTTTGATATATGTATAGGTGTTGCAACATCTACAACTGAACCTTTTTCACCTGACTTTTTAGGTTTTATATGTGTTTTTTTAAGGTTTATACCCTCAACAAGAACTTTATCTTGCTTAACAAAAACTTGCAAAACTTTTCCTGTTTTGTTTTTATCTTTTCCTATTAAAATTTTTACTATTTGTCCTTTTTTTATCATATGTTTTTATTATATTTATACTATTTCTGGGGCTTTAGATGCTATTGTTTGATAACCTCTTTCTGCAATCTCTCTTGGTATAGGACCAAAGATACGTCCTCCCAATGGTTCACCTTTTGTTTTGTCAATAAGAACTACTGCATTTTCATCAAAACGAACGTATGATCCGTCTTTTCTTCTGAAAGCTTGTCTTGAACGTACAACCACAGCTTTATGAACATCTTTCTTTTTAGTTTGCTTTCTAGGTTCAGCTTTTTGTATAGACAATATAACTGTATCTCCTAAATATGCATATCTTTTTGCAGCATGTCCAAGTACTTTGAAAACTCGGCCTATTTTACCGCCTGAGTTATCTGCTATTGCTACTATTGATCCTGGTTGTACCATATATTTATATTTAAATTATTTATATTATTTAACTAATGTGAAGTGTTTATCTTTTGATATTGGTGCTGACTCTATAATAGATACTTTATCACCTATTTTTTTTGTGTTTCCAGCATCATGTGCTTTAAACTTTTTAGAAATAGTTACGTATTTATTATACTTTGGTAGCTTTACATATCTATCAACTTTAACAGTTATAGTATCAGTCATTTTGTCTGATGTTACTACTCCAGTTAATACTCTTTTTTTACTTTTTATTGTTGTATCGCTATTTGATTCTTTTGTCATATATTTTTTATTATTTTAAAATTCGTTAAAATTTATCTTGTTATAATTCTAGTTTTAACAGGTAATTTTGAATTTGCTTTTCTGAAGGCTTCTTTTGCTATAGCTTCTGTTGGTGCATCTATCTCAAACAAAACACGTCCAGCATATGTTTCAAAACAAAAACCTTCAGGCTCTCCTTTTCCAGAACCCATGGGTACTTCAGCGGCTTTTTTAGTAAAAGGTCTATCAGGGAAAATTCTACACCAGATTCTTCCTGTTTTACCAAGAGTTCTTGAGATAACTTTTCTTGCAGACTCGATCTGGTTTGAAGTGATACGTGCTTGTGTTGTAGCAACAATACCATAAGTACCATTTGAAAGTGTGATACCTCTAGTTTCTGTTTTTTTAACAAGTACCTTAGCATTGCGTCGAGTAACTTGCCATTTTCGATGTTTTACTTTTTTTGGGAACAACATATATTTCTATTTATTTAT
Source organism: Minisyncoccia bacterium (assembly GCA_041752275.1). Taxonomy (GTDB): domain Bacteria; phylum Patescibacteriota; class Minisyncoccia; order Phycocordibacterales; family CAIZLB01; genus CAIZLB01. The sequence continues at coordinate 12,935 of JBGSHK010000019.1, read as the reverse complement.
TATTTTTGTGCTTTATTAAAAATATCGCCTTTATAAATCCAAACTTTTATACCTAAGTCACCATAAGGCATGTGTGCTTTATGACGAGCATAGTCTATATCAGCTCTTATTGTTTGAAGTGGTATACGACCTCTTTTTATCTCTTCACTTCTAGCCATGTCGGCACCAGCAAGGCGTCCACCAAGATATATTCTTATACCTTTGATGTCTTTAACAGCCATCACTTTCTCTACAGTTTGCTTAAGAACTCTTCTATAAGGAAGACGTTTTTCTATACCTTCAGCAATCATTTGAGAAACTATAGATGCATTCCCTTCTGGGTTTTTTATTTCGACAACTTCTATTTGTAGATTTGGGTTTTTTTCTCCTATCTTTAAAAGTATTTTTTCTAGGGCGTTTTTAATCTTTATAACACCTTCACCACTTTTACCTATAACAACACCAGGTCTTGAAGTGTTTATAAGAACTTTTATAGCTTTTGAGTTTCTTTCAATCTCAACTAGACCGATGTATTGATTTTTAAGATTTTTTGTAAGCCAGTCACGCATCATCATATCACCTTTTAGGTTCAATCTAAAATCAGCATTAACAGAAAACCAACGGGACTTCCAATCCTTTATTATTCCTAATCTATGCGCGTATGGGTGAACTATTTTTGTCATATGTTATTATTTACTTATTTTTTTTGATTTTTTATTGTTTTTTTCTTCGTCTACAATACTCAATGTTACATGAATATGTGAAGTTCTTTTGTTGATACGAGCACCAACACCACGAGCTCTAGGCATCATACGTTTCAAAACAATACCTTCATCAACTGTGATGTTTTTTATCTTTAAAGTATCAGCAACTAAACCTGCATGAACAGCGTTAGCTATAGCAGACTCTAGAAGTTTTTTTACAACAGGAACAGCTCTTTTTGTTGTGAAGTTTAAAGTATCAAGTGCGTTTGCAACTTTTTTACCTTTAATAAGATCAGTAACTAGTCTTACTTTTCTTGGTGATTGTCTATAATTTTTTAATATGGCTTTCATGTTGTTATATTTATATTAAATTAATTATTTTTTCTTAGCAGCTGGAGCGGCTTTAGCAGCTTTTGCAGCAGTGATTTCAGCTTGTTTTTTAGCAGCATCTTGCTCTTTTTGCATCTTACCTCCATGTCTAGTAAACTTACGTGTTGGTGAAAACTCTCCAAGTCTGTGGCCTACCATATCTTCTGTAGCAGATACTTCTACGTGAACTTTTCCGTTATGTACTCCAAAAGTGTACCCTACCATCTCAGGTGAAATAACACAATCTCTATACCATGTTTTAACAACCCCCACTTGCTCTGGAGTTTTGCCGGCTATTTTTTTAAGTAGCCTTTCTTCTATATATGGGCCTTTTGATATTGAACGTGTCATGGGTTATAAATTTAACAAATAATTAGTAATTAGTCAATGTTTGTAATGGTTTTGATTATTTTCTGTCTATCTTTTACCTACCTTACGGCGAGATACGATAAACTTGTTTGAATATTTCTTAGGAGTTCTAGACTTTTGTCCTTTTCCTGTAGGTTTACCGTATATAGACATAGCACGACGACGACCACGTCCTTGTCTACCTTCTCCACCTCCGTGTGGGTGATCTACCGGGTTCATGGCGGTACCACGAACTGTAGGTCTTATACCTAACCATCTACTACGACCTGCTTTACCTCCATTTTGTAGGTGATGCTCATCGTTTGACACTTCACCAACAGATGCCCAAGCTGTATCTATGATACGACGTACCTCAGTTGAAGGCATCTTTATAAGTGCATATCCAGCATCATGAGCAACTATCTCAGCATAGTTACCTGCTGAACGAGCTATTCTTCCTCCTGCTTCTGGTTTAAGTTCTACGTTATATATAAGAGTTCCCACGGGAATATTTCTCAATATCATTCTGTTTGCTATTTTTACCTCAGCTTTTTCAGAAACAACAAATGAATCACCTACTTTTATACCTTTTGGAGTAACAATATATGTTTTTGCACCGTCAGCATATTGTGCAAGAGAAATAAAAGCTGTTCTGTTTGGATCATATTCCACAGAAACTATTTTTGCGGGGATATTTTTTTTCTCATATTTAAAATCAATATCTCTATATAACCTTTTGTTACCAGAACCTTTATGTCTTGTTGTTATACGACCTGTGTTATTTCTACCTACAGATCTTTTTACACCTTTAGTTAAGGCTTTGTGTGGTTCATTTGTAGTAAGTACTTTTTTGTACTCTACTATGACCATATGTCTTCTTGAAGGTGTTGTTGGTTTATATCTTTTCATGTTTTTATTTATTAAAATTTATTATCTTAAATATTTATATTATATAACGTCTATCTTATCGCCTTTTTTTAATGTAACTATAGCTTTTTTGATACCAGATTTTGTTCCAGCTCTACCTTTTCTCATAACAACTTTATCAGGTGTATTTATGATGTTTATTTTTAAAGGAATAACTTTATATGTTTTTGTTATCTCTTGACGAAGATTGTCTTTGTTGGCTCTTTTATCCACTTCGAAAACATATTTGTTTTTATCTGTTGCAATGATCGCCTTTTCTGTTGATCTAGCTTTTTTAATATATGTTGCTTTTGCAATTTTATTTGTTTCAGTTGTCATATGTTTTTATTATTTATTGTTATTCAATCTATCTTTCAATGTAGATATAGATGCTGTAGGCTCAATAAATACAAGATATTTATATTTTGATAATATTATTGGGTTAACATCAGCAACTGATTGAGTTTCTATATTTCCAAAGTTTCTAAGAGATAAGTAAAGATTTTTATCTTGAGCATTTGTTATAAACAAAGCAGTGTTATGCTTTTTAGTTGCAAATTTTGCCATTGAAGCATTTATCTTTGAAAGATTTGTTAAAACCTTTTTCATCTCTGTTGTTTTTGGAGCTGTAAAAGCTAAAGCATCTACCAAAAGAACTTCTCCATCTCTATGTTTTTGAGATATAATTGTTTTAATAGCTGTGTTTTTAGTTTTCTTGTTAACTTTTCTATCAAAGTTTTTTTCTTTATTTGGACCGTGTGCAACACCTCCACCTACCCATATAGGTGATCTTGTAGATCCGTGACGTGCACGACCTGTTCCTTTTTGTCTCCAAGGTTTTTTACCTCCTCCAGATACTTCACCTCTTGTTTTAGCATGAGCAAATGGAAAACGAGCAGCTGTTTGAAGTGATGTTATAACTTGATGTACTAAGTCAGCATTCCAGTTTAAACCAAAAACTTCTTCTGGTAGTGTAAAATCAGATACTTTTTTACCATCTTTTGAATACACTTCAGCGTCTAGAGATACTATTGCTTTTTTATTTTTTGTTGTAGTTGTTGTCATATATTTATCTTTAATGAGTATTATCGATTATTTTTGTTTTATTTCTATAACAGTACCTCGACGACCTGGTATTGCCCCTTTTATGTAAACTAGTTTATTTTCAGTATCAACTGAAATAACTGTAAGGTTTTTAAATGTCATACGATCTCCACCCATACGTCCCGCCATACGTGTTCCTTTGAAAACTCTTTGATATCCACCAGCACCTGATGAACCTCTTTCTCTCTCTGAGTGTTTTTGACCGTGTGATCTAGGACCTCCTTTAAAGTTGTATCTTTTCACAACACCTTGAAAACCTTTAGATTTTGTAATACCTGTTGCTTCAATCAAATCTCCTGATACAAAATCAAAAGAAAGTATATCGCCTTTTGCAGCTGATATACCTTTAACTTCTTTCAACATTGCAAAACCTTTTTTCTCTTCGTTTACACCAGAGTGAGTAAGAACTGCTTTTGATAGTTGATTTTTTGATTTTGAACCAAAACCAAATTGTATTGCTTCATATCCATCTTTTTCAACACTTTTACTTTGAGTAACTTTTAAATCACCATAAGAAAGAACGGTGGCAGGATAAACCTTACCGTTCTCATCGAATAGTTGTGTCATGTTTTGTTTTATAGCTATTGAGTATTTCATATGTTTTATTTTCTTTAAATAGAGCAGGCAGCTTAAGCCTGATATTTTTTTGTTTACTGTATTGTTTAAATAATTAATCCTATTACATCATCTTAACATCAACGTTTACCCCTGTAGGCAAAGTCATATTTGTAAGAGCTTCGATCACTTTAGCATTTGGATTTATAATATCTATAAGTCTTCTATGTGTGCGTGACTCGAACTGCTCTCTTGAGTCTTTATATATAAAAGCTGATCTGTTTACAGTATATTTCTTTATCTCTGTAGGTAAAGGAACTGGACCGTTTATAACAGCATCGTGTTTCAGTGCAGTCTCTATGATTTGCTTAACAGAATTATCTAGCAAACGTGAATCATTGGCTCTCACCCTGATACGTAGCTTTGAAGTTACCTCTGTTTTGTTAATTTTTTTTGTTGTTGACATGGGTTTGAATATTACACCATTTTAACAAAAAATGCAATACCTTTTTATAGATATTTGCATTTTTTAATTATATGTATTCTATTTTAGAATAATATATATTTTTCTGACTATTTGAGACTATTTTACAATCTTTGTAACAACTCCAGCTCCAACAGTTTTACCTCCTTCACGGATAGCAAGTCTTTGTTTATCTTCTAGGGCGATTGGGGCTACAAGCTTAACTTTGAAAGTAACTGTATCTCCAGGCATAACCATTTTACCTTCTTCTAATGTTACCTCTCCTGTAACGTCAGTAGTTCTAACATAAAACTGTGGTTTGTAACCTGAGAAAAATGGTGTATGTCTTCCTCCTTCTTCTTTCTTCAAGATATAAACTTCAGCTTCAAACTCTGTATGAGGTGTTACTGAACCTGGTTTTGCAAGAACTTGACCTCTTGATAGATCTTCTTTTTTAACAGATCTTAGTAGTAGACCAGCGTTGTCTCCAGCCATACCTTCTGATAGTTGTTTGTTGAACATTTCTACTCCAGTAACAACTGTCTTAACAGTATCTTTAAGACCAACGATCTCGATCTCTTCACCTACTTTGATAATACCTTTCTCGATACGTCCTGTAACAACAGTTCCACGTCCCTCGATAGAGAACACGTCTTCTATAGGCATAAGGAATGGTTTATCAGTCTCACGAACTGGAGTTGGGATAAATGAGTCAATAGCATCTGCAAGATCTATGATCTTTTGTGACCATTCATCGTTTACATCTGTTGAGTTTAAAGCTTTCAAAGCTGATCCTCTTATAACAGGAGCGTTTACTCCGTCAAATCCGTTCTTTGTTAGTAGTTCTCTGATCTCTTCTTCAACTAAGTCTAACATGTCTGCATCATCAACCATGTCACATTTGTTCATAAAAACAAGGATATTTGGTACACCAATCTGTTTTGCCAATAGAACGTGCTCACGAGTTTGTGGCATAGGTCCATCAGTAGCAGCAACAACTAGCACGGCACCGTCCATTTGAGCTGCACCTGTAATCATGTTTTTGATATAGTCGGCGTGACCTGGGGCGTCTACGTGAGCGTAGTGTCTGTTTGGAGTTTCGTATTCACAGTGAGCAAGAGAGATAGTAATACCTCTAGCTTTCTCTTCTGGAGCTTTATCGATATGAGCGATATCAAGAACCTTTGCATCATAACCATTACCTTTTTTTGAAAGTGTGTTTAAGATAGCTGCTGTTAATGTTGTTTTACCGTGATCAACGTGTCCGATTGTTCCAACGTTCACGTGTGTTTTTGATCTATCAAATGCTGCTGTTGCCATATTTTTTTATTTTATTTAAATTTATTTTTAATTAATTAATTAATTTTTACCAATTATATCTATAAATATATAATACACAAAGTTTATCAGATAATGAGTAAATGTCAAATAAGGTGAAAAATTTTTGTAATTACTTTTTAGAGCCAATGGCCGAAATCGAATCGGCGACCTACTCCTTACCATGGAGTTGCTCTACCGTCTGAGCTACATCGGCATATCCCCTTTCCGTTCGTGATTTTTGGTCACAGTCTAGGATAAGTCAATAATAACCTAATCTCTTTTTCTTTCCAAATAAACACAAACAGTGCGTCTTTTAAAAGGTTTACCATCTTTAAAGTGTTTATAAGATTTTATCATTTTGTGAATAATAAAATATGGTGAAAACAATTCTTGCAACTCATCTTCAGTGAAAACATGCTCTAAGGCCTTAAACTTTGGATGTATATAAGAGTTGTGTTCTTTGTCTGGAGTGGGATAATCCCTTATCATTCTTATGGCATTTTGATCATTATCAAGGACAAATGTCTTTAATAACATCCAAGAAAACGGCTTCATGACACGAGCCTTGTCCTTTACATAAGCTTGTCTTTTAGCATCATCTAAGAAATGTATCACCATCATATCTAAAACAATATCAACAGACTCAGCGGATAAATCGACTGGTTCAAAAATACTTTGTTTTATAAAACTCAAACTTTTAAGATGTGCAAATTTTTCTTTTGCTATTTTAATAGCTTCGTCAGATATATCAAAACCAAGTCCTTTCATGTGATATTGTTCACACATATTGCCTATGTTTCGACCATTTCCACAACCTATATCAAGAACAAAACCACCCATATTAAAAGCGGGCCATTCAGCATTTCTGTTTACCCATTTAACGAAGTTTAGTAGATCGGATGATGGATCCTCAGATAGTTGCAAATGAGTAGCCTCTTTATACTCTTTGTTCCAAAACTGATTCTTCTTGCTTTTATTAACATCTTTGTTGGTTTTCATGTATTTTTACTATAACACATATTTATGAGAAATATATGCTATACTCAGACTTATGTTAACTAAAGGTAAAATACAAGCATTAAAATCATATGCAGATAAAAAAGAAAGAAATAAGAAAAACATCTTTTTAGTTGAAGGTGAAAAAAGTGTAGCTGAGCTTTTGATCTCAGACATGACTATAAACGAGCTTTTCATAACTCAAGAGTTTTCTGTAAAATATGCAAACGAACTTAAAGAATGTGGAAAAAGACATGCTCTCATAGAAAAATGGTTAAAACCTCAACTTGTTGAAGCTGGAGAGATAAATAAGATATCCACAATGGAGAGTTTAAAAAGTGAAACTACAGCAGTTGCAATAGTAAGCCAGCTTGAGAAACTAGATTTGAGTGTAGATGATATTGCACACTTACTTGAAACTGAAAAAGTTCTTATGCTTGATGATATTAGAGATCCAGGAAATATGGGTACTATTATACGTCTAGCTGACTGGTATGGTATCAAAACTATCATTGCATCTGTTGGAACTGTTGATATATATAACCCTAAAACAATATCGGCTTCTATGGGTTCATTTTCTCGAGTAAAAGTTGTATATAGAGATGTAAATGAGATTTTAAATATTATAAATAAAAACAGAATCAATGTTAACATAATTGCTTCAACACTAAATGGTCAAAATGCAAATGATTTTAAATGGCCAAAAACAGGAGCTTTGGTTATAGGTAATGAGTCAAACGGTATAAATGAAATCGCTATGAATAAAATAGAAACTAAAATAACTCTGCCTTCACTAGGTAATGCAGAGTCATTGAATGCATCTGTTGCTTGTGGAATATTGCTAGATAGATGGACTAGATAGTTTTTACCTTTCTTCTGTTTCAGATGTTGAACTAGATGTGTTAGTGTTAGCTTTTGCCTCAACAGGTGCAGCTCGTTTTGTCGTTGTAGCCGGTTGATCAACTATAATAGGACCAACATTTATAAGCCTATCTTCATTTTCTCTATATATCATAGCCTTTTGAGTCTCTGGAAAAACTATCAGATAATCACCGTCTTTTGAACCGGCATAAAAGTTTTGTTCAGCCATAAGTTCTTCAGCTTTTATTATTTTAGCCACCACAGGTAGCTCTTCTGGTACATTTATAAGCTTAGAAACTTTAACAACCAGAGACTTGATTTGTTTTTCAGAAAGCTGATCTTCTGATGTTGTTGTTGTGAAAAACTTATCGTAAACAGTATAACTAAGTAATACTATTATAATAATGATTAATATTGATATTATTTTTTTATGTGACATTTATTTAGAAAGAATTTATATTTAATTTAACTTATGATCTGTGACTTGTATTATAGCAAATAAATCTATGTTTAACTAGAATATGATCTCACCTTTTGGCGAATATAACTTGACTGAATCTATAGAATCGTATTGTGTCAGAGTATCTGTTAACACAGACATGAGGTGGCCACTTTGACAACTACTTAAAGAGCCTATTGGATACCCAGCTGATGTCATGTCACTTTCTAGCATTACTTTTGCAGTACCACTAGCTATTTCAACGGATTTGTAAAAACCATAAGTTTTTAACTCATCAGAAAATAAGAATTCAAGTGAGGCATTTGCAACACCTTCCGTCTTTGCAACTTGTATTATAGTTTTTTTAGTAACTCTACAATCTGAAGTTTCAGCCATAGCCTTATCTTGTAAATATACAACAAGGTCCATTTTTTCAGAGTTTGTTAGCTGTGTTGTTGTTGAATTTATGATAAGTGGGTTTTGATCAACAATGTTTTTATCAGTTTTTAGGTATAGTCCTAAAAAAATAAGAATTGCTATTATTAATATTGTTATAAGTATGTTTTTATTCATATGTTTAATTCCCTTTTTGTGAAAATGTTAAATCAGTTTTTATACCGTTTAGATAAAATTCGACTTTTTGTATAGTATTGAACTGTAGAGATGTTTCCTCAAGTTGTATTCGTAGTCTTGGATCATCACATACACCGTTTAAAGGGCCTATTTTTCCTAAAAGATATATCTTGGCTATACCATTTTCTATACTAACTGTGTCGAAAAATAATTCTGTCTGAGAAGCAATGAAGTTCCCTGGTGCCAACTCTCCTGGCATCCATATATCCTTTTTAGAAAATAATTCTCTTAGAGCTGCTGTCAAAGGTGTCTGTGAATAAGGAACTTCTCTTTCTTGTAACTCAACTACATCACATCCTCTAAATCTGTCTTTATTTGATGTTTCCATCTGTGCACCTAGAAGAGCGACTTTTACCTTCATGGTTGATGTTGAGACATCTTGAGTTGTGGGTGTTGTTGTTGCAATCACAACTACATCAGGCTGTTGATTTCCACCAATAATAACACTATGTCTGAAATAATAGCTTATTCCTCCAGTCAACATTAATAACAATATAAGTATAACTAGATTTTTTTGCATATATGTATTATAGCATTTTTCAGGCTTTTTTAGGGAAATTCTTAATTTACTACAGAGTGAATAGGACTTGAAGCCTACGACTTCAGTATACCTTTGCTATTTTCTCGGAGCATAGCTCCTCAAAAATATAGCAAAGCTTTTCAAGTCCATCACGGAGGCAAACTATTGCCTCCTCACCACGCAAAAATAAAACACCCTTACGGGTATTTTATTTTTAATGCGCGGTGAATGGGACTTGAACCCACGACCTTCCGCGTGACAGGCGGACGCTCTAACCAGCTGAGCTACCACCGCATTATCTTGATGGATGTTTCTATTATACATAATAAATACATTGTCTCAAGGTGTCTGTGGAAGGGATCGAACCTTCGACCTTGGGCTTATGAGTCCCACGCTCTAACCGACTGAGCTACACAGACATGAATAAGCTATTGCTTGTTGCGGGACTCGGATTTGCACCAAGATCTCCAGGTTATGAGCCTGGCCAGTTACTGTTACTGACATCCCGCTATTTATATTAGGTTTTAATATAATAACTTATTTTTAGGTAAAAATCAATCTAAATAAAATTTAACTCTTCAAATACTTTTTCATAATTTGCTATAGCCTCCTCTACTTTTGTTCTTGTTAATACATAATCTAAACCTTGATGAGCTATTTCATTTCTAACCTTATGAGCAGTCCATGCATTATCCAAGGTTGCAAGTTTTGATCTATCTGTAGATTTTAACATTTCACCTATAGAATTACCCGGAAAACCACTCTTATCCAAAATCTCATAGAGCATAATATCGGCTTCAAGTATTGCCAATTTCCAATCTGACTTATTTGCTGAATTATAATATTTACCTACAATTTGCCATTTAGGATTTATTATCCCATTATTATCTGGTTCTAATTTTTCTAAAATCTTTTCATTTTTCTCGTCCAAATTTTTATCTTCTGGATAAAAATTCTTTTTATAATTATTGATTATTAAATTTCTTCTAAATTTATTGTAATAAATAATAATTAATAAAAGTAAAATAAAAAATATAACAAATGAAAAATAAACCATAGAAAAGAAATTCATAAAATCAACAAATCTATTTTGACTTTCATTTATTAAACTAGGTTTTTTTACCACATTAATAACTTCACCTCTATTATTTTTTATAATCTGATTCTGTTCAGAAAAAACTCTATTATATGTTTGTTTTAAATTAAAAGAAGTGTTTATGTTTTCTGACTGTATTTTATTTGGATCGATAATATTATCTGTTGAAAAAAATCTTGGTATAAAAACAAAGATTAAGGCTATTATTCCCAGTATTAAAAGTAATACTTCTTCCCATGAAACTGAGCTGTTTGAAGTTTTAGGAGTATCTTTTTTTGCCCCTGAAGGGGCATCTTTTTTTACATCAGCCATATATTTTGATTATAACATCTTTGCTATAGAAAATAATACATTTTCATCATCGGTGTTGGACATAAACTGCAAACCCAAAGGCATCTTGTTTTCTGTACCTGATTCACTATCTGTATTTTTATATGGAATAGATATAGCAGGCATACCAACCAAGTTTGCTGTTACTGTAAAAATGTCAGCTAAGTATAGAGTCAAAGGATCTGTCACTTTCTCACCTATCTTAAAAGCAGTGTCAGGAGTAGTTGGTGTCAATATCAAATCTATATCCTTAAACTTTTCTTTTATATCTTGAGTTAATCTTTCTCTCAAAATTAAAGCTTTTTTATAATATGCATCGTGATATCCAGCCGATAATATATAGGTACCGAGTATTATTCTTCTTTTTACCTCAGGACCCAAAAGTTGTCCCCTTGTTTGTAAATAGTCTTCTATACCATTGCTAGTACTTATAGCATTTCCATATCTTATACCATCATATCTTGCCATGTTTGAAGAAACCTCTGCAGGTACAAGTATATAGTATAATGCTAAAGATTCTTTCAAAAGTGGTATTGATATATCCACCACTTCAACACCTTTTTCTTTCAACCTATCTGTTATATCTTTTATACTTTCTTTCACTTCATCACTTACACCTTCTGTAAAAATAAATTCATTCGGTATACCGACTTTCAACTTACTTTTAGACATAGGCTCAAGTTGTACATGTGTTGTACTGTCGAGCTGATCAACACCTTTGATAACATCAAAAACTTTTTGTACATCATCAAAATCTTTAGCAAATGGTCCGATAACATCAAAAGATGATGCCATAGCCATGAGACCATGACGTGACACAGAACCGTATGATGGTTTAAATCCAGTAACACCATTGTAACTTGCAGGTTGTCTTATAGATCCACCAGTGTCAGACCCTAATGCTATCAAAGCCATGTCAGCCGATATCGCTGCTGCCGATCCACCTGATGAACCACCTGCAACATAGTCTTTGTTTAGTGGATTTTTTGTTACTCCATATGCTGAGTTTTCAGTTGACCCACCCATAGCAAACTCATCCATGTTTGCACGACCTAAAAATATAGCGCCGGCCTCACGCATTTTTATAATAACCGTAGCATCATAACTAGCTATATAATTTTCCAAAGATTTTGATGCAGCAGAAGCCACCTTTCCTTTTATAAGAATATTGTCTTTAACAGCTACCGGTACTCCAAAAAGTTTTTTTGTTTCTAAAAATTTTGCAATCTCTTCATTTGTTTTATTTTCTAACTCTGTGTCACATTTTTTTGCATTTTCCAACACATCCTCAAAAACTTCAAGATAAATATTTAAATCTTTATTTTTCTCTTCTATATTTTTTAAATAATAAGAAACTAACTCGGTTACAGTTATTTTTTTATCTATTAATTGTGAATGAAATTCTTGTATATTTTTTATCATAATGTTATTCGTTGTCGCCTAGTATTTTTTTAACTTTAACTGCATTGTCTTGATGATTTGGAGCGGCAGATACTATATCTTGAGGTGATGAATAGTTTGTCCCATTTACCATATCTTCTCGAGTTTTGTTTATAGGAGCAAATCCCTCTTGCTTCAAAAGATCATCTGATATCTCTGTACTGTTTACTACATCTATCATACCGACTATAGACTGTATGTCTTTAGTGAACTTTGTGGTCTCAGCTTCAGTTAGACTTATACGTGATAGATTGGCTAGATTTTTTATATCAGATTCTTGTATAGTATTTGTCATAGGTGCAGTTTAGCATATTTGAGGTATAGAAAAAACCCCGAAGACCAGCTTCATTAAACATCGTCATTTTACACCCTATTCAATAGTCTCTGGTACAGATTCTGTAGGCGGAATAACTTCAAGATTAGCTTCTACAATATCTGGTTCATTTGTCACAGTTTCTTCTTCGGGCTCCACAACAGGTTCTCCTTCTGTAGAATCTTCAGCCACAGCCGGTGTAGAGGTTGACACTTCAGGTTCTTCGGAAGCGTTGACTATTATAGGTTGAGCTGTGTTATTTGTAACAGGTGCAACACTACTACTCTGTAACATTTGTTGTAATTGTTGTTTTGTAACACAAACATCTTCTATACAAAGTTCTTTAATTTTAACTGTAGCAGTTCCATCAAAAATACTAGCTACCCTTCTACTCAACTCCTGCACAGCCTTCAAAAGATACAACGGCAGCCTTGAATAATTAACCTGCTTGTAACCATTTGAATCTGTTGTGACCAATTCTGGAAATATAGTTTCTACATTTTGAGCAAGTAGACCGTAATTTGTAACTGTAGTATCTACTTTATTTAATGTATTAGCT
>JBGSHK010000018.1:0-2161 GCA_041752275.1 Minisyncoccia bacterium | reverse complement strand
TGATGCTATTGCAAAAAAAGGAGAATAAGACAATCAACTATATTTATTAATAAATAATTTAAATCAATAATAAAATTATGTCAGAAGAAAATACAATAGTAGATGCAACAACAGATGTAGTTGCGGACACAACAACAGATACAGTAGAAGAAACAGCTCCTGTAGCCGCTAAAAAAGTAGAAGAAACAAAAGAAGAGGAAAATATTGAAACTCCAACTCAATTTAAAACAATTGTGGATACAATAGAAAAAATGTCTGTTCTAGAATTACATGAACTTGTAAAATTTCTAGAAAAGAAATTTGGTGTTTCAGCATCAGCAGTAGCAGTAGCAGCTCCAGCCGGAGGTGCGGCGGCGGGTGCAGATGAAAAAACATCTTTCGATGTAGTTTTGAAAGACGGAGGTGCCAACAAGATCTCAGTTATCAAAGTTATCAAAGAAGTACTAGGTCTTGGTCTTAAAGAGGCTAAAGATTTAGTTGATGCAGCTCCATCACCTATAAAAGCAGGTATGAAAAAAGAAGATGCAGAAGCTTTGAAAAAACAAATAGAAGAAGCTGGTGGATCTGTAGAATTAAAATAATTTAACAACCCCATCTGTCCAATATTAGACAATTTGTTATTTTTGTCTTAAAAAAGCCATATTTTATATATGGTTTTTTTATTTAACCTCAAAATATGATACATTTATATATATGAATAAGAAAAAAACTGCAATCAAAAAACCTAAATCTGTTACAAAATCTGTTACAAAAAAACAAATTGTAAAAAAAATTATTTTAAAACCTAAAAACAAAATCACTTTTAAACCTAAATCTCGACCTAAACCTAAAACTCGAACTAGTGCCCAAATCAAAATCAAACCAAAAATAGCTGTAGTCGCAAGACCAAAAGAAATTATTTCTGAATCAAGAGATATCACTGATGTACAGATTTTAGAAAACTTTTTAGGAGGACAAAATAAAGTAAGATTATGGAAAGTTTTTGTTTTAAATATGGATAAAGACTTTGCTTTAAAAGATTTAATAAGATTAACTAAAATAAAACATGACAATCTTATATTTGAATTACGTGATCTAATGAAGTTGGGTATTGTTAAGGCTGTAAAAAAAGAAAATACAATAATATATAGAACTAATAAAAATTTTCCATTACTTTTGGAAATAACTGAGATGATATTAGCTGTTATTCCAAGATCTGTTGAAAAAATTTTAGAAAAATTGAGTAAACTCAATAGATTAAAAGTTGTTTTACTTTCAGGTTTTTTTACAGCTCAGCTTGGCAAACAAAAATCATTATCAAACTCTACAAATTCAAATATAGATCTTTTACTTATATTTGAAAAAATACCTGACAATGTTGATGTGATAATATCAGAAATAGAATACAGTATCGGTAAAGAGCTAAGCTATTCATCTTTAGATCAAAATGATTTCAGATACAGGCACTCTATAGGTGACAAGCTTATTCGTGATGTTTTGGATTTTGATCACGTTATAGCTATGGATAAAATGTCTTTCTTTAGATAATTATGTGTTATAATTAAGTAACATTATTAATTTAACAAAATAAAACAAAAAATAAAAAAAACATGCCAACACAAATATTTAATACAGGTTTAGTTGGAAGTGCAGTATCAGAATCATATATCAGTGTTAAAAATGCATTACTTGGATATGGTTTACTTATAATACTTTCAACAATAATCTTTGTTCTTACATGGATTTTAGCTGATTATGTTGGTAGAGCGGTTAAAAAAGCTTTTGATAAAATAAACTTAGACAGTGCGTTAAAACAAGCTGGCCTAGCTGAGATATTACATAAAGGTGGTGTAAATCTGAACACAGGTTCTTTTTTTGGTGGATTATTAAAATGGACAATAATAACTGTGATGTTCTTGGCTATACTACAAATGCTAGGATTGTCAGAAGTTTCTATAATAATAGGTTCTATGATAGTTTTATATCTTCCTAAGATAGTTGTTGCTGTTCTTATAATGCTTGTTGCATTTATATTGGGTGATGTTTTGAAAAAGGTGGTTACTACTGGTGCCGCAAATGCGCATTTAGCTTCTGCTAAGCTTTTAGGCTCATTAACAAAAACATCAATTATAATATTTGCAACTCTTTCAGCTCTTGTTCAGCTAGGTATAGCAGTAACACT
>JBGSHK010000017.1:0-4726 GCA_041752275.1 Minisyncoccia bacterium | reverse complement strand
GTCTCATTTAAAAGAAAGAGGTATTTTAGTTTCTTTAATTTTACTGTGGATAGTATTTTTTCTTACAAATAAAAATTTTAGAGTAATTGATAGTTACTCTAGCATTTTAAGAGAAGCATCTTTTGTAGGCGTAGCGGCGATTGGAATGACATTTTGCATAATAATTAAAGCTATTGATTTATCAATAGGTGCAATGGTGGGGCTACTTGCTCTAATTACGGTTAGCATAATAGGCAAACTAGGATTAATTCCAACAGTTATAATTATAATGATTTTTGGAGCTATTTTTGGGGCTATTAATGGATTTATATACTCTAAACTTCGAGTACCTTCATTTATAGCAACACTTGGGATGAGCTACATATATAATGCTATAGCACTTATATATAGTAAAGGAAAACCAATACAGTTTAAGGAGAAATGGTTCACCGTTATAGGGAATGGTAGTTTTCTTGGAATACCGATACCTTTTATAATATTTATTGTTGTAGCATTAGTAGGATCGGTGATATTAAAAAAAACTATACTTGGAAGGCAAATATTATCAATTGGTAATTCTGAAAAAGCAAGTTATATGTCGGGTATAGATACTATAAAAGTGAAAGTTTTTGTATTTGCGTTAGTTGGATTATTTGCAGCAATAGCTGCAATACTTATAAGTTCAAGAATGTGGTCAGCTAATGCAGAAATGAAAACTGGCTATGAATTTGACGTTATTGCAGCAGTTGTTCTTGGAGGTACAAGTCTAAAAGGTGGGAAGGGTAGCATTTTTAACACTGTACTTGCTTCTGTTTTTTTTGCCTCCATATATATAGGTATGAACATGTTCCATGTTGATGCATATATGCAAAAGGTAGTAGAAGGAGTTATTTTAGTAGTAGCATTTTCTATTGGCGGCGGAGGCATGTTAATAAAGGAAAAGCTAAAGGCAAATAAAGTAGTAAATGTAAATATAACTTAGGAGTGGATGTAAATGATAAAAGTAAGAGGAATTTTAATAATGATTTTATTAACACTTGCTTTTACAATTATAGGCTGTGGCAAAAATAATATAGATGAAGCCTCAAAAGTAAAGATAGGGTTTTCAGTATATGATATGCAATACGAGTATTTTCAAGAGATGGAAAAAGGCACAGAGCAGGGAGCAACGAATCGAGGTTATGGTTACATATTACATGATCAGAAAAGTGATCAAATGCAAATGGTATCTGGAGCACAAGATCTTATCAATCAAAATATTTCTGCTTTAATTATTTCGCCAAACAATCCAGAAGCTTTAGGTCCAATTGTAGAAGCTGCACATGATAAGAAAATTCCTGTAATTGTAGATGACATTGGTGGCGGAAGTTCTGATTATGATGCTATAGTAATTTCAGACAATCTTGGTGGAGGAAAGATGGCTGGCGATTACGCAATTGAAAACATTAAGGGTGGATCCCGTGAGGTTGCTATAATTAAGGCTGAACCTTCAGCAATCTTTGCATCAAGAAGAGGGGAAGGATTCAAAAGCACAGTTACTACCGCTGGATTTAAAGTTGTTAAGGAACTTTCAGGACATAGTAAACAAGAAGAAGGGTATTCTATAATGAAGGATATTATAACTTCTAATCCTAAAATTCAAGTTGTGTTTTGTGAAAATGATCCTATGGCTGTTGGTGCCGCACAGGCGTGTATTGACTCTAAAAGAAACGATATAATGATAATTGGATTTAATGGTGATAAAATAGCTCTTGATGCAATAAAAAATGGAATGATGGCGGCAACTATTAAGCAATCACCACAAGAAATGGGTAAAGTGACTGTAGACCTAGCGGATAAATTGATAAAAGGTGAAAAGATAAAATTTGATGATCATAAAAAAAAAGAAATTTATATTTCGGTGAAACTAATAACTAAAGAGGATATAAAGTAAGTTAAATCTTGGCTTATGCTTACATATATTAAAGAGTATGATATAATTTAGATGAAAATTATCGGTTTTAAATAATAAATTATAAAAAACGGAGAAAGGGAGATATAACATGTTTGCAGCAGAGAGATTAGCCAAAGTACGGGAAGTTTTACTTGAATATAAGCATGTGGATATATCAACTTTAAGCTCCATTTTATCAGTATCAGAAGCGACAATTCGTAGGGATCTTGAAAAACTTGAAGATGAAGGATTTTTAACTAAGACTCATGGTGGAGCAGTGATTAACGAAGAGGCCGATCAAGAGGTTGTGTTAAGTTTTATAGATGATCCATATGTTGAAGAAAAAAAACAAATAGCTGTGATAGCATCGCAAATGGTTTTAAATGGGGATGTTATTTTTTTAGGGGCGGGGACCACTTGTCAACTTATAGCCAAACACATTAAAGATAGAAAACAACTAACGGTAGTTACTAACAATGTTAATATTATATTAGAATTATATGGATGTACTAATATTAATTTGCTTGTTCTTGGTGGAAATATTCAATCTTTTGGTAACTCTATTTCAACATCAGGACAATTTTCAAAAAAAATGCTCGAAGGTATTTTTGTGAGCAAAGCGTTTTTTACAGTTAATGGAATAAGCATCGAACATGGATATACCTTAAGTAGTGTAGAACTCGCAGAAATATATAATATAGTATTAAAGAATGCAGGGGAGTCAATAATTGTAGTGGATTATTCGAAGTTTGATAAGAGAGCATTTGTTCAACTTGGGAATATTGATTTAGTTAAAAAGGTAGTTACAAATGCACAGGTATCTTTAGCGTATAAGAAGTTATTTTTTGAAAGTAATATTCAGCTTTTCACTGCATTTGACGAGGATAAAGTGGATGAGGAATAAATAATATATAATATTCATTAAGTTAAGGAGAATATACATGAGCGGTTATATAATTGAAATGTCTGGCATTAGCAAACAATTTAATGATGTCTTGGTTTTAAAAGATGTAAATTTCAATGTAAAGCCTGGGGAAGTTCATACTCTTTTTGGAGAAAATGGTTCTGGAAAATCAGTTCTAATGAAAATCCTTTTGGGGGTGCTACAACCTGATTCAGGATTG
Source organism: Minisyncoccia bacterium (assembly GCA_041752275.1). GTDB lineage: Bacteria > Patescibacteriota > Minisyncoccia > Phycocordibacterales > CAIZLB01 > CAIZLB01. The sequence continues at coordinate 1,690 of JBGSHK010000017.1, read as the reverse complement.
GTCTATTTTAACAGTGAAAATATAAATTTTTCTAGCTACAGGGATGCTCAAATAGCAGGTATAAGATCAGTTTTTCAAGACCATTTAAATTTTCCGGATTTGTCAGTAGCTGAAAATCTATTTCTATTTAAGATTTCAGGCCAAAGCAAAAATGCTGCTAGAATAATTAAATCGGATAAAATATACTTTGAGTGCCAAACACTTTTTGAAAGTTTAAATTTTAAACTAAATCCTAAGCAATTAGTTAAGGAACTGGATCTATGGGAAAAACAGCTCCTTGAAATTGCAAAGGCTGTATCAGTAAAGTCTCAGGTTATAATTATGGATGAACCTACAAACTTGTTTTCTAATATAGATATAGAAAATATATACAGGATTATAGAAAACCTTAAGCAAAATGGAATTTCTATAATATTTATTTCACATAGAGTTGAAGAAGTACTTAGAATTTCAGATAGAATAACTATTATGAGAGATGGGCAAATAGTTACTACAGGAACACCAGAAGAGTTAAGCAAGAATATATTAATTAAATTATCGGCTGGAAATGATTCAAAGGATAGGTATCCTAAGCTTGCAGTTCAAAAGGGAAGAGTGTTATTTAAAGCAGAAAATTTGAGCATAAATAATCTAGTAAATAATATAAGTTTTAATTTAAGAAAAGGTGAAGTTTTAGGAATTGCAGGGTTAGTTGGTTCTGGGAGAACTACAATTGCTAAAGCAATTTTTGGAATTAATAAACTCTCTGCGGGACAAATGTTTCTAAATGGTACGAAATTAAATATTAAATCACCTCGGGATGCCATTAAAGCAGGCATTGGATTTGTGTCTGAAGATAGACTCGCAGAGGGTCTGATAGAAAATTTTGATATTGCTAGCAATATAACCCTTACAAATTTAAATAAGGCTAAAGAAGGTTTCTTTTTAAGAAAAGATAAAGAAAAAAATATAGCAAGAAGATATATTAAAAAACTTGTTATAAAAACACCCTTTATTGAACAAATAGTTAAAAACTTAAGTGGCGGTAATCAGCAAAAGGTCGTTTTATCTAAATGGTTATTTAGTGGTGTCAAGGTGTTTATATTTGATGAACCAACTGCGGGGCTTGATAATGGATCAAAAGTTGAGGTTTACAACATTATGAATGAAATTGCTTTAAATAATGGAGCTATAATATTAATTTCTTCAGACTTAAAAGAACTTATGGGAATGAGCGATAGAATTTTAGGGATATATAAGGGCCGGCAGGTTTTAGATATAGATAGAGAGAAGTTTGAACTTGAGAAAATTATATATTGTATTACTGGTGAAGAAAATTTAAATTAACCATAAAAAAGGAAATCAGCAATCTGCTGATTTCCTTTTTTATGGTTAATTTTTTGCAACTTTTACTTAAGACTTCAACAAAATGTCTTTAACTTTAAAACTTTATAAATAGTCTTGAATATGACAAACTTGTTAATAGACTTTTATAATTTAAGATTTGTATAAATAATAATTATGATAATGTGATTAAACTTATAAAAATAACTTTGATCGTATTTTGTAATGGATATAGTTTGAATTAGAGTATAAAAATTCTAAAAAAATTAGATGCTAAATTTAATATTAAATATTGTCATCATTAGCTACTGACTATTCAATTTATCTTTGAATTGATTGTAATTGTTTACTAGAATATAATGATGTT
>JBGSHK010000016.1:0-12600 GCA_041752275.1 Minisyncoccia bacterium | reverse complement strand
CTTATCCCTACACTCCTGACACACCATCATATGCACATGACATTCATCATTGATACAATTATCAAACCTCTCAGTTTTTTCATTACACAAATCGCACACCCCTATAACCTCCCTATTTTTTGTAAAATCCATCACCACCCTGTTATCAAACGTAAACAAACCTCCTCGAAAATCTTTTCCTGGGAACTCCTCCATATATTTATGCATACCTCCATCAAGTTGATACACATCTTTAAATCCTTGTTTCAATAAATACCCTGAAGCTTTTTCACAACGCACTCCTCCCGTACACACTGTCAAAACTTTTTTATTTTCTATACCTGGATTTTCTTTTACAATATCAGGTAACACATCTGCTATCTCTCTAAAGTTTGTTATTAGTGGATTGATAGAATTTTTAAAATGTCCAACTCTAAACTCATAATCATTTCTCATATCGATAACAACGAAGTCGTCATTGTTTTCATACCACCCTCTTAACTCTGATGGTTTCAAATGTACACCAGTTAATTGATTTGGATCAACGTCTTCAGTTCCTAAACCTAGTTTTACTATTTCACTTACAATTTTTACAGAAAGTTTTTGAAATGCAAAACCAGTACCAACAGATGTTTTTATTTCTACATCACTCAGGTCATGATATTTTAAATCAGTTCTTATCTCGTTGATATATTTTTCAATATCATCATTTTTACCTTCAAGTGTTGCATTTATTCCCTCTCTAGCTAAACGAACTCTTCCTGTAAGATTATATTTTCTAGATATACCTCTTTGCCAATTTAAACAACGATCCAATTCTTTTATTGGAGTGTATTTGTAAAATAATATTACGGTGTATGATGGATCTAGGGATTTGTCTTGGGAGATCTTCATGGGTAATTTATAGCATGAAAATGTTTAGGAAAACAATATAACTATCTACAAGCAGTGTATCCACAAAACAACAAGTGAACTATTATCTGAGCTATAAAAAGAAAACCAAATAACAAAGTAGTGATGAAAAATGCTTTAGCTATAGTTTTGTCACCACGTTTAATCAAATCAATTATATAAGTCAAAATTGAAACTATAAATAAGATCGAAGTGTGTATAGTAAAATTATTCATAACATTTTCAAAAAATATTCCATAAAAGCCTAATATGAGTAGGTTTAGACCAATAATTATTTTATACTTTGATCTCTTATCTGTATTATTCATATCTAAATTATATCATCATCCAAAACAAAAAACTCCATCTCTGGAGTCTTTCGTCATCGTATAAAAATACGAGATTACCAAGCCATGTGCGCGAAGGCCTTGTTAGCCTCAGCCATCTTGTGTGTATTCTCTCTTTTCTTCATAGCTTCACCTTCACCTTTCATTGCAGCGAGTATCTCATCTGACAATTTTAAGTGCATAGGTTTTCCTTTTTTGTTACGAGCTGCACCAATTATCCAGTTCATAGCCAAGAAAGTTCTTCTCTCTTGTCTGATCTCATAAGGAACCTGATAGTTTGCACCACCAACTCTTCTTGAGCGAACTTCAACTTGAGGTGATACATTTTTTATTGCTGTATCAAAAACCTCGATAGGATTTTCATTTCCAGTTTTTTCTTTTAATACTTCAAGCATGTTGTAAACAACAGTTCTTGCAGTAGATTTTTTACCATCCCACATAACATAGTTGATGAATTTTCCTAATGTTAATGAATCAAATCGTGGATCAACTCCAGCGACGTTTCGATTTTTTACTTTTCTTCTCATATTTTTATTTTAATTTGTTTAATAATTTATTTTTATAAATTTACCAGATGTTGTAAGTTTTATTCCTCGCGTCACGAGTACTCCAACTGGATTTCTTTTTTTGTGAAATGATCTCGTTCAAAGATTATTTTGCAGCTTTTGGCTTTTTGTTTCCATACATAGAGCGACCTTTACGTCTTTTTGCAACGCCGGCAGCATCTAGTTTTCCACGAACAACTGTATATCTAATACCAACATCTTTTACACGACCACCACGTAGTAATACCACTGAGTGCTCTTGTAAGTTATGTCCTTCTCCTGGAATATAGGCTGTAACCTCAATACCATTTGTAAGTCTAACACGAGCAATCTTACGAACAGCTGAGTTAGGTTTCTTTGGAGTTTTTGTTGTCACTTTAATACATACACCTCTTTTTTGTGGTGAAGTATAAAAGATAGGTTTGTTTTGTATACTGTTAAAACCGCGAGTAAGCGCAATAGCTTTACTCTTTTTTGTTGCCTTTGAACGATTTCTTTTTACTAATTGATTTAATGTAGGCATGAGCAGTAATGTACTATATTTTGGGGGATTTTGCAAGAAAGGAGTGGTAAATAGATATAATCTTGATATCACAAATTGTGATATCAAGATTTTACCCCATCTCCTTCCTCAAAACCTTATCAATCCTCTGTGCCACTTTTATAAAATCCGCCTCTTTATACCCCCTAGTTGTCATCGCTGGAGTTCCAACCCTTATACCTGACGGATCAAACGGAGATCTTGTCTCACCTGGTATTGTATTTTTATTACAAATAATCCCAACCTTCTCAAGTGCCGCTTCAGCAATCTTTCCTGTCACACCACCGGCCCATGTATCTATCAAAAGTAGATGAGAGTCAGTTCCTCCAGACACAACTCTCCAACCAAGTCTTTTCATTTCTTTAGCAAATGCTTTAGCGTTTTTTATAACTTGCTTTGCATAACTTTTAAACGCTGGGGTTTTAGCTTCATATAATGCAACAGCTATACCTGCAACATGTGACATATGCGGTCCACCTTGTAGTCCTGGAAATACTGCTTTGTCTATTTTTTTATCTATACCTCTTTCGTCTTTTTTAGAAAATATTAAAGCACCTCTTGGACCCCTCAGAGTTTTATGAGTTGTAGTTGTAACAACATCTGCATATGGAAAAGGTGAAGGATAGGCTTTTCCTGCAACAAGTCCTGCAAGGTGTGACATATCAACCATGAGAAGCGCTCCGCAAGAGTCAGCTATCTCTCTAAACTTTTTAAAATCAACAACTCTTGGATATGCCGTAAATCCAGCAACTATGATGTTAGGTTTTTCTTTTTGTGCAAGTTTTTTAACAGCTTCATAATCAATAACTTCTGTTTCTTTATCAACTTCAAAGTTTATAGGTGTCCAAAACTTTCCTGTAGCAGAAACTTTTTGTCCATGAGTTAAGTGCCCTCCTGAAGTTAAACTCATACCCATAATTTTTCCTGTTCCAACAGGAACATTAGCAAGATATACTGCCATGTTTGCAGGTGAACCTGAGTGCGCCTGAACGTTTACATGCCAATCTTTTTCTTTAAGTCCAAAAAGTTCTAATGCTCTTTTTTTACACAAAGATTCAAGTTTATCTACTTCTTCATTTCCACCATAGTAGCGAGCATAAGCATATCCTTCAGCATATTTGTTGTCGAAGACAGATCCAACAGCTTCCATAACATCTTTTGATGTAAAGTTTTCAGACGGTATAAGGTTTATAGCTTTCTTTTGTCTTTTTGTTTCGGCGTCTATGATGAGTTTTATTTGTTTGTCTTTCATGGATACAATTATAGCACTTGCTGTAAAAGTGCAATATTGACTTTAGTGGAGTTTACTACACCAACCTCTCAAAAACTGCATACCACTTGCCTGAAGCAGTATCTTTAAAGTATCTACTCAATAAATAACCATTATTAAAGTGATTAATATTCATCTTTTCTTGACTATCAAAACTTTCCACAATTATATCATCACTTAATGTTGATGACTCAAATAAACATATAATTTCATCTTTTGATAAAGATTTAGACTTCAATAAATTCTTTTTATCTAAACTTATATTAATAGACAACTCGTCTTCAAATGTAAAAATATTATTTCCTATAAAACCTAAATTTTCTATGTAAAAAGAAAGTTGATAGTCTACAGCACTGCAATTTGCATTTATGACAAAATCTTTACTAAGCATATCAATAACCATCTTTACAAAAGCTCCGCCGACTCCATTTTTATGAATCAAATTATTTACATTGACACAACTTAAATCTAATACACCATCTATTCCTCTAGAAATTTTAAGAAATGCAATATTTGATCCACCATAATTTAAAATAAAAAAATTACCATTACTTAAAAAAGCTTCATCTTTTAGTTTGTTAATTAAGTAAGTCATCAATTTGGGCTTATTTTTATAATTATCCCTATACATTGATTCCATATCATATAATTCATCCCATTCTGGTTTATCTACTACATTTATTTTAACATTTTTATTATATTCAAAATTAGACTGCCTAGATTCATTCAAATCTGATAACCATTTATCTAAAATATCTTTAATTTTTGTTGTATCTAAGAGATAGTTATCTTCGATAATATTTGGAGGTAATTCACCCATATTTTATATAGTAACATTTTATTAAAATCCACACAGTACCACAAACAAGTCATATATAAAACATGGCTTAGAGGAGAGAGATTTTATTCACTCGACATGTTTTGTTTATACTTTTTGTATGGGGTACTGTGGGGGTTTTGCCTATACATAAACAAATGTTTATTTATGTAATAAGTAACCCGAGTATCGTTCGGGTAGACGGAAGGTGTTCTTATTTACCTTCTATTATTTCCCTTAGGGCTTTTTTCATCCGTCTTTTATCTGGACCACTCTTAGTTTTTTTGCCTGTGAGAAGATCCCGTTTGGAGGTGTCAAAACTCTTCAACGAGTCATCTGATACCCAACCTTCAATGACCGCTATTCTAGCGACCAGGTTTAGTATTTTTGGACCCATACCAACCTCATGTCCGTACACGTTCACCAGGTGTTCGGTGAGTTTACTAGTTAGTTTATCTATTTTTTTTCCTGTCATTATTGTATCTTTTTTAAAGTTTCAATCAACTAACAACATTGTGTTGTGAGTTGAATAAGAAGCTAGACATTAATGCAGTCAAGCAATGGACCACCACGGTCCGCAATCAGTTTTTGCAGAGAACTGATGAACTCCGTTTTCATTGAGCTAAATACTTAGCACCAATGAAGATGCTAAATATATAATCAATGAAGGAAATCTCCTTCACAAAAACTAGCTCATACTCGCTTGAATTTTTCTTTTTCCAAACACAGCTGAATTCCTCAGCAGAGTTCGTTTGTGTGCACCAAGTTGTGTCACTTACGATGGTTACATCTTTATACTCAAAAAAAAAGAATTTCATATACTCTCTCACCACCCAACACACATCAGACTTTTTTAGTCTTTATAATGTTTTTTTGTTTTACATCAGGATAATCCCATGTGTAGGAAGGTGTAATTTAAAAATAAAAATTTTACATCCAAATTACACCTTCCTTTAAATTAATAACCTCATATCTACAGATACCCAAATTTTTCAGATACCTGATAGATAACTTGAATTAACGAATCAAGTTTTTGTTTTTTAAACATCGGAAGGTACCACACCTTCAGCCTAGCGACTATTTCGTGGTCGCCTCACGGTTTTTTCTATGAGATCTTTACTCATGAATATTTTCAAGGAAACTATTCAACCTTTTTTCAAATTAATGGAGATGTTTTGCAACTATCTCCAAAACCTTCTCGATAGACAGTTCCGAACTCACCCTTTGAGGTGAGCCGAAGATGTCTCCGCGGCCTCCCCAGTCCTTTTCCAAGGACTGGAATTCCTTTAGTGCTGCCGGCAGATCACACTTAACATGTGAGTTATACCTGCACACCGTAAATTTGCGGTAAGTTCCAAGAGATGGATCCCTCGGATCTACCGGAAATTCCGGATTAAAAGCTACCACTACTGGGGCACTTTCGTACCCTAAGTTGGTGGCAAAACGATGACTACTTTCAACCAAGGTAATTTTACCTTGACTGAAAAGACTTACTTTAGAAGCAGCACGAGCTGCTTCTAATTCTTCATCTGCCTCTTTGCAGATGAGGGGAATTTCTTCCTGCCAATTAGCAGGACCTCCGGACATAAAACCTGCTGCCCATTTAACCCTTTCCTCGAGTGAGGTCTGGAAATCAGAGGCTTTTCGAGCCAATGCTCGAACTTCATCTGATGGTCTTCCCGCAGAAGGTCCTAACCTATCAAACACCCCTACATCCCTCAAAAACGATGGTTCAACAGAACCATAATTAAGGGCAGCATAAACCACCCCCATAGCCATCACACTGTCCGCATCAGGGCGGACAGTAATGAAAAAAGCGTCTTTGAAATCTGCAATATTTGTCCAATTTTTCTGGACAAATTCATAGACCTGCTCGCAGGCAGACGGCGTCTCCGCCGTATCCTCCGGACCGTGATGGTCGAAGTTCATCAGGCACCTACCAGCATATGCTGGGAGAGTAACCTCAATCCCAATAACCGGGATCCCAAGACTTGCAGCCTCGGTAAAAATTGCTTCATTGTTCTCAGTGCCCTGTGGACGTGGGTCAAGTTGGAAAAATTTCATAACGTCTTCTACCTCTTTCTTCATCCAATATTTTTTCTAGTCACAAACTTATGTGACAGATAGCATTTCGCATATCTTTCTCAAAAAAATACCAGACTTCAATTGGTAGAATGCGGGCACTAGTATCCCCGCGTTCCACCAATCCAGATATTCAATTGTCAACGATCATCCTTACTCTCTCCTCTTTAGAAATCCTAAGGATATTTCCAAGCATCCGAGTGGTTAGCTCTCATGCTCAGCCTATATCATTACGATACGGTCGATATACCCTGCCTCATTGGTCCTAGTCTTTTACTATGTATAGAGTTTGCTGTCTAAAACATATAAACGACGAATATATCTGCAAACGAAACGTCTTAAGATCTACTTTCCATTCACTCTCTCCTCTTTCTACACTTACCGGCTGTAGGCACCGTTCATATTTCTATGAATCAGATAGTGAACTTCAGATCTCAATCTATTTCCTTTTAAATGAACTTTACTACTGTAGTATAGCATGACTATCTCATAGTGTCAACTACTTTATGACACTTTATATAAATATGTCACCACATAATAACCTTATATTATAGTTATATATGTAAAATATGAATATTATTGTCACACTTGCATGACACTAATATATTATATATACTATATACATGTACACAGAAACATTAAAAAAACTAGGTTTAACTACCGAGCAGTCAGATATTTACAATATACTACTAACCCAAGGACCACTTATAGCCCATAAAATAAGCCTATTATCAAATCTTAAGCGTGGTTTAACCTATAAGACACTAGATCAACTGGTTGATCTTAAACTAGTAGAAAAGGTAGAAAAGCCACAGAAAACAACCGTATTCAACCCTAAACACCCAAACACCCTGCTTGAAGTACTAGAACAAAAGAAAAAAGAGATTCAGACAACTACCGAATCTTTTAAAGGCATACTTGGACAAATGTCCTCTGATTTTAACCTTTTAGCAGGAAAGCCTAGTATACAATTCTTTGAGGGGTTAGAAGGAGTCAGAGAAGTACTTGAAGACTCTTTATATACAAAAGGGGAGATATTGAGTTATGCCGACCTCGAATCTATACAAAAATACATACCCGACATAAATGCATGGTATGTAAAAGAAAGAGAGAAGGATCAGATCAAAAAAAGAGGTTTAGTTCTGGATACACCTTTTAATCAAGATTTTCTTTCTAAATATAATAAATCAATAACCGATACAAGAATATTGCCAATAGACAGCGAACCATTTTATACTATCGTGCAAATATATAATGATAAGATTTCATACATCACTCTTGGAGAACAATGTATAGGGGTTATTATAACAAGTAAGGCAATATCAGACACTCATAGAAAGTTGTTTGAGTTTGTATGGGGTATGGCAAAAAAGTTGGAGTAAGATTTGACACCACGCCAATAAACACTATAATAAAACCATTATCAACGACGTTAGAAACCCCCTCTGATGGACTAGATGTCTCGGTTGATAGTCACAAGGATCCAGGTCGGGTATCCTTACTTATCAAGTCTCCTCTTCCAAGGAGACTTTTTAGTTCATTGCCCTGTAATACTTCAGTCTCAAAATGAGTCAACATAAAAAATCCGTTATCTCTTACAGCACCTATAAGTAAAAAATTATCTGAATCTGGTATTGTTTTTATTATATTAATTTTGTCTTTTATTCTATCTATATTTTGTATAACAATATCCCAATCATGAGCATTTATTAATAAATTATTTACTGGAATTTTTCCATGTTTATTTATAATTTTAATCAATATTTCCTTACTTAAAACTAGAGGTCTTGTCTTTTTATCTGATGATATATGCTGGGGCAAATAAGATATTATACATTTCTCTTTTTTAAGATTAATAAAATCCTTTAAATCTTGTAAGAATTCTTGCTCTATACCATTTAAATCTCTAATTTGTTTAGATATAAATAATGATTTTTTTGGGTTTTTATTTTCATTTTTCATCCCTATACAATACTAAAACAACCATAAAGAAAACTTTAAGATATTCTAAAGTTTTTACAAAGAAAAAAACCTATATCTCATAAGCTTTTTATTTTACATATAAATCAAACAACAACCCTACACCAACCTCTCAAAAATCCACCAAACTACAGGTTCAAACACATTCCAAACTAAAAGTATAATTATAATTAATATAAAAAAATTTCTATTTTCTAAAAAACCCCTAATCTTATAATAGGCTCTTGGTATAAAAGCAAACAATATCTTTGATCCATCAAGTGGTGGTATAGGTAACAGGTTAAACATAGCCAAAACTAAGTTTATTAAAATAGCTGACTGACATACTAAAGTATATGTCTCACTCATAGGTACAAAATGTAACACCAAAGTAAACACAACAACAAGTATAAGGTTTACCAGAGGACCTGCAAATGCAACTAAGGCTTCACCATATTTTATATTTCTAAAACTATGTGGGTTGATAGGTACAGGTTTTGCCCAACCAAACAAAAAAGGTGATCCTGTCAAAAAAAGTCCAACTGGTATAAGTATAGACCCTATCATGTCTACATGTGGTATAGGGTTCAATGTTAGCCTCCCTGCGTCTTTTGCCGTTCTATCACCTTGCCACAAAGCGGCTACACCGTGAGCTACTTCGTGAGCAACTATTGAGACTATTAATATTAGTATAGATATTATGTTCATTTATTTTATTTATTTCTTAAATTTTTTATTTCTTCAAGTATTAAGTCTAATTGATTATCAATTTTTGTGAACTTGTCATTTACAGCTTTATCTCTTTTACTATCCGAATCCTCTATATCATCTACATCTTCCTCAATCTCATCAATATCTTCTTGAATCTCATCCACATCCTCTGCAATTTCTTCCAAATCAACCTGAATCTCATCCAAATCTTCCTCTACTTCTTCCAAACTTTTTGTGTTTTTATTTACTGACATTTGTATAAAGATTGCTAAATATATAGCCTCTAAAGATACAACGGTTGTTAATATAAGCAATATCATATCAGCGGGAACACCTATAAATATAAGTAAAAATGAAATAATAAAGAAAAAGGTGTGTATATATAATGACACTACAGAGCCAACACCTCTAGCGATTTTCTCCTCAAAGGTAAGAACTGGGATTTTGTTGAAAACTTTCTTTTGAGCCTTATTGTTTTTACCTTTTATTTTAAGCATATATTTAAATATAACACAGAGTCTATATATATTGCCACAAGGTCATCTTTATGCTAATATAATCCCCATGTCAAAAATCTGTCAAATAACAGGAAAAGGTTCAATAAACGGAGGTACATATTCTAACAGAACACGTGCTACGCAATTTAACCCTGGAGGAAAAAGAAGAAGATATGTAAACCTACAAAAGAAAAGAGTTTTTGTTCCTGAAATAAATCAAACTGTAACACTTACTATATCTGCAAAAGCTATAAAGACTATAAACAAAAATGGTGCTTATAAAACTTTGCAAAAAGCAGGGTTGATCTAGTCCAACATGTAAACAATATTTCCTTCTACAAAAGACTCTCTCACCCGAGAGTCTTTTTTGTTTAACAAACCTACTCGATATATTGTCTCCTCGTTAGGGTGATTATACTTATTGCCCAACCCTGCAGAAACTATATAGTCACTTGCATCAACTTTTTTCAAAAAGTCTATCCCTGATGAGTTTTTAGAACCATGATGTCCCAGTTTTAACACGGTTGATTTTAATGCTGGACACATATCGGTTGTTTTATGATCTGGGCAATACATTTCAATCATTTCTTTTTCTGCTTTGATCGGAGCGTCACCTGTTAACATAAAAACTTGATCTTTGTGTGTGAGTTTTAAAACTATAGAATAATCATTGTCATCAACACTTTTACTTTTTCCTTTTTTATCAGAATAAGCCTGCTGTATAGGATATAAAAAATCTATATTAAAGTTTTCGAACTCAAACACTGGATTTAAAAACACATCTTGAGTTTTTATAGCTTTATTTTTTATAATCTTTTCTAAATCATTTTCTACTTGATTTTCACTTGGCTGATCTATATTCAAAAACCCATTATGCAATATCTGATCAACATAACCTTTTTGTACTAAGTTGTATGACTCACCTATATGATCCTGATCAGGATGAGTTAGTAACATAGTATTTATATGAACCTTATAACAAAGTCTAACTTTTTGTATCTGCTTTAAAACTTGTGAGTCTTTATTTCCTGTATCTATAAGTATAGTTTGTCCCAACTTGTTCTCTATATATATTGCATCTCCTTGACCTATGTCAAGAAATGCAACAATATCTCTCTCAATTCCACAACCTCTGTTTATATAGACAAAAACAAATAAACTAATATTTAAAATCAGCAACACAGCCAAATTTATGTAGAATATGTTATATTTATAATATATATCTTTCATAGTCTTATGAAAGCATATACTATATAAAGAAAATTAAAAGAAATAATAAAGAAAACAATGTCATATAACCCATACATAGCAAAAGAATTTAACATAAATAAAGATTTAAAAGGTATATCTGCCAACACTATGGAGCAACACCTAAAGCTCTACGCTGCTTATGTGAAGCATACAAACCTTATAATAGATAAGATAGCCGATCTATCAAAAACAGATGAGGATATGGTAAATAACCTATACATCATAAGTGAACTTAAAAGACGTCTTGGTTTTGAGTTTGGTGGTATGAGAAATCATGAATATTATTTTTCACAATTTGAAGGTGAGGCGAAGTCTATGAGTGCTGAATCTACTTTGTACAAAAAGATTGAAGCTACTTGGGGATCATATGATAAATGGTTGTCAGAGTTTAAGACTTTAGCTATGACTAGAGGTATTGGTTGGGCGATACTTTACTATGATGATGCAAATGACAATCTTATAAATACATGGATCGGTGAGCAGCATGAGGGGCATCTGACAGGGTTGAAGCCTGTGTTAGCACTAGATATGTGGGAGCATGCTTTTATGTTAGACGTTGCCCCATCTGAGAAGAAGAAGTATGTTGAGGCGTTTTTTGAAAATGTGAACTTTGAGGTGGTGGAATCTAGGTTTTAGTTATACTCTGAGGTTCGCGGTTTTTTGGGAATAATAAATTTTTATCTATCTTATTCTGCAACTTATGTGTATTTCCATGCTTTATTAAAGACTTATATGATTGATATGTATTTTTTGTAGGCTTAGTTTTTAAGTTTTTAAACATTCTCTTTTTCGTTGTAGTTCTCAAGACCTTATGTTTTGGAAAATGAACCCAGCCTAGAAAATCTATTCCCGAGAACAGTGTCTTAATAAAAACCTTGTTTGGATGTAGGGTTAGTTTTAAATTTTTATTTAGAAAAATGTTTATCTTTTTGAGTGTACTTTCTAATTCTTTTTTATCACGACTAAGAAAAACAAAGTCATCAGCGTACCGAATATAATAATCAATTTTTAAACTGTTCTTTACATAATGATCAAAATCATTCATATAAATGTTTACCAGAATTTGAGATGTTAGATTTCCTAAAGGTAAACCTTTGCCCACCTCTCCACTACTAAAACTTTGTATGATTATTTTTAATAGATTTATTATACTTTTATCTACAATGTATTCATCCAATATCTTAATCAAAATATCTTGATCAATCGAAGCAAAAAACTTTTTTATATCACATTTTAATATCCATACTGTTTTTGTATTATTTTGACCAACCATATCGCTATATTTTTTGAATTTTTCTATAGCTTTATGTGTACCTTTATCAATCTGACACGAATATGAATCTTCTACAAATACATCTTTAAAAAACTGATATAGGACTCTGTGAATAGCATGATGTAATAATCTGTCTCGTACCGAAGCTTTATGAATTATTCTTGGTTTTGGATCAGAGATTTTAAATTCATGATACAAGCTATGTGTATATGTATTATTTTTCAAATCCTCATGTAATTCTTTTATATTATCTAACAAACTATATTGAAACTTTTGCACATCTTTTTTATTTCTCTTACCTTTTATAAATTCCCGCCAGGCATCGAGTAAATTTTCATAAGATATGATATTATCGAGAATATGAATACATTGTTTTCTAGTCATACTGATAATGTTACCCCCCCCCGGACGGTTTTACAACCTAATCTAATACCGGT
>JBGSHK010000015.1:0-129359 GCA_041752275.1 Minisyncoccia bacterium | reverse complement strand
CAGGAGTGTAGGGATAAGAATAAGTTTATCTGGTGCTCGGATAAATGTAGTGAGACCGGGAGATTGGGGAAGGTGAGGTTTCGGGATATGGTGTTGGAAAATGAGCCAGCTTCGCCAAGGTTTAGTGATACAAAAGAAGCTATTGTGTGGCTTGATGCTCAGTAGGATATGTAAAATAAGGATAATACTAATCGTATGTCATCGTATGTTGTTAAAAACATACGATTGTGATACTAAATCACGCATATTATATTAAAAATATGAAAACCTGGAGTTAAGTCTAGGAAAAGAGGGTGTTTTTATAGACTTAAGTACAGGAAAAAGGGTAGTTTTTCTATACTTAGGTATAGAAAATTTTTTAAATAATAGAATTTGACACCAATGATATAATTAAATAATCAATGAATAAAAAAACACCTAACAAAAAAATAACCATCTTTGAAGATAAAGAAATACGTCGCGTGTGGCATGATGAGCGGTGGTTTTTTGCTATTATGGATGTTGTTGAAGTTCTAACTGACTCTGTAGACCCTCAAGGTTATCTTAAAGACATGAGAAGAAGAGATGAAGAACTTTCTAAAGGGTGGGGGCAAATTGCCACCCCCCTTAGTATAGATACAAAAGGTGGAAAACAAACGATTAATTGTGCAGACATGGAAGGTATCTTCCGTCTCATTCAATCAATCCCATCTCCTAAGGCTGAACCTTTCAAGCTCTGGTTAGCTCGTATAGGTAAAGAAAGATTGGAAGAAATAGCAAACCCTGAACTTGCTGTGACTCGAGCTAAAGAGTTGTATGAGAAGAAAGGTTATGACAAGTCTTGGATAGATAAACGTATGCGAGGTATAGCAGTTAGAAACACGTTAACTGATGAATGGAAAAACCGCGGAGCAAAAGGTTCTGATTATGCAATACTGACCGACGAGATATATAAAGCAACATTTGATAAAACTTCTAAAGAATATATGGATCATAAAAGCCTTGATAAAAAAGCAGGGGACAATCTCCGTGATCATATGGGTGACATCGAGCTTATTTTAACTATGCTTGGTGAAGCTACAACGACTGAGCTTTCGACAACTAAAGATTCTCAAGGTATTGTGGCACTTAAACATGATGCTAAAATAGGTGGGGAGGTTGCTGGACGGACACGAAAAGATATTGAGGAGAAGACGGGGAAGTTGCTGGTGTCGAAGAGGAATTTTAAGGGTAGAAAGAATCTTAGTGAGTAATCATAACTTTATATTTAGGGTTTAAATATTCCAAACTTTATAAAGTTTAGGGAATGTTGGTTTTGTGTATAAAGTTTAGTGGAAATTATTTCATTTAATATACCTTTTAAATTAAGTTTATCTTTTTACTAATAATATTAATAATAATATTATAGCAATAATCCATAAAGGACCTAATGCTATTATAAGCCATATTATTCCAATGAAAACTAATAATCCTAAAATAAACTTCATAAATTCTGATTTTGCTGAACTCTTCTTTTGCTCTACTGTATCAGTTACATCATTGTTTCCTTTATAATTATCTTCATCAAGTTCACTAAGATCGATGTCGATACAATCATCTAAATCTAGAATTATTTCATCTGTGTTTTCTTCTTCGTCTCCTTCTAAATCGAGAGTAATGTCATCATCTTTATCTATTTTGTAACCACAATTACTACAAAACTTATCATCCTCTTGTAATTCTTTTTGGCATTTTTTACAATTCATATTTTATCTGTTTGTTAATATTTTTAATTACTATATTTAATTTGCTGAAATTCTGCCATAAGTCTGTTATATTCATTTGTATATTGTCTTTCTATTGTATTCAGACTAATGTTATATTGAGATTCTGTTTGACCAGCTACTCCAGAAATTGATGCTATATCTTTAACTCTTTTTGCGTTTAAATTAGCTATCTCAAGATTTATAGTCTTTAATCTTGCTAGCTTGTCCTTAGATAGTTCAATTTCAGCCGATACTGCTGAAATTTTGTCTGCTTCAATGTTTCTTAGTATATTAGTCTTTAGGTTTGCTGAATCAGATGTATACTGCACTATCTTTTTATCAAGGTCAGATATCAGTGTATTTAAAAGGTTTATATTTCTATTATGGTCAGATTGTGAAGATTGAGATATGACTTTCTTGTAATTATCTCTGTCTTGTGAACCATTTGAGATGGTACCTGTTATTTCTGTTTGTTTACTATAAACTAAGTTTATGTCTGATTTGTTAATGTCTTTCATTTCTCCTAATAACTTTACACCATCTCTAATATCAAAGAGTTTGTTAATTTTAATATTGATTGCATTAAAAAGGTCGTCTGTGGATATAGATTGTTGTACAGGTGCCACAACAGATGTATTTTTATTTACTATTTGATTTGATGGAGTTTTATTTGTGATTTTTGTAACCACGGGTGGTCTTGAGGGTTCTGTTTTTGTAGAAGATTCATTTGTTGTGGTGGAAAAATCCTGTTGAGGTTTATCTAAATTATTCAGTCCGTTTTCAAGTTCTTTAACTTGGTTTTCTAACATTAAAGTTTTCTGGTTCTTTCTATTAAATATATTCCATGTAAACGGATTCCACCAAGCCGCCAAAACAATTTGAGGAGCTATAAATGTTAATACGAGACCTAGAATTATTATTTTTTTCATATATTTGTATTTAAATTAAAAAAGGGTAGCTAAGGGTTCAACCGTAACAGTGTGCCTAAACACCTCCATTACAGAACTTAGCTACCCGTTTCTACCTACAATGACGGTGAAAAGGTAAATAAGCCCTTAAAAGGCACAATTACGGTTGAACAATTAAACTATATCACATTATTAAAATCATATGAAATTTACACCACAATGATTCTAGGCGTTCTTTTTCATACCTAAAAGACACCAAAACCCCCTAGAAATCCCCATCAATCCATGCTATAGTTCATGGACAAGTTTTGATTTTCGCGTAAACATAACAAACTCGCGATTCTCAACCTTTTTCCCAGGCGTTATGCCTGGACATATAAAAATTAAACAAATATAAACAACACATAAAATTTATGGCACGTGATTATTCATTAGAAAAAACAAGAAACTTCGGTATCATCGCTCACATCGATGCAGGTAAAACAACAACATCAGAACGTATCTTATATTACACAGGTATGTCACACAAGATCGGTGAGGTTCACGAAGGTGAAGCTGTAACTGACTGGATGGAGCAAGAGAAAGAAAGAGGTATTACTATTACTGCCGCTGCTATCACTTGTTTTTGGAATCCTACTTACATGGGAACTGATAAATCACAAATGCATAGATTTAATATTATCGACACACCAGGTCACGTAGACTTTACTGTGGAAGTGGAAAGATCTCTAAAAGTTCTTGATGGTGCCGTTACTGTGTTTGACGGTGTAGCCGGAGTAGAGCCACAATCAGAAACTGTTTGGAGACAGGCTGATAAATACAACGTGCCTCGTATTTGTTTTATTAACAAACTAGATAGAACTGGTGGATCATTTGAAAGATCATTCAAATCAATCACAGATAGACTTACAAAATTTGCTGTTCGTATGCAAATCCCAATGGGAGAAGAAGAGAATATGAAAGGTGTTATTGATCTTTTGAAAATGAAAGCTTACACATTCGAAGGTGAGATGGGTAGTAAGGTTATTGAGTCTGAGATTCCTGCAGAGTATCTAGAAGAAGCTACAAAACATCGTGCAACTCTAGTTGAGGCAGCTGCATCACAAGATGATGACATGATGAACACATATCTAGAAGGTGGTGAGTTTACAATCGAACAATTAAAATTTGCTATCAGAAAAGGAACATTAGCAAACAAACTATTCCCAGTATTTACAGGTACTGCTTTGAAAAACAAAGGTGTACAACTTATCCTTGATGCCGTTGTAGAGTTTTTACCTTCACCACTCGATATTCCACCAGTAAAAGGAACAGACCCAGAGACAGGTGAGGAGATGGAAAGAGAGGCGTCAGACGAAGCCCCTTTCTCAGCTCTAGCTTTCAAGTTGCAAACTGACCCATTCGTAGGACAACTTACTTTCTTCCGTGTGTATTCAGGTACTATTGAAGCTGGATCATACATATATAACTCAACAACTGGAAACAAAGAAAGACTTGGACGTATTGTTAGACTTCAAGCAAATAAAAGAGAAGAGATTACAAAAGTATATGCTGGTGAGATTGCTGCGGCCGTAGGTTTGAAAGAAGCTCTTACTTCACATACATTCTGTGATATTGATAAGCCTATTATTCTAGAACCGATCGTATTTGCTGAGCCTGTTGTTTCACTTTCTATCGAGCCAAAAACAAAAGCAGATCAAGAGAAGATGGGTATTGCACTTCGTAAACTTGGAAATGAAGATCCAACTTTCCGTGTTACTTCAAACCCAGAGACAGGGCAAACTCTTATTGCAGGTATGGGTGAGCTACATCTTGAGATTATGATTGATCGTATGAAAAGAGAGTTCAACGTTGAGGCAAACGTAGGTCAACCTCAAGTAGCTTACAGAGAAACTATTACAGGTGAAGCAGAGGCAGAATACAAATACGCTAAACAATCAGGAGGTAAAGGACAATTCGGTCACGTACGTATCACTCTTAAACCACTTGTTGAAGCGGAAGCTGGAGCTAAAGTTCCTAAGAATGTTCACCGTGAACCAGGGTACGAATTTATCGATTCTATCAAAGGAGGTATTATTCCAAACGAATTTATCCCTGCTGTACAAAAGGGTGTAAAAGAAGCTATGGACCGTGGTATTGTTGCAGGATTCCCACTTACAGGTGTGTCATGTGAACTTACTTTCGGATCATCTCATGATGTTGACTCATCCGAGATCGCCTACAAGATTGCTGCGTCACAAGCGTTCCAAGAAGGTGCAAAGAGAGCTCGTCCAGTTATCATGGAACCTATCATGCGTGTAGAAGTTGTTGTTCCTGAAAAGTTCATGGGTGACGTTACAGGATCACTTTCTTCAAAGAGAGGTCAGATCGAAGGTATGGAAGACCGTGGTTTGAACAAAGCTATCAAAGCTCTTGTACCACTTTCAGAGATGTTTGGTTACACTACACAGCTAAGATCTATGACAGAAGGACGTGGATCAAACACTATGGAATTCGCTAAATACGAAGCTGTGCCACCAAACGTAGAAAAACTAATAGTTGACGCGAGAAAATAATTAATATACTATACAAAATAATATGCCAATAACACAATCAGCCAAAAAAGCCCTAAGAGGTAGTGAAAAAAAGAAAGTTTTTAACTTGAGACGTAAGAAAAAAGTTGAAGATGCAGTTAAGTCTGTTAAAAAACTTGTAAAAGAAGGTAAAACTCTTGAGGCGAACGCTCTTTTACCTAAAGCTTTTTCAGCACTTGATAAAGCAGCAAAAGGTAATACTATCAAAGCAAACACAGCATCAAGAAAGAAATCAAGATTGAACGCTATGGTGAAGAAAGCAACTTTGAAATAGTCTTTTCTTAAAGTGAAAACAAAAAACATACATTTCTTCTTTAGAGAATGTATGTTTTTTGTTTGAGCTTTCCATTTCCTGGAGGACTTATTTTTTTATTGAGCTTTGTCTTCAGAGGATGCGTATTTTTTTGAGAGGGTTTTTATTTATCAACAAACTTACCCGCAGCGGTCATGATAGTGTCTTTGATCTCCAAAGGTTTTGGAACATCATCAAATAAGAATCTTTGAGTAGCACCTGCTGTCTGTATTTCTACATCCCCAAAGTTTAAATATGATTGTATGAAACCATCAGTATGTACTGAAGTATCCTCGATCGATGTAAGATGTAGTTCTGAAACTTTTCTTCGAAAAAGTGCTATTTGAGATATGTCGAGAACTCTTTCGTCTGTGACTATCCAACTGTCTAATGCATACATTGTTAGTTTATAAAATACCCAAAACCATATAAGCATAAGATATATAACCCATGTTAAAGTAAATATAGTAGATAAATTGTATTGTATAAGTATTTTTGCACCTAAAACTACAAAAACAAGAGGTAAAATACTTGCAACAAAACCAATAAATCCTGTACTTAAAAGCACAAACCAATGACGTCTTGTAAATACAAGTATTTCTTCACCATGTTTTTGACCTTCAAAACCCATATGAGAATGGGATAAAAAATCAAACAGATTTCTACTTTGTGTTTTTATTTCTATATTTGCCATATCAACTGTTTCTTTTATTGTATTCATATTTTTATCTTATTGCTACAAGTAGTATTATACTTAATATTGTCAAAAAAACTGACCCTAATATCATAATAAAAGCAATACGTCGAGGGTATGTTCCTATACCAAAACGTATAAGGTGATAGGAAAGTAGGAATATTCCAATCCAGTATCCTAATAAAAATATTAGTGTCAATATTGCTATAGAGTTAAATAATGTAAGCATATTTTGATTATATCATATTGTATACAAAAAATAATTTGAAATATGTTTCATTGTTGATTAAGATATTTTAAATACTGTATACTATATTATATATGAAATTCAATACATCTTATTTTTTAACTGCTATGGTTGCAAGTTATTTTTTTTATTATGCATTTACTTCAAATAAATGGCATTTTATTGATAATATAAACCTTATTTTTCATGAAGCTGGCCACACTATTACTTTCTTATTTGGACAATTTATAAGTATTACTGGAGGCTCATTGTTTCAGATTCTGATTCCTGTTATATGTTGTTTATATTTTCTGCAACAAGAAGAATATCATTCGGCATCAATTTTATTATTTTGGGTTGGGCAAAATATGATAAATATATCTGTTTACGCTAGAGATGCGATGCTTATGCAATTACCTCTTTTAGGAGGTGAAAGTGTAATACATGACTGGAATTATTTATTATCTACTTTAAAACTATTAAAATATACTCCCTATATTGCTGATCTGATATATATATCAGGAATTGTAATAGGTATAATTGCTTTATACTATTCAATCAAATATTCTGCTCAAAAAAATAATTTTATCAGAAACTTGTAAATTATTAACTGATTTCATTAATTAAACAAAAGAAACTTCTTCAATTTTTTTGTTTACACATTTACCTGTTTGATCTAAGTCAAAGATAATAACTTCACTAAAATCAAACTCTATATTTGTTATTTCCTCATCTGAGATATCTTCAATGTGTTTTATAAGAGATCTAAGTGAGTTTCCGTGACCTACTATTAAAACATTTTCACCTTTGTTTAGTAAGGGTAAAATCTCTGCTGTAAAATAGGGCACAACTCTCTCATATACCTTTTTTAAAGACTCGCCATTTGGCGGAGTGTATTCCCATGATCTTCGTATTTTTAAAAAATCTTCTTCACCAAGTTGTTTTTCCATTTCCCATTTGTTGTTACCTGTATAATCCCCATAATCTCTTTCGTCTAGTTCGGCAGCATGTTTTGTTGGTATATCATATAGTTCACAGGTGTTCAGTATGCATGATAAAGTTTCAATACTTCTAACTTGCATAGATGCAAAGGCTTTGTTTATTTTTAAATCTAAATCTTTTATATATAATCCAAATTTGTTCGACCTTTCAAAACCAAGTGGTGTAAGGTGTATATCTCTGTGTCCGGTCCAGCGACCTAGCTTATTCCATTCTGATTCCTGATGTCTTATGAGTATGAGTTTTCCTTGCATGTTTTTTATTTTAGCACATTTGTGCCGATTGCTTCACTTATATTTTTATAACCATCGTTTTGTAATAATACAGCTAACTCCTGATTTAATGTACTTATAAGTTGTGGTCCTTGATATATCATTCCTGTTATAAGTTGCACAAGAGATGCCCCATTTTTTATCTTTTTATATACATCTTCTGCTGTAAATATTCCTCCTGTACCTATAAGTAAAAACCTTTTTCCTTCTTTTTTATAAATGTAAGACAGTAGGTTATCTGACAAATCCTGAACAACTTTGCCACTCAAGCCTCCTTTGAGGGATATGTTTTTTTCTATTATTTTATTGTTATTTCTATTTTTGGTTAGATTACTGCAAATGATACCATGCACTCTGTGATTTTTAAGTGTTTCTAATATATTGTCTATCTCTTCATGTTTTAGATCAGGTGATAGTTTTACAAAAATTGGTTTTGTTGTTTCAACTTTATCTAATACCGTTAAAAGATTATCTAGGTTTTTATTGTCTGTAAAAGGCTGATCACTAAGAGTGTTGGGGCAAGATATGTTTATAGTTATGTAGTTAGCTGATTCTTCCATCAACTCGAAAGCTTTTTTATAATCTTGTATTGCGTTATTTATGTCTATGTTTTTTTGGCAATTTGTCATTGCTATATTTATACCAAGAGGTATAGATGTTTTTTTATTTTTAAGTCTTTTGGAAATAATTTCAGCACCATCATTTTTAAGTCCATAGTACACTATAAGACTTTTTGAAAGGGGGAGTCTCCATAATCTTGGCTTTGGGTTACCGGGACATGGTTCACCTGTGATAGATCCAACTTCAATGAAGCCAAAACCAATAGATGGTAAAAGTTGTGTTAGCTCTGCGTTTTTATCAAAACCAGCTGAGAGGCCGATGGGGTTTACGAAGTTTAAGCCTAATATGTTTTGACTTAGTATAGGATTTTTATAGTTGAAAGTAAGAGATAATAGTTTTCTTGTTAATGAAAATCTACCGAAAAATTCACCTGTTTTAATCATGTGATCGTGCACATCTTCAGGGTCGAAGCGAAAGAAGATGGGTTTTAATAGATATTTATATATTATCGAGATTGTTTTATTTCGGGTTCTGGTGAATATTTCGTACATATTTTGATTATACAATATTTTGAGATACTCGGCTCACTCCACTCGCACAGAAAATCACCCTTTCGGGTGTTTTTCTTACTGTGCTCCTGCTAGGAATCGGTCCTTACAGGACCAGTACACCTTTGTGGTTTTTTCGAATTTTGCAAATTCTCAAAAACATCACAAAACTTTTCGATTCCTAGACGCAAGCAAAGCAGTTTGCTTGCTCAGAACCACAAATCGAAAAATCACCACAAAGGGTGATTTTTCTCTTGTGTTCCTGCTAGGAATCGAACTCTACGAGTTCAGTACGGGTTTCCTATTTTCTTACAGCAAAGCTGCTCGAAAATATAGGATAACCCTTTCGATTCCTAAAAATCCTCCGGATTTTTTAACTTACACATGTAGTAATAATTTGTGCTCCTGCTAGGAATCGAACCTAGATCTTGACTTCCGCAAAGTCATGTCCTATCCATTAAACGACGGGAGCATTTACACAATATACCTCAAAACACCTTAAAAACCAAGATACTCTAGAGTTGTTTGAAAAAAAGATTCACGAAGTCTTTGCTCCGGCAATATTTTCACCAATTCTTGATGAATATCATGCATTTGATTATTTGTGATCTCTATTGGTAGATAAAGTATTAATAAAGAATTAAAAAGACCATCATGTGAAAAAAGTATTCTGGAATGTATATGGTGTTCTCTGTTATCTTCTATCCAAAAAGATTTTATATCTGTAAATGACCAAAATTCCTGATTTACTCTTATTCCTTTAGTATTTATTTCAAATCGAACAAGTCCAGGTTCATGAAATGAGTTCAGCATCAAAACTATTGTTGATATAATTATCAAAAAACCAAAAGTTATATTAGAAAACATAAAAGATATAAGAGCTATTGTTATAGAAATAATAGCCACTGACCATTTCCAATCTTTATCTTTTGGAACATATAAGTGACTGTATTCTTCCCATACCATTGGTAGTTTACTCATGATACTATTATACTATGTTTACAATAATAATTGTAGTAATAGGTATTGTTTTATATTTAGCAAACTTAAACTCACGCATTAGCAATTTAGAAAATAAATTATCAAATAATATTCCCTTAGCAACACCGATAAATCAATCTCATTTAGATATTTCTAAAAATAAAAAAATAGACATAACAAAAACTATAATATTATTTTTAGCATTAACTTCATTTTCCTATACAATAGATGCAAAAAATATCGAGCTAAAAAACTGGACTACTATAGGGGATATAACTATGTCTCAGATTGATGTTGGTGGAAACGGTCAAGATTATCAAAATTTATATGTTTTACCTATAAATAATGATGTTATAACCATGTCTAAAAAATATGATTTATCTGATATACGTTTGATGGATAAAGATAAAAATGAAATTCCTTATATACTTATTAAATCAAATCAACAAAATCAACAAATAAATGACACAAGTTCAGCAGTTAAGATTTTGGAAAATAGTATAACTCGAGATGGAAAAAGAATACTAGTTATAGACACAAATAAAGAAGGGCTTTTATATAACAACCTTTTTTTATCAAAAGATTCAAATTCCAAAAATTTTAGAAAAAAAGTAAAAGTATATATATCAGATAGTTTTTTAACATCAAACAGCACGTCTTGGAGAGAGTTTGAGCAAAAAAACGTTTTATACAACTACACTGATGAAACCAGTTTTATGATTGAAAATATGAATATAAACCTTACTGGTGTCTCGTCTCGTTATATAAAAATAGAACTTATAAATGATACTGATTTTGACAAAAATATAAAAGTTAATAATCAACTTAGTGTAATAGCTGCTGAGATAAAATACTTACAAAGTGAAAATAAAAATATTGGCTATAAAGTAAAAGATTATTTATCTGGCAACTTTGCTTTTGATAACTTATCAATATATAAAGATGTAAATCTTTTAGATAGAATTGAATTAGATGGCAGAACAGAATTAGTGTATAAAGGAGATATAGATGTAGAAGAATTGGCTTTAAATGTCGATAGTGATGAAAAAAATTTTAATAGAAATATTGTTATACAAGGAGCACAGGATGATTCCAACTGGGTAACTCTTTCAAGTGGAAATATTTATAGAATAGATTCTCCGGTGTATAAAGGTGAAAGTCTTAAAATAAAAATATCTCCATCTACATATAAAAAGTTTAAAGTTATTTTACAAAATAATAATAATAAACCCTTAGATATAACTAAAACAGCCAAAGTAAAAATACAAAATACTGGGTTACTTTTTAAGTATGATGATGGAGTTGCTGATGATTTGAAAATAGTAGTAGGAAATAATACAGAATCTGCTCCTATATACGATATAAGAAATACAATAAACTATTTTGAAGCTGTGACACCAAAGATAATTCAATATAATAATCTTTTAAAAAATCCTGAATATATTCCTCAAAAACAAATAATACCTTTTGGTGAAAAAAATAAAGTCTTATTAAATATAGGGTTATTGATTTTTATCTTAATAATAGGTATATTTGGATTCTTCTGGATGAAGAATACACATCATGAATAATATAGAGAAAACATACGACATAATAATAATTGGTGGAGGTGCCTCAGGTATGATGGCCGCTGCCTCTATAGATCGTAGTAAAAGAGTTTTACTTATAGAGAAAAATAACAACCTTGGTAAAAAACTTTTGATTACAGGTGGAGGAAGGTGCAATGTCACAAATGCAGAATTTGACTTGAGAGTGCTTTTAAAAAACTATAAAAAAGCTGAACAGTTTCTATACTCCGCATTTACACAATATGGAGTTGAAGATTCTTTAAAATATTTTAATACTCGAGATATGCCGACAAAGGTTGAAGAGTATGGTCGCGTATTTCCTGTATCTGACTCTGCTCGCAGTGTATATAATGTTTTACTCAATGATATAAAAAAAAATAAAAACCTAGAAATACTGAGCAATGCCCCAGTTAAAAATATTGTATTTTCTAATGGAAAAATAACAGGAGTGCAAACTGAAAAAGTCGTATACGTCGCCAAAAAATATATATTGGCAACAGGTGGAACCTCACACCCTGAAACAGGGTCTACAGGTGATGCATATGTATGGCTTAAGAATATGGGTCATACTGTACACACACCTAAACCTTCTCTTGTACCGCTTCGTTCACATGATAAGTGGATAAAACAAGTACAAGGCCTTGCTTTACAAAGTGTTAAGATAAATCTTTTTGCTGATGATAAAAAAATGAGTTCAAAAAAAGGTAAAATACTTTTCACTCATTTTGGTGTATCTGGTCCAACTATTTTAAATATGAGTAAAGAGATAAGTGATTATCTTGTTCAAAAACAAAAAGTCTATATAAGTATTGATTTATTAAATAAATATGATCATGGAGCCTTGAATAAATACCTTACTGATCTATTTCAAAACAATGCAAAAAAGAAAGTTGTAAATATTCTATCTGATATTTTGAATAAAAATCTTGTTAATATAGTTTTGGATAATCTTAAGATAGATGGAAATATAACAGGTACTCAAGTCACCAAAGATATGAGAATAAGTCTTATAGAAAATATAAAAGGTTTGAAAATAAATATAAATGGCTTACTTGATGAAAATGATGCAATAGTCTCTGACGGAGGTGTTGATTTGAAAGAAATTGATTTTAAAAATATGCAATCAAAGATAGTGAAGAATCTTTATATTGTTGGAGATCTTTTGAATATAGATAGACCGTCCGGTGGTTATAGTTTACAGATATGCTGGACGACAGGTTATTTGGCAGGTAGAGGATAATAAAGTTCTAGTATTATTATAAATAAATTAAAACTTTTATTCTCTCATTTTTATAAATCTCATCATATAAATATAAGAAATTATCGCTGAAAAAACTGTAATAAATAAAATCGTATACCATATCATATATACATTTAATTCTGTATATTTTTCTAAAATATAGAATATTATAAATGGTAAAACTATTTGTCTTACAACACTTACAATAAGTGTTATGTTTGGTTTTTTTATACCTTGAAAAAAAGAATTTGTTATAAAAATAACAGCATATGCAAAAAGACCTATAGCTGCAGGTGTTAAATATTTTACAGCCTCATCTATGACTTTTTGATCTGTTGAAAATAAACCACTAATATAACCTCCAAAAATTAATATACACACAGTACCAAAAGACATTATATATAAACCTATTTTTAAAGATTCGTTTATAACCAGCCTCATTGATTTATGATCTTTTGCACCATTGTATTTACCTATAAGAGAAAGCACCGCAATGTTTAACCCTATAGCCGGTAAAAGAGCTATTTGTTCTAAACGTAAGGCTATAGAATATCCACTAAAAACTGATGAATCAAAAGAAGATATAAAATAAAATAATACAATTGAGCCAACTATTATTAAAGAAAAATTTAAAACAGAAGGTATGGATTGTATTATAATTTCACTTAATTTTTGTATAGAAAAATATGATTTTATTTTAAAAAAATTATTAAATAAATTTCTTTTATTTATTTCATAAAATATATAAATACTTGATAGTATTTGCACAACTATAGTTGCATAAGCTATACCTACAATACCCATAGACGGTAAACCAAATCCCCCATACATAAACCATGGATTTAAAATACAGTTTATAAAAAAACCAAACACAAGAGAATTTCTAAGAGGTTTTGTGTTACCTTGTGCATTTAAAATACTATTAAGTAAAAAAGGATATATAAAAAATATTGAAAAGGAAAGTATTGGCATAATATATAGCAAAGCTATAGATTGTAATTCGGCTGGTATTTTTGATAAACTAAAAATAGTTTTAGCTATATTTTCTGCAAAAAAACTAATAAAAAAACCTATTATGGCTCCTATGAATATAGAATGAAAATAATATGATAAAGCTTTTTTATCGTCTTTTTCTCCATAGGCGTTACTCATGAGTGCTGTGGTTGCAATAGACAAACCATTACCAAAGGCAAGGATTATAAAAAAAACAGGAAATGTTATAGATAAAGAAGCTAAGGCTTCAGATGATATTTTTCCTGCCCAATATGTATCAACAACGTTGAATAATGTGTTAAATAAAAAACCTATAGACACAGGCAATGCTATAGATATTATTTGTTTTCTTACTTTTTGAGTTTCATTCATGATTATGAGTATATCACGATTGAGGATTTTTACGGTTATTTTTTATAGACAAAGATTATAATGCCATTAATATAGCACCGATTACTATGGCAAGTGCGCCTATACTTTTTAATACTGTTAATGATTCACTCAAAAACAACACAGATAGTACAAAAACAAAAACTATACTTGTTCTATCTATGGCTGCTACCGCACTAACAGGACCGAGTTTGATAGCTAAAAAATAAAACAACCAAGATATTGCACCTGACACACCTGAGAGTATGATAAATATCAAAGCTTTATTGTCTATAGTATTTAAAAAATTAAACTTACCTAAAGAGAATGCTGTGATTATTAGAAAGATTGCCATAACTATCGAACGTATAGTTGTAGCTAAAGTTGAATCAATATTTTTTAAACCTAGCTTTCCAAATATTGCTACAAGTGCAGCAAATACAGCAGAGAGTAGGGCGTATATGGTCCAGTTCATGGGGTTATTATAGCACGATAGATTCGAAGCTTACAGCTTCAGTATACCTTTTCTCGTTTTTCGCACCACAGCGCTCAAAACATAGAAAAGCTTTTCGAATCTCACACGGAAGCAAAACTGTCGGCCTCCTCTCCTCCTATAATCAAAAATGAATACATAACAAGTATGTATTCATTTTCTCATAGCGGGAGTGGGTAGATGCGTTCAGAACTGTGAATTGGACGGCCGTTAAGCAAGAATTGGGATTTCTGGGAATAAAAAAACTATATGCGACTGTTTAGGTACGTATACAGTTCTAATACTGTTATAGGCTTTAAAAATAATGCCAGTTTTACGAAATGTAATCAGCTTTGTTTTTATACATAACAAATATCGCTATTGCTGGTCTTATTAAACCACTTATTATCGGTCCAAGAAGATATGCCATTGATAAGTCATTTAGTTGAAAAATTATTATGGCACTTGCAATACCTACAAAATATAAAATAACCTCAAGCACAGGCAACAGTTTTAAGGTAGACTTTTTTCTTTTTATACAATATACAGTTAAAATTGAATAAATTATTAAAGTAATGGCAGTGGCTATTAATGACGCATTCAAGCTAATACTTGTACCATCTGATGAGGTTATAATGTCCTTACCATCCGTTATTCTTAATGTTAGAAAAAGGAAAAAATTAGAAAGTGTCGCTAGCATGGATATAAAGTAACCAATCCATATCAATGTTGACCATATAGATTTTTTTTTAATGATTGGTGTTGCCTGATTAGGCGTTTGGATTGTGTCCATAATATTTTTTTATGATTAAAAGTAATAATGGTATTATAACTTAATACATACCAAAGTAAAAGTAAACCAAAGTGCATTTTGATGCAAATCATTAAATATGGTGATATTATACAGATATGCCATTGGGAAATTACCTAATATTATTAATAGTTCTAAACTACAGATGGATTGCGACGTTGGCAACAATGTTAGAAGGTAACTCGTTGGATGTCACTACGCAAAAGATATTAGGATTAGGTGTCATTGTTGTAATGGTCATACTTATGTTGGGAATGGCGTTGCTTTACTCTAAAGGTAAGAATAATCCAAACAGTATTAAGCCAAAATGGTGGCATTATTGTATTTTTGTCGCAGTGTTTTATTTATCTAGTTATGCGACTCTGACCAATTACTATGTTCAGATTAGTGTTTTTTTCAGTATTGTTATATTAGGGTTGATGACACGCCAAATCTTCAAAAAGAAAACTGTTAAATAATTGATTGAACAATCTAAAACTTTTTCTATATATCGTTGAATTATATTGGAATGTAAAGTAAAGTAAAGCGTATGAACAGTTGGACAATCGATTTAGAAAACAAAGATAAAAACTACCTAAATGAAAAGGAACTTTTCATTCTTTATTGGATACTAAAAAAGAAGCATATTTCAACACTATGGAGTAATGTTTTTACTCTTGATGGTAAGCATGTTTTTGTCTCTGAACCAAAAAATCCTAGTGATATTGCAACAATTGAAGATGATATAAATAAAGCCATTAAGCAATCGACTCAAAGGATACATGACAAAACAGGGTCTCCTACAATTCTTAACTACCTATTAAATACAGGAAAAGAACTCGACGAAGAAAGTTTCTTGGTGTATGGCGATGCTGACTACAGTCTGCTTGAGGGAGGTTTTTTATCTGAATATTCAGGGAGATTAATGAAGGAATATCTTGAAGATACCGAAGAGAATAGAAACGATGTTGAAA
The DNA here is from genome assembly GCA_041752275.1 of Minisyncoccia bacterium. Taxonomy (GTDB): domain Bacteria; phylum Patescibacteriota; class Minisyncoccia; order Phycocordibacterales; family CAIZLB01; genus CAIZLB01. The sequence goes on along the minus strand of JBGSHK010000015.1, from coordinate 113,175 downwards.
AATACGGTAGCTTGAGTAATGAGCAAAGAGCTTTTCTTGAAAACATGTTAAAAGATGATGATTTTGATAATAGTAAGTTTTCTGAACTTGAGCATCAGCCAGTAAAAGAATATAGAGATGCAATACTAGACAAACAAGCTGATGAAGATTTTATTGAGTTGGTCCACAAATTAGTACCTGAATATGACGGCGGTAAATGGAATACAGAAGATATAGAAAAGTTTTTATTAATGTTTTATAAACATAATAGAGAAAAGCTAAAGAAAGGTGGTTTTACAGCAGAAAACTTTCTTCATGAAGATAGTCAACAAAAATTATCAAGACTGATTTTTGAATATACTAATTTTGGTTTATTTATAAAGAAAACAGATAAAATAGAAAAGTATCTAGATGAGTATCTTACAGCTTTCATTAATGATAATTTGCACGGTTTAAGTAAAAAGGGCTTAACAGGAACTTTCTTTTCTGAAGGTTTATCTTTGCAATTGCACACTCAATTTTTTGGTTTTAAAAAACAAAGGGATATTTTGATAAAGCATATTCAAGAAAAATATGAAGAGTATCAAAGAGATGATTTGGAAATAGGTCATCCATATTTTGAACCAGAATACATTGGAAATGATACAAATGATACTTTTAAAATAAGCAGAAATAATAAAAACGACACTATTAATTTGTTTTTATTTGTCCATACAATGTTATCTCTCGAAAAAGATGGCTATCTTGAAATCGAAGATTTTTCATACGGTCCAAAACAGATGTTTGATTTATACGATAGAGGTTTTCTGTTTACGATTAGACTGAAACAAGGTAAGGAAAAAAAAGAAATCAAGAACCCGTCATCGCTTTCGTTTGATGAAAATACACGTAAACTTTCATTTAACAATGAAGAAATACTTATATCAAAAAAGGAAGAAAGCGACCCTCATAAGCTGATGAGGACCTTGTTCAAGGATGAAAATAAGATATGGGCAAATGACGAGGTAATTGATGATTGGGGTTATAAGTTTGGCGAAAAGGTCTCTGAAAATAAGGTTTATCAGGCAGGTAAAAAGGTTAACAGTATCATAGCTCAAGATACAAAAATCAAGGATTTTCTGGATATTACTACTAAATCAATATCCATAAATAAGAAGTATTTGAAACCCTAGAAAAGTTTACAAACTTTTGTAAACATCAATTAAATTAATCTGTAAGACACCCTTACAGGTTTTTTTATGTCCGAAAACAATAACAAAAAAGAAATAAAGAAGGACTGGTCGTTGAAAGAACTCAACGAAATAGACCGAAACAACCTACTTGGTTTTTTCGCATTGTTGTTGAAGGTTGATAAAAGAGTAAATCCACATCTATATGAAAATAACAGAAATACAAATAATACCAATAAAGCCAAATAATGGACTTGTAGCTATAGCAAGTTTAGTTATTGAGAATAGTCTGTATCTTGGCTCAATCGGTATTCATACAAAATTAGATGGAAGTGGATATCGAGTAACTTATCCGACCAAAAACCTGAACGGTAAAAACTTCAATGTTTTTCATCCGATAAACAGAAAGATTGCTTTGGATATTGAACAGGCAATTATAACAAAAGCAGAAGAGGTTTTGATTTATAAAAATAAAATAAGTAATGAAAATGTATATGCTAGACACAGTAATATTAACGATACCGAGAGGCTACTATAGACTTCGACCCGAAGCTTTTACTCCTAATGCGAATATTCTTAAAATGTCAGGAAATTATCTCATTAAATGTGTAAATAATCCTACCGCCACAGATAAGAAAGAAGGTTTTTACAAACCAAGAATTACACTGATGAAAAGACCGACAAAAAACGGTAATGAAATACCGCTCAAAATAGAGTTTTCTGTAGCAAAAATGGCTTATGGAAACAATGTTGACGAGGTCCAAGAAAAAGATTTTGAAAGGGTAATTGTAAATCTACAAGAAGCAATGACTGAAATGTTTGTATACGTTAAATTAGAAGATTTAAGAAATGCAAAAGTGTCGGTCTTTCACCCCTCAAAGAACATAGAGTTTACAAAAGGATATACTTCTGGTTTTGTTATTAACGAATTACATAAGATTGATGTAAGTCAGAAAATGGATCTTAATAAAGATAGTTTTAGGAATAACGGTCACTCACTTCAGTTCTATACAAACTCTCATTCTCTTGTTGTGTATGATAAAGTTCAGGATCTAAAGAAAGGTAATAAGCGAGCTATTGATAAGGATCAAAATCCACTTCAACTATCACTCTTTGAAACTTTGACAAAAAAAGATAAAAAAGAAGTGTTGCGTATTGAAGCTAGACTTACAAAAAAGGTAAAAATGAATGCAATTCTTAAGGGTTTAGGGTTGAAAGAAAATCCAACTTTTGCTGATATATTCAAGAAGGATGTTTGTCAGAAGATATTGATAAATTATTGGGATGAGTTAATAACAGGGAAAAATCTATTCTTATTTGATGTTGAAAGTAATCCCAAAAAGACACTAGAAGCAATCTTTAAAAACAGACCTGATACAAAACCTAAAGATGCACTGTATCTAGTAGGACTAAGGGTCTTAAGTAAGGAGGGAATAAGGGATATTAGGGCTGTGGTTGAGAGATACGCAACATCTAGGACTTGGTATCGTATAGCTGATGATTTGAAGCTCCTAGACGAGATTTCTGGTAAAACATACCACGACTGGGTAAGACAAATAAAGGATGCTATTGATGATTTTAAACCTTTCAGGTTGTCCGACATTGAAGATTGCAATGTAAAGAATAGTAAAGTATAATTAATAACAATAATATAAAAATAAATTATGAAAGAAAAAGACTTCTACACAGCTAAAGATTTAGCAGAAAAGCTAGGCTTCAATATAATGACTATTTATCGTTACATTGATGCAAAGAAATTAAAAGCATATAAAATAGGCAAAGAGTTTCGTATAGAGAAGACGGACTTTGAAGCCTTTTTGAATAAATTAAGTACTACAAAATAAACTGCTATATGAGGAATAGACTTATAAAATTATTAAAAGAGTTAGAAGGTAGTAAAATATCTAGGAGTGAATATCTCTTTGAAATCCCTGAAGAATACCAATCTATATCTGAAGACCCTTTAGTTTTTCCTGATTATGGGTTTATCATAAAAAAATATGATGATAAATACCCCGTATATTCTCCTGATGGTATTTTTGAGTTGAGTTGGAAAAATGAAATAATGTTTGAATTAAAAAGAATGGAATTAGATGGTTTAATAGTTATTGGCACTCAAAAAACATTTCCAGTAATAGAAACAAAAAATGGCTCAAGCTTTAGTTATGATGTAACTGAAGAGTTAACCGAAAGTATTGTATTAACAACTAAAGGAAAAAGTGGTTGGGAGTATTTTAAAAACAAAGCAACAGAAAATCCTGTAACGCTGATTTTATCTTTAATTGCAATTATTATTTCAATAATATCACTATTCAAATGAAAGCAATTATTTTAGCCAGAGAAAGTGACAAAAACCAAGATAGTAATGATGCACAGCTGTCCCGTATCCTTGATTATGTTAAAGGTAAGGGTTTGGAAGAGTGGAAAACATTTAAACTGAAAGAAAGTTCAACGAAAGGGTATAGAATAAAGTTTCAAGAAATTATTGAAATAATAAAAAAGTCAAAAGAAACCATAGCTGTTGTTGTGGATACTGTAGACCGATTACAAAGAAGTTTTCGCGAGAGTGTTATCTTTGACGAGTTACGAAGGGAAGATAAAGTTGAGTTGCATTTTTATAGAGAAAATCTTGTTATAAATAAGAAGTCAAACAGTGCTGATATATTGCGTTGGGATATGGGCGTTATGTTTGCTAAAAGTTATGTGTTGCAATTGAGTGATAACCTTAAACGAAAACACGACAAAATGAGAGAGGATGGTGAAATTACGGGAATGCCAGCCATTGGCTACAAGAGTTTGTATAATGATAATCCATTAAGGATGCGTAGGATTGATGTGGTGCCTGATGACAAGGCTCATTTCATAGTTCGTATCTTTGAGGAATATGCGAAAGGTGATGTGTCTGTAAAAACCCTCGCTGATAGAATGTATAAAATAGGTTTTAGAAGCAGGGTCAATGAAAGGGTAAATCAAGCTATGATATTCAAGATATTGAATGATAGTTTTTACTATGGTTATGCCTACTCAAGAACTCATGATTTACGGTACAGACATGCTTATAAACCAATTATTTCAAAGGAACTGTTTGATAAATGCCAAGAGGTAATGGAAAGACATAATAAAGTTCCCACAAAGTATGCTTCAAAACCTTTTATCTTTAGGGGTCTTATTGTATGTGCTAAATGTGGAGGTGTAATTGGTGGGCAACTTAAAAAAGAAAAATATACCTACTACAGTTGTTCAGGGTACAAAGACTGTAAAAGGGTCTCTGTAACTGAAGATATGCTTTTGGAGCAGGTTTACAAAGCGCTCGATTTCAAGCTTTCAGATAAAAAGATTGGTGAAATTACCGAAGCGTTGAAGGAGATTGGTGAAAATGAAAATAGATTTTACCGACAAAGCATAAACTCACTCAAGACTGAACACGATAAATATGAAGCAAGGATAAAGAAGATGTATGAAGATAAGCTCGACGGTCGTATTACGGATGAAATGTATGACAGCTTTTTGAAAGAGTACAAAGAGAAACAAGCTGATGTGTTGGACCAAATGAAGGACCACTCTGATGCGGACGAACACTTCTATATCACAGCAAATACAACATTAAATATAGCAAAACGAGCAAAAGAGATATTTATTAGTTCCGAAGTTGAAGAAAAGCGCCAATTTCTTGGTTTCTTACTTCAGAACTGTGTATTAAATGAAAAAACGCTAGGTTTTACCTTGCGTTCTCCATTCAATTTGATGTTAAATCAAGCTGATAGTCTTACCGTGCGGAGGAGGTGAGATTCGAACTCACGGGACCCGTTAGAGCCCTCCTGTTTTCAAGACAGGTGCAATCGACCTCTCTGCCACTCCTCCATAAGTGTATACGTCGATATACCTTTATGATATTATCAGATTATATATGAAATATCTAGGGGTAGACTATGGTCAAAAAAAGATAGGTATAGCTATCAGTGATGATAGGGCATCTATGGCATTTCCGCGTGATATCGTTATAAACGATGAAAAGCACATAGAGTACATACAGCGCTTATGTGATCAAGAAGAGATTAAGGATATTGTTGTTGGAAAATCATTTGATTATGATAAAAAAGATAATACTGTTGAAAAGCATATAACTGCATTTATTAAGATTTTAAATAAAGATAAAAAATACAACATACATCGCATAGATGAGCGTATGACAACATCACTCATAAGTTCAGAAACCCGTCATCATTTTCAAAAAAAACAAACATCAAAAAGTTTTTCTAAAAATGCAAAATCTGTTCGAGAATCCTCAAAAAACGATGACTCTAAAGTTGCAGCTGTGATTTTACAAAATTTTCTCGATTCAAAGTCTAAAGTATAGTATAATCATAAGCATGATTACATTTGACGAATTCAAAAAAGTTGAAATGAAGATAGGTAAAATTATTTCAGCAATACCTGTTGAAGGGTCTGATAAATTATTGAAGTTGGAAGTTGATTTTGCTGAAGATAAAATCAGAACAGTTGTTTCTGGTATAGCGGGGCACGTTGACCTTGAAACTTTTATAGGTAGTCAAAAAGTTTTTGTTACAAATCTTGAACCGCGTGCCATTTTAGGTATTGAAAGTCAGGCTATGATATTGGCAGGTAAGGATGGGCAGGGACTGGCACTTATACAACCAAACAGAGATTTACCTGTTGGAACTTTATTATCATAATATAATAAATCATGAATATTTTTTTAGAAAAAATAAAAAAACATATACCTGTACCAAAAATGATCAGATTTGATCACGCAGGTATTGATGTATGTTCAGCTCATATTAGACATATAAATTTTAAAAAAATAAATAATAAACTTATTTTAGATACATATGGAGTAGAAGAAATAAAAAACATAAGAAGTAAAGAAGATTTATTATCAACAAATTTAGAAATTTTAGAAATTTTAGAAATTTTAAAAAAAATCAAAAAAGAATATAAATATAAATATGTTGAAGTTTCTTTACCTGAAGAATTAGCTTATATATATACTCAGGAAGTCGATGATGGTGATATTTCTGCTATAAATAGTCAAATAGAATTTAAAATAGAAGAAAATGTTCCATTTAAAGTTGATGAAATAATATTTGATTTTGTCGAAATTTTAAATTTAGAAAATAAAAAAAAACTTATCTCTATTACAGTTGTTTCTAAAAAAATTATAGATGATTACATAGAAACTTTTCAGAAAGCAAATTTAAAAATAGTATCTATTTTAATACAAAACCAAGCTCTGAGTAAATCATTAATACATAAAGATGATAAAAATTCCTACTGTATCGTTTCTATTGAAAGAAAAAACATTTCAGTTTCCATAGTTTCTTTTGGCATAGTTTTATACACATCAACAATCAATAAGACTATTTTTGACCAAGATTTAAACCTTGAAAGAATTGAGATATTAGAAGAAGTTATAAAAGACATATATAAAATAATATTTTTTTGGTTTTCATATATAGAAAAAAATAACTCATATAAATTTAATAATATAAAATCTTTAATAATAAATTCTACACACTCAAATATAATAGATTCAGAATTTATAAATATGATGACAAACAAGTTGGCTATGCCAATAGAAAAACCAAATGTATGGGTTAATGTACTTGATTTAAATGAGGAAATTCCACTTATTAATAAAACAGATTCTTATCAATATGCAACGTCTATAGGACTTGCATTACCTAGATTAAAATAAAAATATGCTTTTTTTAATAAATAAAAAACAAAAAGAAAAAATACTTGATGAATATTATAATAATTTATTTATAGTGTTTTCTATTGGTTTTATAATTTTATCAATTATATTATCAATTTCTCTTTTTCCAGCTTATTTAATTATGCACATGGATAAAAAAATAGTTACAGATAAAATAATCCCAATAGAAAATACTATAAATCAATATAGAACCAAGGTTGATGAAGTTGACGTTTCTAGTATAAATAATATTTCAATTTTTAATATAGATGTTAAAAAAAATACCATAGAAATATTTCAAGAAATAAAAAATATATATAGAAGTGTTCCAAACGTTAAAATTATAAGTATAAATGTAAACTCTCTAGATAAAAAAGTTACAGTTGTTGCTGATGTTAATAATAAAAACACAGCAAGTATTTTAGTAGATACTTTAAATACAAGTAAGTACAAAGGTGCTGATTTACCTTATTCTGTTTTTAATCAAAATAAAAATTTTACTTTTTCACAAACATTAAATTATGAATAAGATAAATCTAAAATTAAATATAAATAATAAGATGGTAAATTTAATATTTTTGATATTAATTCTTATATTCTTCATATTTTTAATATATTATTTAAATGATAAAATAAGAAAGTATAAAAATAGTGTCATAGAGGACTACAAAAAATTATCTCAGCTTGAAAATGAAGAAAAAATTTATCAAAAATATGATAAAATTATATCAAAAGATTCAACAGAATTATCTGTTATAAATAAATATATTTTATCTAGTGACAGAAAAGAGGTTTTAGGACTTATAAATAAACTTGAAGAATATGCAGAAAAAACAGGTTTATCAAAAACAGGTGAATCAGCTATCGTTTCTGTTATTTCTAGAGAAAATACAGAGCTGTTAAAATACAATGCTATAGATTTAGTTATAAATATAAATATTTCAGGATCAGAAAAAGATATAAATAACTTTATAAATATATTAAATAATTTACCTTTAATCTCGTATATAGAAAAAATAGATATTAAATATTCAGACTCAAATATAGCAAATAATGCTAATATAACATTGATAATATATCAAAAAAGATGAAATTAAAATTAAAAACAAAATTTAAAAATAAAACAACAATAAATTCATTGAGGGATTGGAATTACTTTTTGTTTACATTTTTTTTGTTTATGATTTTTGTTTTTGCCTATGGTTTTTATAGTTTTTTATATATTAAGAGAGAAATATCAACAATAGAAAAAGAAATAAGAGACTCAGTTGAAAATTCTGTCTCTACAAATGAATTAGGAAATACAATTAATAATAAGAGTTTTTTAAATAATATAAATAATTTAAATAAAAAAATATCAATTTTTGAGACTAGGGAGGTGGAGTATAATAGACTGATAAAATCGACAACACCGACGCCTTTAATAGCTACAACTACTGCATCTACCACAGTTGCAACTTCGACCGAGTAATGTTATAAATTAACCATTGCTCTTGTAGTTCAATGGATAGAACTGCGGACTTCTAAGCCGTTAATGTTGGTTCGATTCCAACCGAGAGCACCACAAGGGCACTTCTATATTCCTAATTCGCTAACGCTCATAAGGAATATAAGTCGCACAAAAATATTCATTCATACGAAAAAGGTCAGAATAATCCCCATCTCTAGGAGCTGGGGATTTTCTTCTGACTCAGACTTAAAGGTCTTCCGTCAAGCCTTTTTCTACTTCATTCATATTTTCTGAACTAAAACTTGAGTGAGATAAAGAAAAGCTCTGTTTTTAAGTTACAAATTTTATCCTCTTAAAACATATTTTTTATTGTAAATTATAATCATAATTCCGAATTTCATTGACTTAGTTTAAACCTATATCACAGTTCTAAAGAAATTTGATTTTATATTTTTCGAGAATATAATTACATACAATGAATAAAAAAATTAACAAAGAAAAAAGAATAGATGAAGACATGACCATATGTGAACTAGCTATTATGGTTAATAATGGTTTTACAAATATGCAGAGTCAGATAAATGAGTTAAGATCTGATATGGTTGATGGTTTTAATCGTATTACCAAAAGAACCGATGTTCTTGAAAAAGATGTAAGTAAGCGTTTTGATACAGTAGATAAAAGATTTCAACAAATAGAAAGTCGTTTTGACAAAGTCGATAAAAAGTTTGATATCATAGATAAAAACATGATAAACCCATATGAGTTTCAAAATCTAGTTTTGCGAGTTGATAAAATTGAAGAAAGAATAAGATAATTTTTTAACTTTTAAATAAAAATGTTACAATATTCTAATATGTTATATAAAAGTAAAGTCTTACTATTCTTATTATTACTTATTTCTATAACTGGAATAACAAGTGTTTTTGCAGATACTGTGAATACAAAAATTTACAAAGACATAAAACTAAAAGTTCCTGCCTATAAACAACAATATGTTAATAGCTGTGAAGCCTCTACACTTCGTATGGCTTTAGCCTTTAAGGGTATTAATTTAACAAATGATGTTCAATTACTTGGCAGATTTGGCTATAATCCGACATATAAAGATTGGATCAACAATATATGGGATGATCCTCAAAAACAATTTGTTGGTTATGTAGATGTTGCAGGAAAACCCAATGGCGGTTATGGAGTGTATGGAATGCCTGTTGTAAATGCTATAAAAAGTTATGGACGAGATGTCGAGTATGCTACAAGTACAGCCATAACACCTAGTTTCTTGGCAAAATCAATAGACAACGGAAACCCTGTTATTGTTTGGGGATACAGTTCTTATACAGAAATTCCATACACATGGAAAACAAAAGAGGGTGTAGATGTTAAAGCTTTTAGAGGTGAGCATGTTCGTTTGATTATTGGTTTTAAGGGCGGTATAGAAAATCCACAAGGATTTTATCTTAATGATTCTCAAAAAGGTAAATATGCAGAGTATTGGACAACACAAAAACTTATGGAAAACATAAACAAAGTTCCAGGTGTCACAGATCAGGCTGTGGTTGTTAAATAGCTCGATAAGTCTATACTTAAGATATGTTGAATCAAATGTTTTTAAGTATATTATCCATCTTTTCATTCTTAGGCTTTTCTGATGCAAATATAGAAAAAGGTGTTCCTGTAAACTTGATACAAAAAGAAGAATCAGTTTCTGTATTGTTTCTAGGTGACATGATGTTTGACAGAGGTGTAAGAGTTAAAGGTGATGGTATTGGTTATGAAAATATTTTTGGCACAGCCACTACAACTATACAAAATCATGATTTAACTATCGCTAACCTAGAAGGTCCTATAACTTCGTTCAAATCTAAACTAGTTTTACCTTCCGGAAAAGCTATATCAGGATTCCAGTTTACTTTTGATCAGAAAGTTGCACCTGCTCTTAAAAATGTTGGTATAGATATAGTTTCTCTGGCAAATAATCACACGGACAACTTTGGTCAGGCTGGTTTAAATCAAACAAGAAATATTTTATCAGAAAATGATGTGATGTATTTCGGAAGTCCAAAAAACAATCCAGCATACACGGCAACATCTACATGTGTAAATGGTATATGTGTAGGTATTATAGGTTGGCATGAGTTCGGATATGCAAATGATGAACTTATAGCAGATAAAATAAAAGAAATGAGACCCAATGTAGACTATCTTGTTATATACCCACACTGGGGAACAGAGTATGCTCTAACACCAAACAAAAAACAGGTTAAGTTAGCTCATGCCTGGATAGATGCAGGAGTTGATGTTGTTATAGGTCATCATCCACATGTTATACAATCAGCTGAGGTTTATAAAGATAAATATATATTTTATTCTTTAGGAAATTTTATTTTTGATCAATATTTTTCTTTTAACACGACGCATGGCATAGGGGTTTCAGCTGAGGTTTATAAAGATAAGGTGGATTATAAGATTATTCCTTTTGCAAATGTTGGTTCTAAGGTGAGTGTGTTAAATGAGACTGATAAAGTAAAAATATATGACCTTTTAAAAAAATATTCAGGAGAGTGGATCGAAATACTATTAAAATAAGTATAAATTCATGTTTTAGATCATTACTTGAGTCTTTTAACTATATTTTATTTTTTATATAATGTATAATCAAATTATGAAGAAGTGTTTTCTTATTTTATTTATGTTAATAACAGCTCCAGTTTTCGCTGCTAACACTACAGGTTATGCATGGAGTGAATCAGTAGGATGGTTTGATTTTTCAAATGTCACTGTAGCAGACACTGCGGTTACAGGTTATGCCTACAACGACAACACCGGATGGTTAGTTTTAGATGGCGTTACAAATACAAATGGTGTATTAGGGGGTTATGCCTGGAGTGAATCAGTGGGCTGGTTTGATTTTTCAAATGTTTCAATACAAAGTTTTTCTTTTAAAGGTTATGCCTACAATGACAACACTGGATGGTTATCATTTGAAAATGGTACAAATGTAACAACAACTTGGCCATCAACTACACCACCACCTCCCGCACCCCCTATTTTACCCGCTGGATCAAGTTGGTCAGGAGGGTCTACTCCTACAGTTATACCAGATGTACTTTTAAGAAGTAGTTCAACAACTTTAGATATTCATTTAAAATCTAGTAAAATAAAAATACCAAACATTAAAAGAACTTTATGTTTAAATATGAAAGGTGAAGATGTTAAATGGTTACAACAGTTTCTAAATTCACAAGGTTTTATATTATCAAAAACCGGTCCAGGATCACCTGGTTTTGAAACTAATAAATTTGGATCTTTAACAAAAAAAGCTTTAATAAAATTTCAGATTGAAAATAACATAAAACCTTCCGTTGGTATGTATGGACCAATTACCAAAGGTTTTGTTGAAAAATTATTACTTAAAAATTAATACTTAAAAAATAAAAAATGAAAAAAACTTTAATCACAATCTTAATACTAGTACTAACAGTATCTATTGGATCACAAATTGCAAATGCTATTGGATCACTTACACCATCAGGAACCATTGGTGACGATACTCAATATTCATTAAATGATATTTATAATAAGTTAGTAAATTTTTCAGCTACACCAAATGCAACTTCTTCACCTTTTACAACACCAGGATCTGCCGTAGCTTCATTTAGAACACTCACTGAAATATACAATTTATTAAGTGCTGAAAATCCTGATATTATATCGACAAACATTGCTACAGGAACAAGTATATTTGGAGTTAATGGAACTTTATCAACAACAACAAGTTTGGAATGGGCGTCAGGGCAACATGTAGATGAAGTAGTTGATTGGTTTGAAGCTACAACTTTTTGTAATGGTCTATCTGAAGGTGGTGATACAGATTGGAGACTTCCAACTATATCAGAATTGTTAAGTGGATATATTTCAGGTAACCCTGGAAATACTTTAGGTTTTAATTTTACTGATGGTACAGCTACATATTGGTCCAGTACAGTTGCCTATGATGATCCTGCAAATGTATATACTTTTTTAAAAAATGCTGGCACAGATTTAGATTATGTAATACAAGCCACAGGTAAAGATGCTATAGATTATGCTGCTCGTGCAAAATGTGTACGTTTGCAATAGATATTAGAGAAAATATTTTAACTTAGAAAAATGGAGCTCTCAGGAGCTCTGTTTTTTTGTACTTTATTGGGGACTTGACCGTTACACGGTCAGTATACCTTTCCCATTTTTTCGAATCAAGATTCTCAAAAATAAGGGAAAGCTTTTCAAGTCCCACACAAAAGCGCCGTCGGGCGCTTTTTATCGCTTCAAAATAAAAAAGCCCTAGTGGGCTTTTTTCTGTTTGTGCGCGATGAGGGACTTGAACCCCCGACCTTCTCAGTGTAAATGAGTTGCTCTACCAACTGAGCTAATCGCGCTTATGTAAAAATAATATATCATATTCCTATTTGATATACAAATACAACTATAGTAACCTTATACTATGCGCAGGTAATGAAAAGGTAGACTTACTACCTTTTAGTGGTAGCGCCCGCAAGGGTGTGGGAGTTCAAATCTCCCCCAGCGCAAATGAAAAAACAAGAAGAATTAGTTTTAAATAAAAAGTATACTTTTGGTAAACAGGTTTTCTTTTTTTTAATGTTAAAAAATGGACTTAAACCCTTTTTATGGATTATTTTGTTTTCTTCTATTATATATCTTATAAACACAGATAGTTTCTACACATGGTGGTCCGGTTTCAATACCATTGTTACTGTAGGTATGTTAAACCTTTGGTTTATTTCACTTCTTTTGAGTATTATTATTCTTATTTTTGTCTCAGCTTTTGAAATGCATATACAACATAAGTTTTTATTAGGGGAACATTCTTTTCATATAAGAAGAGGAATATTTATGGTAAAAGAAAAAGTTATACCATATAGACATATACAAAACGTAGATATAGATAGACCTTATCACTATAGATTATTTGGTTTATCTAAACTTGATATAACAACATCAAGACTTGATAATTTTGAAGATGAAAAAACAAATCTTATTCCTCTTATAGATAAAAACTTGGCAAACAAACTTTCAGATTTTTTGATCAAGCAAGGAGTTATAAGCCATAGTGGAAATATTATTAAAAACGAAAAAGAAATGACTGAATAAAATCATGCCAGACTATCTCATAAAATTATCAATATATATTACGAACACATTTTCTCCTGAAGTTTTAGTGATGTTTTGTGTATTCATGCTTGCAGTTTCATTTCTATATTTAAATATAAAAGGCATTAAGTACAGAGAAATATTAAGCGTTAACTGCCCAAACAATATTAAAGGGGTTGTGATAATGTCATCAGCTGTACTTCTGGGAGGTATTTTATCCGCAGTCTCAAAATCAATATTTAGGATACTTAGACCAGAAAACATGCTTGTTTGGGAAACGGGATATAGTTTTCCTTCAGGACATACTGCTATGATTTTTGCGTTTTGTTTTTCGGTTATCTTTATATTATTCAAATATTTTAAAGATCACAATCACTGGTTTTTAAATTATCTACATTCTACATTGTTTGTATCTATAGCATTACTGGTTAGTTTTACAAGATTGGTGTTACAAGTCCATACATATAAAGATATATTTTTCGGCATATTGTTAGGTGCCTTTTCTGCTTTTTTATCAGTTAAAATATATTATAGAATAACTAAATACGTCGATTTTAAATTTTTTAAATAATTAATAAAATCCGCCGTGTTTGGTTTGATTGAAAACTTACTAGAATCGGTGATATAATAAAATCATGAAGAATACACAAAATAATATAATAGATCAAAATAACATAATAGAATTTGTACAATCAAATAATTTAAGAAAAAATCTTGCAACATTGATCTTGGTCTTTATTGCATTGTTTCTTATAGCAAAAACAGTATTAACATATAAACAAGCTGTTTCTTTTGAAAATACTAACAACATAAACTATATAAGCGTAAACGGAAAAGCAGAGGAGTATGTTATACCGGATACTTTAACTTTTAACATAACTATTATGGAGGAAGGTAAAGATATATCTACTGTAACATCTCTTGCTAAGGCTAAAGCAGAAAAAGCTATAGCAACACTTGTTGCTAACGGCATAGAGAAAGAAAATATAAAACTAGAAAGTTATTATGTAAGTGATAAATATGAAAACGTATCACAACCTTGTGCGTATCCCGCAATGATGGAGGGTGGTATTCAAAAAACAATAGCACCATGTGAAGTTTCTAACTCTAAAATAGTAGGGCAAATATTAACTCAAACAATGTCAGTAAAAGTTCGTGATATAGAAAAAAATGCAAATAATGATCAAAGAACAAAGATTATAAGTGAATTATCTGCACAAAATATAAAAGCCGATGGATTTAATTTTACAGTATATGATATAGAGTCTGTTCAAAAAAACATAAGAGAGCAAGCTATAAAAAATGCTAAAGAGGATGCAAAGAAGTTAGCTAAAGATTTAGGTGTTGGTTTAGATGAGTTAGCTAGTTTCTCAGATAATGCTTCATCTATATATCCTATGTATAGCGGTGCCGGTTATGACACTATGAATACAAGAAGTGTTAAAGCAGAGTCTGCACCTCGGGCACCTGAGTTAACTCCAGGTCAGGAGAAGATTGTGTCAAATGTTACATTGACATATTCAATCAAATAGTCTAATATAATATTTATCTTTAAAGCGCTCCCAAAGAGCGTTTTAAAATTGAAAAATAGTTTGATAAATAATAAATAAATAATATAATAAAAACATGTCCATCATATCTTATATAAAAGAAGTAAGTTTTGAAACAAAAAAAATAAAATGGCCAACAAAAAAACAAGTTATAGGCTACACAGTTGTAGTAACTACACTTTCTTTTTTACTAGCTATATATTTAGGAGCATTAGATGCATTTTTTGCCAGATTATTATCAATAATTCTTTAATAATTTTAAAATTTAATTAAAATATATGGCAAAACAAATAGAAAAAGAAAGAAATTGGTATGCAATACAAACATATTCTGGTTATGAAAATGCTGTTGTAAGAAATCTTAAGCAGCGTATAGAGTCTTTAGGGCTTGAAGATAAAATATTTAATGTACTTATACCAACAAAAAAAGTTATAAAAATCAAGTCAGGTAAAAGAATAGAGGAAGATGAAAAGATTTATCCCGGTTATGTTTTGGTTGAAATGATTGTTAATGACGAAACATGGTTTAACGTTCGTAACACACCACGTGTTACAGGTTTTGTTGGTTCAGGCAACATCCCGGTTCCTGTAACAGATACTGAGTTGGCGGCTATATTTACAAACATGAAAGGAGATAACCTTATACACAATCTAGATGTTCGTTTGGATGAATATGTTTCTATAGTTGATGGTCCTTTTAAAGACTCAGATGGCAAGGTATCTAAGATAGATCAAGAAAAAGGTAAGCTTATAGTACTTGTTTCTATGTTTGACAGAGAAATACCGGTAGAACTAGACTTCTTGCAAGTAAAGAAAAAATAAGCTATTATCAATCGTACAAATAGATTCGCAAAAATAAACTAAAAAATATGGCAAAAAAAGTAACAAAAATAATAAAACTACAGATTGCAGCAGCAAAAGCAACACCTGCACCACCTATTGGTACAGCTCTTGGACCTGCTGGTGTTAACATCGGAGATTTCGTAAAGAGATTTAACGATGCAACACAAGCTATGGCAGGAAACACTATTCCTGTTGTTATAAGTGTATATGATGATAGAAGTTTTGACTTTATCATGAAAACACCTCCAGCAGCTGAGATGGTTAAAAAGGCTATCGGTCTAGAAAAAGGTTCAGGTACACCAAACTCAAAGAAGGCAGGTAAGATCACAAAAGCTCAAGTTAAAGAGATTGCAGAAAGAAAGATGGTTGATATGAATGCATTCGACCTTGCCGGAGCTATAAAGATGATCGAAGGAACATGTGCATCACTTGGGGTTGAGGTTATAGACTAAGTTAAGAGAGTTGGAAAATAAAAGACATCATGAAAGTGGTGTTTTTTGTTTTTGTGATATCATATATTTTATGAATACAAATCTACTACTCATATCTATACTAGAAGGACTCACAGAGTTTCTACCCATATCGTCCACTGCCCATCTCATTATTTTTTCAAAACTTAGCTCTATTGATTTGACTGATTCTTATGTAAAGTTTTATTTACTATTTATACAGCTCGGTGCTTTACTTGCCGGAGCATCACTTTTCGCTAAAAAAATATTTACAGATAAAAAACTTTTTACAAACATAGTTGTTAGTTTTATTCCCTCAGCGGTTGTTGGTTTTATTTTTTATAAAATGTTTAAACAACTTTTAGAAGGCAATATTCTTTTGATGGCTTCTATGCTTATACTAGGTGGCGTTATATTTATCTATATAGAAAAAGTATTTTTAAAGAAAGAAGTAAATATACAGAAACAAAAAGATACACTAAGTATGAAAGATGCTTTTATTGTAGGTCTTGCACAGGCAGTAGCTATTATTCCAGGTGTATCTCGTTCAGGGGCTACTATCATAGCTGGTGTTTTTAGGGGTATTAAAAAGTCAGTCATTATTGAGTATACATTTATATTAGCATTGCCGACTTTAGGTGCAGCTGTTTTATATGATGCATATAAGTCTAGGGATATTTTTCAGACACTTTATAATTATAATGAGTTGATACTTGGTTTTGTTTTAGCTTTTATTTCTGGATTTATAACTTTGTTTATTTTGAGAAAATATTTAACACGCATATCTTTGAGTTTTTTTGGTTGGTATAGGATAGTGTTGGCTATTTTGATACTTGTTATTTTGTATTAAAAATATATAAATAAAAAAATTCTCGTACACACCACGGGGGTATGTACGAGAGAATTGTTGTTTGTTAACGGCCACGTCTCCATGAGAGGAGAGTTAGGCTGATGGCTGACATGATTGGAGCTCCGGGTTCTGGGATGGATGGGATCGGTATATTGGAGTTCATACGAACTGATCCTTCGGCCCAAGAGATGGGGTTTTGAAATATTCCAAAATCGACTGCGAGTTTGGTAACAACATTATTAGTACCCCATTCAATTTCCAGGATGTTAAACCATCCATTTATTTCTGACCATGCTCTACCTCCGCCATAAAGATTCATGAATGGTTGAGTATGGCCGGGAGTATATTTTGTAGCATTATAATAGGTTCCAAGTGTTAAAACTTGTCCTGTCGGTGCACCAAATTGAACGTTCCAGAAATTTTGATAGTTGTTGATGTTGAATTCAATAACCGCTGTATTCCTTGGTGTGTTTTGGGAGTACCAATCAGTCGCAGAGTACTGATATCCGTTTTCAGTTGAAATAAAGTTTCTTTGGTTTTGAGTAAACCATCCTTCTCCAATGAAGGTCAAAGTAGCCGATGCCTTCACACCGGTAATGGTGAAAAAGAGGAAAGAAACGAATGTAATAATGTTTTTCATGGTTCGGTAGTATCGGTAGTTTGCTTACTTTAGCTTATATATTATAACATAATTTGTATACAAAAGTCAAGCATACCTCAAAAAAGTCAAAATGCTATAATTTATCTAATGGATAAAAAAACCGCAACCGTAAAAACAGGTAAAAAACCAGAACAAAAAACTAGACCATCCTGGGACCAATATTTTATGGAGCTGGTTGAAACTATAGGGCATAGAGCAACTTGCAACAGAGGTAGATCAGGATGTGTCATAACAAAAGACAAACGTATACTAACTACAGGTTATGTAGGTTCGCCTCAGGGTGCAAAACATTGTGATGAGGTTGGACATGAGATGCATAAAGTAACCCATGACGATGGAACTGAAACTATGCACTGCATAAGAACTATACACGCAGAGCAAAATGCGTTGATACAAGCATCACGTGTTGGCGTGTCACTTCAAGGTGCAACTTTGTACTGTACGATGACACCATGTTATACATGTGCAAAACTTATTATTAACGCTGGTATTATACGAGTTGTTGCAAAACAAGATTATCAAGCATCAGCTCAAAGTAAAAGAATTTTTAAAGAAACAAAAGTAAAACTTGAAATACTTGATAAAAATATTACAAAATATTAATACATAAATATATGCAATTAAAATTTAAAAAACTTCATCCCAATGCAAAAATACCAAGTTATGCCTATGCAGGGGATGCAGGTTTGGATTTGTATATTCCAGAAGATTTGATTTTTAAACAAGGAGAAAGAAAATCGATACCAATAGGTATAGCTATAGAAATACCTGACGGTTATGTAGGTATACTTTTTGATAAAAGTGGATTGTCACATAAGCATGGGCTTAAAAGTTATGGAGGGATCATAGATGCTGGATACAGAGGTGAGATACATGTTGGTATGATGAATTTGTCTGACAAAGATTATGAATTTAAGTCGGGAGATAAAATAATACAGATACTTATCATGCCGGTATTGCATGCTGAAGTTGTTGAATGTGATGAGTTGTCGGATTCAGCACGAGGGGAGGGGGCTTTTGGTAGTAGTGGTAGTAAGTAATAAATAAAAATAAAAAACATATGACACAAAGAAAACCAATATTTATAGCAATAGAAGGAACTGATTGTTCAGGTAAGGCGACACAAACAAAACTTTTAAAAGAAAGGTTTATAGCTGAAGGTCAACCGACTGAAATGTTTTCTTTCCCTAGGTATGGAAATCCTGCTTGTGCAATGGTTGAAAAATATTTACATGGCGAATATGGAACCGCTGAAGAAGCTGGCCCGTATGCGGGATCAGTTTTTTATGCAACAGATAGATATGATGGATCTTTTGATATTAGAAAATGTTTTAATCAAGGAATGAATGTTATTTGTGACAGATTTACTTCTTCAAATATGGGACATCAGGCTGGAAAGATTGATGATTTAGTAGAAAGAGATACTTATCTAGAATGGCTAGATAATCTCGAGTTTAAGATTTTAAATATTCCAAGACCTGATAAAATAGTTTTTCTTTATGTGCATCCTGAGATCAGCCAAAAACTTATGGCAGAACGTGTGGATAAAGATTATCTAAAAGGTAAGAAAAAAGATATTCATGAAGCTGATATGGAACACTTGATGAAAGCATCGAATGCTTTTCTTTATGTAGCTAAGAAATATAATTGGATAGTTATTGACTGTGCACCAGAAGGTGAACTTTTGAGTATTGATGCTATACATGAGATGGTGTGGAAGGAGGTGAATGAGTAGGTTGATTTATTTTATATACGTGGTATTTTGTTTGTGTGAGTACTACAACAAAAAATACACTGTTTGATATTTCGTGTCCGGATCCTGTTTTGAGGGATAAGGTTTATCGTGAACTTATAGACTTGGATGTTTTACAGGCGAATCCTGTTTCTTTTGCCTATCAAAAGCTTCAGTCGAATCATTTTTTACATTACGGCCAAGGTCACTTTGCTTTTTTAGAAGCTGTAAATTGGATTAAGGTTTCCACCAACCCTATTAACATTAGTAACGGGTTATTGTCTGAATTCTTTATCTTAATTGAGTCTCTCGATCAGACCAGAGAGGATAATATGGCAACAGATGCATATAGTTACATCAAGAACATAGCATTAAGTTCAGTCAATATTGTTCATATACATATCCGATTTATGCCAGGAAACAATGGAAGAAGAATGGCATTGTCACTTTTGCAACAAACTGTTAAGGCAAACTCCAACGAACAATGGTTTACTTTCGAGACTCCCGATGTTGATGCAATTTCGAAGCAGATTATCGAGTTGATGCAAAGTCAAGTGTAAACAAAACCTCCTTTCATTCCAAAGCCTACCTCTTCTAAAGGTCGGCTTTTTTTACTGCCTATATTCTGCTATATTAAAACTATATGTTACAAATCGCAGAACTCATAAAAAACACCTGTATTTCTTTCTTGAAAATAAACAATATTTCAGACGAAGATATGGAAAAAATTAAATTTGTGGTTGATATAAACAAAGATATCGATAGGGGGGATCTATATACTAACTTTGCTTTAGTCACATCAAAAGTATTTAATCAAAATCCAATAATTGTAGCTATAAATCTTACTGAATATTTACATCAACAACTTGATAAAACTATTTTCAAAAAAGTTGAAGCAGCTGACGCATATGTAAACTTTTATTTAACAGATGACTTTAAGGTTGATAAAAATAAAAATATTTATCATAAAGATTTTACAGGAAAAAAGATCGCATACGAATATACTGATCCAAATCCAATGAAAGAGTTTCATATTGGCCATCTTATGGCTAACACTATAGGCGAGGCGGTTTCTCGTATAGGTGAGCTTGCTGGTGCTGAAGTAAAAAGATATTCATATCAAGGAGATACAGGGCGTCATCTTGCTGTAACTATGTGGGGACTTCGTTTTATGGAAACACCTTGGCCAGATAGTGAGACTATATCTATAACAGATAAAGTAAAGTTTCTAGGACAGGCCTATGTGTTGGGCAATAAAAAGTTAGCTGAAGCAAAAGAAAACGGGGAGGAAAGTGAAGAATATAAAAAAGTTATATCAGAGATAGAAATTATGAATCAGAAGATTTATGACAGATCTGATGAAGAGGTAAATCTTTTATATGATCAAGGACGAGAATGGTCGTTACAGAAATTTGAAGAATTATATGAAATATTAGGGACAAAATTTGATTATTATTTCTTTGAAAGTATTACGGCTCCTTTGGGAAAAGATATAGTCATAAATAATTTAAATTCAGAATCAAATATATTTGCAAAGGGTGAAAATGATGCAATCATATTTAAAGGTGAAGATTATGGTTTACATACACGTGTCTTTGTAAACGCTAAAGGTATACCGACATATGAGGCGAAAGAAATAGGTTTAGCTAAAATGAAATATGATTTGTGGAATTTTGATGAGAGTATTATTGTTACTGCAAACGAGCAAAATGATATTTTTAAAGTGACTAAGAAAGTTATAACTATGCTGATGCCAGAGATAGGATCTTTGATGGAACATGTAAGTCATGGAATGATGAAGTTGGTCGGTGAAAAGATGAGTTCTAGAACAGGAAAGATTATTGCTGGAGATGAGCTTGTTGAAGATATGATGGCTGCTTCATATGAGAAAATGAAAGACCGTGACTTAACAGAAGATGAAAAGAAAAATATATCTCGTGATGTTGCTGTGGCTGGTATTAAATTTTCTATACTTAAACAAAACTTTAGAAAAGATATAGTTTTCGATAAAGAGAAATCTTTATCGCTTGAAGGGGATTCTGGTCCATATATACAATATGCTGTTGTTCGTATAAATTCTATAGTTAAAAAAACTGAAGGCTTAGAATTTTCTAATGTGAAAAAAGAAATGTCCAATGAGGCACAAAATCTTAATAGAACTCTTTGGAGATACAATCATATATGTTACAAAGCTATTGATGAAATGGCGCCACAATATATTGCTCAGTATTTGATTGACCTCGCATCAAGGTTTAATAGTTTTTATAATAAAAATAAAATCATTGAGGATGATAAAGTTCATGGTGAGTTGTTGGATTTGTGTGTTAAGACTAGGGATGTATTGACTCATGGTTTGATGGTGCTGGGGATACGGGTGGTTGAGAAGATGTAGAATAGAGTTTTTTCATTTCCTAAAACATGCTAAACTGCACCTATGACATCAATAGACGACATCCGCGATGCACGCGCTGAAAAAGTAAAACTATTAAAAGACAAGGGAATAGAAGCTTTTCCTGTTAAATCAAATATAGACACTACAAATGCAGAGTTTACTGACTCTTTCAAAGACCTTTTAGATTCTCAAAAAGAAATAATAGTAGGTGGTCGTATTATCTCAGTACGTGGACAAGGTAAACTTGGTTTTGTAGATATTATCGATGGTACATCTGAAAAAGTACAATGTTTTTTATCTCTTGAAAATATGGGTGAGGAAACAATTAACAGTTTTTTTGAACTTATAGACACAGGCGACTTTATAGAGTTTACAGGAAAAGCTTATGTTACAAAAAGAGAGACAAATGCTTTGTCTGTAAAAACATGGAGACTTTTAACAAAAAGTTTAAGACCTATACCAGATTCATTTTATGGTATAGAAGATGAAGATGAGAGATATAGAAAGCGATATTTGGATTTTATTTTAAATAAAGATAACCGCGACATGATGAAGAGAAGAAGTATTTTTTGGAATACTATTCGAACTTTTTTATTGAAGCAGGATTATATAGAAGTAGAAACCCCTGTATTAGAGAATACTACAGGTGGTGCAGATGCTCGACCTTTTGTAACTCATCATAATGCATTGGATATGGAGGTCTTCTTGAGAATATCAGCAGGTGAACTATGGCAAAAGAGATTATTGATAGCAGGACTTCCAAAAACTTTTGAAATAGGACGAATATTTCGCAATGAGGGAATGTCTCCAGAGCATGCACAGGACTATACTCAAGTAGAGTTTTATGAGGCATACTCTGACTTTACAAAAGGTATGGAAATGACTAAAGAATTATACATAAAGATTGCAGAGGAGGTATATGGAAAAACAACTTTTGAAAACAAAGGGCTAACTTTTGACCTGAAGGATAACTGGGAGATATATGATTTCTCAAAGATTATACAAGAAAAATATAATATAGATGTTCACAATACAAATGTTGATGAAGTTGAAAATGAATTAAAAAATAATGAGGTTGAATATGATAAAAAAACTTTGTCAGTTGAGAGGGGAATAGATTTGTTATGGAAGAAAGTAAGAAAGACTTTAGCTGGTCCAGGATTTCTTGTTGGTATACCGGTTTATCTTGAACCTTTAGCAAAGAAGTCAGTTGAAGATAATAGGGTTGTGGAAAGATTCCAAGTTATATTGGCAGGAAGTGAGGTAGGAAAAGGATTTTCAGAACTTAACGACCCTATAGATCAAAGAGAAAGATTTATGTCACAGCAAGCTTTAAGGGATGCAGGTGATGATGAGGCACAGATGGCTGATATGGATTTTGTTGAAGCTATGGAGTATGGTATGCCACCAGCTTTTGGTTTCGGAACGTCTGAGAGATTATTTAGTTTCTTGGAAGGTAAGACTTTGAGAGAATGTCAGGCATTTCCTTTGATGAGAAAGAAGAATTAAAGTGATATAATACCTATATGCAAATAATCATACCAATAATAATTTTACTTTTAATCTCAATTCGTCAAGTTAACCAATACGAAAAAGGATTAAAATTCATGTTCGGAAAATTTCATAAAACAATGAATCCTGGATGGAGAATAGTTTTTCCTATCATCCAATCTTATCAAAAAGTTGATCTTAGAACTAAAGCTGTGGATGTTCCTGATCAAAACGCTATCACAAAAGATAATGTACCAGTGAACGTAAACGCAGTGATCTACTATAAAGTAGTAGATGCAGAAAAAGCTATTTTAGAGATAGAGAACTTTAGATATGCAATGATGCAATATGCTCAAACAAGTATGAGAAATGTTGTAGGTGGTGCAACACTTGATGAACTTTTATCAAGTCGTGATCAAATAGCAGATCGTATAGAGGTGCTTGTTGAAGCTGTATCAGCTTCATGGGGACTAAAGGTTTCTTCTGTAGAGCTTAAGGATGTAAAACTACCTGAGAATATGGAAAGAACTATTGCTAAACAAGCTGAAGCAGAAAGAGAGAAAAGAGCCGTGATTATAACCTCAGAAGGAGAGGTTGCAGCATCAGAAAACATGGCTCAGGCTGCAAGAACATTATCTGCTGTACCAGGGGCACTTCACTTAAGAACTTTGCAGTCTATAAACGACATGTCTTCAGATGCTTCAAATACTGTTGTATATGCTATACCACTTGAGGTTATGCAAGCATTTACAGGTTATATGAAAAAAGGTCAACAAGAGTAATATATTTTCAAAATCTTATAAAAATCTCAGCCATAAAAAGCTGGGATTTTGTATTTTATATAACCATATAAACCCTCCCAAAATCCCCAAAATAATGTATAATCCAATACATGAAAACCCCAAATGAGCGTGAATCAGCAATACTAAAATTTTGGCAGGATAACAACATTTTTCAAAAAAGTCTTGATAAAAATAAGGATCAAGCAGTTTTTCGTTATTATGACGGACCTCCATATGCTACAGGTCTTCCTCACTTTGGAAATGCCTTACCTTCGGCCATAAAAGATATGTATCCTCGTTACAAAACCATGAGAGGCTATAACGTACCTCGTTCTTGGGGTTGGGATACTCATGGTCTACCGATAGAAAGTTTGGCAGAAAAAACTCTAGGTTTTAAAGATAAAAAAGATATTGAAGAATTTGGTGTTGGAAAATTCAACGAAACAGCCAGAGCTTCAGTTTTCAAATTTCGCGATGACTGGAAAAAGATTATTCCAAAGTTGGGTCGTTGGGTAGATATGGAAAATGATTACAGAACACTAGATGCATCTTTCATGGAATCAAATCTGTGGGCTTTCAAAGAATTGCACAAAAAAGGTTTGGTGTATGAGGGCTATAAAATTATGCCATGGTGTCCGCATTGTGAGACAGTGTTATCAAACTATGAGGTGACAGAGGGGTATAAAGATATTGCCGATCTTTCAGAATATGTATATTTCAACATTCTTGATGGAGAATATAAAGATTCATCAATCATAGCTTGGACAACTACACCTTGGACACTACCTGGAAATGTGGCATTAGCAATAAACAAAGATTTTAGTTACTTACAAGTAGACACAGGTTCAAAGAAAATAATTATTTTAAAATCATCTCTTGAAAAAATCGACACGTTAAAAAAAGAAGGTGAACAATTTTCTGTTATAAAAGAAATAAAAGGTGAAGAGCTTCTTGGTTTATCATATCAACCTGTATTTGATTATTACCAAGATTTAAAAACAGATAAAACTTGGAAAATATACAGCGGTGATTTTGTAACTGATACAGACGGAACGGGTGTAGTACACATAGCTCCAGCCTTTGGTGACGATGATATGAAGCTGGCTCAAAGAGAGGGTTTGCCGGTTATAAAACATGTAACAACTCACGGTGACTTTGCGGTTGAAGTTAAAGATTTTTCTGGCCAAGTAAAACCGTCAGACGATCACTCTAAAGCTGATATTGAAGTTATAAAATATCTTGCTCACAACGGGTACTTATTTGCAAAAGAAAAGTACACTCATAGTTATCCTCATTGTTGGAGATGTAAAACACCTTTGTTAAACTATGCTACATCATCTTGGTTTATAAAAACCACAGCCGTTAAGGATAGAATGATAGAAATAAACAACAGTATAAACTGGTATCCAGATGAGATTGGACATAAGAGACTTCATTCATGGTTGGAAAATAACCGTGACTGGGCAGTGTCACGTAGTCGCTATTGGGGAACACCACTTCCAGTTTGGAAGTCTTCAAATGAAGAGTCTGTAAATAAATATATCTGTCTTGGTTCAGTTGATGAAATAAAAAGTAAAACAAGAAGAAATACATACACAGCGATGAGACACGGTGAGGCAACTCATCTTATAGAATCTGTTATGAGTTCAGGACTAGAGTTTTCAAGTCGACATCATCTTACCGATAAAGGAAAAGAAGATGTTCGTATTTCAGTAGAGAAAATGATAGCAGAAAATAATATACCAGATGTGATTTATTCTTCTCCAATAGTTCGAACAAGAGAAACTGCAGCTATAGTAAAACAAGTTGTAAAAGATAAATTAGGAAAAGATATAGAGATAAAAATAGATGCGAGGCTCATAGAACAACAATATGGTGATTTGGATGGTCAAGGTGATGATATATATAACACATATGCAATAAATATATCAGAAAAGTTTAGTAAATCATTTCCAAAAGGTGAAAGTCTTCTCGATGTAAAAAAACGAGTTGCCGAGTTCTTATATGAAACAGATAAAGAAAATAAAGATAAAAATATATTAATAGTTACCCATGAAGGTTGTGTATACAATACTCATCATATTGCCGACGGTAATAATCTTGAAGATATAATAAAAGAAAAAAAAGTTTATAAAAAAACAAAACCTTCTGAGTATGCAAAGATAGATTTTGCATTCATACCACACAACACTGAGTACGAGCTTGATTTTCACAGACCACATATAGATGAAGTTGTTTTTGTGGAAAATGGGGAAACATATACAAGATTATCTGAAGTACTTGATGTTTGGTATGATGCTGGGTCAATGCCTTTTTCATCTGTTCATTATCCATTTGATTTTAACGAGTCAGAGCAAAAAGATTTTAAGCAAAACCTTACAGTAGACTTTGTAGCTGAGAGTTTGGATCAAACTCGTGGCTGGTTTTACTATATGTTATTTATGTCAGCGGCTTTATTTGATAAGGCTCCGTTTAAAAATGTAATAGTAAGTGGTATGGTTTTGGCTGAGGACGGTAAAAAGATGTCTAAGAGTTTAGGTAACTATGCCGAGCTTGTGCCTGTAGTAGAGGAGTTTGGGGCCGACTCACTTCGATATTTCTTACTCTCATCTCCCGTGACTCGAGCCGAGGAATATGCATTTTCACAAAAGATGTTGAACGAGATAAATAATAAGTTTTTCAATAAGATTTCAAATACTATTTCATTTTTAGAAATGTATGGCGTTAAAAATCTTGATATAAATCTTGAAAACGATTTTTCAAATAAAAATGAGTTGGATGCGTGGATAGATATAAAACTCAATACTCTTATAAAAGACGCGACAGAGAACTTGGATATTTATCAAACAGACAGAGCTGCAAAACCTATATTGGATTTTGTTGAAGAGCTTTCGACTTGGTATCTTCGCCGTTGTCGTGATCGTTTTAAAGACGAAGAAGGAGACGCTTCGATAGTTACTAAAAATCTTTTGATTATTTTATTAAATTTATCTAAAGTTATAGCTCCGTTTACACCCTTTATGGCTGAGGAGATATATCTTTTTATAAAAGATTTTGCCAAAGTAAAAGATATAAAAGAATCTGTTCACCTAGAAAACTGGCCAGATTTTAAAGATATACAAGATGTTTCAGTACTTGAGAAAATGTCAAAAACTCGCCAAATAATAGAGCAAGGTTTAGCTTTGCGAAATAAAGCGGGTATAAAAGTAAGACAGCCTTTAGAGTCCGTATCTGTATCAAAAGAAATTATTGAAAATATTTATACGGATATTATAAAAGATGAATTAAATGTCAAAAACATAACAGAAGGCGATGAAGTTGCATTAGATACAAACATAACCGAAGACCTGAGAGTGGAGGGTCTAGTTAGGGATATAATTAGAGAAATACAGTCAAAGAGAAAAGAATTAAATCTTGTTCCTTTAGACAAAATAAATTTAACAATAAAAATAAAAGAAGATATTTCAGTATATATAGATATGATAAAACAATCTGTAAATTCTAATGATATACAAATAACACAATCAGATGATTTTGAAATTATAGTAAATAAAGCTTAAATTTTATGGTCTACACCATATATGAAACAGACTGTATCATATTCGATATAAAAAACATTCAAGAAAATGACTGTTTGATAAAGGCTTTTTCTGATAAATTTGGTGTTATAAATATCATAGCTACTAGTTTCAGAAAAGAATCATCCAAACTAAAAGGAAATATTAAGGCTTTTTCAGTTAACAAAATAGCCATAGTTCGCGGAAAAGAATTTTTTAGATTAACTGATGTTAACCATAAGTTTTTATTTGCCAACTCAAAGAGTCTTGTTAAGTTTTTACGTATAGCTGAAAGTTTGTTTTTTAATGACGAAAGAGATTATTTTGATGATATTAATACTCAAATATATAATATGATTATTCACTTATCTAAATTTATTATCTATATAGTTAAAAGTGACAAACCAAACAAGAAACATTTTTTGGAAATAGTTAATATTTTTTTTATTGTTTACATAAGGGGTTTACAAGGTTTTGTTGAAAAAGTTGATATTGAAAATATATTAAATAAAGAATCTGAAAATTTGTCTATATATTTTGAAAATAAAAATCTAACTATACAAAATTTGCATAAAAAGTTAAATTTTTAAATCTTTGCGTCAATCAATACATAAGTTTATAATATAGATATGAATAATCTAAGTGATGAAGATGTAAATAAAATAAATAAGTTAAAACAAAAGCTATATTCAAGATCTTTAACTGATGATACTTCTAAACTAAACTCTTTACATAAGCATGATTTAAATATACCTAAAAATTGGGAAAAAGAAATTATAAAAAATAAAGATAGTAAAGATGATAAAGATAGTAAAAGTGTTAAAATAAAACCAGAAGAAGAAAAAGAATCCATAAATGATTTTTTAAACAATAGATTTGAAAATAATAACAATGCTGATTTTTATAGCAATAAAAGAGCTGATGATATTGAAAATAAGTTAGATAAAACAACTGCGACTTTAAAAATAGCACAGGCACAGCTTGATGCTAAAAACATAAATAGTTTATACCCAAATCTTAAATTAAATAAAACTGTTGAAAATAAAAATAATTTTCAGCCAAATTATCATGCTAATTTAAAAACTGTAAAAATAGGTGAAACCGCAGATATGCAAGATGATATAAAACTATCAAAAAAGAAAAAAAATAACTTTAACTTTAGTCTTATTATATTTATATTTGTATTTATTATTTTTGTAGGTTCTTTTTTCTATACATATATAAACATATTAAATGGAAAAAATACCATATCTACAAATAAAATAGATATAAAAGTTACAGGACCCGTTTCTGTTAAAAGTGGGGAAGTTTCTGATTTTATTATAGATATTACAAATAATAATAATTCAGAATTAATATTGTCAGATTTAATAATACAATATCCAAGTGGTTCAAGATCTCCATTTAATAAAAATCAAGATTTAACAAATGAAAGAATTTCTGTTGGTACAATAAAACCAGGTGAGACAATAAGAAAGAAAAACTCTGTTGTTTTTTTTGGTGAGCAAAATATTAAAAAAAATATAAATTATTCTTATGAGTTTAATATAAATGATTCGTCTACAATTTTTCAAACTGAAAAAAATGTAAGTGTTTTTATAGTTGGTAGTCCTATAAATATTGTTATATCAAATATAAAAGAAATCAATAACAATCAAGAGTTAAATTTTGATATTGAAATAAATTCAAATACAGAGGAAATATTAGAAAATATACAGTTGATGATAGAGTATCCTTTTGGATATAAGTTATTGGAATCAAATATAAAACCTGTATCAAATAATAACACTTGGTCATTTGAAAGTATAAATTCTCTATCTTCAACAACCATTAGTCTTAAGGGTAAATTCTTAGGAGAGATAAATGTAGACAAAAATTTTAGATTTATTATTGGCATAGAAGATCCTAAAACTAAAGAAATGCTTACAGTTTTATCAACTCAAGATAATCAAGTTTCTATACGTAAGCCATTTGTTATTACTAAATTGTTAATAGATGGAGATAGTTCTGAAAATAAATCAGTTCAATATGATCAAGATTTGAGAATTGATTTATCTGTAACAAACACATTACCTGACAGTGTTACAGATGTTATTGTTGAGGTTTTGTTGGGAGGAGTTTTAATAGATAGGAGAAGTGTTAAGACTGATAATGGATTTTATGATTCAAATAGAGATGTTATTTTTTGGGATAAATCAACAAATTCAAGGTTGGCGGTTATATCACCGGGAGAAACCAGAGAGATGAGTTTCAGTATAGGAACTATTTCAAGTGAAGAAAACTTTATAAAAACATTAAGAAGAGCAACTTCTGAGCTTACTGTAAACGTGAATGCTCAAAGACTTGGTGAAAATAGAGTTCCTGAATCAATTGTTGCAAGTACAAAAAAACAATTAAGATTAAAAACTGAAGTCTTATTTATTTCAAATCTATCATATTTTGGAGGAGCATATTCTCCTGAGGTAAATAAAGAAACTGTTTTTAGGTATACTGGAAATATTTCAAATACAGCAAACACTATTAAAGATGTTGTATTTATTGCAAAATTACCACCAAATTCTATATGGAAAAATTCTTATAGTTCAAATATACCATCATCTTCTTTAAAATATAATAAATCAACCCGAGAAATATCCATAAGTTTAGGTGATATAGAGGCAGGTGTTGGTATAGATAAGTCTATAAAAGAATTTTATTTTGATATAGGTTTTACACCAACCTTAACACAAACAGGTCAGATCCCGGTAACTATTATTGAACCATTCATAACAGCAACAGATAGTTTTACAGGGGATAAATTATTATTAAAAAATAATTCCATGACCACAGATATTACAACCGGTACAAATGCGGAGATAGATAGTAGGGTGAAATAGGTTGTAATATGTGTTAATATCGATACTATATGGCTAAAGAAACAACTCTAGAAGATATTATTTCACTGTGTAAACGTCGTGGTTTTATATACCAGGGATCTGATATATATGGAGGTCTTTCTGGTACTTGGGATTATGGTCCTTTGGGTCTTATGGTTAAAGATCAGGTGAAAAAGATATGGTGGGAGAGATTTGTAGATAATCGCAGTGATATGTATGGAGTAGATGCGGCCATACTTATGAATCCAAAGGTTTGGATTGCTTCAGGTCATGTTGGGGGATTTGCAGATCCGTTAGTTGAAGATCTTAAAACTAAAAAAAGATATAGAGCTGATCATGTGCTTGAGGCTGCTGGATTTTCTGTATCTGGAAAATCTTTAAGTGATATGGATACAATGATTAAAGAAAATAAAATAAAATCAACTGATGGAAATGATTTCGGAGAAGTTAGACAATTTAACATGATGTTTAAAACAAATATAGGTGCTATAGAGTCAGATGACAACGTAGTATATCTTCGTCCTGAAACAGCACAGGGTATGTTTGTAAACTTTAAAAACATACAAGATACATTTCATCCAAAGTTACCATTTGGTATGGCGCAGATCGGTAAAGCTTTTAGAAATGAGATAGCACCAAGAGATTTTGTTTTTCGTGTAAGAGAATTTGAGCAAATGGAAATAGAATATTTTACAAATCCAAAAAATGCAGACGAGGCATTCTCACATTTTCAAAAAGAAATAAAAGAGTTTATACAAGACATAGGTTTAGATAAAGCCAAACTACATGAACTAGAGATAGCAGATGAAGATAGAGCGCACTATTCATCAAGGACTATAGATTTTGAATATGATTTTCCAATAGGAAGAAAAGAACTTTTTGGTCTTGCCAACAGAACTGACTTTGATTTGAAAGCACATAGTGAAGGTTCAAAAGTTGATTTATCATATTTTGATGAGGAGACTAAAGAGAGATTTATTCCACATTGTATTGAACCATCATTTGGTTTGGATAGAAGTATATTGGCTATTTTGTCTACCGCATATACTACAGACACTATGGCTGACGAAGAGCGTATTGTTTTAAAACTCGCTCCTGCTATAGCACCATACAGAGTTGCTATATTGCCGTTGGTTAAA
This sequence comes from Minisyncoccia bacterium, assembly GCA_041752275.1. Taxonomy (GTDB): domain Bacteria; phylum Patescibacteriota; class Minisyncoccia; order Phycocordibacterales; family CAIZLB01; genus CAIZLB01. Next base: position 81,386 of record JBGSHK010000015.1, on the reverse strand, counting down.
AATAAAGAAGATTTGGTTGCCAAAGCCAAAGAAATATTTGAAATGGTGAAAAATATCGCAACAAAAAACGGCGTAGCAAAATCAAAGATAGTCTATGATGAGACACAAAGTATAGGAAAGAGATATAGAAGACAAGATGAGATAGGAACACCTATATGTTTAACAGTTGATTTTGACACCTTAGAGAAAGGTACTGTAACACTTCGTGACAGAGACAGTGGAAAGCAGGAGATTGTGAAGATTGAGGATTTGGAGGAGATGTTTGGGTAAAGTTGCATCCCCCCACAAAAAAACATACAATACAACTATGAAAATAACCTCAAAAGATATTTTTAAGGTAATAATAGGTATATTGATATTTGTAGCCCTTATGAAACTTCAATCTCTAATTGTGTCGGTTTTACTAGCTGTAGTTGTTGCTTCTTTTATGGAACCTTTAGTGTTATTTTTCAAAAAATTGGGCATGAACAGGGGATTTGCTGCTATATTTTCTTATTTACTATTATTAGCTGTTTTCCTATCATTCTTTTTCTTTGCTGTACCGCCACTATTAAAACAGTCTATAAGTGCATTAAACTCTCTTCCTGATACTATTAAAACTTCAGACCTACTTGATCCTATACAAAAAAGTTTATACAAAACTGCTAAAAGTGTTTTTCCTGATATACCACCAACCATATCATTGGAAGACTTAACCAGTCTTATAACTTCATACTTCTCAAACTTTGCTGGAGGTATTTTCGATACATTCAACCGATTCTTCAACAGTATAGTTTCTTTTGTACTGGTTTTAGTTTTATCTGTATATCTTTCTATGGAGGAAAAAGGTATAGCCAAGTTTTTAAGACTTATTTCCCCAAAAGAATATGAAAAATATATAGTAGATCTTTGGAATAGAGTACAGAGAAAGATAGGTTTGTGGATGCAAGGTCAACTCATATTAATGGGTATAGTTTTTTTAATAGTATTAGTTTCTTTGTCAGTTTTGAAAATATTTTTAGGTGATCAAATACAAAACATATTCTTGATAGCACTTATTGCAGGATTCATGGAGCTTATACCTATACTCGGAACTTTTGTATCTACAGCTGTAGCTTTTTTATTAACTTTTGTAAGTGGGGGCATAACTACTGCATTTATAGTTCTTATTGTCTTTACTCTTATACATCAAATAGAGGCAAATATAATATATCCATCTGTTATGAAAAAAATAATAGGTGTTCCTTCACTTCTTGTTATTATATCTCTAATAGCCGGTATAGAGTTGGCAGGTTTTGTTGGAGTTATATTATCAGTTCCTATATCTGTGCTTATAGTTGAATTTTTAGATGATAAAAAACGCAGAGACAGTATGATTGAACAAGAAGAAACGCTTTAGTTTTTATGATATATTGTCTATATGGAAAATAAATCAGATACAGTAAATAAAACAAATTTTTATATAACAACACCTATTTTTTACCCTAACGGTAATCTACATATAGGTCACACTTATACATCTTCTATGTGTGATATTTTGGCACGTATGGCCAGACTGGCTGGTATGAAAACTTATTTTCTAACAGGTGCTGATGAAAATAGTTTAAAAATACAAGAAAAGGCTGATCAGTTAAACATGGATGTGATGGACTATTTAGATATACAAGTAAAAAATGTTGAGGCTCTTTTTGCAGAGTTAGATATTTCTTATGATGACTATATAAGAACAACAGATAAAAAAAGACATCATCCAGGTGTTATGGCTTTATGGAATAAACTTAAAGAACAAGGGGATATATATGAAGGTTTTTATGAAGGGTTTTATTGTATTGGCTGTGAAAGTTTTAAAACAGAAAAAGATTTAGTTGATGGATTGTGTCCTGATCATGGAGTAATTCCGGATTTTATCAAAGAGAAAAATTATTTCTTTAAACTATCAAAATACGCAAGTAAAGTAAAAGAGATTATCTCAAATGACACTATAAAAATATTTCCAGAGTCAAGAAAAAACGAAATATTAAATATTATAGACAAAGACGTTGCAGATCTTAGTTTTTCCAGACCAAACAAGGGACAAGTAAATGTTATACAAGTCCCAGGAGATGAAACTCAGGGTATATATGTTTGGGGCGATGCTTTAGTTAACTATATATCAGCACTTGGTTACGGGTCAGAAGGTCAAGAGCATCCCGAAAGTCTATATAACACATTTTGGAATAATGATAAGTCGCAAACAGTGCATGTTATAGGTAAAGATATATTAAAATTCCATGCTTTTATATGGCCAGCTATGCTTTTAGCGGCAGATGTACCACTACCTAAGAACTTGATAGTACACGGTATGATGCAATCAGGAGGGCGCAAGATGAGTAAAAGTATAGGAAATGTTATTAGTCCTATAGAGATGATTTCTAAGATTGGCGCAGAAGGCTTACGTTTTTATTTTGCAAATAATATCCCGGTTTTTGATGACGGTGAAATAACAGAAGATTTGATTATATCTAACTACAATAGTTATTTATCAAATGGACTTGGAAACCTTACAAATCGTTTAATAAAAATGATGATATCTTATGATGTGACTGTAAACTTTGATAACATCGATAAGACAGATTTGTATATAAAACTTCAAGAAAATCTAAAGAAAACTCTTATAAATTTTGATATAAATAATTATTCAAATACTCTATGGAAAGAATTGTCTCAAATTGATGCAGATATACAAACAAAAGAACCATTTAAACTTTTCAAAACAAATCCAGATGAGGCAAGAAAAATAGTAGGTGACATGTTAATTGATTTCTACACTATAGTGCATTTCATTCAACCTATATTACCTAAAACAGTTTCTAAGATTATTCAACATATACAAAACAGAGAAATGCCAGAAAAACCTTTATTTCCAAAAGTAGAGATAGAAAGTAAATAATTAAATTAGACATTATCACCATGGCAAATTCTGAAAACCAAGAAATAACAACTAAAAATCCATTTGTAGATTTACATTGTCATTTACAATTTGCTGATTTTGATGAAGATCGAACTGAGATTTTGGCAGAAATGCAAAAAAATAATGTTATAGGAATAAATGTAGGAGTTGATGAAAAAAGTTCAAGGGATGGTATTGAGTTGAGTCAAAAATATCCAGAACTTTTGTGGTCCACCGCTGGACTGCATCCTCTTTATCCAGAAGGTATATATGACATAGAAGATTTGTTAAAAGATGAAAGTTCACCACAAGGGCACTTCTGTTTTGATAAATCAAAACATGTCGTAAACAAAGATATATGTGGTATAGGGGAGTGTGGTTTAGATTATTTTAGAATTACAGCTGATAACATTAATGAGCCGGATTTGGAAAAAATCAAAGATTTTCAAAAAGAAATATTTATAAATCAGATAAAAATGTCTATAAAATATGACCTTCCTTTGATGTTACATGTTCGGGATTCCTACAGTAAAACTTTAGAAATTCTTAAAGAAAATTTTATAGGTGTTATGAAAGAATATAAAGGTAATGTACATTTTTTTGCAGGAACCATAGATGAAGCTAAAGAGTTTCTTGACTTGGGTTTCAGTATATCTTTTACTGGTGTTGTGACCTTTGTTGAGTCGTATGAGGACTTGATAAGATTTGTACCTATAGAGCGCATGTTTGCCGAAACAGATAGTCCATATGTGTCACCTAAGTCTTTTCGTGGTCAAAAAAACAACCCAAACCATGTTCGAGAGATATATAAAAAGATAGCTGAGGTCAAAGATATAGATATAAACGAGGTTATAGATGTCTTTTATAACAATGCTAAGAAATACTGGCTTAAATAAGCATTGTATGATAAAGTGTTCTTTATGACTGAAATTAATATAGAAAGCACAAAAGAAGGCTTCAAGGTATATGAATTAGGAATTCATCTCCTTCCAACCCTTTCTGAGGCTGATGTTCAAATAGAATTTTCAAAAATCAAGTCAAATATAGAGAAATTAGAAGGAGAAATCATCTCTGAATCAATTCCTCGCATGTTTAATCTTGCTTATGAGATTCCAAAGACCATCAAAGCTCAAAAGAAATGGTATGAAACTGCATTTTTTGGCTGGGTAAAGTTTGAATTAGAAGCAAGTAAGCTAGCAACATTTGAAAAGTTTGTAAAAGAACTTGATGACACGCTTAGATATCTTATTGTGAAAACAGTAAGAGAAAACACACTTGTAGCTAAAGATATTTTACCTGACTACGATGATGAAGTTCTCTCAAAGGAGGTAGACGCAGCAGTTGCAACTGAAGAAGTTGTTGACGACGTTGTCCCAGAAACTAGTTCAGAAACTGAAGAGAAATAATTCTCTTATAGCTTTATTTGGTATGAATGTGCAGCCCATCGTTAACTCGAAGCTTCAAAACATACAATTATAAACTAAATAAAAAAATAAAAATTATGTACATAAACAAGGTAGTATTATATGGAAATTTAACAAAAGATCCTGAACTAAAGTCTTTACCATCGGGTATACATGTAAACTCTTTTTCTTTGGCAACAAACAGATCTATAAAAGATGCTTCTGGTGCTAAAAAAGATGTTCCTGAGTATCACAACATTGTAGCCTTCGGCAAACAAGCTGAAGTGATACATCAATACGTTAAGAAGGGAAACCCTCTATATGTTGAAGGTAGAATACAGACTAGAAGTTGGGATGGGCAAGATGGAAAGAAAAACTATAGAACAGAGATTGTTTTAGAAAGCTTTCAGTTCGGACCAAGTTCAAAGAGTGGTGCAGGTACATCGAATGCTCCATTTACAGGTAACAGTACAACTTCAACAAATGATGGTGCTGATCAGTCAGTACCCGATGCTGGAGAAGTTCAATACCCAGATGAAGATATAAACCCAGAAGATATACCTTTTTAAGACTTAATACTTATCATTAATCATAATCAAAATATACAAAAATCATGTCAAAAAAATGTTATTTTACTGATCACAATATCAAGCATATTGATTATAAAGATACTGATTTATTAAACAAATTTGTTAATAAATACGGTAGAATTATAGGAAGAAAGAGATCGGGTGTTACTGCTCAAAACCAAAGAAAGCTGAGCTTAGCTATCAAAAGATCAAGATTTATGGCTTTAACGCCGTATATCAACTTGGGATAAAACCTTCTTAAAAAATAAAGCCTCCAAGAAATGAGGCTTTATTTTTTTATTCAGGTTTAGGGGCCCGAGCTCTAGGGTGTTGTTAACTCAACCTGGATAAATCACCGCACTCTAGAGTGGGTCCTTTAAAATGAAAACAAAAAATATGCATTTCTTCTTTAGAGAATGCATATTTTTTGTTTGAGCTTTATTCTTTCAACTGATCCCTTATCTCCTTAAGTATCTTATCCTTAACTGCCTTGTTTTCTTTTTCTTTCAAAAACTGTCTCGTTGCATCATACCCTCGGCCTAGTTTTATATCACCATATGCATATGATGATCCACTTTTTGTGATCAGTTTCATCTTCTCACCTAGAGCTATCATTTCACCTTCAAGTGATATACCTTCGTTATACATTAGGTCAAACTCAGTTTGTTTAAACGGGGCAGCGACTTTGTTTTTTACAACCTTAACTCGAACACGTCCTCCCATTATATCTTCTCCTTTTTTGATCTGAGCTATACGTCTGATATCAAGTCTAACAGAAGTATAAAACTTTAAAGCTTTTCCACCTGGTGTAGTTTCCGGGTTACCAAACATAACACCTATCTGCATACGTATTTGATTTATAAAGATAACTATAGTTCCGCTTTTAGCTGTGATAGCTGTAAGTTTTCTAAGTGCCTGTGACATTAGTCTTGCTTGTTTACCAACATGATGTGCACCCATATCTCCCTCGATCTCGTCTTTGGGTGTTAGAGCTGCCACAGAGTCTATAACTATAACATCTATCTTACCACTTCGAACAAGACTCTCTGTTATCTCAAGAGCCTGCTCTCCAGCATCAGGTTGCGATATAAGCAGGTTGTTTATATTTACACCAAGCTTTCCTGCATAGTCAGGATCCATAGCATGTTCTGCGTCTATGTATGCACATACACCACCTTTTTTCTGAGACTCTGCTATCACATGAAGTGCAAGTGTTGTTTTACCTGAAGACTCGGGTCCAAATATTTCTATAATACGCCCCTTTGGTAAACCACCTACACCGAGCGCAGCGTCTAAACCTATAGAACCAGTTGAAACAACATCTACATTTAACCGAGGTTTTTCACCAAGCTTCATGATGGACTCTTCACCGAAACGACTTTTAATCTCAGCTATAGTATCAAGTATAGAAGAATCAGTATCTTTAGACCCTTTTTTACCTTTCTTGGATTTTACTCCTGTGTCAGAGTCTACTGTATCATCTTCTTCACCCTCTAATAAATCTTCATCTTCTTCAGGTTCAGATTTTTGTTTTTTTACCATTTTTGCCATATTGTATTTTTGTATTATTTATTAACTTTTATAATTATTTTGAGATACTTAGCTTACCACTATAGTATATACTAATATCTTTCTTGACTTCTTTACCAAATCTGTCAGTTGATTTTATTGTTAATAGATTTGTACCAGGGTAGAGTACTATATCTTCCTGAAAATTTCCTTCTGTATCTATATATATTTTCCTATCACCTATAATTATATTAGATACATTTTTAGTTTTTCCTGATATTTTGTATATGTTTTCATCACTTTGTATATAACCGCAATCATTTTTTTTGTCTATACTTTCAGAACAGTTCAATATAAGTTTAGGTCCCGCTATAACTTTTCTTAACTCAAAAACTGTGAGTGTGGATATACTTATCAATCCAAATATTAATAAAAATACTTTTATTTTGGTTTTGCCGTCTGTATATCCAAGTGTCATATTATATTATTTTATTTAAAATTATTTTAAAGATTTTATAAATTAATTATACCACTTTTTAGCTTTGACCGTCAGTTTTTTTAGGGTTTTCTAAAGTATTTTCTGTTTCGGTGTCAGTTTCTATAGATTGATCATTTTGAGTATTTGTGTCGGCTAAAAGTATTTCTCTTGGTTTTGCGCCATCAGCAGGTCCAACAACACCTCTTTTTTCAAGTATATCCATAAGACGAGCTGCACGTGAGTATCCAACCCTCAGTTTTCTTTGAAGATATGAAGTTGAGGCTTTTTTTGCTTCTATAACAGCGGCTTTTGCATCTTCATACAAGTCATCATCGTCATCCATATCATCATCTTCCATACCTCCTGTGTTAAAAGCAGATGCAAAAATGGCGTTTGTGCCAGAGTTTTCTTGTTGTTCTTGGGGTCCAAGCTGTATAGTATCGGGTATATAATCCATGTTATCTACTAGATATTTAACTATTTTTTTAGTCTCAGCCTCTGTGATGTTAGGGGATTGAACACGTTGAGCACTAGACATTCTTCCTGTTAAGAACAACATATCTCCAGATCCTAGTAATTCTTCTGCTCCACGGGCATCCAAGATGGTTCTAGAGTCTATTTGAGAGGCAACTTGAAGAGCTATACGGGTCGGAATGTTGGCTTTGATTAGACCGGTTATCACGTTCACTGACGGTCTTTGTGTTGAAAGTATAAGATGTATACCAACGGCACGAGACATTTGCGCAAGGCGTACTATACCTGACTCAAGTTCACGAGGATATGCTTGCATGATGTCTGCCAACTCATCGATAATGATAACTATATATGGCATAGCATCAGGAAGATCATTTTTACTGTCATCAGTTTTTCCGGACTTTTTAAATTCTTCAACAGCTGGTGCTAATATGTTTTTATGATATGAATCTATGTTTTGAACTGAGTGTTTTTCCAATATGTCATATCTACGACTCATTTCTTTTCCTGCCCATTTTAGTGCAAGTATAGCCTTCTTTGGATCAGTTATAACTGGTGTTAAAAGGTGGGGGATTTTGTTATATAGTGTTAACTCAACTCGCTTAGGATCTATGAAAATAAATCTCAAGTTTTCAGGTGAGTTCTTGTATAATAAAGAAGTAACAACATTGTGTATCATAACTGACTTTCCTGAACCTGTTGTACCAGCAATAAGAGCATGAGGCATCTTTGCAAGGTTTTCATAATACATTTTTCCTGACACACCTTTACCGAGTGCTATGAGTAGAGGGTCTGGTGAGTTTTGATACTCAGGTTGTGAAAGTAATGAACCTAAACCAACCATAGTTTTTGTTGAGTTTGGTACTTCTATACCAACAAGAGACTTACCGGGAATAGGGGCTTCTATACGTATAGGGTGCGCTGCTAGGGCGAGAGATAAGTTGTTTTGAAGCCCGAGTATTTTTGAAAGCTTCACTCCTTCAGCTGGCTTAAGGGCATATCTAGTTATAGAAGGTCCGACAGATATTTCGTCCATTTCTACTTGTACACCAAAGTTTTGAAGTGTTCTTTTTATAATGTTTGCGTTGGCTTTTATATCACCAACTTCTGGTTTACCTTTATCTCTTTCAAGTAAAGATAAAGGAGGAGGAGTGTATTCTTTACCTGTTAAAGTCATAGTGTTTGATTTTATAAGACTGTTGTTTATATCAGACATTTCTTTTTCTAGCTTTATTTCACTAGGTTTTTTATTGTCTTTTAAGACATCTTTTTTTATGTCTTTTACATTTTCATTATCCATATCGGCACCTATTATTTTCATCTTTCTGTCTTTTACAGATTTATCTTCAGCTTTATCACTGTCAACATCTTCCGCCCCCTCGATATCATTCTCATTATTTGTTTTTTTAATATTAAATGAATATTCAAATAATATAATTAAAGATACAAAAGCCACTGCTGTTAAAAATATATAACTTAAGACAGTGTCAAAAAGGTTTAGTATTGGAATTGATATTATACCCCCTAAAGCACCACCTGCATTTAATACAGATAATTCTAGTATTCCCAGTACAGATATTATTAATAGTATAGAAAATATTATTTTAGTTTTGGCAAAAGAGTTGCTTTCTTTATGTATTGCATAAAAGTATGATTGTATTAGAAAAAGTAAAGGAAGTAGATAATATCCATAACCAAATAAATATGAGAAACTTTTATATGTAAATCTGCCAAATGATCCACCTAAACCAATAGCTGATAAACTAAAAAATAAAAATAATACAAAAAAGACAAGTGAGAGTACTGTGTTCTTTACATATGAATCGTTGGGTATAAACGTTTGTCTTATACCACTTAAAAAACCTTTACCGATAAAGCCTTTAGCCTCTTCTGGGACATTATCTTTAATATTTCTTTTTGTGTATTTTCTTGTGTTCTTTTTAGACATATTGTCTATTTTATCATGACTTCGATTTTACACTTGCATTTTTACTTGTCTTATATATACTGCAACTTAATGGACAGTATAAATAACAACAATCAATCAAGCGGTCACACAGAGTTGGTTATTAAAAGACAGGTTCAAGTCGAAGCTATTTCGAAGGCGATTTATTTAGTTACGGATTTGTTTGCGCCGGATGAACCTTTAAAGATGTCTCTAAGAAGAATTGCTGTGATTTGTGTTGAAAAGACAGATAAAAAAGACAGTTTTTTGAAACTAAATTCACTTATAAAGCTTTCTCGTGATATAGACTTGATAACACAGATGAATGCAGAGCTATTAATAAATGCTATCAATAATCAGTTGCATGAGCTAACTAAAACAGAAGACAGAAAGGAGGTATATATAGATAAGGTTTTAAATATAGAAAATAACACAGCAGGAGAGGTCCATAAGCCTATGGTTATAGAAAATAAAGAAATTGCAGAGTTCATTGTTGAAGATAAGGTTGAGAAAAAGGTGTCCAATATAACTATAAACAACAATACTCAGAACATAAAGACAATAAACAACATATCTATGGACATAGGATCGAGAAGAAAGAAGATATTGGAGATAGTAAGGGCTCGCGGGGCGGTAACTATAAATGAGTTTATAGAGTCTATAAAAGGTATAAGTTCAAAGACTATACAAAGAGAGTTAACATCTCTTGTTCTATCAGGAACACTCAAAAAGACAGGGGAAAGACGATGGAGCAAATACTCATTGAAATAATGTCCTTTATGTGCTATTGTATGAGACATATAAAGGTTTTGACCCATTACGCTTAAAATTGTAATATTTAAAGGGTCTATACGTTTGTATAGGTACAGGTTGGTTTTTGTAGTCCGTTTTGGATATCTTATATAGATAGTCAAGACGGGTTCACAAAGATTTAGCCCGAGGAATATGCGTCTGACAATTATCATTTATTATTAATAACAGACACTTAAAGCATATTTCTTTTAAATCAAATTTATTATGAAAACAATATTTAAAACAGCTATCGTTGCTCTTGCTCTTGCAGTTTCTGTAAGTGCATCAGCATCAAGCTATCAATTTAATCAAAACTTAACTATGGGATCAAGAGGAGCAGATGTTACTGCACTTCAAGATTTCCTAACTGCTACAGGTCACTTTACATTCTCAGGAGGATCTACTGGATACTTCGGAGGTGTAACTAAATCTGCAGTTATGGCTTATCAAACTGCTAAAGGCATCGCCCCAGCAGTTGGATACTTTGGTCCTATGACTAGAACTTCAGTAAACAACAGTACTATCGTTAATAACGGTGGAACAACTCCTACAACTCCTTCTACAACTCCTGGATGTACAACTGGCGCTATGTTCAGTAGTACAACTGGAGCTCCTTGTGTAACAACAAACCCTACAACACCAGTGTTGAACGGAATGGAAGGATTTGGTGAATACAGACTTTCTCCATCACCAGTTAACAATACAAACGTACAAGTTTCAAACGATGTTGCTGTATACGGTGTAGAGGTTAAAGCTAAAAATGCTGATATCTCATTCGAGAGATTAACTCTTGATGTTGCTGTATTAAACGGTTCAACAAATGAGAACCCAGCTACTCTTATAAATAGTATCTCTGTTAAAGATGGTTCAACAGTATTGGCAACAATCCCTGTTAACACTTCAACTTTCTCAAGATATACTGGTACAAACAACTATTACGTACAAATCTCAGGTCTATCAACAAGAGTTGCTAAAGATACTATAAAAACATTTACAGTACACTTTAATACAAACTCAATTGATACATCAAGAACTGTATCTATAGACGTTGCTACAAACGGAGCTAGAGTTGTAGACGGAAGAGGTATAAGTACATACAATAGTACAGCAGTAGGTAATAGAACACACGTGTTCAAAAAACCTGGTAACTCATCATTGTTACTTAAATCAGATGCTACAACTTTATATTCAATGAATTACAGAGTAAATCCTTTGACAAACGGAGCTGAAAAAGTTCTTACATCAACATTTGCTATCAAATCAGAACAAGGTCCTTCAAAAATCAGAACTGTTAACGTAACAGCTGCTACTTCAACAGGAGGAACTATGCCTTCAAACCTATACCTATACCAAGGTTCAACTCTTCTAGATTCTAGAACAGTTACTCCAGGAACAGGTGTTGTATCATTTGACATTGAAAACTCAAATGTAATGGTTAATGAAGATCAAAATGTAACATTTACAGTTAAAGCTGATATGCCAGCTACAACAGTTCAAGGTTCTCTAGTTACTACAAGTGTAACTTCAGTTATATTTGAAAAAGCAGATGGTGCATCAGCAACTGTATCTACAACAGTTACAGGTCCTGCTCACTTCTTTGCTACTGTAGTTCCAATGTTTACAAAAACATCATCTACAGTTTCAGTAACAAGTAATCAAAACGGAGTTGGAGTTTCAGCTACAGCTGATATAAGACTTAATCTAACAGCTTCTGGAGCAGACATATTGACTGCCTCAACAACAGCGGTTATTGGTCTTAAAAACGCTTCAACAAACGCTATAGTTGCTACAACTTCAGTAAACGTTACACCAAATGAATCTGGTCTAACATACTTTGCTGACGGAGCTACAAAAGCTGTAACACTTTCTGCTACATTTGCATCAACTTCAATCACTTCTACAACAAACCTTAAAGCGTTTGTACAAAGTGTAAGATATGCAACAGCCACAGGTGCTACATGGTTTACACTACCTGGTGGATTTGAACCATTTGATAGTGATAACTCAGCAGTATTCAACAAATAATCTTAACCGATTACTTTAGAATAAAGCCCGAGCCTAAGCTTAACAAAAACCACCCCAACGGGTGGTTTTTGTGTTATAATGGTATAAACAATATGTTAGATAAAGAATCGATAAAACTTATAACTGTCTTTATAACTATACTCATAGTTTCTTTGTCCTTGATAACTTATTTATCTCGTTAATTATTATTATAATCTTGTAATATAAGCCTATCCTATACGTTTAATACTATGAAAGAAGATATTATGTTCAACACAAATACAGCCTTAAAATCTCTTTCAAAAAGCGAGTTTAACAGTCACTTTGAAAATATATACAACGAGCATATAGATCAACTATATCGATTCACATACTTTAGGGTAAGTGATAAAGATAAAGCGATAGACATAGTACAAGATGTATACTTCAAATACTTCAAGTATCTAACTGACAGTCTTGAAAATGAAGGTGAGATTGATTTCAATCATAAAGCCTTCTTATTTAAAACAATCAGAAACACTATTATCGATCATTACAGAAAAAAGCAGAGTCAGTCTTTGGACGAACTTGTTGATGCTGGATATGAGTATTCATCTGATGAAGATGTATCACACAACACCAGTATTGATATAGACTATAAAGAAGTATTGAAGTCTTTGAAAAGTTTAGATCTTGACGCTCAAGAACTTGTATATATGAGATTTATTGAAGGTTTGAGTTTAACAGACATATCTGAGATAACAGGGCAGAAAGAAAACACAATAGCAGTGAAAATACACCGCATATTAGAAAAATTAAAACAAAGATATGAAAAACATTATTAACGACAAAAGAATAGAAAACATATTGAGTTCATTTAAACCAAATGAATCTATGTCTTTGTCTGTGTCTGAAAAAAAAGACATGTTAAAATCTGTTTTTGATAGAGTAGATGTTTCAAAAGAAGTTGTTGTTGAAGCTGTTAAGTCTCCATTTTATACTTATAAAACATATTTCACACAATACTTAAGATACTCTATACCAGTTCTACTTATAGTATTTATAGGTACACAAGCCGCAGGTGTGTTCACTGATAGATCTCGCATAGCTTTGTCTGATATAAACGAAGTTAAGTCTAACCTTGAACAACTTAAGAGAAGCAATGAGATAAAATCAAATCTATCTAAAAATCAAGCTGATATAAAAGAGATAAAACTAAACTTGGCATCAGAGGACGTTGCTGAAAAAGATGTTAAAACTCAAATACTGGCTAGCCAACTATCATCTCGTTCACGTGAAATCAGAAATCAGGTAGCGGCACTTATAAGTGAAGACAAGATAACAGAAGCTAAAAAGATAGCACTTGATCTAGAGTCTGCACTTAAGGCTGATGAGTTATATAAAGTTTCAACAAGTGTAGAGTCAGAAGTTTTTAGTGCTATAGATTTGAGGGTAGATATAGAAAGAAAAGAAAAAAACAACATATCAACTAGCACAGAGAAAGAGGTGGAGGATAGAATAATCGCTGCTAAAAAAGACATATTAGATTTTGAGAAAAATGCATCAACTACAGATATTATAGTAGAGGCTGAAAAGAGTATAGTTGTGTCAGAAGATCATTTAAAAGCAGGTGATATTGAAAACGCAGTTATATCATTACAATCATATGACCGTATAGTTGCAGACTTGAGGGTTATTTTGTTACCATAAAGGTATGGCATTTTTTAAAGAATTTCTAACAAAACAATTATTAAAAAAACAACTTAAAGGAGTATCTCCTGCAGAGCAAGAAAAAATCATGACTCTTATAAACAGAGATCCTGAGTTTTTTAAACGTATAGGAGATGAGATACAATCTGAAGTTAAAAAAGGTAAGGGGCAGATGGAGGCAACTATGCATGTTATGAAAAGTCATAAGGATCATTTGGGTAAACTTATCAGTGAATCAGGTCTTGATTTAAATAATATTAGAAGATAAAAATTATTATTTTAATTAAATAATAACAAGATAAATTTTTAATATTACTGTATAATATAATACATGCTTAAATTTAATGATGTAACAAAACTTTATCATACAGGAGATGTTGCTGTAAAAAATATTAACATACATATAAAACCAAAAGAATTTGTATCTATTGTCGGACATTCCGGTGCGGGTAAAACAACTTTGTTAAAGCTCATATTGGCAGAGGAGGGTCCAACAGAAGGTACTGTTACTTTTGAAGATATTAACATACATGAGTTAAAGAAAAGTTATATAAATCAGTATCGTCGCCGTGTTGGAACTGTGTTTCAAGACTTTAGGCTTTTGCCAGATAAAACAGCTTATGAAAACGTAGCTTTTGCTATGGAGGCTGCAGGTCGTGCAGATGAAGAGATAGAGAACGATGTACCGCACGCTCTTGATCTTGTTGGTTTAAAACATAAGATGCACAGTTTTCCGGATGAACTTTCTGGTGGAGAGAAGCAACGTGTAGCTATAGCACGGGCTATAGTTAACCAGCCAGACATGATTATAGCTGACGAGCCAACAGGTAACTTGGATCCTGTAAACACATATGAGATCATACAACTTCTAAAAAAGGTAAATGATCTCGGAACTACAATACTTTTAACTACACACAACGTTGGAGTTATAGATAACTTGGGTCGCCGTGTGATAACTATAAAAGATGGGGAAGTTGCATTAGATAGTCATGAGGGAAAATATATTCTCTAATTTACATAGAAACATAAGAAAAATAAAATAAAAAAAATAATGATACTTACAAAATTAAAAAGAACAATAAAATCAGGAGTTATAAGTTTTTATAGAAACGGTTCAGTTTCTCTTGCATCGGTACTTATACTTACAGTTACTTTGACGGTTATAACTATGGTTTTGTTTTCAGGTGTAGTTTTATCATCAACACTTGAAACTATAAAAAACAAAGTAGATGTAGATATATATTTTACAAAAGGAGCTACAGAGGATGCAATACTCGCTTTTGCAAACGATGTTAAGAAAAACCCCGATATAGCAGATGTAAAATACATATCTCAAGATCAAGCATATCAAAACTTTAAAGAGAGACATAAAGATAACGAAGCTACAATACAAGCTTTAACTGAGATAGGTGATAACCCATTGCCTGCAAGTATAAATGTAAAGGCTGCAGATCCAAACAAGTACGACACCATAGTTACATTTTTAAAAGATAAAGAAAGTGCTTTGGGTGAAAACAATATTATAGATAAAATAAACTATACCGAAAAAAATCAACAAGCTATAGCCTCTTTAAACAGAATTATTAATGCTTCAAACAGATTAGGTCTACTTATTGTAATATTCTTCGCTATAGTTTCTATACTTATAACTTTCAATACGGTTAGACTTGCTATCTATATATTCCGTGAAGAAGTTTCTGTTATGCGTTTAGTTGGAGCTAGTGAGACATATATACGTGCACCTTTTGTCACTGTGGGTATATTGTATGGTTTGGTAGGTGCAATTGTTACCGCTCTTATATTGCTACCAATAACGCATTATGCAGGTAACTGGACAGAAAAGTTAGGTACAGGTGTAAACTTGTTTAGTTTCTTTACTCAAAATATTTTTAGTATAACACTTATGCTTATTGTTTTAGGTTCTGTCTTAGGCTCTATATCATCATTCTTGGCTATTAAGAAATATTTGAAGGTGTAATCTTCGTAAAATAAAATATCATCCAAAGAAAGGATGAATTTTATTTTACTCAGATTGAGAAGCTAAAAAAGCATAAAAAATATAAAGCTCAAACAAAAATAAGTCCTTCAAGAAATAAGGACTTATTTTTGTTTTCACTTTAGAAGTAAAAAAAAGAGACCGGTCCTGCTGTGTGCGGGATCGGTCTTTTGAGCGGGTAAATTAAGGATTGTAATAAATCCTTGGTTATCACCACCCGGCATAAGTTTGCAGTCCGTTTCCATAGGCTCTCCTTCGAGGGTCGCCGATCTGGACAACTTCTCTGTGGTCGTACTGACCACCACAATAGTTTCCGTTATTTTGATTATATCGATTTTGTTGATAATATGGACGGTTATATTCAACGCCAACGCTGTGATAAACCGGTATATCAATGGTCCCACAGGAATTTAAGGTTAAAATGGCAAGAAGACCGAGACTTAGAATTTTGATCGTTTTCATGATTTGGTTTTGTTTGATTAGTTCGGTTACATTACCGAGCTTATGTTTATATATTACCATATTTGAGTATAAAAGTCAATCTTTTTATACCTGAATATACCTTAAACGACAGCGTAAAACACTTATATTTGTGACTATGTTTATTATATTTTTAAAACAACACATATAATATATGATTATTTTTATCAATCATTTATTTATTAAATATTTACCATTTCTTTATTTTTTCTTTATCAAAATTTTATCCTGTTTTATATAAAATATTGTTATGAAAATCATAAAAATAAAAAAATCCTTATTTATATCAAAACAACTTAAAAGTTTAAATAATAAAGAAAAGAAATACTATAAAAGATTAAAAAAGCTTTTAGATAAAGAAAGTTACTTAGAAATCATAGGATCTGTTCCAGATCGGGTATCTTATGATGGTAAAAAAAGACCATTAATACTATCTAGGGATATTGTAGATAAGATAGAACATGATCACGGTCCTATTTGTGCTGAAAATATGATTATAAATGCTTTTGAGTGGGAATATGCTTTATTATATAAATATAAAGATATAGATAAAATAAATTTAATAAAGCAAATACCTAATTCATTTAACTATTTATTAATTGCAGCAAATAGAGATAATGGTTTTTTTATTGTCACATACTTTGAAACAAAGTCTATAAATAATAAAAACTTAAAACGCCTCCTCGGTAGAGGAAACGTTATAAGTAGGGGGCCTTCTGTATGCCTATAATACCAATCAAGACCTGTATGGTCAGCCAGAGAAGGTATCCAGCGTCATAAGTAATACATATATAATGTATCAAAACTATAGACAACAAGTCAAGTTATCAAAAAAACCTAAAATATGACATAATAACTCTATGAAATCAGAAATATTACAAAATACTATAAAAGCATTATTCTCACCAGACAAAGGTATACTTGCGGCTGACGAGTCCGTTGCATCTATAAACAAGCGTTTTGAAGCTTTAAACATAGATCAAACAATGGAAAACAGATTAGCTTTTAGAACAGCTCTTATTGCAACACCAGATCTGCATAACTATATTAGTGGCGTCATATTTCATGATGAGACTTTTAGACAAGAAATAGAGTCAGGCAAAACTTTTGCAAAGTATTGTGAAGAAAACAACATAGTTCCAGGTATAAAAGTTGATGAAGGTTTGGCCGATTTTCCAAATTTTCCTGGAGAAAAAATGACTATAGGAATAGATGGGCTTAAAAAAAGATTTGAAGAATATTTTTCACTTGGAGCTCGCTTTTGTAAATGGAGGGTGGTGATAGATGTTACTACATCGACAGATGAGATCATAGAGCTCAACCTAAGAAACTTGGCTATATATGCATCTTTGGCACAGGAGGCTGGTATAGTTCCTATCATAGAGCCTGAGGTGATGTATGCGGGCGGACATACAATAGACGAGTGTTGTGAAAAAATGTCACATGTACTTACTCATCTTTTTGGAGACTTGGCATTGTATAGAGTGGATATAAAAAACGTCATACTTAAAACCGCTATGGTATTGGCAGGAAAGGATTCTCCTGTGAAAGTATCTCAAGAGGACATAGCTCGCGAAACCTCACGTATACTTTTGTCTACTGTTCCAGAGACTATAGGGGGTGTAGTATTCCTTTCAGGAGGACAAACTCCAACAGAAGCAACTTTAAACCTTTCATTGATTATGCAACAAGGACCATATAAGTTTCCTATAACATATTCATATTCACGTGCCCTTCAAGATCCAGTTTTAGAAGCATTTTCAAAAAAAGCAGATACAGATGAGATAAGAAAAATATTTATTGATAGACTAAACATGAATACTCTGGCATTGGAGGGAAAATATACTTTAGAGAATGAAACCGGTTTATCTGCACATATTAATCAAGTAACACATAGTCAAGATTTATAATTTTGACACTAATCATGATAACCGTAATACTAATAATACAAAGTATATTAATAATAAGTTTATTGATAGTTGTTCTTTTCAAAAGAAAAGATGAAGCTAGTATTGATTTATTGTCACATATACAACGTTTAGAGTCTCAACTTAAAGATGAGATGATGCGTTCACGTCAAGAAAATAATAGTGGGCAAAAAGAGATACGTGAAGAGTTAGGTAAAACACTTAACACAAACTTTTCTAGTATAACCCAGGTTGTAGAAGGTCGTTTAAACAATTTGCAAAAAGACAACTCTGAAAAACTTGAAAAGATGAGAGAGACTGTTGATGAAAAGTTGCATGCTACTCTTGAGAGACGTTTCGGAGAGTCGTTCAAGATGGTGTCTGATAGACTTGATCAAGTACATAAAGGACTTGGTGAGATGCAAACTGTGGCGGCAGGGGTGGGAGATCTTAAGAAGATATTGTCAAATGTTAAGACTCGTGGAACATGGGGTGAAGTTCAGCTTGGAAATCTTATAGAAGAAATATTTACACCAGATCAATATGAAAAAAATGTTAAAACAAAGAAAGGCTCAGGAGACAACGTTGAGTATGCTATCAAACTTCCTGGAAATAGTGATGATATAAAACATATTTGGTTGCCCATAGATGCCAAGTTTCCGCTAGAGGACTATCAAAGACTTATGGAAGCTAGAGAAAACAACGAAGACTTGATTTTATTTTCAAAAAACTTAGAGACTAGGATAAAAGCTGAAGCTAAAGATATAAAAAATAAATATATAGACACTCCATACACGACTGACTTCGGTTTGCTTTTTCTGCCAGTTGAGAGTTTGTATGCTGAAGTGTTACGTATACCTGGACTTTTTGAGTCGGTACGACGTGAGTACAATGTGATTATAACAGGTCCAACAACAGTACAAGCTATACTTAACAGTTTACAAATGGGCTTCAAAACACTTTCTATACAAAAAAGATCAAGTGAGGTTTGGGAAATACTTGGTGTAGTTAAAAAAGAGTTTAACAACTTTGGTGTAATACTTGAGAAAACTCATAAAAAGATACAAGAAGCAGGTAACACTATAGAGCAAGCTATGACTAGAAGTAGGGCAATAGATAGAAAGTTAAACAAGGTAACTGATACACCTCTCATAGGTGAGAAGGACGAGGTTATAGAGGTTATAGAGGAGATTGTTGAAGAGTAAAATATTGTTAAAAACTAAACTTACATATATACTTAACACATGGATTTCATCAACAACAATGCAAACATATTTTTCTTTGTAACTACGATACTGGTTATTATTCTTATAATATTGTTTACTATACTCTTGTTGTCTGCTGTAAAGCTGTATCAGTTTATAGCTAAAGCTGTAAAGCAGGGTGATGCTTTTCTCGAAGAGGTAAAATCTAACAACTTTGTTAAGAAAGCTGCTCCAGTTGTTTTACCTATATTGTTACCGATCATATCATTTTTTGCTAAGTCTAAGAAGAAGGGTAAAAAATAGCACTTGCTTTTTTAATTGAGTTCTATGCTATAATATAAGCATATGACAAATACAAAAAACAACACTAAAAAAGATGGAAATCATAACATTGCTATAGCTGCGGGAATAACAGGACTGTTTGCTTCAGCATTGCTTGGTGCACACTTTTTGTTTAATACAGAAAAAGGTAAAAAAAGCTTAAAACATCTAAAGAGTTGGTCATTTAAAATGAAAGGTGAGTTGTTAGAAAAATTAGAAAAAGCAAAAGAAATAGATGAAGCTGTTTATACTAAAATTGTTGACGATTTATCTGCAAAATATCAAAAAATAAAAGGTATGACAGTTGAGGAGGTTACTGAAATTACAAAAGAATTAAAATCAAACTGGAAAAAAATAAAAGATGAAGCCAAGAAAACCCAACTATTATCAGGAGGAAAATCAAAATCACCTGCAAAGCCAGCCGTTAAAAAAGCTGTTTCAAAAAAACCGGCCGCAAAAAATCCAGCCACAAAGTAAGACAACAAGTTGGTCGGGTGTAACAGAGTGGTATGATGAATATCTAAAAGATGAAGACAATTATCAACATAAGGTTATATTACCTAGTCTTTTAAGACTACTTGACACTAAGGACACGGAAAGGTTTTTAGACTTAGGTTGCGGTCAAGGATTTTTTATAGAAAAAATACTCGATAAAAATCCAAAAGTTCACATAGAAGGTATTGATCTTGCTGAAAAGTTGTTAAAAATAGCAGAGGTCAAATTTGCTCAAAATAAAAATATAAATCTAGTACACACTGATGCTGTAAACTTGTCACATATAAAAGATAAAAGTATAGATAAAGTTTATTCTGTTTTAGCTTTACAAAACATGAGTGATGTCGATACTGTTATAAAAGAAATAGGTCGTGTCATAAAATCTGGTGGAAAATGTTTTTTTGTTATAAATCATCCAAGTTTTCGTATACCTAAAGAAAGTGATTGGAAATATGACACCACTTTGCATAAACAGGGGAGAATTGTTTTTAACTATATGTCTGATAAAAAGTATACTATAGATATGAATCCTGGACTTCGTGCCTCTGGTCAAAAAAGTGAAGAGACAATATCATATCATCATCCTTTGCAGTATTTTTCAAAGATTTTCAATAAACACGGTTTTGCTATATCACGCATAGAAGAATGGATATCTCATAAAAAGAGTGAAGAGGGTGGGGGTCGTCAAAAAGCTGAAGATGATGCACGTAAAGAAATACCTATGTTTATGTGTTTAGAGTTGGTTTATATTGCTAAATAATCAAAAAAAGAATATATTTAATACAATGTTTGCAGTAATACGCTATATAATCATATTTGTACTAATAATGTTAAGTTTTTTCTTTTTACATAAAAATAGTGCTTGGTTTCAAGAAAAGATTGAGTATACAAAATTGTTTTTTAAAACTATAAATGAAGATACTTCGGTAACATCTGATGATGTATATAATGATGTAAAAAATCAGGATTTTACTGGTAATCTTAAGGCAACTACAACGGTTAAGTCTTATAACTCAACTAATACACCTGTTGTTAAAAAAGATACAAAGATAAGTGTTGACGGTGTCATATATTATACAAATGTGGAGAGGAAAAAAGTAGGCTTACCTGAACTGGTCAAAAGTACAAAATTAAATAAATCTGCATCATTAAAAACAGATGATATGTTTACCGGTCAATATTTTGAACATGTCTCTCCGGACGGCAAAACTGCAGCTGATTTAGTAAGAGCTGTTAGCTATAAGTTTCAAATAGTCGGCGAAAATCTAGCTTTAGGTATTTTTGATACAGATAAATCTTTAGTAAAAGCTTGGATGGATAGTCCAACTCATAAAGAAAATATTTTAAATCCTAAATACACAGAAATAGGTGTGGCTGTAGGTATAGGTGATTATAAAGGTCAAAGGCAATGGATGGCTGTACAGCATTTTGCAAAACCATTGCCCACGTGTACAGAGGTTGATGTTAATATTCAACAAAACATAGACTTAGAAAAAACAGCCTTAGAGTTAGAGGAGAGAGAATTACAGAAAATGGCTGGCGTTATAGAGTCTGATCCGTCAACAAGTAAGCAGTATTTAAATGAATATAATTTAAAAGTTACAGCATATAATCAAAGATTAAACATACTTAGAGGTGTTATAGATAATTTTAATAAGACCATTGTTGATTATAATGAATGTTTGAAAAAATAAAACCCTCTCTTTTACCTAAACATGAACTAAAAAATATGCATTTCTTCTTTAGAGAATGCATATTTTTTAGAGAGGGTTTTTTACATAAAAAACAAAGCCAATATACCTAAACTATAAGGTAATATACGAGCCATTCTAAACATAAGTAAGGCTGTGTTGTCTTTGTATGTTATATGCTTATAAAACATACTTTCTAATGATATTTCTATAAGTGCACAGCCTGAATGACTTAAAAATAAAAAACCACAAAATAGTAAGAAAGCAGTATTGCTATCCATGTTTGAATTTATTAAAAAAATTATTGCTGTAAATAAAATAGATATAAATAAACCTAGTTTAAAGATAAATTTTTCATTATGTCTTTTATCCTCCATATTACCAAAAGGTATTTGTATCAACATAAAAGGTGCTGTCATACAGGCCAATATTAAACCTATTTTATTCCAATCAAACATAAATACACTGTGTAAATATATAGGTAGAATTACAACTATTGATCCATAATATAAATGAAGCAATGACTGTATTATAAAAGCTTTTTGATTTAATTTATCTGTAAAAAAATTTTTTAACATTAAAGCTAGTTTATTTTCTTCAATATTTTTAAGATAATTCTCTTCAGGTTTTGGGTTTTTAATATAAAAATATACTATATATAAAAATGGTATCAATAACAAAGATGAAATAAAATAAGATATAGATATATTATTTACAGTTAAAACAGACATTATTAGCGGTACTATCACAAAAGGTATATTCCAAACTGTTAGATAAATACCACGACCATGACCTCTTTCTTGAATATTTGTGTATACTTCAAACAAAGAATCAAGGTTAAACATTATATATGGAGTAATCAGATGATGTATAAAAAATAAAAACATAAAAAGATATATATTTTGATTTATAGAAAAATAATACATCAACAATAGACATATTATTTCAATAAAACCTATTTTATATATATTTTTTTTAAAATTATTATTTATACCTATTTTTAAAAGTATTAAATAAAAACAAATACCTATTATAGAAGCGATTGCATATATAAGTATTACTTGACTCAAATTTAAATCAAAAGTATATCTCAATACAGAAGAATTTGTCAGGTATACAAACACATGATGTAGAGACACAAAAAAAATGGAAATATATAAAGCAGTTTGAACTCTAACTGATAAATATTTTTCCATTTTAATTTATTTTATAAAATTATTTTTGATTTAAAAGTTCTGTAACTATTTGCTTCATTACATTGTAAGGTAATGCTCCCAAACCATCACCAGTTTCGTTTACCAAAGGTATAAATTCATCTTTAAACTTTATAACTGTATAAGGTGTCCCTTGAGCACCTGCTTTTATAGCCTCGTCATAAGACGCTTTAACTTTGTCTGCATATTTTCCACTACTTAAGCATTCTGCGAACTTAACTTCGTCTAGTCCAACTTTTGCAGCTATTTTAGGTAGTTCAGCTAAATCCAGTCCGTCATTTGATGGTGTAGTTTCATATATGGCGTCTGTATATGCCCAAAACATATCATTTCCACCTAACTCAGCCGCACACTCAGTAGCCTCAGCTTCTTTGGCTGCATTTTTGTGTAGTGGGTTGTCACCATAAGATATAGGAAAATGTCTATACACCCAAGCAACTTGGTTGTCACCCTTAAACTCTTCATATATTTTTTTCATTGTTAAATGATATATTTTACAGAAAGGACATTCTATATCTGAATATTCTATAATAACCACTTTAGCATCTTTATTACCTCTTATATGATCTATTGATTTAATATCTGTAAATTCAGGTTTCGGTCCAGAAAGAGCTTCGCCTATAAGGTTTTTGTTTGTATCTTTAGATACATCACCTCTTGTATACAAAGCAGAAGCTATAAGTATGCCTGCTATAACTATAGCTATAGGTGTTATATAGTTTGAAATATTTTTTTTGTTTTTTACTACTTGCGGTGTTGAGTTTGCATTTGTAGTTTCATTTTGTGTATTTTCCATATCTTGTATTATAACAGAATAAAATGTTTTTACCCAAACTTTCCTACAAATTTTTTTTAAAAAATAAACACCCCTTTTTTTTCGGTGTTATATTTTTAAAAAATATCTAATTTAAAAGGGAAGACTGTAAGTCAACATACCATCCGACTCTGTATGTTTTTTTTCCCAGTCCTTAGTTTCTATAGGTATAACTTTTTTTTCAGTTCCGTCACTATAAAAAAGTTTTTTTTCTTTCATCGCATACTCATATACCTCTTTTGTTACCTTAACATCTCCTTTACAATACTCTATGATTTTATCTATTTCACCGTTTTTCCACCAAGTTATAGCTTCAAGACCATTTCCAGTTTTTCCTACACCGAGTGTTGCTTGGGCTATGTTATCGAGTCCGACTCTGCGGCCGATAGACTTTTGTACTTCTTTAAGAAGGTCTACATGACGAAACTTAGTTAAGTCACCGTTATAGTATTTGTTCATAATAGGAAGGTCAAAATGATCACCGTTAAAAGTTACTATAATATCAGTTGCTTCAAGCTTTGGCCAAAGAGTGGGGAGTGTTTCTATGTTGTAACTTTCATAAGTGTTTGTTTTTGTATCATATGTACACATGATAGATAGGTCCAAGTCGACAGGGTTGTTACTGTTTGCCATCTGGAATGTGTTTTGAGTTTCTATGTCGAGGTATATTTTGTGAAGCATGAGGGTATTTTAGCATAGATTTAAGTATGTAAAAAATTTTGAGTTTTTATGCCTTCTTTGATGAATCTTTATTTTTTCTTTATAATTATTTTATAAACTGTTTGATATGATTTATGGATGGAAAATAAATACATATACATAGATGAAAGTGGAGACACTGGATATACAAAGAAATCAACAAGGTATTTCATACTTACAGCTGTTATAGTTGACGATCCTTTTGTTTTGAGGCGTATAGCCAAGAATATATACAAATTTAAATTAGGTAAAAAAAAGACAAGTATCTTACATGCTTATAATGAGACTGGTGCGGTAAAAAATAAGCTAACCAAAGAAATACAAAAAAATGATATACAATGTATTGTTTTTGTTTTAGATAAAAGTAGGATAGTTTTAAAAGATCCATATGAATATTTATTAAAGAAAACCATTGACTATTTATCAGCTTTAAAAGTTTTTCAGGTCACTTTAGCAAAAAGAGACACCAGAAAGAGTTATAATAAAAATATATCTGCTTTATTTAATTCTTATAATATTAAACTACAGTTTTCCGATCCTGCTTTAGAGAAATCACTACAGATAGCTGATTTTTATTCTTGGTCAACATTTTCTCATTTAGAATATGGATTTTCATCTTATTTTATAAAGTTAAAAAATCAGATAATACTTAGATAAAGCAAAGCCCTCGAGAAACGTGTGGACCGCCTGTGGGTAGTCCTTCTTCGAGGGTCTAACTTGCTATATTTATATATTATCAAATAATAAAATCTTGTCAAACTATCTACTCTCACTCTCATACAAGTCTTTATATACAGCACATGATTTCAACAACTTTTTATGTGTACCATCACCAACAATACGTCCTTTATCAAACACTATGATACGATCTGCAAAGTTTACTATATCTGTCATGTTGTGAGATATAAGTATGAGAGTTTTTTCTTTATCTATTTCTGATAGGTTTTGGAAAATCTTTTTACTTGAGAGTGCATCGATAGATGCAGTTGGTTCATCGAGTATGATAACAGGGGAGTCTTTGTAAAATGTTCGAGCGAGTGCGAGTTTTTGCCATTGACCTTTTGAAGGTTTTACACCTTTCATAAAAACCCCAAGTTGTTGGGTGTATTGATTGTCCCATTTTTCGATAAACTCATCGGCTGTTGCGATTTTGGCAACACTCTTTATTTTATTCATATCAACATCATTTTTTTCAGATAAGGCAATGTATTCATTTACTTTTAAGTTTGGTTGGGAGTAATCTTGATATAAAGCTGAAAAATTATTCATTATAGATTCTTGAGATAAATCTTTTAAGTTATTTCCAAATAGTAAAATGTCACCTGATTGAGGTTGATACAGATTTAATAATAACTGGATAAAAGTAGTTTTACCATTTCCATTTTTTCCAACAACTGCTATTTTCTCACCTTTGTTTATAACAAGATTATCTATCTTCAGATTAAAGTTAGATGGATCTTTTTCTTTCTTAATAACTTCTGTTTTTCTTAGTCCAAAATATTTTGTAGCAATATCATCAATTTCTTTATTTAAAGCATGAAGCTCTTTGAATTGAGTATCCTCATATTTGAATGATATATTTTTAAGCTCTATAAAGTTATTTTCTTTTTTAAAATCCTGTCCTTCTGTCTTATCAGTATTTTCTTTTGTTTCAGCTTGTAGGAAAAGGTATTTAGCTGTTGTTGCAACTTCATACTCATTCGGTAAAAAAGAAGAAAGCCTGTTTATAAATGTTTCAAAACGAGAAACTTGAACTATGATAAGTGTGGCAGAACCGATAAGCATAAGACCGTTGATCACATCTTTGATAACAAAGAACTGCACTACAAATATAATAAAAGTCATAAGTATAGTTGAAATAAAACCTATATTTTCATAATGATTCAGAATTTTTATCTGACCATCAGTAAATCCATTTTTCCAATTTCTCCATTTATTTATAAACTTATTTGCATTATTTGAGCTTTTGGCATCTTTGATGGATTGATAACCCATAAACATTCCCTGATATGTACCGTAGTATTTGTTTTCCTCTAAGGTGTTTTCAAAGTTTTTTCTTATGGCGAAACTTCTAGTAAATGAAAAATAAAAACCAGGAATGGATGCAAGTAATATAAGGGATGCAAATATCCAACTATATGAGTATGTTATATATGCAGTAAAGCCAAGATTTACTATAATACTTATAAACTCGGGTATCCTTCTTGTTAATGCAACTTGTGCAAATCTACCTTCACGACTTATATCTATTCTCTGGCGTAACTCTTCGTAATCACTTGAGTCTGTAAAAGGTATTGTAAAATCTTTTTTCTTACTTAATTGGTCAGTAATAACTTGATCATTTAACCTTCTTTCCATTGTGATTGTAAGTTTACTACTTAAAAAACTAAATAATGATTCCAAAAAAGTGAATACTATCAAAAATGCAAAAACTGGTAAAACATATTTTATGATCCCTGTTCCATAGTTCTCCTGCATACTATTTGCTAGACGGGCATTTATAATATTGATTATGTTGGTCAAAACAGGGAACAGTATCAAAACTCCCATACGAAAAACAGTCCCTTTTTTATTCATACTATAAACATACTTCAAACACTTAAAAGCGACCAAGATATATTGTTTGATTACATAGATAAATTTCATATAGTTTATATTATAAGATTAATTTTAATAATAAGAAACTTGAGCTTACTTATATGTAACGTATGAAAAGGGGTTTGGTTACAATAAAACTCTTGAAACACCCTTACTTAGGTCAGTTGACTAGGGTGATATAATTAATACTATTATCAATTAAACTAAAAAAACTACAATAATATGAAAACAGAAATAATAGACTCACTTACAAAAAACTTTGAATCTTTCGCACATAAAACTAACGATGGTTTAGAATTTTGGTTTGCAAGAGATTTGCAGAAATTGCTTGGATACTCAAAATGGGAAAATTTTATAAATGCTATAAAAAAGGCAAAACTGGCCTGCGAAACATTTGGGGAGGAAAGTCAATATCATTTTCCTGACGTCAGGAAAACGATACCTGTACCAAATGGAGGAAATAAAGAAATAGACGACATGATGCTTACACGTTATGCTTGCTATCTGATAGCTCAAAACGGTGATCCATCAAAAGATGAGATAGCATTTGCTCAGACCTATTTTGCAATACAAACTAGAAAAGCTGAGCTTATAGAAAAAAGAATATCAGAGGTGGAAAGACTAAAGGCTAGAAAAAAACTTACTGAAACAGAAAAAGAGTTATCTTCAGTTATTTTTCAACAAACAGGTGGAAATAATAATTTTGCCATCATTAGAAGTAAGGGGGATAAAGCATTTTTTGGAGGTAAAAATACTTCCGATATGAAAATAGTTTGGAAAACAAACGGTAAACCTATTGCTGATTTTATGCCAACTGTTTTGTTAAAGGCTAAAGATCTTGCGACAGAGATAACTATATACAATGCAAAAGATAAAAATATGGAAACTGAAAGTAAAATATCAGAAGAACATATTTCAAATAATAAAAGTACAAGAAAAATGCTTATTTCACGTGGTATTGTTCCTGAACAAATTCCTGCATCTGAAGATATTAAAAAAGTTTCTAGAAAAGTTGAAGGTGAAAAAAAGAAAGAGGTTAAGTTGATAAGGAAAAAGAAATAGGTATAAAAAAGTGCGCACTGAGGTTTTTCGCTCGCCACTACTGGCCTCAGTGCGTTGTCGATAAGTACCGACACTTCGGAAGGTCATAGTCGATACCTTCTTACTTAACTCAAAAATACCACAATATGCTATATTACACAATAATGACCCACACTCATGAAATCGATCTCCATGGTATGAATATGTCCCAATCCAAAAGAGCACTAGACTCTCTTTTCGACTGGCTGAAAACTCATAAAACTATACATACACTCGAAATAGTAGTCGGAGTAGGAAGTCGCTCAGATCATGGTCCTGTGTTGCCAAGTTTTGTTATAAACTATTTGAAAGAAAGGGGTTTGACAGGGGAGAATGTAACCGGAGTTATAAAAGTCAGCTTAAAGGTTAAAAAATAAAAATCCTAGTATAAAAGCATCTATCTTGGTAAGATGTCTATATGAGTTTAGAAAGTATGCCCACAAATCATATAGAAGAAAATAATGACTTTGAAAATATCGAAGGTAAAGTTGTTAATTTTCAAGATGAAGAATCCGGAAAAAATTCATCAGTAAAAGTATCTAAACTTATCAGGTTTTTGGGTGCAGGAGGTTATGGAAGAGTGTTAGAAGTTGAAGTTGATGTTATTGACGAAAATAATTATGAAAATACAAGAAGTAGAAGAATGGCTTTAAAACAATATTCAAAAGATAATGTTGGACGTGTAGATTATTTACAAAAAGCTCAAAAAAACTTTAGCTTATTAAAAGCTGCTGGTATTCCAACTTGGACCACTTATAGAATAAATCTAGAACATGCCGCTGCTCTTATGACTTTAGGTACATCGAAAGAGGGTGTTATTTTGACAGCAAATGATGATTTCAATATAGATAAACACCCTAGTATTGAATTGTTTAAAGAAAATCCAGTTGCTAGTATTCAAAATATAGATGATTTTATAAAAAGTATTGAAGTTATTTTACATAAATTATATACACATAAACTGACACCAGACGCAGATTCTTGGGGTATTATTTTTAAGCAGGTTAATAGTGACGGAGTATATAACTTGGAAATATTAATAGCAGATCTGGATAGTTTACAGGTGGGAAATGTTAGCATGATTGACTCCATAGATCAGTCAGAGTCAGACTGGAATTATACAAATAGGCAAAATATTATAAATTCTTTAGAAGGTGTTTTAACTTATGATGACATTGAACCCAGCGTAGATAAAGCAAGTCTAATGAAAAGAGTTGATGATTTAAAGTATTTGTAAAACGAATCATACCTCAACACTAAAATCCACCCTCGCCAAGTTTTCATGACACCTGAAAAAATACTAAAATGGAGTAATGAAATCAAAATATATATTCGTGATCGGCGGAGTTATGTCTGGAGTTGGAAAAGGCATAGCAACATCATCACTAGGACTTATATTAAAAACTAAAGGTTACAAAGTAAACCTAGTAAAAGCTGACCCTTATTTAAACGTCGATGCAGGCACCATGAACCCAACGGAACATGGTGAAGTTTTTGTTATGAGAGAGGGTTTAGAGACAGATCAAGATATGGGTAACTATGAAAGATTTTTACATCAAGATATTTCACAAGCAAACTACATGACTTCAGGCATGGTTTACAAAACTGTTATAGATAAAGAAAGAGCACTTGGTTATGGTGGAAAATGTGTTGAGGCCATACCTCATGTACGTGATGAAATTATACACAGATTTGAAAATGCATCAAAAGAAAATAATAGTGATATAACTATAGTTGAGATAGGTGGAACTATAGGAGATTTTCAAAATGCTATGTTTATGGAAGCTGCTAAAACTATGAAGCTTCACAATCCAGCTGATGTTATAGTTGTAGTTGTATCATATCTTCCAACACCAGGAGCTA
Source organism: Minisyncoccia bacterium (assembly GCA_041752275.1). GTDB lineage: Bacteria > Patescibacteriota > Minisyncoccia > Phycocordibacterales > CAIZLB01 > CAIZLB01. The sequence goes on along the minus strand of JBGSHK010000015.1, from coordinate 51,252 downwards.
TAGGTGAGATGAAATCAAAGCCTACACAAAGTGCTATAAGAGAGTTGAACGGTTATGGTTTGCATCCTGACTTTATTATCGCCCGCAGTGAAGTTGCTTTGGATCATAAAAGAAAAGAAAAGATATCTATAGCGTGTAATGTGTCTATTGAAAATGTTATCTCAGCCCCGGACATAAAAAGTATATATGATGTACCGCTCAACTTTGAGAAAGATAAAATAGGTGAGAGAGTTTTAAAAAGTTTATCTTTGAAAAATAAAAAACCAAATGCAGAGTCGGCAAAGCTATGGTTAGATTGGCAAAGTTTTGTTAAAAATATTCATTCAGAAAAAACTAAAACTTTTAGAGTTGCTATGATAGGAAAATATTTTGACACTGGTGATTTTACTTTGACTGACTCGTATCTTTCAGTTATGGAGGCATTAAAGTTTGCAGCAGCAAAGGCAAAGGTTGGTATTGAAATAGAATGGGTTGATTCTAAAACCATAGAGAAAAATCCTGCAATATTGAAAGATATATTTAAAAAATGTCATGGCCTTATAGTTCCTGGGGGATTTGGTACTACAGGTGTTGATGGAATACTAAAGTCTATAGAATATGTAAGGAAAAATAAAATACCATATCTTGGTATATGCTACGGTATGCAGTTGGCCGTTATCGAGTATGCTCAAAATGTTTTAGGTTTGAAAAATGCAAACACAACAGAAATAAATAAGAATGCAGAGCATAAAATTATCGATATCATGGAAAGTCAAAAAGAAAATCTAGTAAAACAAGTTATGGGAGGTAGTATGAGATTGGGTTCATTTAAATGTAAATTACTCAAAGGAAGTATTGTTCATGATTTGTATAAAGCGGATGAAGTGATCGAGAGACATAGACATAGATATGAAGTTAACAATGCCTATGTTGAAGATCTTGAGAAAAAAGGATTAAAGTTTTCAGGGAAGTCAGTCGATGGAAAATTGATGGAGATGATAGAGTTGAGTAAAAAAGATCATCCATTTTTTGTAGGGACACAATCTCATCCAGAGTTTTTGTCTAGACCGACGAGTTCACATCCTTTGTTTGATGGGCTGGTGAGGGGTATGATGGGGAGGAGGTAAAAAAAACAATAAATATGCTAAAATATAAACCATGAAATTCCTAAAAATACTATTAATCATTATAATATTATTCTTACTATTCGTAGGTGGAAAAGCTATTTCCTCAAAATACATGACGGAAGTAAAACCTACGAATCTAGATGGTTTAACTTTCAATCCACCTCAAGGTGAACCTGTGGCAGAAGTTGTAGAAAAACCAAAAGTTACACATATAAAGACACCAGATGAGGTTAGAGGGATATACGTAACTGCTAACAGTTTTTTATATAAACCTTTTAAAGGAATACTTGACAACCTTATTGACACAACAACTATCAATACTATAGTTGTTGATATAAAAGATGCACCAGGAATTATTGATTATGATATTGGACTAGATACACCTTGTGTTCAGGCTAAAATTTCAAATGAAGATTTGCGAGCAAAGATTGAATATTATCACTCTAAGGATATATATGTTATAGCTCGTATTGCGGTGATGCGTGATGCGTGTTTTGTAAAAAATAATCCAGAACTTGCTGCTATGAAAAATGATGGCACACCGTGGAAGGATCGTCTTGGACATTATTGGATATCACCTCATGAATTAGAAAATGCACAATACATAGTAGATATATCTAAAGCAGTTTATGAATCAGGTTTTGACGAGATACAACTTGATTATGTTCGCTATCCATCAGATGGTCAAATGAGTCTTTTAAAATATGAGTTTAGTGATAGTGTAAATGCATCATCAACAAATGAACAAAAAAGAAGAGAGACTATGAAAAATTTTATCTCATATGTTCGAGGTGAGTTGGGTGATATACCACTGTCAGCCGATCTGTTTGGTTTGGTTTTACCAGCAAATGATGATCTCGGTATAGGACAACACATAGATGATTTTGTACCTTATGTAGACTATATTTCTCCGATGATATATCCATCTCATTTTCATAAGAATTGGAATAATTTGAAAAATACTCATACTCAGCCTTATGAGACTATTTATCAATCTACAAAGATAGGGCTTGATCGTATAAGTGCAATACATGGCACTTCAACTGCTATAAAAGTTATGCGTCCTTGGTTGCAAGATTTTTCTATATTTGGAGTTGTGTACAATGCACCTGAGGTGAAGGCACAGATAAAGGCGTTGGATGATCTTGGGGTTAAGAGTTATATACTGTGGAATGCATCGAATAGGTATACGAAAGGGGTGATGGATAGGCGGGAGTAGTGCTTATTTAGGGTTGATTTTTTAGGGAAAAAGACTATTATAGGTTCTGTTAACAGGGAACTTTAAACACAAACTAAACTACCGTCATGAACCTATATACCCAACTACAAGAAAGAGTTATTGATATTTTGAGGAAACTCCTGCAAGCAAACGAGATCGATTACATAAGGGTACTTCTGGCTTGGTGTAAAAACGAAAGAAATACCTCAGGTTTGAACTTGAGTGATGTTTCCCGATTTCATGCATTCAATGCATCTTTTCCAGCTCTGCAAGGCAATATGACTGATCATGAATGGACCTGAATAAGAAAAACAGCTGCTGAAATAGTTGTTCAACAACTTGACGATACTACGGAACCCTTTAAGGTTCGTAACTTACTCGGTCTACCGCTGTACTCCACACGTCCTCTTGGTTATACGGAGTACATTGCTAACCTTGGTAGTGGAAACAATCGATTGAGAAATAGTGATAGGTTTGCACAACCGGCAACACTCGTACCTGGTGACATACTTGCAAACGGTGATCGTGTTCTTTCTGAACCTCGTGAAGGTGGAAATGGTTCCGTACTCATTCATCTTACAGGAGGATACCATGGTCACTGGGTAGGCGTTCCTGCAAGAATACCTATTGCATTACTTCATCCAGATGACGGTGCACCGCCAGAGTTAGTTAAAGACTGGCAACCTCGAGAGTAACTCTCACAAATCCACATAAAAAAACCGCCGTAGGTCACCCCTACGTGCGGTCTTTCATTTATTATATCTCTTTGATTTCATACCTCTTCTCCTCACACTCCTTATCTCCAATCACCACCACACTCTTTATCCCATTCTTCTCAGCCATTTTCATAATATCTCCAACTTTTTTACCATCATAATTTATTGAAACATTTTTACCTTGCTCTCTTAGTTCTGTTGCAACAGTATCTGCATAGTTTATAACTTTTTGATCATCGCAGATTACACCTAATAATATATCTGTACTATTTACAAACTCTGGCAACAAGTTTCTAGACTCCAAAAAGTTCATCATTGGAACATCTCCAATACCAAAACCTATACCAGAAATATTTACATCATCTTTAACACTCTCAAAAAGATCTATCAGATTGGAATAACGACCACCACCAAATAAAGCCCTATTGTTTTCTGGATCATTATCAAATACTTCAAAAACTATACCTGTATAATAATCAAAACCACGAACAATATTTTGATCAAATTCTATATTTTCTATGCCTGCGTTTTTACAAACTTCGATTATCTCATTTATATAGGCCAATTCTTTTTTAACTTTTTTATCATCAATGTCTGATATATCTTTATATTCTTTATCTGTGATCTTTTCATATTCTTTTAAAAATTCTGCTTGGGTAATCTTATCTTTTTTATCTAACAGTCTTTGAAAAGTAAGTGCTTCATTTGCATTAAATTCATAATAGTTTTCATACACAGAGTTCAAAAGAGTTCTCGAGTTTATTTTTATTGTAAAGTCAGAAGATGTCGCTTTAAAGTTTAAAAGTATTTGATTTATCAACTTTATGATTTCTATATCGTAAAATTTATCATTTTTCACGTTTAATATATCAACGTTAAGTTGCCAAAACTCTCGAAGTCTTCCTCTCTGAGGTCTTTCATAACGGAAACAGTTGGGAATAGAGTAAAGGCGTAGAGGGAATGATAACTCTCTTTTTTTGGCCGCTATCATACGTGCTAGAGTCGGAGTCATCTCAGGGCGAAGGGTTACTTCACGATCTCCGCGATCTATGAACGAGTAAGTTTGATTGTTGATAATCTCTTCACTAGTTTTAGCCTTATATATTTCTGAGTTTTCAAGTAGAGAGGCATTATATTGTTCAAACCCAAAAGACTCTACACTTTTCTGCCAGATCGCAAATATGTATTCTTGAAAAAAGACATCCCTCGGATAGAAGTCTCTCACACCTTTATAGTTTTCTGTTTTTAGCTTTTTCATGTATTGAATATAGCATATTTTCGAGGATTTATTTAGGGACGGTGTTTTGATGGTTGTCAGGTTTGGTATTAATATATTTTTATTTCTCTATTCTTTCTTTGGATAAATTTTGCTATTTCTTTATGAGAAGTTTAGAAGTGTTTTTATATGATTGAAGAATATTTAAAAAATTTAATAATAATATATTTTGGGGTATACCTATGAGCACAAAAATTAAAGATAATAAATATTATGTAAAAGTATTATTAAAAGATATTGAACAATCAGCAATTATTTCTCAACTTAGGGTTTTAGACACGAAGAGGTTGGATGATAAAATAGGTTACATATCTAGAACTGATTTTTGGAAAATTAAATTGAAAATTATAGATATTCTGTTCTATAAAATTTAAAATCCAGACTTTCTTATAGTCTGGACGATCGGGATAACCCATTTGTATTATTATTATATCAAATGTAAGTCTTATGTCAAATACTAGTTCACGGCAATATACTGTACCCTCTTTTATTTTGTCAAATTTGCTATAATAAAAACAATTATTAATTAGTAAAATATAAAACATGAATCCAGAAATACCAAAACCAGAAAAAATAGAAGACGGAACAGATTTGTATGATGGTATGATATTTAAATTTCTTGAAGATGGGGAATATTTCAATACTTTAGATGCATTTACTTTGAACAAGTTAAAAGAAAGACTTGAAGAATATTATGCAATTATGGACGATGCAGATTATACAAAAGGTGAAAAGTTATCACGTAGACTGGGTGTATTTATAAATAAGTATAGATTAAAAGAATCATTAGAACATGTTAATTTATTATTGATTAAAGAAAATACCGAATTGGATAAAATGGATAATGGTATTATTTCTTTTATGAGTGACTATAGTATGTTGGAACATGTTCAATATGGAGATTTGATTGAATTGAGAAGGAGATTGGCATTGTATTGTGAAATTTTACACAATGGGAGTAAAAAGGAAAATGAGAGATTGTCTATAAAATTTGGTCATTATTTAGAAAATAATTCTATGATGAGTATGTTTAAGCGTGTGCATATGTTGATCGGGGTGTTGGAGGGGGAGTAGGTAGAAAAGATTTTGATTGTAGTAAAAGCACTCATCACGAGTGCTTTTGATTTTGCCATCTTTTCAACCATATGCTACACTCCAAAAGTACCAGAACACCACCATATTATGAAAGCAAAACTTAAAAACATCATCCAAGACCTCGAGCTCTCCATGTCATTTCCACCTTGTGAACTCTTAGACCAACAAATTGACGACTTTTTCAAAAGAGTTCAGGAATTAGACCCTGACGCAGTAATATTTGATGAAAACAAGAGTGACGATGGGCATATGAGACATCGTGAGATATTTTTAGAAAGCGAAGACGACGATTTTTATGTTAATGTAATAGTAGTTCAGTTTTCTCACCCTGAAATTCTTACAGCACCTCTTTTCATTATCAATGCCGACTTCAACAAAGAAATCGATGTTGATAATTTGCCTGCCGCCGAAGAATAACCCTCAACAACTTCCACTCAGACTCAGCCTGCACCTCGCGTGTAGGCTTTTTTCATACGCATCTCAACTCAAAAAAAACTTTATAAAAACTATTTTTATCCATACAACACAATCCTAAAAACTCACCTTAAAACTTTAAAAAAAATCCCAAAAAAATTTAGTCCTCAGATGTTTTAATTTCTTTATGGAAAAAGAAAAAAACATATATCAAAAAGACATACACATATTCATATCCTCTCTCATAGAGAAGGCTATCTCTTTAAATGCATCAGATATACATATAGATCCTGATCTGGATCAAGTATTTATCAAGATGCGTATAAACGGCAACCTTCATGACAGTGGATATTTCGACAAAGATTTACTTGATCTTTGTATTGGCAAGATAAAAGTCTTAGCCAATCTTCGTTCTGACATACATAACAAAGCCCAGGACGGTAGATTTTATTTTATATCAGATGTCTCTAGTGAAAAGGTTGATATACGTGTGTCTATAGCACCAACTTTTTATGGGGAAAATTGTGTCATGAGATTACTTCGACCCGATAACAATAATTATAAAAGTTTTACAGAACTTGGTATGACTAAAACCCAAATCAGCTCTTATAAAGAAGCTTTAAAAAAAAGTTCTGGACTTATTATAGTTGCAGGACCTACAGGAAGCGGTAAAACGAGTACACTTTATACTACTTTAAAATATTTAAATCAGACAAATCAAAACAAAAACATAGTAACTATAGAAGATCCTGTAGAGTCGGCCATAAAAGGAGTGAGACAAATACAGGTCGACAACGATAAAGATTTTGGTTTTAAAGATGCTTTAAAAGGCATACTTCGTCAAGATCCTGATATTATTATGATAGGTGAGATACGTGACAAAGAAACAGCTTTAGCTGCTATACAAACTGCACTCACAGGACATCTTGTTTTAACTACAGTGCATGCTCCGAACGCAGCTTCTATTATTCCTCGACTCATAGATATGGGTATAGAGTCTTATCTTTTATCATCTTCTGTTTCCCTCATATTGAGTCAAAGACTTATACGTGTATTTGATTATGAAATAGGACTTTATGGTCATCGTAAGGGTATATTTGAAGTTGTTCCTGTGGATATTGAGATGCGAGATATGATAAATAAAAAGAAAACTCCATATGAGATAGAGCAATATTTAACAACGACGGGACATAGTTTACTTCGTGACGCATGTTTAGATATGTATAGTCGACATGTCACAACAAAAGATGAGATTAATCGCATAACTCTAGATTTATAATATGATTAAAATTAAAGATTTACAATATAGGTCACTCTGGTATAAAAAAAATTATTATTATTTAAAGTCAGGTCAATCTTTATCTGCTTCAACAAAGATTGCCAGTGACTGTTTAGAAACAACTCAGATTTATCAAGATATAGATAGTGGTTTAAAGTTGTCTGATATTTTGTCAGATGAAGACTTTGAAAAATATTTTTCCAAAACAGAAATATCTTTTATAAGAGTAGCAGAGCAAACAGGAAATATAGACAATATATTCTTTATGTTAAGTCAGTTATTAAAAGATCAATATATACAAAAACAAAAACTCATAAATGCTTTTATATATCCAACACTTGTTTTACTTATGACTTTTTCTTTACTTCTTCTGATACTGCTTGTCATTATTCCTAAAATATCACCTTTGTTTGAAGATCTCGAAAATCTACCCATAACCACAGAAGTGATTATGTTTTTAAGTAATCATCTCATAGAAAGTTGGTATATAGATATCATGGGTATAGTATTTTTATCTGCTATTTATATTTATTTTAAAAACAATATTTTTGTTTCAACTTTTGTAAAAAAAGTAAAAGTTTTTCTTTTATCAAAAACTCCATACATTAAGGATATTTATTTTTATTGGCATATAGAAAAATGGCTAAAAGTTATACATATGTCTATACAATCAAGTATCAGCATTTCACAAGCTTTATCTTTCGGGTTTGAATCCGTAAGTGACAAAGACTTAAAAAAGCAGTTTCAGAAAGTACAGATGTCGGTCGACAAAGGCAACACTTGCTCGGATTCTTTAAAGCTTTTGAACGGAGCAGTGTATAAAAAAATAAAAGACTGGGAATCTATCATAGACTCAGGTGAAAAAACTGGAAAGTTTTCCGAGGTTTTTGAGATTTGCCATATAAACATAAAAGAAAATCTCATGAATGCTTTTGAAAAGTTTCAAAAAATGATAGAACCAATGCTTATAATATTTGTTGGCATTATAGTACTTGTCATATGTATCTCTATCATATTACCTATGTATCAATTAACTCAATCTTTACAATAATATGAAAAAAATCAATCAAGGATTTTCACTCATAGAAATAATAGTATCTATAGCTTTGGTGGTCATTATATTTTCTTTCATGTTTTATTTTGTTTCAAGTATAAATCAAAAAAATAAAATCATAAACAAACAGCCATACATGCTTAACGATTATAATTATTCAGATAAATACTGTTATTTCGACGAAGGACAATTGTATGATATATCTATCAAACAGACCGTAGATATGAGCCCTTACATATCAACTTCAACACCCATAACCAGTATAAATGTTTTCAACAAAAATAAACTTATCATAACAACAAACTCAGCTTCGACTACCGAGTCAGATATATTTATATTTTCATTTTCTCAAAATGCTGACGTGCAAGATTTAAATCTTTTAAATGCAGTCGATGTCGGTCCTGGTATAAATGACGCAATACTTCATGATAACTTTTTGTATGTGCTTAACACCAGTGTCAATAGTCATGTCAAGAGTTTTAAACTTGAAAATGAAAACCTGACTTTTCTAAACGAAATAAAAATAAATGAATTGTCCGCCGCATATGCTTTAGCTAAAAGAATATATTTGTTTAACAACAACCTCTTGATAGGTACAGAGAAAAACAGTGCAGGTGGCGAACTTTTTTTATTACCATTAAATACAGCAAACTTTTTAACATACCCTACTCAAGTTGTAGAGATAAATGGACAGGTGAGTGGTATACATATAAATCAAGGTCTCATATATATTGCCAATGCATCTGATGTAGAACTGTTTGTTTATAATATGGATTTAACTCAGATTTATTCATATGACGCACCACTATCTTTAGGTAATGGAAAGGCTGTGTATACATTTGAACCATACATATATTTAGGTAGAACAGTGGCCAGTTTTGAGTTATTTTTCTTAGAAATAAAAGGCGGTATTTTAAACTATATAAATAAGTTTAAATTAAATGGAAGTATTGATTTTATTCAACCGGTAAACGGAAATCTGTTATTTATCACCTCCGACGAAAGCAAAGAGTTACAGTTTTTTGATCAAGATTTAAACGGGGTAAAAAACATAGATATACCCGGAAGAGTTTTATCATATAACTGTTTTGAAAATTCTTTTTTATTTTCAACTATTATAAATAATCAACCCAACATATTATGGCTAAAATAAATATCAGCAAAGGAGTAACATTGGTCGAATTACTTTTATATATGGGTATTTTTTCCATTTTGTTTTTAACTATTACTTCAACCGTATTTTATTTGCAAAAAATAATACAAAATAACAATCAAAACTATTATGTTAAAAATCAAATATATACAAATCTAAATATCTTGCAACAATATATGTATAAAAATAGTGTAGTGTTAGATTCGCAGAATCTCCAAATAATAGACAGGAATGGAAACACGGTATTGACACAAAAGATAGAGAATAATCAGTTAAAAAACATATATTCGAATTCAGAATTTCTCATCAACGATAAAATATTTTTCACCACCTACAACATATCCCAACTGGAAAAAGACCGACTTATAAAGTTTGAAATATCATGGCTAGACAGTAGGGGAAAGTCACAAAACTTTACAGAATATATTATTGTTATAAATCAAAATCTGTGATATATTTTGATATAATATATGTTGAATTCTTTTGATATTTTATACACATCTCTCTTGTTTATCGCTATATATATACAGGTTTTTTTCTTATTAGTTTTTTTTGAAAATGCCGACGAGGTAAAAGAGGAAGAAAAAGAAATAGAGGATAAGGATTATCCATCTGTAACTTTTTTAATACCTTGTTGGAATGAACAAGATAGTGTTATTAACACTGTAAACTCTGTTTTGGCACTAGACTATCCAAAGGACAGATTTCACATCATTGCCATAGACGATGGATCTACTGATAAAACATTAGAAAGATTACAGTGTTTTGTAAATAATCCACAGGTACAACTTTTAACAAAGGACAATGGAGGAAAACATTCAGCATTAAATCATGCATTAACTTTTCTAAAAACTGAACTCGTTGTCTCTTTCGATGCTGATACAAAGATAAATCAGGACGCAATGAAAAAAGCGGCTATGTATTTTATGAAAGATCCGAATCTGATGGCGCTCGGTGGAACTGTACTCATAGATAAACCAAAAACTATTGCCCAAAAAGCCCAAGAGATAGAATATGAAGTGTTTTCATTTACAAAAAAGATGCTAGGTAAGGCAGATGCTGTTTTTGTAGTACCGGGTGCTTTTTCTGTTTTTAGACGCGAAGTGTTTGATAAGGTTGGAGGATATAACAACGCTCACAATCTTGAGGATATAGAGCTAACTATACGTATGCAAAAAGCAGGGTTAAAAGTTCGTCATGCTCATGATGCTATAGTTTGGACTAAAGGACCTGACACTATTAAAAAACTTTATAAACAACGTCTACGTTGGAGTTATGGTTTTATTATGAACATGTTGGATTATAAAGCAATGCTCTTCAATAGAAAATATAAAAACTTTGGTATTTTTACATTACCTATGACCATATTTACCTATGTAATATTGCTTTTTGTTTTTTCTTATTCAGTCTATAAAGTTTTACTATCTATTATAGAGACTATATATAAGATATACCTTGTAGGTATTGGACAGCTAGAATGGCCTACTTTTGACACTTTTTTTATAAATACAAAAATATATGTGATTATGGCCATGTTTCTGTATATTAGTTTTCTTCTTCAATATATATTTGGTAGAAATATATCAAAAATTTCTAAGAAAAACTTTTGGAATATACCATATTTTATAATAATGTTTTCTGTGCTTGCACCTCTTTGGGTTATAAAATCCATATATAACAGTGTTGTAAGAAAGAAAGTTTTGTGGCGATAAATTTAAAAATCAGTATACTAATAATATGAATCAAAAAAGATATATTTATACATTTATAATCACTTTGGCTATATTTTTCTTCTCTATATGGCTATCTAGTATTTTTAGTGATAGAAAAGTTCAATCACTTCGTGATCTTGAAAGTCGTATAAACTTAGACATATTGTCAGTTGAAACTAGATTTTCTCTTTTACAAAAAACTTCATGTGAGCATATTATAAACAGTGATAACACTAAGAACAATGATATAGGTTTTAACGAAGATTTAAACAATGTTGCATTGAAAATAAAGTCACTTGAAAATCAGCTTGGTTATGAAAATGATGATGTTATTTCTTTGAAAAAATACTATTCACTTCTACAAATAAAAGATTATCTACTTGCAAAAGAGTTCCATGATAGATGTAAGCAAAATAAAGTTTCCATATTGTATTTTTACGATTCAGCCTGTACAGACTGTGCAAAGCAGTCAATTATCTTAGATAAAATTATTTCTGATTATCCTGAGATACGTGTTTATTATCTTGATAAAGGCACATATAACCCTGCTCTAGAAACTATGTCATCAGTATACAAGATAACACAAACTCCATCTCTAGTTATAAACGAAAAGACATATACGGGCTATCAAGACATACAACAGATAGAATCATATATACCTGAGATAAAAACTTGGAAAGCTTTGAAAAATGCAACAACAACAGCAAGTACTACAGTTGCAACATCAACAACTAAAAAGAGATAATATAAAGATATGAGTTTACATCCAACTACACAGACCATATATGAATTTATAGATATATTCAAAGAACTTGGATTTGATTTTTACAATGGTCCCGAGATAGAAACCGAATGGAAAAATTTTGACGCTTTAAGAGTTGCTAAAGATCATCCAGCCCGTGACTCACAAGATACTTTTTGGTTACCTAAAAGTTTTCAGCGTATTGAGAAGTCGGGCTCAATGGAGAGAATACTTCCAAGAACTCAAACATCAAACTCTCAAATACAATGTATGAATGAAAAGATGCCGCCAATCAGAATAATATCTGCTGGTAAGGTTTTTAGAAATGAGGCAACTGATGCAACACATGAAGCAGAGTTTCATCAACTAGAAGGTTTGTGTGTTGATAAGGATATATCTATGGCAGATCTTAAAAATACTTTGATTTATGCTTTTAAAAAGTTTTTTGGTGATGATATACAAGTTCGTTTTCGTGCTAGTTATTTTCCATTCGTAAAACCAGGTTTTGAAGTTGACATACTTTGGAAAGATAGATGGCTTGAGGTTTGTGGAGGAGGACTTGTACACCCTGAGGTTTTGGAAAACGGATTTAAAGATAATGATAAAATGAATAAAGATGATATACAAAAATACACAGGCTTTGCTTTTGGTATGGGATTGGAAAGACTTGTTATGTTGAAGTACGGTATAGACGATATACGTGATATGTCGAGCGGGGATGTGAGGTTCTCGAGATGGTTTTAAGCAAACTTGAATCAAAAAATAGGTATCTCTAAAGAAGATACTATTTTTTGCTTCAAGTTTGAGAAGACGGAAGATACTACTTTTTTCTTGTGAGTTTAGAAGAATGATAGGCTCTTTTTTTATTCGAGTTAGTAGTTGTGAAAATTTTATATAAAAAAATAACCCTACAGGCCTTGGGTAAATAAAGCATGACCTGCGGGTTTTTGTTGGCACCCCTCATGAGCAGGGTTTCATTTTACTCGAGTCTGAAAGGATATGGTCGACAAATATTTATCAAAAAAGAGTAATGTAACTATTATACACTTAAACGTACAAATAAAAAAACCAACATCCGTGAGGAGCTGGGGTTTTTGTAAGAGATTTAAAATCGAGAGAAAGTGCACAGGCCAGACTCTGATTTCAAACGTCTTACGAAAGAATGTGCAAGTGGAACTGAATAATTTCTGTTCCGGTATGTAACTTTTCCGACAGAGGATTAGTTACTCAATTATTATATACCCTGTGGAAAAATAATGCAAATTCTGTTACTCTAATAATATGCTTATTTCACATAACTGGTTAACAACATACTATAAAAACCCTGAGATTTTACCTTCTCCAAAAGAGATAGGTGAAATACTTACTATGCATGCTTTTGAAATAGAATCTCTTGAAGAAAAAGATGATGATTTTATCTATGATATAAAGATCACCCCTGATCGTGGGCCATATGCGCACGGACTTCGTTATGTTGCTTTAGAACTTTCTCTTCTTGTACCAGATCTTGTTATCGATGAGCATATTCGTTTTGATATATCAGATAAAGATACAGAGCTTACAAAGTTCTCTGTAAATCATTCTCTTGTAAATGAATTTGTAAAAACACTTTGTCCTGTATATTCATTAACAAAAATAGAAAATATTAAAAACACAGAATCTCCTGAATGGATTAAAAAATCTCTAACTGCTATTGGTCAAAATCCTAAATCACTTTTAGTAGATCTAACAAATTTTGTTATGTTTGACTCAGGACAACCACTACATGTTTTTGATGCTGATAAAGTTGAAGGTCAAATAAGAGTTGATCTGTCTAAGGAGGGTGAGACTATAACTATACTTGGTGGAAAAGAAATAAAACTAGATACAAACACTCTTGTTATAAGAGATGATAAAGACATACTTGCTATTGCAGGTGTAAAAGGAGGTGCTAAAGCTGAAGTAGATGAAAACACAACAAACATATATCTTGAGTCTGCAAACTTCAATCAAACTATTGTGCGAAAAACTGCACGTTCATTAAACTTGTTAAATGATTCATCTAAGAGATTTGAACAAGGTTTGAACAAAGAAAGATTTTTACTTGCAGTGCAGGATTATATACATCTTTTAACTTGGGACAAGTCAGAGATAAAAGTTAATGAGACAGAGATATCAGATGAGATATTAAACATTATAAATACTAAAAATAAAAAGACTATTGACGTTGATATTGACAAGGTGGTCAGCATGATAGATACAAAAGATGGAACTATACCAACTAAGCTTGTATTTTTCATAGAAAATATTTTAACAAAAACAGGTGCTGTTGTAACAAAGAAAGATGATAAAAACTATTCTATAGTGGTTCCATATCATAGATCAGATTTAAACTTACCTTGTGATGTTGCTGATGAGTTTTTAAGAAATAAAAGTTATGAGACATTGTATTATGATGAAAGCTTTAAACAACATGTTCCCATGAAGGACGGTTTGAGAGATGATACTGACAAACTTATTTTTAACTTGAGAAAATTTTTCAAAGCAAAAGATTTTGATGAGGTTATATTACACACACTTGTTGATTCGAAAGTGAACCCTGATGCTATAAAACTAGAGAATTCACTAACAGCCGACAGAGATAGTCTGCGAGGGGATTTGAAGAAAAACATGATTAAAGTAGTAGAAAATAATTTTAAATACCTAGACCTTGTTTCAAAAAACATAGTGAAGGTTTTTGAGATTGGAAAAGTATTTTCTCAAAGTGGAAATGATTTGATCGAGGAGAATCATCTTGCTATAGGAATAGCAATGGTAAAATGGCCAAAAGGACAGAGTGCTGAAACTGCTATGAGTGAGATAGTTACTGAGCTTGGCTTAGTTGATGCGAAAGTTGAAGTGATAAATAATGTTGCTATATGTGAAATAGGTTTAGAAAATATCAAACTTGATAATATAGAGCATGTTGATAATTATCTATTTGATAATGCGCTTATAAAAACAAATAAATACAAAAGAGGATCTGATTATCCAAGTATGAGCCGTGATATAGCGTTTTTTGTGAGTGATGATTTAGGTAAAGGAGAGGAGGATATAGAAAATATGATAAAAGATGAAGTTTCAAAACAGTCACTTATAGAAAATTATTTTAGATTTGATATTTTCAAGAAAGATGGGAAGACTTCTTATGCGTATAGATTTGTGTTTCAGTCATATGAGAAGACGTTGACGGAGGAGGAGACGAAGGGGGTTATGAGTGAGGTGGCTGCGGTTTTGGTTGGGGCAGGGTTTGAGGTTAGATAATCATTTTATATATGCAATATCATATCTACATACTCGAATGCGCGGATAAAACACTATACACAGGTTGGACCACAGATATACAAAAAAGAGTTATAACTCACAACACATCAAAACTCGGAGCAAAATACACAAGTATTCGCCGACCAGTTAAACTTGTTTATAGTGAGAGTTTTGAGACTAGGAGTGAGGCTATGAAGAGAGAGTGCGAACTTAAAAAGTTGACGAGAAAAGAAAAGCAGACTTTGATCAAAACTCCACCACAAAACCCCTAAAAAACTCTATCCAAAAAACCCTAAAATATGATATAATCTACCAATATGGCAAAACAAAAAGAATATGATGCAGATTCAATACAAGTTTTAGAGGGTCTAGAGCCTGTTAGAAAGCGTCCGGGTATGTACATTGGTACTACAGGACCTGAAGGTTTACATCAACTTATATGGGAGATTTTTGACAACTGTCGTGATGAAGCTATGGGTGGTTTTGCTAACCGTATAGAAGTATCTTTACTTCCAGATGGTTACATACGTATAGTCGACAACGGTCGTGGTATGCCAACAGGTTTACATCCTAAAACTAAAGTGTCTGCGGTGGAAACTATCATGACAGTTTTGCATGCCGGAGGAAAGTTTGGAGGTGAGGGTTATAAAGTATCAGGAGGTTTGCACGGTGTGGGAGCATCAGTAGTTAACGCATTATCTATACATACCCGTGTTGAAGTTCATCAAAATGGTTCAAAGTTCATACAAGAATATGAGATTGGTAAACCAAAATATGCACTTAAAAAAGTTGGTACATCAAAGTTGCATGGAACTATAGTTACATGGAAGCCAGATGAGACTATTTTCAAAGAAGGTATAGAATATGATTGGCAAAAAATAGTATCTCGTTTTAGACAACAAGCATATCTTGTTAAAGGTTTAACTATTAACATTATTGATTTGAGAGAATCAGGTATGAATGAAAAGCAGGTAAAATCACTTCTTGATGATTCTGTGTATATATATGATGAAAATATTGTAGCTCCTTCCGTTTCATTTTATTTTGAAGGAGGGCTTTCTTCTCTTGTTTCTTTTTACAATCAAACTCAAAAAGTTATACATAAAAATGTTTTCTATATTGAAAAAGATTATATATCAAAAGACAAAGGTGCAGAAGGTGTAAACGTTGGAGTTGAAGTTGCACTTCAATACACTGACGACATGAATCCAAGACTTGTAGCATTTGCTAACAATATATATACCTTAGAAGGTGGAACTCATGTTACAGGTTTTAAAACAGCATTAACTCGTATACTAAACACATATGCAAAGAAAAGTAACTTGGTAAAAGATGATGAATCATTTACAGGAGACGATGTTCTTGAAGGTTTATGCGCTGTTGTTTCTGTAAAGTTACAAGAGATACAATTTGAAGGACAGACAAAATCAAAACTTGGATCAACGGAAGCACAGTCTGCTGTGTCAAGTATTTTTGGTGAAGCATTTACATCTTTTTTGGAAGAAAATCCGGACGATGCAAAAGCTATTATAAGCAAAGTTGTTCTTGCGGTACGTGCACGTAAAGCTGCAAAAGCTGCTAAAGACTCTATTTTAAGAAAAGGTGCACTTGAAGGTATGACACTTCCTGGAAAACTTTCTGATTGTCAAAGTAGAAAAGCAGAAGAGTCAGAGCTATTTATTGTGGAGGGAGACTCAGCGGGAGGTACTGCAGTTCAAGGTAGAAACAGAAAGACACAAGCTGTGTTACCACTAAGAGGAAAGATTTTAAACATTGAAAGAGCGAGACTTGATAAGATCCTTGCATCAGAACAGGTGAGAAATCTTGTGATAGCACTTGGAACTGCTATTGGGGATGTTTTTGATATCAGTAAACTTCGATACCATAAAGTTATCATTGCAACTGATGCCGACGTTGACGGGGCACATATCAGAACTTTGATATTAACTTTGTTGTATAGATATTTCAGACCACTTATAGAAGGAGGGTTTATATATGTAGCTCAACCACCACTATATAAGATCAAGTATGGAAAGGAAGTTGGTTATTATTATTCAGATGCAGAGAAAGATGCTTATTTTAAAAAGATTGGGTATGAACAAGCGAACAGCGAGATAAAGGAAGGAGAGGAAGAGGATAATGTAGAAGAGGAAAATGAAGAGGAAGAAACAGCTTCAAAAACAAAAACAATGAAGAAACCATTTATACAAAGATATAAAGGTCTTGGTGAAATGAATGCTGATGAATTGGGTGAGACAACTATGGATCCAGCAAAAAGAGTCTTGAAGCAGGTGAACATAGATGACATTGTGGCCACAGATCGCGTGATCGACGTTCTGATGGGAACAGATGTTCCTTCAAGAAAGAGTTTCATACAGTCAAATGCGAGGGCGGCGAGACTGGATGTGTAGGTAAAGTTTATTTATCTAATAATAGAAAGCTGACTAAAGGTAATCCTGAAGTCAGTTTTTTATTTTTTCTTCGGCATATCTTGATAATTTCTTTATGAGAACTTTAGAGTGTTTGTTTTATTATATCTAAATGATAAAACAATTTATAGATTGGATAATAACAAAAATAATTATAGATAAAAAACAAAGACTTCTTCAAATTAAAGAAGGTGAGGTTCATTGGTGTTCTTTAGGTGAGAACATAGGGGATGAGGAAAACGGTAAAGGGGAAATATTTCGAAGACCAGTCTTGGTTTTTAAAAAGTTTAACAATAATATATTTTGGGGCATACCTATGAGTACTAAAAATAAAGATAATAAATATTATGTTAAGGTGAAACTCAAGAATACTGAGCAATCTGCAATGCTTTCCCAACTTAGGGTTTTGGATACAAAAAGACTTGATCAATATATTGGCTACATCTCAAAAATTGATTTTATTAAAATACAAATCCAGATAATTAATATTATCTGGAAATGATTAAGCCGGACCTTTATGATCCTGACGTACGGGACAACCCATTTGTATCTATAGTTTAGCAGGTTTTGGGGTGGTGTCAAATAAAGAGAAAACACCGGCGCCCTGTGAAGGGAACCGGTGATGGTTCTGATCTTTAGAGTCAGAATCGCCGACGAAGTCGCACACCGAGGACATTTTCTTCACCATCGTTTGGACGATTTTGGTAGTCGACAGTGAAGTCAATTTTTTCATCGAAGATGTACCTCGTACCGATGACCGTGTTCGGATTTTGTCCGTCGCGGATATCGAAACCGCCATGAAGTTCCAGTGATGGGAGAATCTTGTAAGTTGCTAGAGTATAGCAACCGACAAATTCATTCAAGTCCGAGAATCCGACGAAGTGCCATCCGAAAGGTCCGTTGCTGTAGGCAACATCAACTGCCGTGAAGATGTCGTTGTCGCCATAATCCAGAAGTAGATTTCCTGCAACGGTCCAGTGATCATCGATTTTGTATTGGGTCCGCAGACCGAACTCAATACCGTCGAAGTTATCACTAACTTGGAACGAACGGTCACTGTCAGCGACGATGTCAAACATGGTGGTCCAGCGGTCTTTTTTGTAGACCATTTGAGCACCGTACGCAAAGACACCGGTTGAACCCCAATCTTGAAAGGATACCGTTTCCAGTGTCCTTGCTGACATTGTTGTCATAATGGATGTGGTTGGAATCCGTCCGACGTTGAACTGCCAATTCTCAGTTAGGTCGTAACGCACGAATGCATTTTTGACCCAATTTGAATCTTCGATGCCGACTGTTGCAAAATCAGCAGCAAGAATTACAGACAAGTCTCCAGATTTTACAGTGAGGATTGGCCAGATTGTATAACCAACATCGTTGGTGTGTAAGCTGTCCTGATGGGGAAATGAGTTCGACAAGTAAGTCGCATTCAAGTGCCCGTCTAGGGTTACCTTGACTGCTGCTGAGGTGATAGATGTGAAGGCGATAAAAATCGCCACAACAATTTTCTTAATGTTTTTCATTTTACAATGTTCACTTGAACTTATATATTATAACATATTCATTATATAAAATCAAGTTTTAATAACAAACAAAAAACCTAGTTGTAAGCTAGGACTAGATTCTCTGTATAATAACTAAATTTACAATAAAACTAATACTTCCGTATCACCCCCTTAACAACAGCAACAATAGCAAATGACTCAGCGGGGTATATATCTTTAAAATCTTTATTCGCAGGCCTTAGGAATATTACATTTCCTTTTTTCTTTAAAAATTTCATTGTATACCCTCCATCAACTTCAGCAATAACTATCTCTCCGTCTTTTGCATCTGACTTTTTTTCAACGATAACATAATCACCTTCTTTGATACCTTCTTCTATCATAGAGTCTCCTTTAACTTCCAAGATATAACTATTTTCTTTATGAGGGATAAGATATTTATCTAGATCAATTGTATCTAGTAAATCCTCCTCAGCAAGAGAGGGGAGACCAGCTTCAACATATCCTAAGAACGGAACTTCATCCATACTTGAGGCAAGGGTAATTTTCCCTTGAGAGTCTTTGTTAAGAACTCCAAGATCAACTAACTTGTTTATCAACTTATAAACAGCATTCTTCGACTTGAAACCAGTAAGCTTCATTATCTCAGCATAGCCAGGCATACGCTTATAAGTCTCATAAAATGACAATATCTTTTTTTGGTAATCTTGTATCATACTTGGTGGTTATTATAGCAAGAATGAAGTTACCATGCGTGATAGGCGATATTGCCATGTAGGACGAGTATCTCGACGAAGTTTTTCAAGAAGCATCTTGTGTCTTCTTGCCTCAGCTTTGTAGGCTAGACCTTGGATGATCTTCATGTCGATCTCATCGTTTACTTTGTTAATTTCTTTTTCTATTGTTGTTATTGTTTTATATTTAGTCATGTTTATAGTATAGTGAACTAGAGTTCACCTGTCAAATATTTTGCAAATATAAAATTGTGGATAAGTTTTTGTAGTTTTAAATAATATAAAAAATTGACAATTTGTATAAATAATGTATAATTAATAGGTCAAACATTCAATAATTTCAATACTTTTAAACAATGAAAACAAAAAAAGAATCTACAATACATTCTGACTTTGATATTTGGAAAACGATGCGGCTTGGTACAGAAGATCTTCGTACACCTGATGATTTTACGAAAGCTTGTCGAAATCGTCCTAACATTGGAATCTATCCAGGTGTTCGTAATGAACTCTACGGGATGATGTCCCACCCAGACTTTCTTGCTGATCTAGATTTCGGTGAGGTTGATTTGGTTAAGGTTTCTATCAAAGATCTTTTGCCGAACGTGACTCATGCAAGGTATCTTGAGTTTTGTGACACTGCTTTTGAATTAGGTTTGAAGCTTTGTGTTCCTGAGACTGCTTTCAGGGTCCGATTGGAATATTTAGAACAATCAAACGCAGATGAACTTCAAGTTGCAACACACCCGATTTTAAATCGTATTTTTGGACTCTCCAGTAGTTCAGCAATGCAGAGAGGATTGCAAATATATCCGGTTGAAATAAAACCGTTTTTGCTTAGCGCAAGTCATGAATTTGTTTTCACTAAACCCAGAAAGTAGTCACTGACTATTTTCCAATATTCCGCATACTCTCGAAAGAGAGGTGCGGTTTTATCTTGCTCAACCCTCCCACAATAAGGTACTATTAACCCATATGAAAACCAAAACCATCGCAATAACCGGAGACCGACCAACAGGAAGACTTCATCTTGGACATTATGTTGGCTCTATAAAAAACCGTATCGGATTACAAAAAACAGCAGATGAATCATTCTATATGATCGCTGACATCCAAGCTCTAACAGACAATGCATCAAACCCTGAGAAGGTTTTTGAAAACGTTATCGAAGTTATACTCGACAATATGGCTTGTGGTGTTGATCCTAAAAAAACAACTTACTTTATACAATCTCAAATACCAGAGATTGCAGAGATGACAGTTATATTTTTAAACTTAGTAACAGTTGCTCGTCTAAAAAGAAATCCAACTGTAAAATCAGAAATGAAACAAAAAGGATTTGGTGAAGATGTACCAGCTGGATTTTTATCATACCCAGTGAGTCAAGCTGCTGACATGTTATTTTTGAAATCAAATATTATACCAGTGGGGGATGATCAACTTCCTCAAATAGAACAAGCAAACGAAATTGTAAGAAAATTTAACTCTATCTATGGAGAATATTTTACAGAATTAAAACCACTACTTTCAGAAACACAAAGATTGATTGGTATAGACGGTCAAGCCAAAGCATCTAAATCATTAAACAATGCAATTTATCTATCCGACGAAGATGATGTGATCGCAAAAAAAGTTATGAGCATGTACACAGATCCGTCTCATATAAAAGTGGAAGATCCTGGAAAAGTTGAAGGTAATGTTGTGTTTAGTTATCTTGACATATTTGATGATAGAAAATCAGAAATAGATGAATTAAAAAAACAATATAGAAAAGGTGGACTAGGGGATGTGGTTTTGAAAAAAAGACTGATACAAGTATTACAAGATTTGATAACTCCCATACGTGAACGTCGCCATAAGCTTGAGAAAGATAAAAAAGCTATATTGAAAATAGTAGAAGCTGGAACTAAAAAAGTTCAAAAGCAAGCAAAGAAAAACATGGATGAGATGAAAAAAGTTATGAAGATTGATTATTTTGGATAAAGTAAAGCTCAATAAAAAAATAACAGATATCTCAAGAAGATACTGTTATTTTTTTATTTCACTTTAGTGGACCAGAATCGAGCGAAGAGTGATAATTTATATTAATTCCTATAAACATTCACACTTGCACCGTTATCATTTTCATTTGTCTCAAACACATTATTATTTGAATCTATTTGAATGTTGAATGTTGTGTTACCTGTACGCACATTTTCTATACTATATGTAAGAGTTGTTTCTTCACCAGCTGACAAGTATCTTTCATTGTTAGTTGTTTTTTCTCTGAAAGAATTATTATTGTCATAATATGTAGTACGTGTTGACCATGTATTTGTAAATGATCCACCAGTATTTCTAACTATCAATCTTACAAAAACTGTATCTCCAAAAGAGAAAGTATTTTGAGGATAGAACACCCCACTTATAAATCTACCTGTTTGTACAGAAGTTATATTTAGATTCGGCTGTCCTTGATTTACATTACAGTTGTTATAATAATTACAATCATAATTATTGTTATTACAATTATTGTAATAATTACAGTTATTATTGTAATTATTATTATTATTATTATTTACCACGTTGTTCAAAGGTACAGAAAGATTGTTATCATTTTCATTTGTCTCAGCAACGTTTCCGTTTACATCAGTATATATTCTCACAGCAGGAGTTATACTTGTATCTAGTCCGTTAAAACGAGCTTCTACACTATAAGAACTTTTACCGGGTATATTTATGTTATTTATATATTTTGTTTTATCATTTATACCAAGAGCTGGCATATCAACACGCATAGAAAATGGCCCTGTTGCAGTATCTTCTCCGTTTGAGATTTGATATTTAACAACTATTGTATCATCTGTTGTGTATGAGTTTGTTGAAACAAATTGTCCACTATATCTGTCTACAATACCAACTGCCAAAAGAGTTGTTTTTATGTTTTTAAGTCCTGTAAGTACAGGTTGTGGAGCAGGGTAATAAACAGTTTTAGGTTGAGTGTATATAACTCTAGTTGGTTGTTGAACAACTGTTGTAGTTGTAGGAGTATTTTCTCTTATAATAATATCTCCTGTACTTTGTATAACCCCATTTAAACCATTTGTAGTTGAAGCTATATTTTGATTTGGATTATTTCTATTAACAAGTTCTGTTGTTGTTGAATTTTCATTTAAACCTGTTATGGATAAACTTGCTGTTGCGAGTTGATTTATACCTGCTGGTATTATTTTAAATAATCCAATACTTAAAAAAACCAATAAAACTAAAAAAACTAGTATTATTGTAAAGCGTATAATTGTTTTAAATATGTTATTCATAATGTATATACTATATATGAATAAGATAAGTTTGTCAAGTACTGATAAGGTTTTAAAGAGCTGTAATAAATCCACCCGAAAATCGTATATAATGTAATAGTGCAAGAGATAAAAGATAAAACTGATAATGATTTGGCTATTTTGGTTCGTCAAAACCCAGAGGCTCTTTCCTATATAATAGATAGATATAGAACAAAACTAGAAAAATACATAAACAGACGTACCAATGTAGATAGACATGACCTTGAAGACATATTGCAAGATGTTTTTATAAAAGTATATAGAAATATAAATGATTATGATCAGAGTTTAGTTTTTTCTTCTTGGATTTATAGAATCACCCACAATCACATCATAGATTGGTATAGGAAAAATAAAAAACACATAAGTATATCTTTAGATGATGATGAGTCAAAAATTATACATATATTACAAGATGATAATAGTGTTATAGATGATCAAACTTTACATGATCAAGAAAATATAGATTTAATAAAAAAAGAGATTAAAAACTTACCTTATGATTATCAGGAAATATTAATCTTGAAATTTTTTGAAGATAAAAGTTATGAAGAGATATCTGATATATTAAAGATATCCACGAGTAGTGTAGGGGTCAAAATCAATAGGGCAAAAAAACTCTTAAAGGAAAAAATCTTAAAATAAAAAATATGAATAATGATCAAATAATACAAAAAATAAAAACAGAAAACTTGAAACCAATCTCAAAGAGTGTATTTTTATTTCGAAAAATATCAATATGGTTTTTGTTGACAATATCAACTATTTTTGGCGCCTATGCTTTTGCATTCTTCTTTTTGAAAACTTTGTATATAGATTTTGATAACTGGCAGTATTTTGCAAGTTCATACAACATTTTTTTAATGGATAATATTCCTTATATTTGGGTTAGTTTGTTTATTTTAAGTTTACTACTGGTATTTTATTTATTTAAAAAAACAAATAAAGGATATAGACACTCTGTCGTTTTTATAGGTGCAGTAAGTATACTCATTAGTTTTTCTTTAGGTATTGTCTTGTCTAAGGTGTTTATAGGAAAAGCATATTTTATAGAAAGATTTGAAAATGAAAAATTAATAAATTGGACAAATCCCGAAGCAGGAAGACTTTCCGGTGAAGTTTTATTTATTGAAGATCAGTATATTCTTTTAAGAGATATAAAAGATGAAGTTTGGAATGTTGATATTTCTTATGTATTGGATAATTCCATTGATACAATAAAAAACAATGCAGTGATATCTATTATTGGTAAATATGATTATGAAAATAATTTTACAGCATGTCAAATAATGCCATTAAATATAGATAAAATAAGGTTTAAACCAAATTCAAAACATAAAACAGTTATATACTTCAACAAAGAAACTGTTTTTATAAAAGATATTTGTGATTTTGTAATAAAAGGTAAATAGATTGCGTATATAGAGTTATGAGAACAATAAATAAAAACATTATATTATTAAGTATAATAATAGCTGCTGCTATGGTTAATAGTTCAACCATATATGCAAACTCTGTTAAAAGAAATTTTGTCAATAAAAATCATGAGTTGATAGAAACTAACAAAACAGCTATTGAAAATGCATTAAAAAACAATGATTACAATTTATTTGTAAATACTTTAAAAGGTTTAGGTATAAACGAAGATGTAACCCAAACACAATTTTCTGTATTAGTTAATGCATATGATTTATTTAAACAAAATAAATCTTCTGAAGCTGTACAATTACTGAAAGATAATAATGTTAATCCTATATTAATAAAGTTTATAAACAATAGACCTGATTTAAATGATGCTCAAAAAGAAACACTTAAACAAGTATCAGATCTTATAAAACAAGGTAAAATAGACGAAGCTAAGACTCTTATAAAAAGTGCAGGCTTGCCTGATACACCTATTAAAATAGATAAAAAAATAAATAAAGTAGAGACAAAGTTTAAAAAAGATGAAATAAAGAAAGCTTTTGAACAAGCTCGTGAGCTTAAAAAAGAAGGTAAAATAGACGAAGCAAAAAAAGTTCTAAAGGACGCCGGAGTGCCTGACAGTATACAAGAAAAGATTCGTCCAGAGTTTGATAAGGTAGTAGAAAACACAAAGACAGGATTCTTTCAATCACTTAAAAACTTGTTCATCAAGTAACATATAGCCCTTACGAGCGCAGCGAGTTAGGGATATAGAAACGCACCGCGAATGCGGGGCGAAAGGTTTATGTTATAATAACACGTATATGGTATTCACTAGAACAGAAATAGATGTAGCTAAACAGATGGCTAAGATTGGTCTTGTTATTGTAGTATTTTTCTTATTCATATCTTTTCTTTTTAGTTTTATAACCAAAACTAACTTGGTCTCAGAAAATAAAGTTGATGTTCAAGTAAAAAAAGATGTTGCCCCTGCTGCAGTAAAAACACCTACTGTAAAAGCTGAAGCCCCTATGTTTTTAGAGATACCAGGATACAATGTTGTTGCAAACATAGAGTCACCGAGAAGTGTACAAGTTGAAGTTTTAGATGCAGCTTTAGGGCGCGGTGCTGTGTATTATCCAGGGTCAGGTTATCCAGGGTCAAACAACACTCTTGTTTTTGGTCATAGTACTAGTTTTAAAGTTGTTAGAAATAAGGCTTATCAAATATTTAACAATATAAAAAATGTTCCACCTGGAACTCTTGTATATGTAAAAACACAAAGTGGGGTACATATATATAGAACAAGAAAAGTTGAACGTGTGAGTAAATATACAACATGGATAGAGTTTAAAAGTGAGTCACCTATATTGACACTGGCAACTTGTGACAGTTTCGGAAAAGCTTCTGATAGATGGGTTTTAGTGGCTGATTATGTTGGTATACAATAGTTGTGATATCATACTCTCATGACACATCCAAAACATGAAAAAACATTAATAATTATAAAACCTGATGGAGTACAAAGAAACCTTATAGGTGAGATTATTTCTCGTTTTGAAAGAGCTGGCTTGAAACTTGTTGCCATGAAAATGATAAAAGCCAATGAAGCTATGGTGAAAAAACATTATACTTTAGATCCCGAGTGGATGAGACTTGTTGGTGAGAAAAGTATAAAAGGTTTGCTTGATAAAGGTATAGAGCCAGTAAGCCTGGACCCTATGGTTATAGCAGAGTCTGTTATAGACAGGCTTTCAAAATATCTTACTTCAGGTCCAATCATACCTATGGTTTTGCAAGGTGGACACGCTGTTTCTGTTGTTAGAAAAATAGTTGGAACTACTGAGCCTGTGATGTCAGATGTTGGAACCATAAGAGGGGATTTTGTTTTAGATTCTTACCCCATGGCAATGGCTGATGAGCGTTGCGTTAGAAATCTTATACATGCATCTGGTACTGTTGATGAGGCTGTGAACGAAATAAATCTTTGGTTTACTGAAAGTGAAATCGCGGATTATGTTTTGGCGAATGAGAGTATTATATACGGGTTGTAAAATAAAAATGACCCCCAGACTATTTGTGTATAGTCTAGGGGACTGGGTGTTTTTAGAATTCAGTCGATTAGGGGGAGGAGTGTCGACTGAATTCTTTCCTATTGGTGGTTAGGATTTTTTGCGGGAGGTGATTATTTTAAACCAGATTCCTTCCCAAGATTTAAGTATGTAACCTATGGAGATAATCAGAGCTAGTACACTTAGTAGAAGTATACTCAATACCTTATAGGTTATTTCCGGAGTGAGTGGTACTGTTTCTACTACAAATATAAGGGTAAATACAAATGCCAAAGCTGATAACGTGGCGACCATTAATGATACTAATAGTTTTTGGTTCATAACACATATATCATAGCATAATCACAGTAAAAGTCAAGTTTTTAAGGTAAAAACCCTTATTTCTGACATATTCTACAAAAGTGAGCACTTCTCCCATTTACAACAGTACGCTCTATAATGCCTATGCACCCTCGACCTGTACAACCTAAACCTTTTCTTCTATACACTTTATGATTACCTTGAAAGCGACCTTTTTCGCCATGTATATTTCTATAATCACTCATAGAATCACCACCAAAATCAATACCTTTTAAAAGCAAGGGTTTTATATTTTTATAAATATTCTTAAAATCAACAGGTGATAAAGAAGACACTTTTCTCTCTGGCAAAACTTTTGCTACATGTAGTATTTCATCAGAATAAATATTTCCAATACCAGCTATCAACCTTGTATCCATCAAAGCAGTTTTTATATATTTATTTTGCCATGTGTTTATATTTTTCAAAAAAACATCATAAGTGAAATCCGTACTCAGAGGTTCAGGTCCGAGTAGTTTTAATTCTTTATGAGTTTCATCATCTAGTATTATAACTTTAGCAAACTTTCTTGTATCTGATAAAACGAGGTGCTTACCGTTATCAAGTGTAAAAACTAAGTGCACAAATCTGTTATATGGATCTTCAAGTGAGGTTTGCCCTGATTTGGGTATCCAGGAGTTTTTCTTTTTATCATAAACATATTGTCCATACATGATATGTCCTGTCATTTTCATATGTATCAGAATTGTTTCTTCATTGTCTAGATGTATTAAAACATTTTTAGCACGTCTCTCAGCTTTTATTATTTTTGCACCTTTTATAGCTTTTTTAAATCTTTTAAAATACTCAGGATTTTTTATTGTACTCGAAAACATGGAGGCTTCACTTTTAAAGTCTGTCCAAATGTCGATTATGGTCTTGTTTTTTGCGACGGTATTTATACCATCAACTGTTGTTTGTACCTCGGGGAGTTCTGGCATGATCCAATTATAGTCTATTAATTTTTATGTTACAATTGTGATATGAATAAACAAAATATATATTTCTCTATATTAATAGTAATTACCGGCGTACTTACTTTATTAATACTTTCAAACTTTATAGGTGTTCTTGTGCTTGCATATATATTTACAGTACTTATGACACCTTTATATAGAAAAATTGAAAATTATTTTTTAAAAACTAAATTTTTAAATAAGCTGTCAAATAGCTTAGCTGCTTTTTTAACAATGATTATTTTTATATTGATTATAGTTACTCCTATAGTTGCTATTTTAAGTAAAGTTGCCATAGATACTCAGTCAGTATATTTGAAAATTGCTTCTGGCGCTATAAATTTTGATTTTGTAAGTGAAAGGGTTTCTGTTTTTGCAAAAGAGATATCACCAAGTATAGATATTAATTTTACAAAAATAGCAGAATCTGTATCTAGTTTTTTTATAAATAATATAGGAGGTTTATTTTCAGGAACTGTAGAAGTTGTTTTAAAAATATTTTTATTTCTTTTGGCTATGTTTTATTTCCTTAAAGATGGTAAAAAATTTAAAGAGTTATATTCTATAATAAGTCCATTGAAAATAGAAAGTAATAATAAAATATTTTTATCAATAAAAAATTCTATAAATTCTGTTGTTATAGGGTCTCTAACAATATCTGTCGTTCAAGGTGTTTTTACGGGTTTAGGTTTTTGGGTTTTTGGTGTTCCAAATCCTTTTTTCTTCGGTACTTTGGCTGGTTTTCTTGCACTTATTCCTGGTGTAGGGCCTTCTATAGTATGGTTTCCAGCTGCTATTTATTTGTTCTTCACACAGCCTAATAGTTTTGTATGGCTATATCAAATATTGTGGGGAGTTTTAGCTATTGGTTTAGTTGATAATTTTATAGGTCCAAAAGTTATGAATAAAGGTATAAATATACATGAATTATTCATATTATTATCTATTATTGGCGGTATAATAATTTTTGGCCCTGAAGGATTATTATTCGGTCCTCTAATATTGAGTCTTTTTGTATCTATTATAAAAGTATGGAATGAAGATAAAAACTTAGCATAATAAAAATAATTTATTTATAAAATGAAAACATTGCAACTTTTAACTCATTCAGGTCAATTTCATGCTGATGATATTTTTTCTACCGCGCTGTTGAATATTTATTTTAAAAAGAAAGAACCAAAAACAAAACTTAAACACAAAAGAAGTATAAAAACAGAAGACATAGAAAAAGCTGATATTGTTTATGATATAGGTGGTATATATAACCCTAAAAATTTGAGATTTGACCATCATCAAAATGATGAAAAATTAATGCGCCCAAACGGTATTCCTTATGCAGCCTTTGGTTTAGTGTTTAAACATTTTGGTCCCGATCTCATTTCTATTATTTCTGGTGATAAAAATAAAAAAGTTATTACTGAGATTTTTGATATTGTTGAGAAAAAACTGGTTCAGCATATAGATGCTATGGATAATGGAATGTTAACTTACAAACAAGTTTTTAAAGATATAGATATTGCAACAATAGATAATTATTTTCAAATGTGTAAATTTGCATCAGGAGTAAATGATATGAAATTGATTGATAAAAAGTTTTTTGAATTAGTAAAATTTTCAGAGCCTATAATAGAAAATATAATACAGTATGCATATCATATGCAAAAAGAAAAATCTTTTGCTATAAAAGCCTACAATAAAGCAAAGGATAAAAGGGTGATAATCTGCGACAGATTTTACAGTTTTAATTTTAATAAATTTCCTGAGCCTCTAGTTGTTATG
The DNA here is from genome assembly GCA_041752275.1 of Minisyncoccia bacterium. GTDB lineage: Bacteria > Patescibacteriota > Minisyncoccia > Phycocordibacterales > CAIZLB01 > CAIZLB01. The sequence goes on along the minus strand of JBGSHK010000015.1, from coordinate 21,666 downwards.
TACCCAGACCTTCGTGGGGGATGGTCGGCTAAAAATGTTCAAACAGGTGAGGATTTGTATGATGCAAGATTTTATTTTCCAGAATCATGGAGAGGTTTGGTGGATACAGAACTTGAAAATGCTTGTGGTGTGAAAGGTGCGAAGTTTTGCCACAAGTCGGGTTTTTTGTGTGTAAATGAGACAAAGGAGGGGTTGTTGGAGATGGTAAGGTTGGGGATGGAAAGTGTTAAATAAAAAAAACGCTCGGACCATGACTGGTCCTCGCGCTGTTTGATGGAAAGTTTCTACATTCCTTCCAATCTTGGTCCGCCGTATTCTTCCCAATCATGTTCTTCTTCTGACAGTCTTCCTGAACAGGCTTCACTTAGAATACCGGGCATTTCCGTAAGGAGAATAGCGACGGTTTTTTCTCGAATTTTCGGATCAGTTGCAGGGTCGACCGCAATTTTATGTAAACGTACGAGCCATGCAATATTGTCTTCGTTTTCTTCGTCCTGTTTCAGGACATCAGTTGGTAAGGCCATGATAGTAGGTTGGTTTGAGTTGTTAAAAGCATCAAAGTGCTGATTACTACAATAACATACTTTATCCACCCGTCAACTCTCCGCACCACCCAACCACCACCAAACCCTAAAATCAACCTTGCACAGCAATGAAAAATATGATATGCTAGCCCTAGCGTAAAACCGATTGAGTAACCCTAGACTTTTTCGCCTTTTTTATTATTTCTCTAACTTAAAATACAACAATAATGTTAACAAAAAAACATTTTTCACGTTTTCGTGAATCTTTAGTTCCACTTCCTAACTTGGTTGAAGGGCAAATAAACTCTTACAAATGGTTTTTAGAAAAAGGTTTAAATGAAGTATTTAATGAATTCTCTGTAACAAAAGATTATACAGAGAAAAAATTTGAATTCCGATTTGAAGGTATAAAATTAGATCGTCCAAAATACGATGAATTTTATGCAAAGGAAAACAAAGTTAATTATGAGGCTACAATAAAGGCGACTATTAAACTTATAAATCATATTACAGGTTCAGAAAAAGAACAGGAGATTTTTATGTCAGAAGTTCCTATGATGACAGAGCATGGAACTTTTATCATAAACGGTATTGAGAGATGTATTGTTCCACAACTTGCAAGAAGTTTTGGTGCTTTTTTCACATCTGACGAACATAAAGGTAAAAATTATATCGGTGTTAAAATCATACCTGCACGTGGTTCATGGATTGAGATCAATACTGATACTGATACTTGTGTTTATGTAAAGATTGATAAAAAAAGAAAGTTCCCTGTAACAACTTTGCTTCGTGCTCTTGGTGTGGAAACAGATTCAGAAATAAAGGCTCTTTTTGGAGATGATGCAAATTTAAAATCATATATAGAACACACTCTTGCAAAAGATCATACAAAAACAAGAGATGAGGCTGTGGTTGAAATATATAAAAAAATGAGAGATGGTGAGTTGGCTACTGCCCAAAATGCAAAAGATTTTGTGGAAAATATGTTTAAGGCAGAAAGATATGATTTTTCAAGAGTTGGACGTTTTCGTTTTAATTCTCGTTTTGGAAAAAGTATGGATGAAAAAGAATTATCAAGAAATACTTTAAATATAGATGACTTTGTTACACTTATTTCCAATATATGTAACATGACAAATATTCCTGAATCAGAAGCTGATGATGTTGATCACTTAGGATCAAGACGTGTTAGATTTGTTGGTGAGCAATTACAACAAAAAGTAAGATTGGGACTTCTACAGATAAAGAAAAATGTTCAAAATAGAATGTCTACCATAGAGTCTGATACATCTCAACCTATGCAACTTATATCTCCTCGTCCATTGCAAGCTCGTATAAAAGAATATTTTTCTACAAACCCATTATCACAGTTCATGAATCAGGAAAATGTACTTTCTGAGTTAGAGCATTTACGTATACTTACAGCACTTGGTCAAGGAGGTCTTTCATCTGACAGAGCTGGTGTAGAGGTTCGTGATGTTCATTCATCTCATTATGGTCGTGTTTGTCCTATACATACACCTGAAGGTGCCAACATTGGTCTAGTACTTCACTTGGCAGCATATGCAAGAGTAAATGGTTTTGGAATGATAGAAACTCCATATGCAAAAGTTGTAAAAGGAAAAATTACAAAAGAAATAGTTTATCTAGACGCTCTTCAAGAAGAAGGTTTTAAAATAGCCCATGCTGCTGTTAATTATGACAAAGACGGTCAAATCGCAGATGAAATGGTAGAGGTTCGTATAAAAGGTAATCCTACAATAGTTGATAAAAAAGATGTTGATCTTATTGATATCGCTTCAGGTCAACCATTTTCTATTGCAACAAGTATGATTCCTTTTGTAAATCACAATGATGCCAACAGATCACTCATGGGATCAGGTATGCAAAAGCAGGCAACACCTTGTATAGTGCCGGAAGCACCTTTTGTTGCAACTGGTATAGAAGAAACTGCTGCTCGTGACACAGGACGTGTTATTATTGCGCCAGAAGATGGTGAGATAACGGCTGTTGATGCTGCTTCTATCACAATAAAAGGTAAAAGAGAAACTACTTATAAACTTGCAGTTTTCAATAAAACAAATCAGTTTACAGCATTTCATCAAAGACCTATTGTAAATCTTGGACAAAAAGTTAAAAGAGGTGATGTTTTGGCCGACACATCAACATCTGTTGAAGGACAAATAGCAATAGGGCAAAATGTACTTATAGCTTTCCTAACATGGTCAGGTTCTAACTATGAAGATGCTATTATTATTTCAGAAAACTTGGTAAAGAAATCTAAATTTACATCTATACATATAGAAGAATTTGTAATAAACGTTCGTGACACAAAAATTGGACCAGAAATCACAACTCATGATATACCAAACGTTGCAGAAGGTAAGTTAAAAGATCTTGATGCTGAAGGTATTGTTCGTATAGGTGCTGAAGTTAGACCAGGGGACATACTTGTTGGTAAAATTACACCTAAAACAGAAACACAGTTGACTCCAGAGGAAAGACTTCTCCGTTCTATTTTCGGAGATCGTGCACGCGATGTAAAAGATACATCAAAACGTCTTGAAAATGGTAAAAGAGGTCGTGTTATCGGAGTAAAAATATTTTCAAGAGAAAGAGGTGATAAACTTGAATCAGGTATTCTTAAAAGAATATATGTTGAAGTTGCATTACTTAGAAATATTTCAGTTGGAGATAAACTTGCGGGACGTCATGGAAACAAAGGTGTTATATCTCGTGTGTTGCCTGTTGAAGATATGCCTTATATGGCAGACGGTACTCCAGTAGATATGATACTTACACCACTAGGTGTTCCATCTCGTATGAACTTGGGTCAAATATTAGAGTTACATTTAGGTTTAGCTGCTTCAAAACTAGGCTATCAAGCTATAGTGCCGGCTTTTATGGGTCCAACACCTGACGAGGTTCAAGATGAACTTGAAGCTGCTGGATACAACAGATCTGGAAAAATGAAACTTTTTGACGGTAGAACAGGAGAAAAATTTGAACAAGATGTTTCTGTTGGATATATGTATATGCTTAAACTTCACCACATGGTTGAAGATAAAGTTCATGCACGTTCAACTGGTCCATACTCACTTATAACTCAACAACCTCTTGGTGGTAAAGCACAAGGTGGAGGACAAAGATTTGGAGAAATGGAAGTTTGGGCGTTGGCCGGATATGGAGCGTCATATACTTTACGTGAAATGCTTACAATAAAATCAGATGATATTTTAGGACGTTCTGCAACTTACGATGCTATTGTTAAAGGTGAAAGAATTTCAGATCCAAACACACCAGCATCATTTAATGTGCTTCTTTCAAATCTACGTGGTTTATGTATTGATGTTGGTTTTGATAATCACGACGGTAAAGAAATAGATGTTGGTTTAGACACAGGTCATGTTGGAAATCATTCTGAAAATAAATCTTATGGAGAAGAAGAATATGGTATAGACGCCGATGATGAAGATAGTTTTTCTGAAATAGAAGAAGTAGTATCAAAAGAAGAATAAAATTTATTTAAAATTTAAAAAAAATAATCAAAAACAAAATTAAAAAATATGTTAAAAGATAAAAAAATAAATATAAGAACTTCAGTTGATGATATTGATTCAGTTTCAATAAAACTTGCATCTCCTGAAAAAATAAGACAATGGTCAAGAGGTGAGGTTAAAAAACCAGAAACTCTAAACTACAGAACAGCAAGATCTGAGCGTGATGGTCTTTTCTGTGAAAAGATTTTTGGTCCAGAAAAAGATTATGAATGTTATTGTGGAAAATATAAAGGTATAAGATATAAAGGTATAGTATGTGAAAAATGTGGAGTTGAAATAGTAAAATCAATAGTTCGTCGTGAACGTATGGGACATATTGAGCTTTGTGTTCCTGTGTCACATATTTGGTATTTAAAAAACATGCCATCACGTATAGCTACTATACTTGGTATGCCAGCAGGTGAAGTCGAGAAAGTTATATACTTTGCAGGTTATCTTATAACTAAAGTTGATGAAAAAGAAAAGACGAGACTACACAGAGAACTTGATGATGAGTTTAAATCAAAGATGAAAAATATAGTTGATGAAAAAACAAAAGATGCAATTAGGGATCTTATGGCTAGTACAAAAGCTGATATAGATATGATACAAATAGGTAAAGTTCTTGATGAAAATCAATATCACAAGTTCTCATATAAATTTGGCTCAGCTTTTGAGGCTGGTATAGGTAGTGAAGTTATTTTCAACATACTTAAAGGTTTAAACATAGATGATTTACATAAAAAACTAACAATAGATCTTGAAAAAGCAACATCTATTGAAAAAGAAAAAATCATAAGAAGATTAGGGTTTATCAATGCTATGAAAAAATCAGGTGTAAGACCAGAATGGACTTTTATCAAAGCCTTACCTGTTATTCCTGCTGCACTTAGACCTATGGTAGCGCTCGACGGAGGTCGTCAAGCTACATCTGATATAAACGATCTCTATAGAAGAGTTATAAACAGAAACAATCGTCTTAAAAAACTTTATGACATAAAGGCACCTGATGTTATTTTGAGAAATGAAAAAAGAATTCTACAAGAAGCTGTGGATGCTCTATTGGACAACTCAATGAAAGGAAATGGTCCAGCTTTTTCAGGAATAAATCCAGGACAAAAAAGATCATTAAAATCTATTGCTGATAACCTAAAAGGTAAAAGAGGTATTTTCCGTCAAAACTTACTTGGTAAACGTGTTGACTATTCAGGACGTTCAGTGATTGTTGTAGGGCCTGATCTTAAACTAAATCAATGTGGTCTCCCAAAAAATATGGCACTTGAACTGTTTAAACCATTTGTTATTTCTCAAATACTCGGCAAAGAACTTGCTTTCTCTATAAAAGGAGCAAATAGAATGATAGAAGATAAAGATGAAGTTGTATGGTCTATATTGGAAGATGTTATAAAGGATAAATATGTTCTTTTAAACCGTGCACCAACACTACATAGACTTTCTGTTCAAGCTTTCATGCCTGTTCTTATAGAAGGAAATGCTATACAACTACACCCTCTAGTATGTTCTCCTTTTAACGCTGACTTTGACGGTGATACTATGTCCGTACACGTCCCTCTATCTGAAGAAGCTCAACATGAAGCAAAAAACATCATGGCATCAGATAAAAATATTTTGAAACCAGGAACAGGTGATGCAACTATTACAGATAAAATGCTTGACATCGTTGTTGGATCTTATTGGGTAACAAAACTTGTTTCAAGTGAATTAGGTGCGGATAAATATTTTGAATCTCCGGAAGCTGCTATTGTAGCATTAAATAATAATGTTATTTCATACAGAGCTCCGATAAAAGTTTTGGCGCCAGAGGATGCTAAGTTTGGTGAATATTCAGGTAAACTTTTCGACACAACTGTTGGAAGAATACTTTTCAACCAAATATTACCAAAATCAATTACTTTTATAAATCGTGAGATAAATAAGGGTGTGATGAATAGTATTATTGATGAATTGATTATTCGTGAAGGAAGAAATAGTGTTGCACCAATAATAGACTCAATCAAAAAATTTGGATTTAATTTTGCTACAAAATCAGGTATAACATGGTCTATATCTGATATACAGATTCCAGAAGATAAATATAAAGCCTTAGATGATGCACAAGAGTTGGCTGACGATGTTTACAGTGCTTATGATAAAGGTTTACTTTCAGAAACAGAAAAACATATAAAAATTGTTCGTTTGTGGCAAGCTGTTCAATCACAAATAGAAAAAATGATACCAGCGACTTTGCCTGACAATGGTCCTGTAAATGACATGGTCCTTTCAGGGGCTCGTGGTTCTATAGGTAACATTAATCAAATGGTTGGTATCAAAGGTCTTATTGCAACAGCTCAAGGTACAACAATAGAACTTCCTATAAAGTCTTCTTTCAAAGAAGGTTTGACTCCGATCGAATACTTCATCTCTACTCACGGTGCACGTAAAGGTATGACCGATACTGCTTTGAACACAGCTAAGGCCGGTTATTTAACTCGTAAATTGTTTATATTGTCTCAATCAGTTATTATCACAGAGCAAGATTGTAAAACAAATGATTTTATAGTTATAAATAAAAAAACTGCCTCAGGTATAGAAACATCATTTAGTAAAAATATATTCGGTAGAGTTTTAGCTGCTGATATAAAAAATATTGAAGGTGAAATATTGTTCAAAAAAGGTCATCTTATAAGTAAAGATGATGCAAAAGTGATAGATAAAGCAGGTATAGATACAATAAGTGTTAGATCTCCACTAACATGTAAAACAGACAGAGGTATATGTACACGTTGTTATGGTTCTGATTTTTCAACAGCAGAAATGATAGATATCGGTGAATCTGTTGGAACTATTGCAGCTCAAGCTATTGGTGAGCCTGGAACACAGTTAACTATGCGTACTTTCCACGCCGGAGGTGTGGCTCAAACAGGTGGAGATATTACAGCTGGTCTTCCTCGTGTTGAAGAGTTATTTGAAAACAGAACACCTAAAAATCCAGCAGCTATAGCGTCTCATGATGGTGTTGTTACTGCGGTTATAGAAAAAAATAATGAAAAAATTATAAAAATATTACCAGATGTTCCAGTTAAAGCTTCAAAGAAAACTGGTAGCGAACTTGAGTTTTCTGTTCACCCTATACGTGTTGTAAATGTAAAAGTAGGTCAACATGTTCATAAAGGTCAAATCATGACTGATGGATCGGCTGATGTTGATGAATTGTACGAATATGGTGGACGTGATCTTGCTCAATCATATATCATCGGTGAAGTTAAAAAGATTTATGAATTACAAGGAGTAAACTTAGGTAGAAAACATATAGAAATAGTCGTTCGTGAAATGTTCAATAGAATAAGAATCACAGATAAAGGTGATACAGAATTTTCTGTAGGCGATGTTGTTGAGACATTTGAATTCTTGAATACAAATAAAAAAGTAGAAGAGAATAATATGTTACCTTCAAAAGGAAAAATAGCTATCATGGGTACTATGGAAGGATCTCTAAACAGACAATCATTCTTGACTGCGGCATCATTCCAAAACACAAACCGTATACTTGTAAATGCATCTCTAAAAGGTCAACATGATCCACTATACGGTATTATGGAAAATACGCTTATAGGTAGACTTATACCTGCAGGTACAGGATTTGAAGGAAGTAAAAAGTATCAAGATATAGTAAAATTACAAACAGAAATATCTAAAAATTATGAATCAGATGAAAATGAAGAAGTCGAAGTTTATAATATAAAAAGAAAAATTGTCTAGTTTGTATAAGGTTTAGATTTGTTATAATTAAATTGTTCTCGAACGGTTGACTTAGATGTAAATTTTTAGGGAGTCTGCGTATATATAGACCTTGGTTTATATATCAGGACACCCACCTTAGTTCTTACTAAGGCTCAACCGATTCGAGGGCTTTAAGAGAGGTCGTTTGCTAAGTGAGTTTTGTGGATGAGCCGACCCGCAGGAAGCTTTGCTTCCGAGGACCTTTCGGCGGAAGAAACAAAACGAACGACCTTTGCTAAAGCTATGAATAATAACAGACTATTTTTTATAAGTTTAATATTTCTTATCTCACTCATAACCTTTGATACAGTAGCAAAAGTTTCTAGTTTTTATTATTTTTATCCAAATGCGGATATATTGATGCATTTTATAGGAGGACTATCTATAACAGCTTTAGCTATTTCTATTTTAAAAGAAATAAAAATGATAAACACTTTAAATATTTTTATAGTTATTATTTTAATTTCAATACTTTGGGAATATATAGAATTCGAAATTGGTAAAAATATTTTCATAAATAAGAGTTTTTGGATAGATACATATATTGATTTGCTTATGAATGCATTAGGTGGGATAATTGCATATATATGGTTTTACAAAATACCTCTAAAAAGAATTTCACACAAGGATCATCAGCAAAAGAATTTGCAAAAATAACTTTCTGCGGCGGGGTATCGTCGGTTACAGGAGCAAACTTTTTACTTGAAATAAATAAAAATCAAGGAGTAAAAAAACTCCTTATAGATTGTGGTATGGAGCAAGGTAGTGAAAAAGCCAAAGAGTACAATGCTTCACCTTTTATATTTGACCCAAAAGAGATAGATATGTTACTTGTTACTCACGCACATATGGATCATATAGGTCTTATACCTAAACTAGTTAAGCATGGCTTTCGCGGTATTATATATAGTACTCCAGAAACTCGAGACCTTTGTGTATATATGTTAGAAGATGCACTTAAACTTATAACTGAAGATGCAAAACATAAAAATATAGATCCATTGTATGGTCCTGAAGACACAAGGCATGCTTTTGAGTTATGGAAAACCATACCTTATCATAAAGATTTTGTATTGTTTGATCTAGATGAGGGTCATGAAAAAACAAAAAAAGAGATTAACAAAGATTCTGTTGTGTCGGTGTATTTAAAAGATCCAGGACATGTTTTAGGTGCATCGATGTTTGAAATACGTATAAATCTAAATCAAAAGTTACGAAAGTTTATGTTTACAGGAGATCTTGGAAATAGTCCGAACCCAATACTAAAAGATACAGAAAGTATAGAAGGTGTTGATTATGTTGTTATGGAAAGTGTTTACGGTGATAGAAATCATGAAGATAAAAAAACTAGATTAAAACAATTGCAAGAATGTATTGAAGACATTATAGGTAGACAAGGAGTTTTATTGATACCATCATTTTCGCTAGAAAAAACTCAGGAAATATTATCAGAAATGAATACCTTATTTGAAGATAAGATTATTCCAGAGCTACCTGTTTACCTTGATTCTCCTTTAGCTTCAAAACTTTTACCAATATACAAAAAATATAAAGATGATTATAATGATCAAACAAAAAAGAGAATAAAAAAAGGTGATGATATATTGAACTTTAGAAACTTGCATATAGTAGGTTCTGCTGAAGAATCAAAAGCTATACTACATAGTCGCAATCCAAAAATAATTATGGCTGGATCAGGTATGTCAACAGGGGGTCGCATACAACATCATGAACTCAGGTATTTATCTGCACATAACACTATACTTTTATTTTTAGGTTTTCAGGCAATAGGAACTTTGGGTCGGGAGATCTACGATGGAGCAAAGTCTGTAAAAATATATGACAATGAAGTTAAAATAAATGCCGAGATAAGAAAAATAGATGGTTATTCTGGACATAAAGACTCTGATGGTTTACAAGAGTTTGCTTCAACGGCAGGTGAGACTTTGAAGAAAGTTTTTGTTACCATGGGAGAAACTAAGTCAGCTTTGTTTTTGGTACAAAGACTTCGTGATTATTATGATATAGATGCTGTGCACCCAGAGCAAGGCGAAAGCGTTATACTAGATTAAGATAAATGAATACCATAGAGGCAAAAAAAAGAATACAAGAAATAGAGGTTTTAATGTTAAATCCTGATTTTTGGAATGACTCTGTTGGAGCGCAGACTATGATGAGGGAATTGCAGGATTTAAAAACTGATCTTATTAAAAATGATTTTTCATCTTTTGACTCTATCATATCAATCATCGCTGGGGCCGGAGGTGACGACTCTGAGGATTTTGTTTCGATGTTGTATAACATGTATTTTAAATATGCGACAAATAGAGGTTGGGGGATTTCTATAATAGATGACAGTAAAAATAATCTGGGGGGATATAAAAACATAATGTTTGAAGTAAAAGGAAAAAACTCATATGGTATTTTGAAAAATGAATCAGGCGTGCACAGACTAGTTCGCATGTCACCATTTAACTCTAAAGGCTTGAGACATACATCTTTTGCTTTGGTTGAAGTTGTACCCAAGATAGATACACATGTTTCTGTTGATTTGTCAGAATCAGACTTGGATATATCTTTTGCAAAAGCAGGTGGTGCTGGTGGGCAAAATGTAAACAAAAGAGAAACAGCTGTAAGAGTGGTCCACAAACCAACGGGCCTGTCAGTACATGTGACAGAGGAAAGATCTCAGGGACAAAACAAGGAAAGAGCAATAAACATCATCAAAGCCAAACTTTTAAAGAAAAAAGAAGATGATATGAAGTTGAAGGAAAAAGGTTTGTCGACTACAAACACTGTTACCATAGAATGGGGAAGTCAGATAAGATCTTATGTGTTGCATCCATATAAAATGGTTAAGGATCATAGAGTTGAGTTTGAGACTAGTGATGTGGACGGGTTTTTGAATGGGGGAATAGAAGGAGTGTTGGAGGCGGAAAAAAAACTATAAAACCTTATATATTAAGGTGAATTGCGCATATATATTGACTTTTAAGTCTATATATGCTATTATTTTTAAGTTATGAAAAGCACATTAACAGTCCTGTTGGGGTTTGTTTTGTTGATTGGAGCCGGTGTTTTAACGGTTTCCAATTTTCAAGATCAACCAAAAAACTCTGAGAAAACAGTGCCTAGTCTTACGTTGAAAAACACAGACAAAGCAACTATTTCGGAAGAAAAAAAGGAAATACAAGAACCAGAAGAACCAGAAACAGCCACGGTCCAATTTGGACTGAATGCTAATTTTGGTCCGAAACCAGAAACTGAACAATAAACCAAACAACTACAGACAACTACAGAAATACAGAAAATATGAAAAAAAATTATCTCCGTCTTCACTGCAATGTTCTGCATTGCAAATCTTACTCAAGCCCAAACCACTCCAGTTTTACCTAATGGTGTATCGACCCCGGTTTTAATGCCGGAACGTATATCCATCGGTGAGATGGCAGTTATAGAAGCTTTAGCAAAAGCAAAAAGTATTTATCTGATCTGCGGATCAGCCTCAACCTTTAGGCCATTTGAGTTTACACAACCTCTTGATGATGTTGATTCGATAGATGACATTAAAAAAGTCATCGAAAGGATACAAGTTGAATTTGTAACAACTCACCCAAAGGAACAAATAAATCTGACTGTTCGCATCAATGATGTGAATGGAATGAATTTATTTAGATCTGATACAAGTTTCCAGCTTGAAAAGGTGCATGACACGCTTAGTAATAAGTTTGTTTACCAAACACCATATTATGCTGGAAATGTGTGGTTTAATTTGAATGATTCAGAGTTACGTATTATTGGTGCTGTTATGGCGCACATGGTAAATCGTAATGGTGATTTATATCAACTAAATGTGTTTGATGGGCGTGTTCAGATTCCTGGTTGGATGAATAATTCTGGTCAATTTTCTGAATTAGTTGTTGACGGTGTTCGTTATGACATGAATACAGGAATCCGGTTGGGTTCAGCTAGAGTTCAACCAAACTTTCTCAATGTCTTCTTTGATAAAATTCAACAACAGGAATATACAACTGGTTTAAATACCATTGTAGTATATCCACAATATGGACACATTCAAAACACTGAAATCAAGCCGACCACAAATCAACTTAGGCTTAAGTTTCAGGCAGCAGAGTGGAGTTGGGTTTATCCGATTGCTGTTCGCATAGCAACATTAGATGATCTCAAACCAGGCGGAAAAGGATGGACTACCTATCCATATGCTACTGGTATGGTTTTGCCGGTTATTTCAGGAAATACTTACTATGTATGGCCTGAGTATCGGGATAACATTATTGGTTCTAATATTTCAACAGGAGGTCAAGGTTAATAACCTAAATCTCTAAAATCAAGACTCTCGAGTGCATTTATACGCTCGAGGGTTTTTCTTTATATAAAAAACTCTTTCAAAACTTAATAAAACATGGTATTTTATTTATATTAATCAATAATTATAGAAAATAAAAAAAATATGTCATTTATAGACACTTTAAAATCATTATTAGGATTTACAGCTAAAGAAGAAACTGTAGAAAATATAGTTGCACCTTCTACTCCTATGATGGAAACACCTGTTAATACTCCTGAACCAATGATGCAAGCTCCAATGGAGGAGGTTATGATGCCAGAACCTGTTGTTGAAACAATGATGGCTGATACACCTACGGAAACTACTATGATGGAAACTCCAGTGGAAACTGTGGTTGATACTACCATGCCAACTGAGAATCAATAATTCTCATACCCGATCGTCTAATGGTAGGACAACGGTTTCTGGAACCGTTAATTGGGGTTCGAGTCCCTGTCGGGTAACCAACATGAGCTAGCACGAGGTGCGTAGGAAATTGATAAGAATTATATAACTTCATATATAAAAAATAGGTCACACATAAAATATCTGCTACAATTAATCTATGAAAAAAAATCATCTTGCGTTATGCATTTTTACTTTTATTTTTTTTATTTCAACTAATGCACACGCAGATACCTTCGCCGGAGGTGACGGTTCTGTGGGTGATCCGTATCAGATAGAAACCTGTGTTCAACTTCAATCTGTAAGGAATCACCTGACCTCTAATTTTATATTAAATAACAATATCAATTGTTACGACACTATAAATTGGAATGGAGGCAATGGATTTAATCCAATTGGAGATTATTTTGTAGATCCTTTTACCGGAATTTTCAATGGACAGAATCATACGATCGATGATCTTTATATAGGTGAATACAGTAGCTCTGGTTTGTTTGCAGCGGCAAGCGGTACTATTCAAAACGTTGGATTAAATGACATTACTGTAAGTAATGTGGGTTCTTACACAGGAACACTTATAGGAACTATGTATGGAGGTACTATTAGTCAAGTATTTGTTACAGGTGAAGTTACCGGTCCATCATACACCGGTGGTTTGATTGGGTGGCATGCAACTGGTACCATAAGTGATGTGTATACTCGTGTGACTGTAAATGGCGGTGTGTACAGTGGTGGTATTGTTGGTCGTAATGATTCATCAACAATATTTAACGGATATGCTACAGGTGGTACAAGCCCATCTACTGCAGCTGGTTTTATTGGAAATAATTTTGGTGGAACAACAGTAAACTCTTTTTATGACAGTCAGTTGTTAGGTGTGAGTGATACAAACGGTAGTTCAACTCCAAAGACAACTTTACAAATGAAATCAGTTGCTACATTTACAGCAACAACTACACCAGGTCTAACAACCCCATGGGATTTTGTTGGCAATCCAAACAATGATGTTGCTAATAATGATATATGGAATATTAACCCTCTTTACAATGATGGTTATCCATATTTTGCATGGCAAACTTTTGATCAAACAGCACCGACTATAACGAGTATTTCCTCAAACTCAGTTGATGCTGTATACAAGTTGGGTGCTACTATTACCACCAATGTTACTTTTTCAGAACCTGTAACATCAACAGGGGTTGTAGTCTTAACTTTTGAGACAGGTTCTACAGATAGAACTTGTACATTTACTGTAATACATAATAATATAGGTAGCTGTAATTACACAGTGCAGGTAGATGATGCTTCAAATGATTTGGATGTGATCAATGTATCAGGTGTGTTAAATGATCGTTAGGGTAATACAATGGTGAATTTTACACCAGCAACAGGACTTGCCACACAGAAAGCATTGGTTATTGACGGTGCTGTTTATGCTGTTAGTTGGGTTGGTTCAACTGGTGGTAGTGGAGTTGATACTTTCTTTCTTTCAAGAAATAATATTCAATCAACAGTGTCTGAAGTTATACCTGCAATTTCAACTTCAACACCTACATTTTCATTCACACAAAACTTGCAGTTTGGTGTTGTCAATAGCGATGTCAAGTTTTTGCAAAAATATTTAAATACAAAAGGATATACAGTTTCAAAATCAGGAATAGGATCAGTGGGGAAAGAGTCGACTCGTTTTGGTTCAGCTACTCGAGCTGCGTTGATAAAACTACAAAAATTTGCAGGTATATCTACAACAGGATTTTTTGGTCCACTTACTAGACAATATGTTAATTCACATCAGTAATATCTAACCATAAAAACTCATAATATGATAATATATCTATATGATCTCAGAGATACCCAATATAAAACTCCGTAAAATATTTAGTTTTTTTGGTTTTGGTCAACAACGATCTGTATTAAATGATACTGATTTAAAATCTTTTCAAAAAATTTTTAATATTCATCTTAAAAAACATGTTGACAATAAAATTACAAATTATTTAAAGATCAACGATGATTATCTTACAAAAGAAGCTATCAATCATTTCAGTGAAATTATAAATAATGGCGGAAAACGTGTTAGACCATATATATCTTTTCTTGCATATATAACAGAAGGGGGTACAAATTATGAAAATATTTTCAAAGTTGGTATTGGTTTAGAATTATTTCATGCATTTGCATTGGTGCATGATGATATTATAGATGGAGGAAAAGAGAGACATGGTATATCGACTATACATAGACATATGAAGGATTTGTTATTTGTATCAGAAAGACCGGAAAAAAAACATGTAGCAGAAAGCCTTGCTTTACTGACAGGTGATTTGGTTTTTAGTTGGGCAAGTGAAGTCATGTCCTTATTTGCAAATACAAAAGTCCAACAGTTGTATTATCGTATGAATGAAGAAACTGTATCAGGGCAAATGCTTGATGTATCACTTACTTTAAAAAATAAAGTTGATTCAAAAGATTTGATTAAGAAAAATGAACTCAAGACCGCTAGATATTCTTTTGTTAATCCAATGCTCATGGGTGCCGCTCAAGCCAATTCACACGAGAGAGATGAATTTTACACCGAACTTGGTTTGATCCTTGGTCAAGCTTTTCAAATACAAGATGATTTACTTGATATTGTTGGTGATTCAAAAATAACAGGTAAGATAACTATGCTTGATATACAAGATGGTCAGCATACATTGGTTACTCAATATGTATTTGAGCATGCATCTGCTCGAGATAAAGAGATTCTGGCTTCATTGTTTGGAAAAAATGTAGATGATAATACTAGAAAAGTTTTACTTCGATTGTTTAATTCATCTGGTGCTATAAAATATGCAGAAAATGAAATCGCAACATTGTTTACAAAAGCTTTGTTGCTTATAGAAAATTCAGACATCAAGGCTGTGGACAAGAAAAGATGGATTGATTTTATTTCATTAATAGATAAAAGAAAATCATGATAATACCATATAAAGAATATAAACAAGATATTGATTTATGTAGAAATGTACATAAAAAATACGGTAAAAGTTTTTATTTTGGTACCCTACTTTTTTCACCTGAAGAAAGAGATGCTATTTGTGTACTGTATGCTTTTTTTAGATATCCTGATGAATACGTTGATACTGATTTCAGTGATAAAAAAGATATAGCCTTAGAAAAACTTGAGAAATGGAATGCTCTATGGAATGAATATTATGACAATAAAACTAAGACTGCGATCGATGAAGAAACACAAGTGCTTCGTGTAGCATCTTATATATTTCATAAATACAGCATACCTTTTGAATACAGCCAGTCTTTTTTATCTGCAATGATACAAGACACATATAAAGATCGTTATGAGACTTATGAAGATTTGGAAAAATATATGTATGGATCAGCATCAGTTGTTGGTCTTATGATGACATATATTATTTATAAAAATGATCAAAGATTTTTACAAGATGAATTTTATAGAAAAAATATTTTAGATAAAGCGCAAAAACTTGGCGAAGCTTTTCAGATGACAAATTTTCTAAGAGATATTGGTGAAGATATTTCACAAAGAGGTAGAATATATTTACCCCTTGAAGATTTGAAAAAGTTTAACGTTATCGAAAATGATATATTTGAAAAAAAATTAACATCTGAATTTATTGCACTTGTAAAATATGAAATCGAAAGAACAAATAAATTATATGATCAAGCAGATGAAGGGATCAAACTTTTACCCCCTAAAGCTGCTCGAGGTATAAGGGTGGCACGTATGTTATATGCTGAGATTATATCCAAAATAGAGCTTTTAAATTATGATATACTACATACTAGAGTACATGTTTCTTTTTTTGGAAAAATCAAAATCGCATTAAAAACATTAATCAAAAAATATTAAAATATATAAAAAAATATGAATAAAAAAAGCGTAATAGTTATAGGGGCGGGAATAGGTGGTTTAGCCACAGCGTGTTTACTTGCTAAAAAAGGATACATTGTAACCATAGTAGAAAAAAACGATAAAGTAGGTGGACGTGCTAACATATTTAGTGCCAAAGGTTATGTTTTTGATATGGGTCCATCATGGTATATGATGCCTGAGATTTTTGAGCATTTTTTTGAGTTGATGGGAGAGAATATAAAAGATTATTTGACACTTAAAAGATTGTCACCATCATACAGAATATTTTTGAAAAGTGAAAAAAAACATTATGATTTTTATTCAGATCTTGAAAAAACTATAGAAACATTTGAATCATTAGAACCAGGTTCAGGTCAGATTTTAAGAAATCATATGGAAATCACTCGTCAACAATATGAAATAGCACGAAACGAGTTCATGTATAAAAACTATAATAACATTTTTGATTTTTTCAATAAAAGAGTTATGACGGAAGGTAGAAAGTTGCCAGTTTTTTCTAAAGTTGCAACTATTATCAATAAAAAATTTAAAAGTGAGATATTGAGAAAAGTAATGCAGTATCAAACTGTTTTACTTGGAACTGCACCAGGGGACGCACCAGGTATATACAGTATGATGAATTATGTAGATTTTGTTCAAGGTGTTTGGTATCCAGATGGAGGAATATATAAACTTATCGAAGCTATGGAAACTATTGCTAGAAAAAATGGCGTTATTATTAAAACTAACTCTCCGGTTTCAAAAATAGTAGTTGAAAATAACATAGCACAAGGTGTCATACTTGAAAGTGGTGACATGCTTAAAGCAGATATAGTGATATCAAATGCAGATGTAGAACATACTGATCAAAAACTTCTTGATCCACAACATAGACAAAAAAGTCCAAAGTATTGGGACACTCGTCTTATGGCACCTTCTGCTTTTATGATATATCTTGGTGTAGATGGAAAAATACCAACACTTCAACATCACAATCTTATTTTCTCTGAAAAATGGGAAGAGAATTTTAGACAAATATTTAAAGATGCCGAGTGGCCAACTAATCCGTCTATATATGTATCTGCTCCATCAAAATCAGATCCTACAGTAGCACCTGAAGGTAAAGAAAACCTTTTTGTTTTGGTGCCTATAGCCGCAGGTCTTGAACACACAGATGAGTTTTTAGAAAAATACTCTGATTTTGTTATAGAACAAATGTCTGAATATATGGACATACCTGACTTTGCAAAAAGAATAGAATTTAAAAGAATATATGCAGTAAACGATTTTATAAAAGATTATAATTCTTTTAAAGGTACAGCTCTTGGTTTGGCTCATTCTCTAAGTCAAACAGCTATCTTCAGACCAAACAATATTCATAAAAAAATAAAAAACTTATTGTACGTTGGTGCAGGTACAAATCCAGGTATAGGTATGCCAATATGTCTTATATCTGCAGAGCTTGCTTATAAAAGAATAGAAAATATAAACACTCCATCAGCACTTACAGAGCTTTAATAAGTAGAGTAAAGAATATAATCATTCCAGAAAGTGTGTTTACAAGAGGAAATATTTTATAGATTTTGAAAAACTTCTCTTCATCGGCACGAAGTGAAATAATCATAAATAATACATACACTGTTGATAGTAAAATACTTATAAGACCTAAGTGTGTAAATGATAACACACCAGATAAAATATACAGTAATGCACAAAGTACCACTGTGTATTTTTTACCAAGTTTTGTGGCTATAGTAGATAGCCCTGCATCACTATCAGCTTTTATGTCAGGTACTGCGGAGTAGGCATGCATTGCTATTGCCCAACACATTCCTGCACCAGAAAGTATAAGCACTGTTAACCAAGATATCGGTTTTTCTAATATATCAGAAACAAATACATAAGAAAAAACTGCTGTGGCTATATAATGTCCGGCACTAAAAATACTGTCGAGCCCTGGTATAGCTTTTGCACGTATAGGTTTGGCAGAATAAAATCCAGCAAAAAATAAAAATGCAAAAAGAAAAATTAATGACTGAAAAGATAAAAATATAAAACCAAAGATAACAAAAGGAAGAGTTACAAAAGCAATGTGTTTTAGAAGTCCTTTTTGCTCATCGGGCATCACCAGGGATTCATATGATATTTTTTTAGGGTTGAGTTTGTCTGTGTCATAATCATAAACATCGTTTATTCCATAAATATATATATTGGCAGGGTAGGTGAAGAATATAAAAAATATTAAAGTCAGTGGTATTAACCATATAAAGTGTTCACTTTGAGCTGCTGCAAGCACTCCTATGATATATGGTCCTATTTCATATATCCAAAAACGAGGCCGGGATATTTTTAAAAGTCTTTTTAGATTCATGATTAAAGTTTATCATATAACAAAAAAATTGTATCTATTTTTTTATACATGATATAATTTATCTATGAAAAAAAATAAAATAATAACAATAGCATTCCTAATTTTATTAGGAACAATAATAGCACCGTCAATTATTTCTGCCGAAGATTCTGATATTAAACCACAACCCCCAAGACCTGAGATTAGAGATATGAGAGCAGGGACAAGAGGAGAGATAAAAGAAATAAGACAAGAAGGAAGGGATAATCGAGAAGAATTACGTAAAGAAAGACTTGATGAGGTTAAATCAGTACGTCAAAATGCTTCATCAACAACAGTAAGACCTCCAGCAGAACTAAAAGTTTTGCGTGAACAAAATAAAAATGAAATAAGTAAAATACGTGCCGACTTCTCAACTAATATAAAAGCAAATAAAGCCAGTACAACAGATGCTATAAAAGAAAAAAGAGGTGATTTGATAAAAGGTATACAAGAAAAACGAGAATTATTTAAAGAAGAATTGAACTCAAAAAAAGAGTTGAGAGCCAGTACAACACTTGCTATGAAAGCAAAATTTAAAGAAGGATTAGACAAAATAAAAGATGAAAAGAAGAAAATAAGAGTAGAAAATGTTGCAAATAATATAAACGAACTAAATATAAAGATTACAACAAAATCATCCGAAAATATAAATAAAATAGAAGAAGTGTTAATTTCTATAGAATCAAGAACTGATAAAGCTACTGCAAATGGTATAGATGTTGCAAATATTAGATCACTTATAACTACAGCAGAGTCCGCAATATCAGAGGCTCGTACAGCTATAACCAATCAAACAGCTAAAACTTATCCAGTGACCATTGTAGATGAGTCAACTATAAAAACATCATTGCAAACAGCTCGTGATTTGTTAAGAAAAGATGTGGAACTTATGAATATTAAAGTAAAAACTGCACATGAATCAACAAGAAAAGTTGCCGATGCTTTAAAGGTTATACCAAAAGTAAATAATGATATATCAACAACAACTACAAATTAAAAAAAATAAATAAAAACACATATGAAAAAAATAGCAATAATAATAGTAATTATATTATTAATATCAATAGCTTGGTTTTCTTGGAATACTATGACCAAGAAAGAAGTTGTAGAAGAAACACCTGAACAAGTTCTGGATATGTCTACACAAACTGATACTACAGATGAAATAGAGGTAAAGATTGATAATCTTGATGCAGATTTAGATTTATCAGAAGATTTTAACGGTGTTGATGCTGAGATAAAGGCTATATAGTTTTTAACAAATTTAAGTGTAATGTTATAAAAAAAGTGTTAGTATAAAATATATGAAACTTAATAAATTTATTTTAATAATAATTTTTTTTCTAATACCTAATTTTATAAATGCATCTGAATCAAGTGGTACAATAGACTCTTCAAATAAAAATGCATTAATTTGTCATTCAGTTGATTGTTCAAACCCTACACCTAGTATTATAAATTTTTTACCTACAGGAACAACCCTAGTAACTATAGATGATGTAAATGGTGTAGACGGGGTGGCCTGGGGTAATGCTATAGGATGGATTAATTTTGATCCAACAGGTGCAGAGGGTTTAACTATAGATTCTTCTACAGGTATCATATCAGGTAAAGCATGGTCACAAGTATCTGGTTGGATAAACTTTTCTGTAACTGGTCAAAGTGTCAAAATAAATAACGACGGTGAGTTTGAAGGCTGGGCTTGGACAGGTGGTCCTTTTGGTGGTTGGATAAAGTTTGACTGTTCTTTTAATGGAGCTTGTTTAAAAACTGACTGGAGACCACTGTCTGTAAGATCTGTTACTGTACCAGAAAATCCAATTTCGAATACAACATCAGGTTCGGGTGGCTCAACTGTTCCAAACGGTTTTTTACAAAACACTCAAAACACAACAGATACTTGTTTAAATATACCAGGTATACAATCAGTTATACCTACAGGTTATGGACAAGATGAAGGAGGTATATGTGCTCCAAATGTTGATTATTGTAAAAACATAAATGGGGTGCAAACAACCATACCTAGTAGTTATGTATTGAATGGTTTAGGTCAATGTATTTTATTAACAAAAGAAAATAAATCTGAATTTATTCCAGAAATTGATAAATCAAACATAAACACTTTAACTTCAGATAAAATAGAAACTTATACAGACTATTGTCCAAATCTTTTTGGTCTACAATCAAAATTACCTGAAGGTTATGTTGTGTACAATCAAAGTTGTGTACCTGAAGAAATAGATTATTGTTCAAATCTTTTAGGTAAACAATATGAAATACCTGAAAATATGAAGATAACAAATGAAGGTCAATGTGTAAAAATGACACAAGATGAGATAGAGTCAATAAATACAGCAAAAGGAAATGACGTTATTTATAGTAAAGATTATGAAATAAAGATTTTATCTTTTTCGTTTATACCAGATTTTGTTAGGATTTATATAACCATACCTTTTTTAGAAATTTTAACAGGATTTAAATATAAATTAGATTTAATATCATTATTTATATTTTTAAATATTATTGGCGGATTTGTTTTATTTATCAAAATTTATAAAAAATAAACTTTAGTTTTCATTGCTTTTAAGCTAAAAAAAAATTATAATAGAGATATATATGTTTAGAGGGATAATAAAAAAGTGTACAGTTTTTTTTTCAATGTTTATAGCATTAAATGTTTACTCTGCATCACCCTCAACCCCAATACTACCAAGTGATAATATACAAGATCCAGGATCACTTTCAACACCTTGGGGAGGTTGTGGTCCAGCTGACTTAAACTGTTATGTACAATTAACATC
>JBGSHK010000014.1:0-34044 GCA_041752275.1 Minisyncoccia bacterium | reverse complement strand
TATAGACAATGGTGTTGGTAAAGGTGTTGAAAGTGCCAATGTGGCTCAAATAGGTGGGTTTTCAACTACAATAAACGAAGCTGTTGGTGTTGGAGGTTTTTATGGTGGTCAACAAGGTGGGGCGGGGGGTGTGCCGTTTGTAGGAGGTGGGAGTTCTGATTCTTTTTTGGATACTTTTAACAGAACAGGTAGTTGGGATGAAAGAACTGTTGAAAACTGGGTTAGAAGTTTAAAAAACGGACAAAGATCAACCGACGGTAGACTGGTTGTAACTATTTATAGTGCAACAAAAGACTCTATAACAGACACAAACACAGCACAAAGAAGAGGAAATAGAAATAATTTACTTAGAGAAGGTTCAATCGCACTTTCTCCTGACCTTATTTCCAAATACAAACCTCAAACAGGTGAAGAAATATTTATAAACGGTTTATCTGTTGGTTTTTATGAAGATGCAACAGCAAGTATATATAACGGTGTTGTTTTCAACAATACAATTGATATTTATGATGAAAATGGAAGCTTAGGAGGTAGTTACTTAAAAAACATACCTGGAGGGCAGTGGAGTATATCATTTGGACCAAACAAAAGAGCACAGATATCAAACCCTTAATAAAATCAGATATAAAAACAATGCAAAACACTATAAAAAAAATCATAATAATATTAACAACCGTAATCATTTTGGGTGGTATATTTTTTGGGGTTATTTTTTATCAAAATACAAAAAAAATACAACAACCAAACAGTGGTGATATAACAAACACAAATCCAGAAAGAACACCTTTTCAAACCAGAGTTTCAACATCAACAGATTTTAATACAAACACAGAAAACAACAACATATTAAACCCAGAAATATCAACAAGCACTGGTGTAACAAAGCCTAGACTTTTACAACTATGGAAAGAGCCTGTTTCTGGTTTTGGTTTTGTTAGTAAAGATATAGACATAATATCAACAAGCACAGACAATTCAACGACATCTATAATAAAATCAATACAAAATAAAAAAGTTTTAAAAAATCAAGAATTTATATATCTATGGGACCGTAAAACAGGTCATATTTATGAAAATTTAGCCTCTACAACAGATATAGCTAAGTTTTCGAACTATACCTTACCTGAAGCAGAGGAAGTGTTTTTTGTAGACAATTCTTCACTTATATTAAGAATTTTAAAAAATGATAATGAAACAATAGAAACTTTCTACACAAAACTTTCAAGAGATTTATCTACAACAACAAATATTTTTACTTCAGATATTAAAAACACAAATATAGATTCTCAAAATATAGCTTTTTCAGCAGATTTTAAAAAAATATTTTATTTTTTGAAAGGAACAGGTAGGGGAATATTATCTAGTCCTGATGGTGTAGTAAAAACAAACATTATAAACACACCTTTATCTGAATTTTTACCACAATATGTAAACAAAGACATAGTAGCATTAACAACAAAACCCTCAGCTTATTTTAAGGGATATTTATTTACCCTTAGAACAGACGGTGGTGGTAGAAACACATATATTATAGGTGAAAAATATGGATTTAATACCTTAGTATCACCTGATGGAAACAAGGTTATATACAATGAAATATTAAATAATTCACTAGAAACTTTTATATATGACATAAAATCAAAATCATTAACATATTTATCACAAGCAACAATAGTAGATAAATGTGTGTGGTCACAAGATTCAGAAGAAATTTTTTGTGGTATACCTCAAAAACTATCTGAAGCACCTTATCCTGACGCTTGGTATAAAAATGATATATCTTTTTCTGACAACATATGGTCAATAAATGCCGATACAGGACTTTTTGAACTAATAATACCTTTACAGGATCAAATAGCGACACCTGTAGATGTGTACAAAATACAAACATCAAAAAATAAAAAATATCTTTTATTTCAAGATAAAAATACTTTGACTTTATGGAAATACCAACTAATCCTAGATTAGAAACTCTTATAAACCGAGTAATAAAAAAAACACCATCATTTCTTGGATGGTGTTTTTTTTATTACGAGGTTATTATTTAACAAAATCCTCTTTATGTTTACCTCTAAAATATAATTCTTGGCTAATCATAAACAAAGAGGAGACTATCCAATATAATGCAACGGATGCGGATACATTTAATGAAGCTATGAAAATTATTATAGGTATGAAATATTTCATCATAAAACTCATTTGTTTTTGCATCATTTCCTCAGGCTTCATTTCAGATAAAGGTTTATCTGACACTGCAGGCATATTTTGTAAAGATAATCTTATTTGTATATATTGAGAAACACCAGCTAAAACACCTACAATAAAATTTGATTTTGTAAAATCTATACCGAAAAGAAAAGGATTTATATTATTAACTTTTGAAATAAAACTATATAAATCTGCGTTTACTATGTCAGGTAAACCACCATTAGCAAAAACAAAATATAGTGCAAAAACTATAGGTATTTGAATAATCATCAATAGTATAGAAGAGAAGGGGTTAAGTTTATGTTCTTTATACATTTCAAGCATTTTCATACCCAACACCTGTTTGTTGTCTTTGTATTCTTCCTGAAGTTTAGATATAAGGGGTTGTATTTTTCTCTGTATTATCTGAGTTTTAAACATTTTATATGACAAAGGTAACAATATAAGTTTTATTATTATAGTTAATATAATAACCGCTATAGCAACACTATGATTTGGTAATATATCAAGTATAAATATCAAAGCATTGTATATAGGTTTATAGAATATTTCGTGGAACATTTTTTTATTTTTTATTTATTTTTATAAGATCATTTTTAAATAATTCAACAATTGATTCAAAAGATTCCTGAATAATACCATTTTCTAAGAAAAAAATAACCTGTTTATTTAAAAGTGGGGGATTTTCTGTATTTAAAGTTTGTTTTTTAGCTTGAAAAAAAGCATGCCTAGCTATTCTTTTGGCTTTATTTCTAACAACAGCTTTTTTAAAAATCTTCTTTTTTGCTACAAAATAAACAAAAAAACCAGGTTTTTCTTTCTGGTTTATTGTTTTTACTGAGTAAATCATACTCATATTATATATGATAAAGGATTATGAACCAACAGTTGAAAGGTTTTTTCTACCTTTTCTTCTTCTTGCTTGTAATACACGACGTCCACCATGTGTTTTAGATCTAGCTAAAAAACCATGAGTTGTTGCTCTTTTCTTTTTCTTTGGATTATAAGTAAATGACATAATAGTTAACAATATACATTATTTTACAGAAAAAACAAGGTAAAAAAAGTTATCCACAAGAGTATAATTTATCCACATGGATGAAATAAATAATATATGGAAAAAAACACTGGAAGAAGTTAAACCTGATTTAACCCCTGCAGGATTCAATTCTTGGTTAAAAAACGCAAAAGTAGATTCTTATAAGGATCATGTTTTAAAGATTTTAGTACAAAACTCTTTTGCAATAGATTGGATTAAGAGTAAATGTTATACAAAAATACTCAACAACCTTAGAAATAAAAACAATAATATTAAAAATGTTGAATTTATAGTAACAAAAACAGAGGTTAAAAAAGACAAGGAAATTAAAAACCATATAGAAAAAAACGAAATAAAGAAAGATACTGTTAAAAATGAATTACCTTTAAAGGATAGTTATATAGATTTAAATGATAATTTAAATCCAAAATACATATTTGACTCTTTTGTTGTAGGATCTTTCAATGAATTGGCTTACGCCTCAGCTCAAGCTATTATTAAAAAACCTGGTTTTTATAACCCTTTATTTTTTTATGGTAGTACAGGGGTAGGGAAGACTCATCTTATGCAAGCTGTAGGAAATTATTATAAAAATATCCTTGAAAAGAAGGTTTTTTATGTAACATCGGAGCGCTTTACTAACGACTATATATCATCCCTACGTAACAATAAAACCAATCTTTTTAAGGAAAAATATAAGAAATATGACCTTTTAATTATGGATGATATACAGTTTTTATCAAATAAAGAAATGACACAGGAGGAATTATTTCACTTATTCAACTTTTTATATGACAATCAAAGACAAATTATTTTTTCATCAGATCAACACCCAAACTATCTACAAAACCTAGAAAGTCGTTTAAAATCAAGGTTTTCTCAAGGTATGATTATAGATATACCTCGTATAGATACAGAGTCAAAAATAGCTATTATAAATTCAAAGTTAGAAAACAGTGGTACAAAACTTGATAATGGGACCATACAATACTTAGCAGAGGGTTTAGAGGGTAGTATAAGAGAAATAGAGGGTATTATAAACAACATATCAATACAATCACAGTTAAAAAACAGGGTTTTAACCTTAGATGAAATCAAATCATTAACAAAAAATATAGTTAAAACATCAGAAAACACATCATTAAAAGATATACTGAAGGCTGTTTCTTCTTTTTATAAAATAGATGAAAAATCTATAGTTGAAAAAAACAGAAAACAAGAGATAGTTAAACCTCGACAGGTTCTTATGTATATATTAAGAGAGTATTTTAATTATTCCTTATCAAATATAGGTCAAAAACTAGGTGGTAGAGATCATACAACAGTTATACATGCATATGACAAAGTAAAACAGGAACTTTCTTCAAATCAAGAGTTATTTGAGGAAATAAAACAAATAAAATCAATGCTTAGGGTATAACACAATATATTGTGGATAAAACTGTTTATATCTATGTTGGTATCATGTTAGTAATATTGTATAAGCACTGTATATTTATGTTAATAAATAAGACTTATCAACATAGACCAATAAATATAATAATTATCCACATATATCCACAAAGTTATTAACATTAAAAAACACAGAAAAAGGTTGTAAAATATATACATATTACACTTATCAAGATATCAACATACATAATATGTATTATTGTGTATAATTAAAATAAATATGAAAATAGAGACAATAAATGAACTTTTTATAGATGTTGTCAGTAAAGCATCTAAAATAACAAGTAAAAATCCAAATCAACCTATACTTGAAAATATAATAATCGAGACTGTAGATGAATCAACTTTAAGAATTACTGCTTACAATTTAGATATATTTTACACTCAAGATATTTTCATTAAAACAAAAAATGTTGGAAAGTTTAACAAAACATGTATAAATCCTTATATTTTACTTAGTTATTTAAATCTTTTTGATAAAAATGAAAATGTTTTAATTGAATTTTCAGAAAATACCTTAAATATTTCTATAAAAAATCAAGAATCAATAATACAGACTTTTTCAACATCAACTTATCCTGATACAAAAGTCTTTAATATAGATAAAAAAGATAATGCTTTAAATATAAATTCAGATATTTTAATAGACGGTATACAGTCAGTGTCATTTGCAGCGGCTATTTCAAGTATTAAACCTGAACTTTCTTGTGTTCTTATGTCTTACGAAGATGAAGTTTTTAATTTTGTTGCAACTGATGGTTTTAGACTTGTTGAAAAAAAGAAAATAATAAATAAAGATGATATTAAAAATATAGATGATTTTAAGCAAATTTTAATACCTGCAAAAATATTAAATGATTTAACTAAGGTTTTATATTCAAATATAACTGTATCAGTTTTTTTAGATAAAGGTCTTTTTTGTGTAAAAACATCAGATAGTTTACTTTGTGTAAGAACTATATCAGGTCTTTATCCAAATTATAAATCAATTATACCTAAAGATTTTATAATAGAAGTTGAAATAGATACTAATGATATTATATCATCTTTAAAAGCTTCAAATATATTTTCTGATGATTTTAATTATGTAAAAATAGATATAAATGAAGATTCTATAAATTTTTATTCAAAAAATAGTAAAAAAGGTGAAAGTTTTGCTAAAAAAAACATATACAAAAAAGGTGAAAATATAATACAAAACTATAATCATAAATATCTTTCTGATTTTATAAATAAAATAAACTCAGAAAAAATCATTTTAGAAATAAGTGGTAAAACAACACCTACTGTTATAAGACCTAAGGGTGATAATAGTTATGTTTATATGGTTATGCCTATGAATAAATAGTTTTTTATATTAAAAAATTAACATTAAAAATGCTAAAAAAAACAAACAATATTGACGATATAATAAAAATATTAGATCAAAAAAAAGATTTTGATAATATAAAAAAAAATATTGTTATGTTATTTAAACAGGATTTTAATATATTAATCAAAGAAGAAAACATTATTTTAAGTAATAATGTTTTAAAAATAAAAACATCTTCAAATAATAAATTCTTAATTTATCTAAATTTATTAAAAATAAATAATAAATTAAAAACCTTGAATTACATCACTGTTATTTAAGTTATTTTCCGGAAAAATATTTTCAATGATTGTGTTTTCTGTTGTTGTACTTATAATAACCTCTTCTTTTTTTATATAAATAGATGATTCCCAGTTGTAAAATAATGGATCTTTCTCAGGGTTTGAAGGTTGTGGACCTGTAACATCATCTTTATCAATCCAAAACAACTCACTACGTGCAACTCCGTCATTTGTTGTATAAACACCTCTTAAGAAAGGTTTTGTATCACTACTTAAACCTTCAGGTTTTATAAATTCCTCTTTATTTACTTTTGTTAGTATATAATCAATATATTCCTTCCACATAGGTGAAACAATTAAAGCTGAAGCTATTTGGGACATGGGTCTATTATCATTATTTCCTATCCAGGCACCAACTGATACTGAGGGTGTATATCCAATAGTCCAAGCATCACGAGAGTTGTTTGTTGTACCTGTCTTTATTGCAACTACATGATCTTTAAAATAACTTCTCACAAAGATACTGTTACGTGCACCCACATCAGATAAAACATCGTTTATAAGGCGGGAAACTTGCTCACTGATAACTTTTTTAGGTTGAGGTGAATATTCTTCTAACACTTCACCTTTAGTGTTCTCTATCCTCAATATACCTACAATGTTGTTTTTTATACCATCATTTGCAAAAACACCATATGCACCCGTCATATCCAAAACAGAAACCTCTGCTGAACCTAAGGCTAATGAAAGTCCATATTTTGAAGCTGAATCCAGGTTAGTTAAACCTAGATTTTTTGCAGTATTTAAAACAGGTTGAACACCAACAAGATAAAGTAGTTTAACTGCAGGTATGTTTCTTGAAGCCCCTAAAGCTCTACGTAGTGTTATAGGACCATTAAAACCTCCTTCATAGTTTTGTGGTTTATAACATATAACACCCTCTGATTTTGGTAAACCTGACGGAGTACAACTTGAAGAAAATTCTGTTTCTGTGTCAAAAAAAACAGTTTCAGGTAAAAAACCTTTATTAAAACCTGCTGCATAAACAAATGTTTTAAAAGCTGAACCTGGTTGTCTGTAAGCTGTTGCTACATTGTAATTACCATCTATTTCTGTATCAAAATAATTTCTTGAACCTATCATTGATAATATTTGACCAGTTTTAGGATCTATTGCAACCATAGCTCCATTTTCAGCGTTAAATCTTTTTTTATTTTTTGATATATATTCAAAAACTATATCCTCACCCTTTTTTTGTATATCATAATCAATAGTACTTATTATTTTAAAACCTCCCTCTAAAAGTTTTTCAGTACCATATTTTTTTTCAAGTTGATTTTTTATATACATAACAAAATGTGGTGCTTTTATTGAACCTAAATTTCTTGGTTGAAAAACAACAGTTTCATTCACAGCTGTATCATACTCTTCTTTTGTTATCATTTTTAATTTATACATATTAGAAAGAACAAGGTTTTTTCTATCAAGAAGAAGATCTTTTTTACCACTATAAGGATTATATGTTGATGGAGCTTGGGGAAGTGATGCTATTATAGCTGCTTCTGCAAGTGTTATATCTGAGGCTTTTTTATCAAAAAATAGTTGAGAGGCTTCCTCTACACCATATATATTTCCACCATAAGGTGAATTATTTAAATAAAGTGTTAAGATTTCGTCTTTGGTCAGGTTTCTTTCTATTTTTATTGCTAAAAATATTTCCTTTATTTTTCTTGTTATTTTTTTATCCCTTGTTAAAAGAGAATTTTTTACAACCTGCTGAGTTATAGTTGATCCACCTTGACTATATCCACCTTCAGTTATGTTTGCAAAAACAGCTCTTATTAAGGATTTTATTTTTATACCACCATGCTGATAAAAATCATTATCTTCTATAGCTATACTGGCATTTTTAAGATACGGTGATATTTGATCAAGCGGAACAACAGATCTTCTAACTTTTTGACTTAAATCATATAATAAAACAGTTCCTGTTCTATCATATATCTTAGCTGATTGACCTAAAAGTTTATCATCAAAAACATTTATATCAGGGGTTTTAAGTGTAGAAAACCATATCATAAAGAAAGATGATAGAATCATAAAAAAAATTATTAAAATAAATAAAATTTTTTTATATACTTTATTATTTTTTTTATTTTTTATAAACTTTCTAAATAATTTTATAATGTTTTTAACAGTGAAAATTATAAAATCTTCAAGTTTATAAAAAAACTTCTTTAGAGACTTAAACATATTATATATTATAACCTATTCCTCTTGAAAAAAATAACTATCAAAATCTTCAACATCCTCATCCTCATTGTCTTCATTGGTGTTTTTCTTCTTTTTTGTCTTATTTGTACCCAAAAGAAACTCTTCATCTTCCAGTAAGTTTTCATCATCCTCTATAATAACAGTTAAAGTCTCTTCTGTTGTTATAAGTAAATCATCAACACCTATATCTATAGTTATATCCACATCAGGTAAAATTTCTTTATTTAAAATCAAATCCTCGTCATTACTATTTAAAATGTTTTTATTCATATTGTTGATATTAAATCACATACCTCTTTCGAATGCAAAGTGTGTTAATCCACAGGCTATAGCATCATACTCATCATCTATTTTTTTTACTGTTTGTTTTAGTTCAGGTAAAAGTAAAAAAAGCATTTTTTGTATAGAATTTTTATCACCTTTACCTGAACCTGTAACCGCTGATTTTATTTGTAAAGGTGTATATTCAAATACTTTTAAGTTATTTTTCTTAGAGATATATATCAACATACCTTTAACCTCATTTACTTTAAAGGCTGTTTTTTGATTTTTACCCATAAACAAACTTTCTATGGACATGTTGGAAGGTTTATATTTTTTTATTTGATTTTCTATATGTTTTCCTATTATTAAAAGTCTGTCTTGAAACAATATATTTTTATCAGTTTTAAAACATTCAGAATGTAAAATACTTATCTTATTTGTTTTTATTTCTTTTTTTAAAATACATACACCAAGTCTCTCATAACCAGGATCTATTGATATAATAATTTTATTACTAAGAGATTTCATTTTTTGTATAAGGTATATTTAAGTGATTATATGCTAGTTCTGTAACCACTCTACCTCTTGGTGTTCTATTTAAAAAACCTAGCTGTATAAGATAAGGTTCATTAAAATCTTCTATAGTCGCTTCATCTTCAGAAAGTGAGGCAGCTATGGTTGATAAACCAACAGGTCCACCTTTATATTTATTTATAATTGTCTCCAATAAATCTATATCTGATTTATTTAAACCCATTTTATCTGTACCTATCATGTTTAATGCTTCTATAACTATATCTTCATCTAAATCTTTTTCATAAACCTGTGCAAGATCACGACATCTCTTTAAAAGATAGTTTGCAGTTCTTGGTGTTTTTCTACTTCTCTCTGCTATATATACAGAAGCTTTTTTATCTAACTTTATATCAAGTATTTTTGCTGATCTTTTAACTATAAAATCTATTTCTTCATCTGTATAAAACTCAAGCTTAAAAACACCGCCAGAAAAACGTGAGCGCAAAGGTGATGATATCATTGCTACACGTGTTGTTGCTGCTATAAGGGTAAAAGGGGGAAGGTCCAACTGTATAGTTCTGGCTGCCGGACCTTTTCCTACTATAATATCCATTTGACCAGACTCCATTGCTGGATAAAGTATTTCTTCAACTGATTTGTTAAGTCTGTGTATTTCATCTATAAACAAAATATCACCAGGTGAAAGGTTTGTAAGTATAGAAGCAAGGTCTCCTACACGCTCTATGGCCGGCCCTGACGTGACTTTCATCTGGGCACCTATCTCTTTTGCTATGAGGTATGCCAAAGTGGTCTTTCCGAGACCTGGAGACCCATAAAACAATATATGCTCAGGACTGTGATTGCGACCTTTAGCTGCTTTTAAAAGAATATTTAGATTATTTTTTATATTTTCCTGCCCTATGTATTGATCAAAAGAATCAGGCCTAAGAGTTTGATCTAAAACCTTATCTTCAGGTGCTTTTTTGTTGTTTTTTAAGTCGCTTGACATGGTGATAGCAATATGCTATACTTTTTATAGTTGAATTATAAATTGTTAATGACTTTTTGAGTCTCCAAGCAATATCCCTCCGGGATTTGGTATGAGTTAGAGGACGCTTTGGTGTATAGCTTGCTATATTCCTGAGGCTATCCTTGAAAACATATTGAGCTTTTTTCTTAACGAAAAAAGTTTTGCTTGGAGATTCAAAGGGTCATTCTTTTTTTATAATATGTTTTTATTTTTTATTAGTCAATTGACTAATAATTTTTTTTAATACATATCAACAACACGTTCTATTTCATCCAAGGAAGTTATTCCTCTTAAAACTTTTAAAACTCCATCTTGTTTCATGTTTATTAGTTTTTGATCCGACGCAGCTTCTATTATTTCTCTTTCACTTGGACCTGTTGCTATTATGTTTTCTATTTTTTCTGTTGAAAGTATACCTTCATGTATTCCTATACGGCCTTTGTAGCCAGTGTTATTACACTTTTCACAACCAACAGCTTTATGTATTTGTTTTGGAAATTCTTTTATTTCATTTTTTTCTTCATACCCCTCGAGTGAATTTATTATTTTTTCTATTATCTCTTTTTCTTTTTCATTCAAATCAAAAAGTTTTTTACATACAGGACACAGTGTTCTCACTAGTCTTTGTGCCACAGCCAGATGTAGTGATGATGTTAATGTTTTTGGGTCTGCACCAAGATCTATTAGTCTTGTAAATGTTCCTGCTGCATTGTTTGTATGTAGTGTTGAAAAAACCAAATGACCTGTAAGTGATGCTTGTATTGCAGTTGCTGCTGTTTCGCTATCACGTATTTCTCCTACAAGTATTATGTCAGGATCTTGTCTGAGTATTGACTTTAAACCATCTGCAAATGTATAACCTTTATGCTCTTCAACTTGTGTTTGAACTATGCCAGGTAAATGATATTCAACAGGATCTTCTATTGTTATTATTTTATATTCAGGCGACATGGTCTTTTTAAGAAAAGCATACAATGTTGTTGTTTTTCCTGAACCTGTTGGTCCGGTTAAAAGTATTAAACCGTTTGGTCTACTTATTTCTCTTATAACAACATCATATAGTTTTTTTGACATACCAAGGTCTTCAAGACCGGAAGATATTGATTTTGGATTTAATATACGCATAACTATAGACTCACCATATGATCCTGGTATAGTAGACACACGTATTTCTATATCTGACGTATATATTTTTATAGTAAATCTTCCATCCTGTGCATTTTCTTTTATATTTATTTTAAGTCCAGATAAAAGTTTTAAACGAGATAAAAGGGAATGATATGTTTCTGTGTCAAATTGACAAACATCTATAAGAACACCATCTATACGATATCTTAGTTTTGAATAAGACTCTTCTGCCTCTATATGTATATCGGATGCTTTTATAGCGAGACCACCAGCCATTATAATAGCTAAAAGTTTTGACAACTTATGACTCTTTTTTTCTTGTAAAGCTTCTGATATAAAGGTTTTTATATCATTTAAATTTTCTGTTTTATTTATAAGGTTTTCTATTTCAACATCTGATATATCTAAAGAACCAGACTCCGTTTCAACAGCAAAAGAAAGATCTTTATATAAAGCAAATGCCTTTTCTAAACTATATACAGATGTTATATAAAAAATTATTTCATAACCCTTTCTTTTTAAATCATCAACAACGGTTTCAAGTTTTGGATTTTGCGGATTGTATATTGCTAAGCTTATTTTTTTTCCAACAATATCAAAAATAACTGACTCCGAAGACTTTGCTGTTTCTTGCTCCAACAGCCTAAGTGCATCTGTGTTTATTGAAACAGTAGACAGGTTTATATATGGTATAGAATGTCGATCGGATAACATCATAACAAGCCTTTCATCCTCTTCTTGTCTCATTTGTCTTAGTTGTTGATTTTTCTTATCTTCATCAAAGATTATTGTCATAGATGTATTGTAAATGTTTATATGTTTTTGTGCTAGGGGTGGGGGCAGGTGTTTTGTGTAGGGTGTTGTAAAGACTTGACTTTTGTGTTGTATTGTGCTAATATATATACATGTAAGTCATCGGCAAAGTACCTTTGACCAGAATCAAACACACAACCAACAACTCCAGAAAATCATGAAAACAATCAAAATGTTAGTCGTAGCCTTAATCCTCGCATCCTTTGTCACATCGTGTGTTCCACGGTTTGTGGATGCCAGAACCGGGCAGCCTTTAGGGAGGCAAGGTGGTGGGTATCTTCCGCAAATGGCGGGTGGACATCCTCAAGGTGGTGGACGGGTTCAGACCAGGGTTCGCAAGAAACTCGAGTCGGTCAGTGTCCACAAGAACCAAACCGGCTATTGTGTCGCCAGTGTTCAAACCGGACATGAAAACCGTAGGCAGGAAGTGGCAGAGTTTGCGGCAGCCTATAAGACTAAAAATGGTCGTCTGCCCTCAAACGAAGCGGTCAGTCAACACTTCGGCTTCAGGTGTATTGTCAAATGGATTGACACTCCTGATAGGGTGGTAAAAACCGTCAGGGTTCGTCCAAATGAACTCCCTCCAGAGATTCTGGCCAGGTTCTAATCCTGGGGTGGTAATGCACCTAAAAACATGTCACATCTTCCAAGGTGTGGCTTTTTCTTTATATTATAAGGCTATTTTGTGACCATTAGATTAATTTATATTGACTTTATGTGTAAACTATGATAGTATATGTAAGTAAACAAAACAATCTTGAACTTTATACAATATGAAAACGATCACAATACTGTTTTTTTTTATGATTACTGCCTTAACAGCTGAAATCACAACCTTTAACGGAGAATGGGCCCACTGGGGTTGGTTTGGAAACAACCCACAAGCCGGAGAAGTTTCCGGACCTGTTGTCAAGGTTTACCTTAAAAAAAACTGGGGCAAGGTTCACCCTTTTGCCATTCAGGCCGAAGTCGGTAACAAGAATCACGTCGAATTCCTTTGGAAAATAACGCCAGATCTGGTTACTGAAGCCGAAAAGTCAGGCTCAAGTTACATTGTTGGTGGAGTAAAAATCACCAATGTTGTCTTGAGTTTTAACTCAAAAGGCTCAGGTAAGATTAGCTTATATTCAAAAGGAACCTTAGTTGGCAGGGCGAATTGCCAAACAGCAGGTAAAAGAGAAGGTAAGTATTCTCAACTTGCTGCTGGGAACTATAACGTGCTTGGGAAGAAAGAAATGTATGTTTCCACAGAGTTTCCGGGTGCCAAAATGCCCTTCTCGTTACTACTGGATGATATAAGAAAGATTTACATCCATCAAGGTGATATATCAAGCCTTGCTGCTGGTTGTATTCGCCTTTCAAAACCTGTGGCAAAGACCCTTTTCTCCTTGTTGAGGGTCGGTATTCCGGTCAAAGTCATCCACGAACCTTGAAAAAACCTTTATTAATAAGGATATTTCAAAATAAACCCAATCCCTCTGGCAAATCGCCAGGGGGATATATTTATATATACACATAGATAAAGGCGGGTAAAATGCTTGACTTTTATATTCAAGTATGCTATTATATATACATTATGTTAAATACAAACAAACAAATCAAAAAAGTAGTTCTTGTTGCATTATTTGCAATATTTACTATACCAAACCTGGCTTCAGCAGGATCATCAGGTTATTCTGGTGAAGACTCATGGAGTGGATCAGGTATGTCTGATTTTGGAGGTTATGCACCAACATATGACTATTCATATACTCCAAACTATTCAAGTTATACTCCATCATATGGAGGATCTTCATACACCCCTTCATACACTCCGTCATACAGTGGATCAGGTTATACTGGATACAGTGGTTTACCTATATACAGTGGTTTGTCATACAGTGGGTCATCTATACCTAGTTCTGGTTCTGGATATATAGAAAATAAAAACACTAACACAAGCACGAATACAAACACTAACACATCTAGTTCAAACTCTACATCATCATCTTCTGCTACAGCTATAAACAACAACACAAACAATGTGTATGTTTATACAACTCCTACAGGAAATGCTGTTACATATAATCCTCAACATCAATATATAAATGTATATTGTGTGATAACACCTTCAAATCCTAGAATAGGTCAAACTGTAACTGCAACAGCTTATGCTACAGGTGGAACAGGTAACTATACATATACATGGGGAGGTGACATACCTTCAGCATCAGGTGCTTCAACCGTGTTTACTTCTTATACAACTGGTACAAAAAACATAACTGTAACAGTTAGATCTGGTCAAGAGGTTATTACAAAATCATGTGATGTTGTTTTTGTGAATGATAATCAAAACAATAACAATGATTTATATGCTAATTGTTTTGCAAACCCTACGAATGCAAACATAAATCAAGTTGTAACATGGTCAGTTAATATTGGTGGAGGAAATGGTGCTTACACATATAACTGGTCAGGTACAGATAGTTTAAATGGTTATAATCAATTTGTAGGTAAACAGTACACTTACGGTGGTATAAAAAACGCCTTTGTAACAGTTTCTTCAAATGGTAGAACCGTAACAGCTAGTTGTTCAACAAATGTTAACGGTGTTTCAGGTACATCTTTTGTAGGTGGTTCATCTGTGAACTTAACTCCTAACATAACAACAGGAACACCTGTATCCGGAGTATTCTTAGGTGACTTACCTAACACCGGTTTATCTCTTAGTTTTATTAACTATATGATTGGTTTTATGGTCATAATACTTGCCCTTGTATCTACTTTTGTATATCAAGCAAGAAAAAGATTGATCGAAGAAAATATGTAATAAGATTGTATATAATAGAGTAAATATTATATTAAAAACAAAAACACCCTTGTTAACAAAGGTGTTTTTGTTTATTGTATATATATGGATAATATATATGATGATTTCGTAAAAAAAACAAAGACTTTTAAAAACAAAGCTAGAGCAACTGTTGTGTATTTGCAAGGGGATTTAGGTTCAGGAAAAACAACTTTTACCAAAAACCTGTGTAAACACCTTGATTTGAATATAGATATCACAAGTCCAACTTTTACCATTTTAAAAAAGTATGATTTTGATGTTTTGGGTTTTAAAAATTTAATACACATAGATGCCTATAGGTTAAATTCTTATCAAGATTTGTTAAAAATAAAGTTTGATGATTATTTAAAAAATAAAGATAATTTAATATTCATAGAATGGCCTGAAATCATCAAAGACAATAATATTAAAGTTGATCTTGTTGTAAAATTTAAACATGTTGAGAATAATGAAAATGAAAGAAAAATAATTATTGAATAAACACTTGAATGGGTAGTTTTTTTAATAAAAAAGGTTATAATATAATATATGAAAAAAATATTTTTAATTGCTTTATTTATTTTTTGTATTTTAAATAATAAAAATACAATTTTAGCTCAAGGTGAAGGTGTTTATGTAAATGATTTATTTTTAGA
This sequence comes from Minisyncoccia bacterium, assembly GCA_041752275.1. GTDB lineage: Bacteria > Patescibacteriota > Minisyncoccia > Phycocordibacterales > CAIZLB01 > CAIZLB01. Next base: position 18,262 of record JBGSHK010000014.1, on the reverse strand, counting down.
TAAAACAGAATATAATGAAAAAGAAATTATTAAAGGTTCTGTTAGAATATTTAATAATTCAGATTCAAGAGAGTCAGATGTTTATATACAAACTTTTATATCGACAAGTTTAGATAATCAAACAATAGAAAGTGATTTCCAATATGGAAAAAATATTTATTTAGAATCTAAATCTAATAATGTTTTTAATTTTGAGCATGTTTTAAATACTGAATTAAACACAAAGGCAGATCTTGTTGTTGTTGTTTATTCAAAAGATGGAACTTTTTTAAATCAGATACAAAAACCTATAAACATAAAAAGTGAAAAAAATAAAAAAATATTAACTTTAAATAATTTTAATATTGAAGTTGATGGTAAAAACTTTTTTCCACAGCAAGGTCCAACTGTAAAAAAAGATGGTGACATTTTTATTAATTTTAAAATAGATAAAGTGGGTATTAAAGGTCTTAGTGTTAAACCTAAAATAGAGTTGTACAATAGAACAACTTTTAATAACAAACCTGTAGAAACTATTATGTTGGATGACATTGTAATTGTATTGGATTCAAACAAGGAGTATAGATTGAAATTACCAACAAATATAAACCCTCTTGTTTATGCTGGAGTTTTAACATTTGAAAATGCTGAATACTATATACCATCTTCTTATTTTAGATATATATTAGAAGGTAGTATAGGTACGATATTGAACATAAACACATCTTCTCTGGATGCAAAGAAAGGTGAAAAAATTAAAGTTAATATTGAATATGCTGGAATGCCTTTAAACATAACAAATGAAGAAGCTTTTGACTTTAATTCTATAAATGATCAACCTGTTGATTTTGATACAAGTGTACCTGAAGGCGTTGATATATCGAGTATGTCTTCTGAGGAAGTTGCTAAGTTTTTTTATGATCAAATAGAAAAAGATTCAACAGGAAATGCTAGCAACACGCAAAATGTTGCTGTGAAAAAAACCGCAACAATAAAATTATCTATTTTTGATAGAAAAAATAATCTTATAGGTGAAGGTCAGACACAAATAAATCTATCGGAAGCGAGTACTACCGCTGTTGATGTTGACATATCAAAAACAGTAAGTGGTTTTATTGTTAAAGCTGAGATGGTTGATGAAGAAGGTAATGTTTTATCAAAATATGAAACTAATTTACCCTCAGAAAAAGAGTTGAAAAATGTTTATTCTAAAAATAAAGATATAGACTTAATATATATGATTTTAATTGCGTTTTTACCAATAATATTTATTTTCATAATTATGTTTTACAGAAAAAAAATAAACAAAAAAGTGTCTACCACCACTTTACTATTTTTAATCGCATTAACTCCTTTACTTTTGATTTCTCAAAAAGCGGAGGCGTTTACGACAGAGTTTGCACCATCGGCTAATTCTTCACAAAATTTTAAATTAAATTCTTTTATATCACCTCAACCTACTGGTGTAAAAATGTATCAACCTGGTGAAGATTTTACTTTACAAGTAAATGCATCTTATGTTGCTTGTGACAATGCTGGATTTAATAACAATCTGTTTGGTCCTAGTGATGATTGGTGGAATTTTAACCTAAATGGTATATATGAAGCAGCCGATTGGCAACAAGGAACCAACAAGCAACGCTTTAGAGGACCACGTCAAACTGTAATTCAATGGTTTAATGTTTTGTTTTATTATGGTGATACGTGGGGACCCCGTGTTTTACCTAGACTTGCATCTTTTTGGACAGGTTCGGGTTCAATAGGTGGTGTTCAAAGACATCCTGTAGGTGTTAATAATTTTTTAGGTACATCAGTTAGTGGTTTTATGAATAACAACGTTCAAGGTAAAGGAGGTAAATATTTGTGGAGTACTGGATCTTGGGGTAATGGTTATTACAATGCTGGAGGTCATGAAAGAAGTAGTAATTATAATATAACTGCAGGTACATATAAAATGCCTACAACTCCAGGAAAACACAGGTTTTATATAATGTTACAAAATCAAGCTAGAGGTAACACTTCAACCTTTAGAATATATTCACAAGAGGTATGTGTTGCAGGTGCAGGAGTTTGTCCTGGTGAAAGTGCTTTGGTTTGTCCAAATCTTGAAGGTAATTTTATTGAATTCGGAAGTACAATAAGAAAGCAAACATTAGGTGGTGATTATATTGATACAAACTATACGAAAAACTCACAAGGTCAATGTGTTGATAACACTGCGACTTCTACAACTGTAACCTCAACATCTACCACTGATGATATATCTTGCGGATGTACTAATCAGAATATGATTTGTTACAACAGAACAACAGATACCTTTATTAGCAATGAATATGATAGTCCACAATGTAGCCTGTCCTTAACTTGTTTAGTTTCCAATAGTTCTGACCCTTCAGTGTCTGATGTAAGATTAATAGCAAGTCCTTTAAATGGTGCGAATATAGATTATTATAAAGACAATCAAAAATTATCAAGTAACTTATTTACAATAAACAAAACAGAATCACAACAAACTGTACCTGTTTATATAATTGATAACAGAAGAGAGTTAACCACTGTTAGAAGAGCAGATGCAACATGTAACATACCTGGAATAAATGATATTGTATCCATAAACCAAGCTACAACTACCTCAGCATCAACTTCAATAACTTTAATAAAAAGACCTAAACTGACCGTTAATAAAGGTGGTGTGTGTAATATAAGTTGGGATATACAAAATATGCCCACAGGGACAAGTTGTACTGTTGTATCTGTAGGTGAAAACACATTATCACCCGCAAATCCGTCAATTGTTTTAAATGACGAAGGATCAGGTTTTGGAGCTGTAAGTGTTGATCCCTTAAACTCAAATCAAAAAATAACAGTTAATTGTACTGGTCCAAGTGTAAACCTTTCAGAATCTGTTACTTGTCGTATAAACCCTGAGATTAGAGAGAATTAATAAAATTTTTAAACCCTAAATCTGTAAAACCTGTCTGATTAATCATTAACTGGTTTATATATAACCTTGCACTATTTATTATGTATCACACTATAATTTGTGATATATTAATTATATAATATAATATAGCACTATGAAGAATAAAATTTTAGAACAAATCAAAATAGAGAATGATGTCTTTAAAAAATATCAAAAAGTTTTCCTTGTAAGATTAAGGTATTGTTTTTTAAAATTTATAGCAATACGTCAAAATTTGTATATTGCAACGTATTGTTTTCTTTTTCTAGTACTCAGTTTTTACGGTTATTCAATAAAACAAACTCAAGCAGAGAGTGTGCAAACCGCAACGTCACTTTGTGATATTACAAAAGATCTTAAACTTGGCATGACAGGTAATGATGTAAAGGAGTTACAAAAATATTTAAATAACAATAGTTTTCCTTTAGCGGAAACTGGTATTGGATCTAAAGGTAAAGAAACTATTTTTTTTGGAACCTTAACTCAGTCAGCTGTTAGTAGATTTCAAAAAGCCAACAATATCTCAACTATTCATGGTGTTTTTGACTCAGCTACTAGAGATTATTTTGGTTGTGTAAAATTTAAATTTACAAAAGATCTTAAACTTGGCATGACAGGTAATGATGTAAAGGAACTACAAAAATATTTAAATAACAATAGTTTTCCTTTAGCGGAAACGGGTATTGGATCTAAAGGTAAAGAAACTACTTTTTTTGGAACACTCACCCAAAACGCTCTAAAAAGATTTCAGGTCAACAAATTAAAAATTTCACTTAATGAAGCTGGTAATTTTCAGGTTAGTACCAGGAGTTATATTAATAGTGAACAAATTATTCCGAGAATAGATAACAATGTTATGGCTAACAAATTAGTTACAGCTAATTTTCCTATTTATTATTCTTTCGGAGGTGGAGGTGCTCCGTCCCCTCAATCAAATGTGTTAGCACCTGTCCAATCTTCATCACCTACCTCATCCACACCACCTGTCTTATCCAATGGATCTCCTTCTGGTACACTAGCATTCAACAGTACAAGCACTACTATATCAGTTACAACTGACAAGAATGCGTCCTGTGCCTATTCCACATCACCAAACACCACATACAACTCTATGACTGTTTTTAATACTACCGGAAACACCTCGCACTCCTCGTTAGTTTCAGGGCTTTCAAATAGTGGTTCCTACGTGTACTATGTCAAATGTCGTGACACTTCAGCAAATACGAATACAGACGATTATACAATTTCTTTTACCGTTGCTGCTGATACTGTATCACCAACTATTTCACTTGATACACCGCTCAACAATGCCACAGTTTCTGGATCTTCTGTATCTCTTACTGCGGATGCAAGTGATGATGTATCAGTTTCAGGTGTACAGTTCAAACTTGATACCAATACAAATATCGGAGCAGAAGACACCACTTCTCCATACGGTGTTACCTGGGACAGTACCTCTGTTGCAGATGGTTCCCATACTCTTATCGCGGTCGCAAGGGATGGAAGTGGAAACTATGCTACGTCGAGTGTTATTACTGTGATAGTTGACAACACTGCCCCTGTAATTTCTTCTATCTCTTCAGGTACCCCTGGCAATACTGATGTAACAATTACTTGGACTACAAACGAGGTTTCTAGCTCAAGGGTAGATTACGGTACAGACACTGCTTACGGTCTCGCCTCAACCTCTGCGGCACTGGTAACAAGTAATTCCATTACTTTAACTGATCTTTCTCCTGGAACGACGTATCATTTCCGGGTACAGTCTGTGGATGCACAAGGGAATACGGCTACATCAAGTGACGAGACATTTACTACTGCTGAAAGTGCTGTGGCTATGCTTGTAGAAACCGGTTCGTATATAGGTACTGGCGATACGTTGACAAAAAATATTGATTCTTCCTTCAAACCAGGCATGGTATTTGTTATGCCAGCTAATACAGATCCTATCATGTGGCGTAATCGTACTGTTTGGCATGGTCGTACACAGTACCTAACAGACCTACCAAGTGCATATGCTATTGGATCTAGAAATGGTAAGGTCTGGGAAGAATTTGATGGAGCAGGTTTTACATCTACTGGTAATGCTAATAAATCAGGAGTTGTATATCACTGGATAGCTTTCAACGATAACTACTCAGGCTCAGATCAGTCATCCTCGTGGGTTGGAAATGCTATAAACCCAAGAAGTGTAAAGTTCACGGAAGGAGCTGCAGATTTAATGTTCATCAAGCGAGATTCAAGCCGTCCGGCAATTTTCCGATGGAAAGATGCAGACATTGCAGTTTCCGGAAAATTCCAAGATGGCGCGACAACATCTTTTATGTCTATTGATAATGACGGTGTTACGGTTACTGATGCTGTAACAGTAAATCAAAACTCAAATACCGCTTTAGGGGAGGGTATTGAGGGTGTTGGTTTTTATGACGGACCTACTAGTAAACTTGTGACCTATATTGGTGACGGAACCAGTAATCGTCTTATCTCGACTGGTTTTGAGCCAAATGCAGCAATGATTCTTGATGGTGTAAACGACAATACTGCTGACACTAAACACAATGTGTTTATTACTGATACTATGACAGAAGGTGAAGGTAAACCGTTTGGAGCCACGGATATGGTGAGTTCTGCTATTGGTGGTTTGCGATCTGATGGTGTTAGGCTTGCAAATTCAGACTACAATGTATTGGGTCGTAAGTATGCGATTCTTGCCTTTAAAAATAAAACTACTAATATTGCAGATGAGGAATCTTTTAATCTATCTGTATCCGATAATGGTTTAATTAATAACGGAAGCACTGTAACACTCAATAGTTTTCCAGCACTTTCTGGTACCAGTACATTAGAGTTTTTCGGACGACCGCAGCATGGTTTAGGGGATAGATATATACCACTTGTTATGCTAGGTTCAGCCCCTCCTGGTACTCGTTCATCACAAAATAATACATATAACGGCGGTATTTATCTATATAGTACTGACCCTGACAGTAATGGATGGCTTGGTCCTGTACTAAGAATTATTCATAGCAGTTATCTAAGTTTGGATCGTACTGAAGGGTCAATCAACTACTACAACCTAAATACAGGTGTTACAATACCCTTAGGTAAAGATATACATATTTTAGTAACCCACAATGGTATCGGGCATTGGCAGATATATGTTAATGGAAAAAAAGTTAAGGATTACAACCTTAATTTAAATCAGGCGACTTATGGCAACCGTGTCAATGGAGGAACAGGTGTCAATAAGACAACAACTCTCCTTTCTGGAGCTACGGCCACTTTGGGTAACATTGGTGTGTCAGGTCGAGCGTATAATGTTGCGGCATGGAATGGTGTTGAATTGACAAGAGAGCAGGTACAGGATCGTTATCAATCGTTTTTGGAAAATGGTGAAAATTATAATGGACCTAACCCTGATAAAGAGTATGACTTCACCGGTTCTTCTATGCCAGCAAATGTAAATGTTGTGGCAGGTGGAGCAACACTTGGTCCTTGGACCGCAACTCGGACACAAACACCTTTCTTCCTTAGTTCAGGAAATTCGTTTTCCCAAGGTGTTCCAGCTGTTCAAACTAATGGCGATGTGGTTGTTACAACATCTGCAGGAGACACAAACGGTCGAACACTCTTTAGGGGCGCTCCGTCAGGTAAACAATCTATGATAAGAACAAAACTTTCATATAACAATGCAAGTCGAATTATACTTAGGTCTAGTGACGATTTAACTGGAATGACAGCAAGTACCACAATCTTTGATCTTACAGGAACTGGACAGATTGATAGAACCGACACTGTAACCTTATCTTCAGCATATCTGCACTATATTGGAATAACTTCAGAGGGTCAATCATTCATCATCCACCCAGAAACATCAGTAACTTGGGAGTAGAAAAATATTATTATTCTTTCAAGATTTATAATTTTTTTCACCAAATCAGACGAATTAAGTTAAGTAAATACTAGAATCTAAAATACTAAAAACAACCCTCAGGGTTGTTTTTGTTTTGTGGACACATGGACAAATTTATCAAATCATTTTGGTGAGGTTTTGGAGTTTGTGGTTAGGTTTGAGGTGTATTTATAATATCTTGTTCGTGACCTAATTTTCTAATCAAACCAAAAAACTCAGAATATAATTCAGGTCTTTCTTCTATAACTTTTGTTAATTTACCTTTTGTTCTTTTCCAGTAATCAGAAGTTTTACTTGGCTTAAATACAGATAAAGATAGAAAACATTGTTCACTGTCCAAATGCTTTTGGATATCAATAAGCTCATCCACACTAGGTTGTTGACGGTATATTAAACTACTAAAACTTACCATTCTCTGCATAAATACAGGCGCATCACTAACACCTCGATCTAATAACCATTTTCTAGCATCTCGATAGGTTCTTTCTTCTCCTAAACTAGAAGTGTCTTCTAATAATAAAACTTTTGACCCTTGTTTTATTTCACCCCCAATATAGTCAATTTCATTAGAAAGTTCATGTCTGTAGCTACCTTTTTCAGCCTCTAGCCCAGCTTTTTTATGAATAGATAGTTTGTTTACTTTGAAATCCATTGCTTCACAAATTGCACCCAGTCTACTTGCACCATTTACCAAAGCTACTATTGAGTCTGGCTTTAGATATTTAATGCAGGCAAATAATTCAAATGCTTCACTAATGCTTTCATAGAAACGTTCTTTGACTTCGATGTCTCCATGTAAATCACCAAATGTTATACCGCTATTTTGTCCATAAATATATCTTCTAATTCTGTCTGGATATCCAGATATTGGTGTATCAGTATCGTGAAATTTGTTACCTTTTGACCATATTTCTTCTTGTTGGTATTTTTTAAAAATAGCTAATGATTTATCATAAAGTGCACCTAGACCTTCAGATAGTTCTTTTGCACTCTCTAAGTTAAATCCACCAAACGTCAATGGTTTATCTTCAGGACTAATTTCTTCTTCAAGCCTCATTTTGAAATTATTTAGAGGTATAAAAGGTTTTTCGTTTACTGTTTCATGATCGAAATTTTGTTTTGTTGGATTTGCTAGTCCTTCATCATTATTAGGTGTTTTTTCCATATTTTAATTATATATGAAAAGTTCATATTGTTCCAAAAAAAATACCACCAGTATGATATCTTACAAAAATGAATTTAAGCTGTAGTATGATCAGTACACAAAACAACCTTGCAAAACAAGGCTATTTCATAAAAAGTGGAGATGAGGACAAATTTATCAAATCAGTTTGGTGAGGTTTTTACTTTTTTACTTCGATTCGGTTAATTATTTCTAATATTCTTTTTTCATCAAAATCACTATAAACAAGGGGTTTGTATGTGTACTGAAAATCATATAACTTTCCATCTTTTATGGTCACATATTGTTTGTCGCCGTTAGAAAGATCAAATATTTTAACGGTTGTACTACCCGAGACCACATTTCTTTCGATGCCTTTAATTGATGTTTTGGATATATAATCCTCAACACTTTTTTCTGACTTCGCACATATTAGCAAAAACAAATTATCCTCTTTGTAGAGTGGGTATGGTTTATAAACATTAAGGCAACTATAATCATTTCTGTTTACATATGAACCCCAATTTTTTGGTAGGCTGTATGAGGTTCCCGCTCCGGAAACTAATGTGTAAGCTCTAAAACTGATATTCTCATTAGTCTTATCTTCTGTGGCTTTGTTGTATGATTCCTCACATCTATTCAATATTTCATTTTCACCATATTGTGGAATATTAATAGCTGCAATCTTGAAGTTTTTACAGATTGATATATTGCCTTGTGTGATTGCGGCCATAGATAATTTTTCGATATCTTGACCTGTACCAACAGTTTGTATTCCAGATTCAGTGAAACTGTCTGGTGCATCGAATATTATTTTAATTCCAAGAAACACAAATAATGCGATTACTATATATAGAATAATTTTCATTCTTTAATAATACCATGACATGAAAATTTTCATATCTGGTATTTTAATCGGTGGAGATGGAGGGAGTTGAACCCTCGTCTATATAGGTATAACACATACATCTACGTAACATAGATATGTTTTCAAACTTCATTTATATGATTATAAATACATATCCAAACATCATATAAACTTGTCTTTAATCTCGGTTGAGGTTCAAGATTACCACCTTAACCTTACTCTGCTATATTACACCCTAACCTTTACACAAAGTAGATAAAAGTAAGATGTCACCTAAGGGAGAGCTTACGCTCTAGCAAAGGCGAAAGTGTTGAATCCAAAAGAGGATGCAACAGCTTTTTGTGTTTTAGCACATAGAGTTCCTCAAAGTTTAACGAGATTTGAGGGTACTCGGTTACGCATATGTGTTAAAGATCTATATATCGAATCCGGTCATCCCCGTATATATGTAGACGCGCTACCAGGGTTATTATTACATATTAAAGTTTTTTGGCAATGACTAAAAAATTGTGTTTTTTGGCCGGATAACCACTTACTAATAATTCATCAGTTAATGTTTCAGTAAGGTCTATGATTTCCATATCGGATAATAAATTTTTAACACCTTCTTTTGTGTGAATTGATCCTTGATTTGCATTTGCTACTGTACTTTTTTCACCAGAAAGACTTATACAAAGTATACCATCAGTTTTGAGAGAGTTTTTAATTTTATCAAAAATAATATTAAAATTTTCAGGTTTTATAAAAAACAATGAATGCAAAGAATACACAAAATCATATTTGTTTTTTGGAAAATTAAAATCTTCATATGAAGAATTAACCAAATTAAGTTTATCTTCAGGTAATCCCTCAGCCTGCTTGATAAGTAAGGGGCTGCTGTCCAATGCGGTAACAGTAAAACCTTCTTCTATTAAAAATTTTGTATCCCTTAAAGATCCTGCTCCTATATCTATAGCCTCATTTTTATCTTTAACATACTCAATCCCTCTGCTTAATAATTCAGGAACCTCCAAATCTTTGGTTTTTTCGTAATATGTAGCCCAACTAGTAGATTGTGATGGTAACTTTTCGCTATTCATTACCTCAGTATTACATAAAATCTATCTCTTATAAACCCTATCCATCTCCCTCTGAGCATCTTTCTTTTTCAAAGTCTCACGTTTATCGAACTTTTTCTTACCTTTAACGAGTGCTATCTCAACCTTGATCAAACCTTCTTTACTATAAACAGAAAGGGGAATGATGGTATGTCCAACCTGCTCTAACTTTTCAATCAACTCTTTAACTTGTTTCTTCTTTAACAACAACTCTCTAGGTCTTGTCTCTACATATGAGTCGGGAACATTTTCAGGCTGTAGAGGTTTTATATTGGCACCAAGGAGCTGAACTTTACTAGCTTTGTCTATGATCACATAAGATCCATCAAGTGACATGTGAGCCGCACGAACACCCTTAACCTCAAACCCAAAAAGCACTATACCGGACTCTATTTTTTCCTGTATTTCATAGTTGTGATATGCTTTTTTGTTTTGTATTATAGCCATCTTTGTATTTATAGTATAGAAATAAAGTATATTTGACAAGTAAAAAAAATTGATATTATATAAGTCTGTGTTCTTGAACTGAGTCCGGATGGGCCGCTTTCCTTAAAAAGAATTAAGGATAGGGAATAGAGCACAATAAACATCACTCAATTTGGGTGATTTTTATTATTCATCCCCTCTATTATACTGATATAGCATAAAGTTCTGATAAAGAAATGCTAAATAAAAACCAAAGTTTCAAACCTATTAATACCCCTAAATAAATGCTAATATCAGAACAATGGCAAAAAACAAAAAAGAGACTAAAAATGGTTTAAAAACTATATTGATCAAGAATACTTTTGGAATAATAGTATTTTTTATTATAATTTTTACACTATCTGGTTATTTACAAGAAGATAAAAAAGTAGATCAGAACATAACTCTAACCGAACTTGTTAATGATATAAATACAGAAAAAATAACTTCTATACAAAATATAAATGAAAAGATAAATATTGTATATAAAGATGGAACAGAAAAAACTTCTAAAAAAGAAGGTCAATCATCTTTAACTGAAACACTGTCTAATTTAGGTGTTGATAAGACAAAACTAGCCTTAACATCTGTAGAGATAAAAGATGATAAAAGTGCTGGATATATTGCCGCTAGTGTTTTTCCTTTCTTATTTCCTATAATACTTTTCTTGCTCATAATTTGGTTTTTTTCTCGCGGTATGAAGGGTGCAGGTGGACAAGCTTTTTCTTTCGGTTCAACTCGTGCAAAACTTATGTCATCTGATGGTCAAAAAGAAAAGATAACTTTTGCAGACGTGGCAGGGGTAAAAGAGGCTAAGCATGAACTCGAAGAGGTTGTTGATTTTTTAAAAAATCCTAAAAAGTTTTCATCTATAGGTGCACGTATTCCTCGAGGAATACTTTTAATGGGTGCACCAGGTACAGGAAAAACTTTACTCGCTCGTGCTGTAGCAGGTGAGGCGGGTGTAACATTTTTCTCCATATCAGGATCAGAGTTTGTGGAACTGTTTGTTGGTGTTGGTGCTTCACGTGTGCGTGATATGTTTAAAGTTGCTCGTGCTTCACAACCTGCAATTATATTTATAGACGAGATAGATGCTGTAGGGCGTGTAAGAGGTGTGGGTATGGGTGGTGGAAATGATGAAAGAGAACAGACATTGAACCAAATACTTGTAGAGATGGATGGTTTTGAACCATCAGACTCAGTTATCATCATGGCTGCAACAAACAGACCTGATGTTTTAGATCCTGCGCTTTTGCGTCCAGGACGTTTTGATAGAAGGGTAAATGTAGAACTTCCGGATAGAAAAGATAGACTGGAAATACTTAAAATACATGCCAAAAATAAGCCCCTAGAAAAAGATATAAGACTTGAAACAGTGGCAGAAAGAACACCTGGTTTTTCTGGGGCAGAACTACACTCTATTATGAACGAAGCTGCCATACTCGCTGCACGTCATGATAAAAAAGAGATAGTACAAAATGATCTAATAGTATCCATAGAAAAAGTTATGCTTGGACCGATACGTCAAACTCATGTTATGGGTAAAAAAGAAAAAGAACTCACAGCTTATCATGAAGCAGGTCATGCAATAGTTGCATCTGTACTTCCATATGCTGATCCTATACACAAAGTTTCTATCATCTCTCGTGGTCGCGCCGCAGGTTACACACTTAAACTACCCAATGAAGATAAAAAAATGCAAAGTAAGCTCGAGTTTTTGGATGATATAGCAGTTTCACTTGGAGGTTATGTTGTAGAAAAAACCATCTTTGGTGATTTGACTACTGGATCATCTAACGATCTTCAGGTTGCCTCATCTTTGGCACGTGACATGGTTACAAAGTATGGTATGAGTGATGCTGTAGGGCCTGTTGCTTTAGAGCCTGCCGGCGGCCGCGCTATGTTTGGTAACAGTGTTGAAAGTAAAAACTATAGTGAAAAAACAAATGAGTTTATAGATAGTGAAGTTTCAAAAATAATGAATGAAGCATATGAGCGAGTTTTGACTATTATAAATCAAAACCGTGAGTGTTTAGATGCAATATCAAAATCTTTAGTTGAGAAGGAGACTTTGGAGCAAGGTGAGTATGAGGATATTATAAGAGGTTTTGGGATAAAGGTTGAGAAGGAGTAGGTTTTTGTAAAATGACTGTACGATTTTTTCGTACGGTTATTTTTAACATAAAGAAAAGATAAAGTTTTTACAACACAACACTTGATTTTTGTCTCTGATATAATATTTTTATGGATAAAATACCAACACAAATATCAATATTTAAAAACAAAAAGATTCGTAAAGTACTTCATAAAAATGAATGGTGGTTTTCTATACTTGATGTTATTGAAGCTTTAACAGATAGTCCTCACCCTAAGACTTACTGGGAAAAACTTAAAGAAAGGGATACTTCTATGACTGAGTCGTTCCCATTTTGGGTACAACTGAAACTATAATCTTCTGATGGTAAGCGGTATCTAACAGACTGCTCCAATACAGAAGGAATATTTCGTATCATACAATCTATACCGTCACCCAAAGCTGAGCCTTTTAAACGCTGGCTTGCAAAAGTGGGTTTTGAGCGTGTACAGGAGATACAAGATCCAGAGCTAGCAACTAAAAGAACAAGGATGTTATACAAATTAAAAGGATATAGTGATGGTTGGATAGAAAAAAGAATACGAGGTATAGCGATACGTGAAGAACTTACAGATGAATGGAAAAACAGAGGTGCTAGAGAAAATAGAGATTATGAACTTTTAACTTCTGAGATATCAAAAGCAACTTTCGGTGTAACTCCATCAGAATACAAAAAACTCAAAGGTTTAAAGAAAGAAAACTTAAGAGATCATATGGATGACTTTGAGCTCATTTTCAATATGCTTGGTGAAAAGTCGACTACTGAGATACATAAAAACGAGGACTCGAAAGGAGTAAAAAAGCTGAAGGTGGATGCTAAAAGAGGAGGAGACATAGCTGGAGGTGCAAGAAAGCAGTTGGAAAAGGAGTTGGGGAGGTCTATTGTGTCGAAAAGGAAGTTTTTAGGTAAGGGTGGTAAAAAATAATTATTTACCCTTCATATATCTCTTCTTATAAATCTCATAAAAAGCAGATAAAATATTTTCAGAATCTTTACCCAACTCTGCTGATATTTTATTTAGTTTTTCTAACTCTGATTCTACAGGCTCTCTGCGATCTTCGTATATTTTTGATAATATTAAAACATAATCTATAACCATTAACTCAACCTCATCTAAATCTTTTTTAATTTCATCGATATCCATCTCTTCTATTTTGTGTAATATTATATCTTGTTTGAAAACATTCAAAGTTAATAATATTGCAAACTTTCCATAAGCTGCTCTATTTTCTGTTTGCCAATTAAACCATTCTAAATCTAAATCTAATTCTTTTGTTTCTATATATCTAGCCATTATATTTAAGGCTGCTATCATGGAGTTATGGGTTGCACTTCTTTTTTGATCCGCTTCAAGAAAATCTTCTTCAGAGTTATTTTTATCTTCTCTTGCAAACTTTTCCATGTTAGCAACATCAACAGTGTATCTATAACTTGTATTTAAAACATCTTCAAAAAGTTCTTTAAAGACTTCATCTTCCTCACATTTTTTTTCATAACTTTCTATATCCATGTTTATTTTAGGCAATTTTTCTCTAAATAAAAAAGATATTTTTTCTATAGTTGATAGATTTTCTGTATAATGTTTAAAAAATTCGTTATGCATAATATGATTATACTATCTTTGACGGTATAGTAAAACTTTGATATGATACAACAAAGCGCAAGCATAGCTCAGTTGGTAGAGCAGTCGTCTTATACACGACCGGTCCTAGGTTCGAATCCTAGTGCTTGCACCATAAAAAACACCCTTTGGGGTGTTTTTTTTACTCTACTCCATATGCAACCCCTCACTCTCCTCAACTAGCTTCAACAACTCATCACTCAACCCTTTCTCAACCAACTCGTTAGCCACTTCCCTTGCTGCCTCAACCATCTTTAGATTCTTTATAGCCTCCATACCTATATCACTCAAACCCCATTGTTTATCACCATATAACTCTCCGGCACCACGCATTTTCAGATCAAGTTCAGCCAACTCAAAACCATTTTTAGCTTTCTTCAAAGCCTCAAGTCTCTCGATAGTTTTTGCATTGACGGTTGATGTACAAAGATAACAATAGGCTTGATGATTTCCACGTATAACACGACCTCGGAGCTGGTGTATTTGTGAAAGCCCAAACCTGTCAGATCCTTCGATCATGATCACTGTTGCATTCGGTACATTTACCCCAACTTCTATTACAGATGTTGCAACCAAGATATCTATTTTTCCATCCAAAAAATCTTTCATAGTTTTATCTTTCTCTGCAGTTTTAATTTTTCCATGAAGTACTCCAATACTGTATTCTTTAAAATCATTTTTGGCCAACCTCAGCGCCTCTTCTTGTACTGATTTAACATTTAGTCTACTCATCAAATCTGGATCAGGATCTTGTATACGAGCACATATAACATAAGCTTGCCTGCCTTCTTTTAACTGTGTATGAACATGCTCATACATATTTTCTCTTTTATCTTCACCTATGATTTCAGTGATTATAGGTTTTCGCCCTGAAGGCATTTGATCAACTATAGAAAGATCAAGATCACCAAACACGGTTAGAGCAAGTGTACGGGGAATAGGTGTAGCGGTCATTGATAGTAGGTGAGGTGTTTGTATTATTTTTGGACCTGTATAATTATTTTTATTATCAATATATGATTTTTTATTTACCCTAAGTGTATCTTTTTTCTTTAACTTGTTTTTGGTTTCTTCGTCAACCAAATGTTTGTTTGCAAGTTTTTGTCTTTGCTTGGTCCCAAACCTATGTTGCTCATCTATGATAACAAAAGCAAGATCACGAAAGACAACTGATTTTTGTATAAGCGCATGTGTTCCTATAACTATAGATATGTCACCTGAGGCAATCCATTTGAGTATTTGATTTTTGGAAATATCAGTCCCTTGCTTGTTGGTAAGAAGAGATGATTTTGAAGGAAACTTTTTGCACCCTGAACCAGTCAAAAGCCCTATGTTTATAGGTAGTTTTGCAAACAACTGTGTAAACGATTCATAATGTTGCTTAGCAAGTATCTCCGTCGGTGCCATGTAAGCCACCTGTAAGCGAGCATTTTTCTGATCCATGTCTCTCATGCTTTTTACACGTGATGCAATGATGGCGTATGATGCAGCTGCAGCCACTGCGGTCTTTCCAGAACCAACATCTCCTTCAAGTAGGCGAGACATCGGATGAGTCTTTTTGAAATCGTTCAAGATGGCGTTTATTGATTTCTCTTGAGCCTCGGTCAAGTCGAAAGATAAATGTTTTCTAAAGTTGTCCAACGCTTCGTCCAATCCAACAAAAGAATATGAAAGTGACTCTTGTGCATCTTTTCTATTTTTTGCATTTTTAAGTTGTATATAAAAAACTTCTTCAAAGGCAAATCTTTTTTTGGCTATCTCTGTATCTTTTTCAACCCTAGGACTATGTATATATATTAGTGCATCTTGAAAAGAGGGTAGCGAATATTTTTTTCGCACATCTTCCGGAATATTGTCTTGCATGTTTTTAAACTCTGGGTTTAAAAAGATCTTTTCTATAAGTGTGTGTATATATTTTGAAGAAATGTTTTTACTTTCTCTATATATAGGCTGAAATAAAACTTCTTCTTTTTGTCCGAAAAGATTCATACCTTGGTTTAAAGGATCAGCTTTGGTTTTTTCTATGGTTGGATTTACGATAGAAAATTTACCTTTACTTTCTTTTACAGTTCCAGAAACTTTTACTATATCACCCTCTTTGAACATTTTACTTATGTATATCTGATTGTACCAAGAGAGTTTTATGGAACCTGTGTCGTCTCTGAGTACCGCTTCAACTATCATCATCTTAGTTCTAAAACTTTGATTTGCTTCTATGTTTTGTATTTCCCCATAAAGAACAACACTTTGATCAGCTTCGATGTCTCGTATATATCCAGCTTTAAAAGCATCACCATAGCGAACAGGGAAATGGTATAACAGGTCCGATACTGTTTTTATACGTAGTTTATCCAACGCTAAAAGATGTGGTTTACTGATGTTTTTGATGATTTCGGTTAATGGTTTTTGAAGCATTAGATATATTATAGCATGAAGGTTTTATATATAGAGGTAAAGATTGACACCAAAGGTTTTTGGTTATAACCTGTTTATGTAAAACATTAATATTATGATTACACTTTCACTAGAAGTCATACAATCATTGCTATTTCGTGAATTCGGCTTATCCTCCGATACAGAAATCCAGTTTTTTACAACCTCAGGCGAACTCATGGTTATAAATAAAGTAGTATTGTGCCGTACGGAAAATGTTCAGACCGAGTTCAGTCTTTTCGACGTTGATCAAGGAGGTTTAAACAACCCTAAAAACCTTCGAGTATTCATGATTCAGTCCATTGAAACTTTAAACATTTCAGAGGCGGTTCTCAAAAAGATTAAAAAACTCAACATTTTAAAAGTTTGGCAATTAATCGCCTTGTTCGATTTATTGTCAACAAAAAAAATACCAGAAAAAACAATAGAAAGTTTAGGTAGCTCTTTGTCTAAGATTCCTGGATTTAGTGTCGATTTCAGAGCAAAGTTTGGAGAATGGTTTAAAAATTGGGCGTTAGGAAGCCCTAAACTAACAAGTGCGGATTATTTTACCTTTCTGGCTGTGTTGAACAGAGATAGTAAGATCTCTGATAGTGTTGACAACACCGTTCTTGATATAGTCCCAAATATTCAATGAGAGATGTAAACTCTTTGCAAAAAAAACAAATCCCCGCGATGCCACCATATCAACGGGTTTTTTATTTGATATAATATATCTATGCCAAACACTCTCACCCTTATAAACAAATCCTTAAAATCGCTCTCCACCAAACCCCGCAAAGACATCTGTCAATCATTTTTCCAAACCCACAAAGGTGGTTACGGAGAAGGTGATATTTTTATGGGTGTAACGGTACCTGACACGAGGGTTATATGTGTAAAGTATAAAAATGATATAACTTTAAAGGAGGTTCAAACACTATTGAAAAGTAAATTTCATGAAGAAAGATTGCTAGCTTTATTTTTCTTAGAATATTTATATAAAAAATCAAAAACAAAAGAAGATAAGAAAAAAATATTTGACATATATATTGACAACATAGGTTTTGGCAAGGGTATAAATAACTGGGACCTTATAGATACATCGGCGTACAAGATAGGTGGGGATTATATTTACAATCATCTTTCTAAGAAAGAGTTAAAAGATTTTACAGACCTGTGTATGTCACATAAAGATTTGTGGATGAGACGTATGATAGTTGTTGCTACATTTTACAAAATAAAACAACATGACAACAAAGAGATATTTTATATAGCCAAAAAGTTGCTGGGCGATAAACACCATCTTATGCATAAGGCGGTAGGGTGGATGCTAAGAGAGTCAGGTAAAAGATGTAGTGAGTTGGATCTGGTTAGTTTTATAAGGGAAAATAAGGGAAAAATGAGCAAGATAACTTATAGTTATGCGATGGAGAGGTTGAGAAAAGACGGTATAAGTTTATAACCTCTATCTACTTAAACTTTCTACAAGTTCTTTTGTTATAGGGCCAAAATAACCAACTGCCGGTGATATGTTATTAGCTTTTTGAAACTTTATCAAAGCAGCTTGAGTTGCGGGACCAAAATATGTTGTTTCATTACCAATAGATCCTGAACCTGTTGTGGATACTATATAACCATTTTT
>JBGSHK010000013.1:0-4443 GCA_041752275.1 Minisyncoccia bacterium | reverse complement strand
GAGTAGGATTTGAACCTACGTAGCCCGAAGGCGTCTGATTTACAGTCAGATGCGATTGACCACTCCGCCATCTGCGCGTATGTACAATATATCTTTTTTTAGGTTAAAAGGCAAATTATAGCTCTTCAGGAAGAATTACTTTTATAGGACTGTTTATAAAGTCTTTCTTATTTCTGGTAACTATATAATCTGCACTTATAGCTTGAGCTGAAACTATCTGCAGAGCATCTTCAAAATCTGTCATATCTAAATCTAGAGCAAGTTTTGCATCCTCATGACCAACTGTTACAACATTCGCAAAGTGCAATATATCTTTCACGGACAATTTTGCCATTTGGTTATTAAGATTTTTTTGAAGTATATAAAATAAGTTTGATAAAGTGTGCCAAGAAACATATATTTTATTTTTATTTAAAATACACCCATTAACAAAATCAGTGGCTATTTCGCCATCTTTCCTGTCCAAGACAATATCTAAGAATATATTTGTATCTATAAAATATTTCATTATAATTTATCGCATATGCTTCTCTACTAAATAATGCAACCGTGGATCATATTCTTCGCTGCCAGGATTTATTTTGTCTTTTATTTTTAGATCAAAATCCACACTCTTGATTTTACCAGCCCATTTCTTCAAAAAAGATTTTGCACCAGAAACTTCTGCGTCAGTCATCTTTTCACCTTTTAAAGACATGTATTCATTCATAGATAAAATAACAGCAACACCTCGTCCTTGGCGTTGTATTTCAATAGGTTTATGCTGGACATTGTCCAGCAACATACCTAAAGATTGTTTTGCATCTGTGGCTGATATTTTATTCATATTTATATGATACACAAAATAAACAACTTTGTCTATTTTGGACAAAGTTGTTTATTACTATAATTTTAATGTTATTGAATTCAATAACATTAAAACTAAATTTATTTTCTAACTATGGCGAATTCGCCATAGTTAAACCCGCACCACCCCACCCTATCTCTTCCCAACCTTCGCTCTCTTAACCCTCACAACAACAGGTTTTGAACTAGCCCCAAGCGCTTTATCCTCAAAACTCAACTCTACTTTTTTATCTATATCTATGATCACCTGTCTGTTTGCAACCAAACCTTTATCTATCATCATAGAAGCAAGCGGGGTTAAAACCTTACTCTGTATAAGTCGTCTCAAAGGTCTAGCACCATACTGTGGACTGTATCCTTCTTTTGCAAGCATTTCATAAACAGCATCCTTAAACACAAGATGTATATCTTTCTCAAGCAATCTGTCTTGAACTTTTTTAACTTCGATGTCAACTATTTTTCTAATAGACTCATGTGACAATACGTCAAATAATACAATCTCATCAAGACGGTTCAAAAACTCAGGTTTGAAATAATCCTTAAGAGATGACATAACTTTTTCTTTTATACCAGCGTAAACATCTTGATCATCATTTGATGCTGCAAAACCTATACCTTGCATACGATCGATAAACTGAGCACCGATGTTTGAGGTCATGATAATGATAGTGTTTTTAAAGTTAACGGTTTTACCTTTTGAATCAGTTAAATGACCGTTGTCCAATACTTGTAGAAGTATGTTGAAAATCTCTGGATGAGCTTTTTCTATTTCATCAAAAAGTATAACTGAGTATGGTCTATGCTTAACTTTATCAACTAGTGTACCTGAGTCTTCGTGCCCAACGTATCCTGGTGGTGCACCAATAAGCTTAGAAACCGTATGACGCTCTCCGTACTCTGACATGTCTACACGTATCAAAGACTTTTCGTCGTTAAACATAAACTTAGCCAAAGACTTTGTCAACTCTGTTTTACCTACACCTGTTGGACCTAAGAATATAAAAGATCCAAGTGGACGTGATGGATCATGTATACCTGCGCGTGATCTTTTTATAGTATCTGATATTTTTTTAACAGCATCATCTTGTCCTATAACTTGAGCTTTCAAAACATCGAACATGCGAGAAAGTTTTCTCATTTCTTCTTCAAGCATACGAGAAACCGGTATACCTGTCCATGAAGAAACAACTCCGGCTATATCAGTTTCATTTATCTCTTCTTTTAAAATGCGTTTGTTTGTATCTAGTTTACGAAGTTTTTTAAGTTTAGTTTCAAGATCAGCTTCCATGATTGGTAGTTTTCCATAACGTATCTCTGCCGCTTTTATAAGATCAGCCTTAGCCTCTGCTTTAGTTGATTCTTGTGTAAGAGACTCTATGTTTTTCTTCAGGTCTTTTATGGCAGTTATCAACTCTTTTTCAAGATTCCATTTTCCTTCTATGTCTGATATAGAATCTTTTATCTCTTTAATATTGTTCTCTATGTTTTTAATACGAGTTTTTATATCTTTGTTTTCCGGATCTTTTGATAGAGCTTGTTTTTCTATCTCTAAGCGAAGTATCTTTCTATGTGCATCTTCTATGACTTGAGGTTTATTTTCTAAAGAAATCTTCAAAGTTGAAGCGGCTTCGTCTATAAGGTCAACTGCTTTGTCTGGTAACTGACGGTCAGAAATATAACGAGCAGAAAGAGAAACTGCTGCAACTATAGCTTCATCGAGTATACGAACACCGTGGAAAAGTTCATATTTTTCTTTAAGACCTCGGAGTATTGCGGTTGCATCTTCAAGTGATGGTTCTTCAACATATACCGGCTGAAAACGACGCTGTAGTGCTGGATCTTTTTCTATATGTTTTTGATATTCTCTCAAAGTTGTTGCGCCTATAGCTTTTAGTTCACCGCGTGCTAGTGCAGGTTTTAACAAGTTTGATGCATCAAGTGAACCTTCAGCACCACCTGCTCCAACTATAGTATGAGTTTCATCCATAAAAAGGATAACTTTTCCATCTGACTTGTCTATTTCTTTAAGAATATTTTTCAACCTATCTTCGAACTCACCTCTGTACTTTGTACCAGCAACCAGTGATCCCATATCAAGTGAAAGTAACTCTTTGTTTTTCAAAGACTCTGGAACGTCACCGAGTGCGATGCGATTTGCAAGACCTTCCACTATGGCAGTTTTTCCTACACCAGCTTCACCAAGTAAGATAGGATTGTTTTTTGTGCGACGTGACAATATCTGAATAACACGAGCAATCTCAGAATCTCTCCCTATAACAGGATCGAGTTTGTTGTCGCGAGCAAGTGCTGTTAGGTTACGAGTAAACTTTGCAAGTGCTTTTGATTTTTTGGCCTCATTATTACCTTCATTACCTTTAACATCTTTTTGTGATCGCAAAAACTCTAAAGCTGAGATACATTTTTCTTTATCTATCTTAAACTTTTCTATAAGCTCGCGGGCAGGTGTCAATGCATCAAAAAAAGCAATAAACAAATGCTCAACAGATACAAAGTTGTCTTTCAATAAAGCGGCAACAAGACCTGAGTTTTCCATAAGTTGTATGAGTTCAGGTGTAAGAAATAGTTGATACGCAGGAGAAAGAGTATTTGAAATAGTTGAATCACTATCTATTGACTCGAAAGCATTGTCGGCCATAAGCACATAGTCAATATCCATCTTTTCAAGCATGGAAATAACTACAGAATCTTCTTGTGTGAGTAAGGAAACTAGTAAATGCATGGGAGAAACGTTTGTCTGTCCACGTTCTATAGCGAGTTCATGTGCACGGCGTATAGCCTCTTTGGCACGTGTTGTAAAGTTGTTTAACGGTGTCATATTTTCCCATTATAGCATATATGTCAAGATGAGTTTATTGACGACATAGAGTGGGTGAAATGAAAGTGTGGAAAACTTTCATTTCCGAACCGATGGGGGTTAACGATATTGACATATCAATACATCATATCTTTTTTATATGCTAAAATTTATCTCATGAATACAGACATAAAGACCGGCTTAACAACAGATCAAGTTTTAAAAGCTAAAAAAAATAATACTGCTCGTCAAATCACAGACTTAGAGATAGGTCTATCTATATTGAAAGGTCAAGTATTTTCTTTCTTTTTTATCATTCTTATAATCTCTGGACTGTTGTCGTTTTTTCTGGGTGAAAAAATAGATAGTATTATCTTTTTTGCTATAGCCGCAATAAACACCCTTATTGGTTTTTTTCAAGAATATAAAGCCAATAAAAGTACACAACTCCTTGAGAAAATGATCTCCCATACTGTAACAGTACGTCGTAATGGCAAGTTAGAGCAGGTATTGCATACAGATATTGTGCTCGGGGACATACTTTTATTGGGACCTGGTGATATTGCAGTAGTTGATATTATGATTTTGGATGGTAATGATGCTTTTGTTGATGAGTCGGTTATTACAGGAGAAACAACACCGAGAGAGTTGATAAAAGATACAGAATTGCATTCGGGAGCCATGATTTCTTCAGGAAATGTTACAGGGCAAGTTGTAGCAGTTGGCGGCGAAAATTCTCTCATGAAATATGCTAAACAAATATCTGAAACAAAAAAAAGTAA
>JBGSHK010000012.1:0-96408 GCA_041752275.1 Minisyncoccia bacterium | reverse complement strand
ATCTAATAAAACCACTAATAGATGGTGAGATTTTAAATGTTTTAATAAGTACAAAAATAAGATTTATAGGAGCAAATATATTACATGTTGCATCAAGTGGAATTTTGGCATTATTTATAGGTTATTCATTTTGTAAAAAACCATTTATTAGAGAACTGTATATATGGTTTGGATTAATAGTCGCAATATTATCACACTGGTTATTCAATTTATTTTTATTAACACATGCAAAATCAGCTGTTTTTGTTTTTTTAACAACTTGGATTATTATTATTTTTATAATAATTAGTTTAGAAAAAGTAAAAAAAATAAAGTGTAATGTTTAATTTCTGGTTTGTAATAAAGATTTTATTTTCGAAATAGCCTCATCGTTTAGTTTAAAAAGTCTTTCCTCTTTGTTCATATGCATTTTGATAAATTCAAAGTTAAAACTTTCTAAGATTGATAGGTATATAAGTTGATAAATATTTAAATAATCTCTCATATTTCCTATTTTATTTTTATTATTTAATTTCCAATTTTTTGAAGTTATATTAAATAATGACATATTTAAAATATCATAATCACCTTCATATATAGTAAAAGTACTTTTTTGCGACAATCTTACTGGGGTTTGTATATTTTCTTTAACAGAATCTATATCTATTTTATAATTTATTTTTGTTAAATGTGTATCTATATTCCAATTTAAATTATTTCTATAATTTTCATCTACTTTAAGTCTATTAAACTCTTTAATTATGTATAAATTATATTCGGCAGATATCCATGATGAAAAATGAGTTGCTATATCCTTATGGGCAAATGTACCACCTTTTCTACCTTGTTTAATATTTAATCCAATCGCATTTACAAGTCTTATCCATTTTTGTGGAGATAAAATTAAATCATTTGAGGTTAAATCATTTTTAATTTTATCTGATTCATTTTTTTTAAAATAAGGATTATGTATACGTTCCCATACAGATAAAAAGTCTATTGTTCCTCTTTTTTTTATCCAATTTTTGATTATTTCATCTATATTTTTAGTATTTTTATATTTTGCTATTTGGTTTAAAGATATATAATCATTGTATATATTTATAATATTATCTTGTTTTTTGTTATTTGTTTTAATTTTGTTCATTTAAAAAATATAGCAGATTGAATATAAATTTTAGATAAAGAAATAATAAAGAAAAGATAAAGAAATAATAGAGCTTGCGTATCAGCAAATAAACATTTAAAATAGATACATGAATAATACACGCAAATCATTTTTACAAAGACTAACAGGTAGTTTTAAAGAAGATGATGAAGAAGCAATAGAAAAAATGAGTTCTGTAAATCGCAGATCTTTTAGTAGTTTAAATAAAAAAAATATAGAAATTGAAGATGATGAAGATGAAGCTGAAGATAAGATTGATTATATGGATGATTTGACTGACGAAGATACACCTATGACAGTTGAAGGTCAACTTGGTATAGATCTTTTTGAAACTCCGGTTGAAGTTATAGTTAAAACCATGATACCTGGTGTCAGAAAAGAAGATATAGACATATCTTTATCTCGTGACATGTTAACTATCAGAGGTGAAAGAAAAGATGAAAAAACTATAGCTGAGGATGATTATCATTATAAAGAATTGTATTGGGGAACATTTTCAAGAACAGTTAAATTGCCGCATGAAATAGATATAGATAAGGCAGAGGCAATAGAGTCACAAGGTATGCTTACTCTACGACTTCCAAGAATAGACAGAGAGAGAAAAGCGAGTTTGAAGGTGAAGGGTATGTAGGAATGAGTAAAACAAAAAACCACGAAACTTAATGATCGTGGTTTTTTGGTTACAAGGGCCGGGGTCTCGGTCCTTACAGGACCAGTTCACCTTTACGGTTTTATCGGACCAAAGGTCCTCAAAAACATCGTAAAGCTTTTCTCACCCTAAAAAAGCTTCGCTTTTTTCCCTTGGCTTCCCGTAAAAATCTTTCAGATTTTTACCTACTAGAGACACAAAAAAATAAGTCATCCACCAATACAAGGATGACTTATTTTTTTGTGTCTCTAGTGCCAAGGGCCGGGCTCGAACCGGCGACCCCATCCTCTTCAGGGATATGCTCTACCAACTGAGCTACCTTGGCTTTTTATCAAGTTTATTATTGAAACATAGAACCTATATTTGAGAGCTCACTATACGTTTCCATAAGTTGTTCCAAATACGGCTTTGTAAAATAAAATGCTCCCAAAGAAAGTCCTATAATAATAAACCATTTTAAAGATGAAAAAATTAAAGAAATACGAGCTCTTCTTTCTATACGATGAAGTACAGTAGTGTTTTGCCTAATGTCCTCTTCTATATGATCTAAGCGACGCGAAATTGCTTCATAATTTTCATCCATGATAAATATCATAGCAAGTTTTAAAGGTAAAATCAATCATTACCCCTTTATCAACCTGCTCACATTTCCTACAAAATCAGACTTAACTTTGTTGTTCAACTCACGAAAAGCGGCTAACCCTTCCCTCTTATACTCTACTATTGGATCATGTTGTCCTATAGCTCTGAAGTTAACAGAAGTTTGTAAATGACTCATGTTGTCTAAATGATTCATCCAATAATAATCATTGATTTGTAACAGCATTTGTTTACAAATCTTATAGAAATCATCTGTCTTTTTTTCTTCAGGAATCTCTTCTGTGACCAGCATGTCATTTACAATAGTTTTCAATTCTTCACCTTCTGCGAGTAATATATTTCTTCTCTTTGTATATATACTTTGTCTTTGTTGATTTAAAACATCATCAAACTCCAAAACTCGTTTTCTTGAATCAAAATGAAAACCTTCTATTTTCTTTTGTGCAGACTCTAGAGAGCGTGATACAAGTTTATGTTGTATCGCTTCATCTTCAGGTAAATCCATACGCGCCATCAAACCTTTTATGGTGTTGTTAGCAAAAACACGCATAAGCTCATCTTCAAGTGATACATAAAACTGTGTCTCACCAGAGTCTCCTTGGCGACCTGAGCGCCCTCGTAGCTGATTATCTACACGTCTTGAATCATGTCTCTCCGTTCCTATAACATAAAGTCCACCAAGGTCTTTTATTTCTTGATTTTCTTCAGGTGTGGATGGTGTGCCGCCGAGCTTTATATCAACTCCACGTCCTGCCATGTTTGTTGCTATAGTTACAGCACCCTTCTTTCCAGCCTGAGCTATAGTCTCACCTTCTTTTTCTGCTAACTCTGGTTTAGCGTTTAGTAGATTATGTTTAACACCTGCAACTTTTAAGTATTGAGAAAGAAGTTCGTTTTTTTCTATGGAAATAGTTCCAACTAGAACAGGTTGTCCTTTTTGATTTAATTCTTTGATCTTTTTTGCGATGGCTTTAAATTTTCCAAGTTCTGTCATAAAGATAAGATCATCTTTATCAACTCTTGCTACAGGTTTATGTGTAGGCACAGCTACAACATCTAAACCGTAAACTTTATTGAACTCTTCACGAGACGTCATACCTGTACCAGTCATACCTGAAAGTCTTTCATAAAGTCTAAACAAGTTTTGATATGTTATAGATGCGGCAGTTTTACTTTCACGTTGTATTTTAACACCTTCTTTTGCTTCAACCGCTTGATGTATTCCATCAGACCATCGGCGACCTGGTTGTATTCTACCTGTTGCAGTGTCAACTATAATAATCTCTCCTTCTTTAATAATATAATCCACCTCTTTATGATAAACAGCCTTTGCTCTGATGGCGGTTTCAAGATGGTGTACAAGTTTTATGTTTTCATTGTTATATAAGTCTTGTATGTTTAACTTTTTTTCAGCTAGGTTTATACCTTCATCAAGAACTTGTATAGACTTAAACTTTTCATCGTATATATAGTGTTCATCTCTTTTAAAATCACGAACAATAGATGCAAATGTTTTATAAACATCACCAGACTCTTCTGCTGGCTGAGAAACTATAAGTGGACTACGAGACTCATCTATAAGTATAGAGTCAGCTTCATCTATGATTGCAAAATAATGACCTCTTTGTCTAAGTTCTTCTTTTCCGTTCGCGATATTGTCAAAAAGATAATCAAAACCAAACACGGAGTTTGTTCCATAAGTTATGTCAGCTTCATACGCTTCTTTTCGTGTACACGGTTTTAAGAATTCATACTCTACTTTAAAAGAACCGGTAGTATCTACATCTTTATCATCGGACACAGTTGTATGTGTTGGATCATAGATAAATGATTTATCTTGCATAATAACTGCAGTTGATAAACCTAAGGCATAATATATTTGTCCCATCCAAACAGCATCACGAGCTGACAAATAATCATTCACAGTTACAACATGTACACCTTTTCCTGTTAAGGCATTTAAATATGTAGGCAGAGTTGCCATCTGAGTTTTTCCTTCTCCTGTTTTCATTTCTGCCACATTGTTGTCATGCAAAATCATACCACCGATAAGTTGCACATCGTAGTGACGTTGAGCAAGAGTTCTTTTGGCAGACTCACGAACAAGAGCAAAAGCTTCTGGTAGATATTGATCTAGTTTGGCTTTATCTGCATTTTTTAATAAATTTTTAAGATTTGTTGACTTATCTTTTAACTCTGTATCAGTCAAAGATGATATGTTTTTTTCCAAATCGTTAATAATTTTAACTTTTTTTTGATATTTATGTATAGGAGAACCTAATAAGTTTATAAATGACATGTAAGTATTTATAGCATATAAAGGTTTAAATATTAAGCGATTATATTATATATTTTAATGTTCTATTATGATAAATAAAAACAAAAATACGTATGATTTTTAAAGTCATACGTATCTTTGTTTGGTGAAATAAAGTTAATTATTTTTTTGTTGTTTTTTTAGCTGCTTTTTTTACAACTTTTTTAGCTGCTTTTTTTACTGCCATATATTTATTATTTTAAAAATTATTTGGAAATGATTATCGCGTGCGAAGCTTTATGTTCGACAAACATTTTCTTCTCACGTACTTATATTATACACTAATTATTTTTTACAATGCAAATATTTTTTACAAAAATATTTTGTGGATAATTATTTTTTTATTTTTTGAAAATTTTTTTTTGAAAAAATATTTTTTTTGTTGATGTAAAAAAATATTTTTGTCTATATCTATTGAAAAAATTTGAATAAATTTTTCCTAAAGTGAAAATAAAAATTAGTGTTCATTTCTTGGAACACTAATTTTTATTTGAGCTTTTATTTTTTTATTGAGCTTTCCTTTATTTCAATGCTTCAAGTATTTCTGTATTTTTTTCTGGTAGAAGCTCTATTACTCTATTTGATAATAAAAGTTTAAATCTTTTATCCTCTATAAGATCCCATAGTTCTTTTTTCAAAAGCATATCGTGATTATTTTTTTTATAACCTTCAACCAAAACAACAGCAACATTGTTTACGCTTATAGGATTATAATTTTCAAGCTTTGCTTTTTCGGTAAGCATACCAACATAATATCCAAAAGCAGAAAGATTTTGTGGAGCATCTTCATAAGCTTTTTTAAGTACAACTATAACTTCATCTATGTTTTTTACTTCCAATAGTGCGGTTGCTTTAGCATATGCAAAGCTTTGTTTGTTTGGTGACAAGTCATAGGCTTTATTCATATACAGAAGAGCTTTATCGTTTAATCCTAAGTTTTTATATGTATTGTAAACAAAATAATTATATCTTGCGTCATTTGATATTTTCTTATCATATTCTATTACTTTTTCTTCAAAAAGTTTTACAGTATTTTGTTTTGTAGTTGTGGATATATTTTGATGAGATAAAATAGTCGGTAAATAAGTGGATAATTGTTCAAATGCTTCGAACCTTCCGTTTGGACCTAAGTTAAATGTATTTTTAAAATTTACATCAATTTTATTTAATTCATTTATATTTTGACCGGATCGTAAAATATTTATCAATGACTTGTTTTGTGTATATGGTTTCAAAATAGTTTGATATGCGATGAAAATCAAAACTATTGCTGACACTATACTTATAAGTATGATTTTGTTTTTATCATTTTCAGACAATGTTTTATGCTCTACAGCACCGTGCCTATCATGTGTATATCTGTCATTTATATATGCAAGTATAAGAAAGAATAATACATAACTGGAAAGATTGTCGAACACAAATACGTTGTGAACAAAATATGCTGCCAACACACCTAGCCATACAGCTTTTTCTATAACTGTAAACTTTGATTTTTTTGAAAATATAAAATACAAAGCTGTCGCAAAAAGAGATAGATAACCAAGAAGACCTAAGATTCCACCGGCTATTAACCAATCCATGAACACGTTGTGAGATCTATCAAACCATTGTTCTTGAGCATACATACCAGGGTTATAATATTTTGCAAAAACATAACCGAAGTTATCTTGCCCCCATCCAAGAAGTGGTCTTTCTTTAACACCCTCAAAAGCCATACGCCATATCAAAGTACGTGCCTCACCTTGATTTTTAAGTACAGACTTATAGTCAGTTGTTATAAGTGCAGCAAAACGATTTAATTGATTTGAGTTTTGCACAATAGCTGAGTTTTTAAATATTCCTAAAAATGAAACAGAAAGAATAACTGCAACTAAAAATCCCATAGCTCCAAAACGGATGATTTTATTTTTCTCTTTCCAAGACAGATATATAGAAGCAAGTATAAGACCTAAAACCAAACCAACAAAAGCACCTCTAGTTCCTGTTTTGAAAAGTATAAAAGCATTGAATATAGCTACAAACAAATATGCTGTGATATGAGTATAATTTCTCATACTTAGTTTATGTGCAGGTTTATGTTCACCTGACTCTAACAACTCTTTTTCTCTATTTCCCCTGAAGATCATGGCGGCACCAAGTAAACCAAAGAATATATGTATCAATGCGTACACTCCGAGATAAGTTGAGTTTCCAAGATATCCAGATATACGATCGGCTGCAGTTGTGGCAGTACTTAAAGCCTGTACACCAACAACTAAAGATATAGCAATAGATGTATTCATCACCCACGGCCATTCTCTAAATCTTATAGTCGACGAAGCGACAACAAACAAAGCTGCCATATATAACATAGTTACTAGACCTTCCATACGCTCAAAGTTTGACCACATACTACGTGTCGGGTTTATACTGTTTAATGTTGCAAGTAGTAACACTATCATGAATCCACCTAACGCATATAGCATGGCAGACTTTTTAGGACGAGAGTTTTTGTCTAAAAGCATAAGACCTGTAAAAGACATGGTAGATAGAACTATCATAAGTCTCATGAAAAATGCTTTTCCTGTTATAAATGGAAAGAATAAACTTCCAGAAAATATCAGAGGGGTTAATAATGTTGCGATTATAAGGATAATAGTCGTAACTCTTAAAACTTTTTTGATATCTTGTATTTGTGTATTCATGCGGAGTATTATAACATGTATTTTAAAGAGAGAATATATGAATAAACTTATACACAGAATAAAAGAAAAATGGGGTGAGGTGGGTTTTCAGAAGTATTTTAAGAATACAGGGTGGATGTTTGTTGGACAACTTGCAATGATTATCTCACTTATAATAAATATTTGGCTGGCGCGATACTTTGGACCAGACAAATATGGTGCAATAAGTTACATCTTTGCATTTGTTGGTATTTTTAGTTTTATTGCAAACTTTGGTATAGGTGAAATACTAATAAGAGAGTTAGTAAAAAACCCAAACAAGAGAAATGAATTACTGGGTACCTCTTTTTGGTTATTAAGTTTAGGTGGTTTTTTAGCATTCTTAATATCTTCAATCACTGGTCTAGTAACAGAACCTGACACATTTACCAAAATGTTGATAATTTTGTATTCAACTATTTTCATCTGGTCACCTGTAAATGTTATTTCAGCATATTTTCAGGCTACAGTACAAGCAAAGAAAAACGCCCAGGTACAAATAATTGGTACTATATTAGTATCATTATTTAAGGTAGCAATAATATTATCAGGCAAAGGTGTTATATGGATAATTTTCGCATTTACCCTTGACTATGTTGTGGGTGCAGTATTATATGTGGTGAGTTATATAAAGAGTGATTTAAAAATTAAAGATTGGGTATTTAACAAAACCATTGCAAGACAGTTTCTATCATCATCATTTTTGTTAATGTTGTCGGGTGCCACAGGTTATCTATTATTAAGAATAGATCAAGTTATGATTAAATTTTATTTGGAAAAAGAGTCTGTTGGAATATATGCTGCTGGAGTAAAACTTTCTGAGATATGGTATTTTATACCTGGAATCATAGCCGGTTCTCTTTCGCCTGCTATCATAAACGCAAAAACAAGAGGTAAGGAATTTTATACAAACAGGCTTAAAAAGTTATACTTACTATTAGGATCCATTGCTTTATTTATATCTATTTTCGTAACTTTATTGGCACCTTTTATTATAAAAATACTATATGGAGGAGAATATATTGAATCTATATCAGTACTTCAAATATATATATGGTCAAGTATAGGTTTGTTTATAGGGGTTGGAATCAACAAGCATTTGATTACAGAAAATCATCTTAAGACAATATTTTTCTATAGTAGTTTTTCTGCTATATTAAATATAGTTTTAAACATGATTATGATACCTAAACTAGGCATAAACGGTTCAGCTTATGCAACTTTGATATCCTATTCTGTGGGTCCTTTGATCATATTAATGATGTATAAATTAAAAATATTAAAATATGAAAAATAAAAAAGTTGTTTCTATAATATGGGGTTATTCAAAACACATGTACGGTTTTTCACCTGAAGAAAATTATCACTTACACTTCTTAAAAGTTGCCCGAGATTTAGGTTTTAAAACATATGTAATAGTTAAAGGTAGTAAAGAAAATATAGAAAATGATCCAAATTTTGACAAAACCATAGAAGTTATTGATTATAAAAATATTTTACAATTTTTATTTTTGGTATTAAAGTTTTCGGTACAAAATAGCTTATTCTATGTAAATAGCTATGAATGGCAATCCTTCATTGTTCCCTTTTTGACACGAAAAACAATATTTATGGCACATACCCAACCAAAAAGACAAAATGAAAAAAGGCAAAAGATACAAAATTTTGTATATAAATTTTTTACATCTATTAGGTTAAACAATGAAACAGAAAAAGATTATTTAATAAAACAAAAAGTTAATACAAAAAAACTATATGTTGTACCACTAGTAGTTTCTCAAAGTGTTTTTAAACTTACAAATACTGATATAAGCACAAGAAAAGATTTGGTCTATTTTGGAAACGTAACCGCAAAAAAAGATTTATTAACCATACTTAAAGCCTTTGAGATTGTTAAACTTTCACATAAGGATATAAAATTCAACATTATAGGAAACATGTGGGATGACAATGTCAAAAAATTTATAAATGAATCAAAACATAAAGAAGATATAATCTTACATGGTTTTTTACCGAATGATATTTTAACACAAAGACTAAACGAAAACTTAATTTATTTAAATTCATCTTTAGATGAAGGTCAATGTGTTGCTGTATACGATGCCGCATTGACAGGTTGTGCACTTTGCCTCCCTACTATAATGTCTTTTGTGGATGTATATAAAGATAAAGCTCTTTTTCACGACATATATGACCATGAAAAATTAGCTACGAATATACTATATTATATTAACAACCCTGATATAATCAAAATACACAATATAAAATGTCGAGAAATGATTACCGGAGATTACTCTACCGAAATCATAGAATCAAAACTTAAAGATTTAATCTTAAAAACAATATAATGAGAAAAACAATAAAAACGATTTGGAAGTTTATAATGAGATTTGTATTAAAAATATACACAAGGAATTTCTCATTATATATAGATAATAATCCTAAAGACCTTGAACATAAAAAATTCTCTAGTCAATTTGGACAGGATGTATACGTGTTTGAAAAAATTTTCAAAATGAAAACTAATGGTTTTTTCTTAGATGTAGGTGCTAATCACCCAACAAATTGTAATAATACTTTCCTATTGGAATCAAATGGTTGGAATGGTCTAGCTATAGAGCCTCAGGAAAACTTGAGAAATCTTTGGCCGGACACAAGGAAAACCAAATGTCTTAATTATGTAATTGGTCCAGAAAATAAAAAAGTTAATTTTATTGAAGGAAATCCTGAAGAGCATGGCCTATCTGGCGTTGAAGGTTTTAATAAAGTCAAGACTGATCATAAAACGATATCCCTAGAACAAAAAAGATTAAGTGATATTCTTTCAGAAAATTCAATAGACGAAGTTGATTATCTTTCAATCGATGTTGAGGGATATGAAATGAATGTGTTAAAGAGTCTAGACTTTTCTAAGGTTAATATAAAAGTAATTAGCATAGAAAATGATTTAGGTTTTCAAAAGTTACCTTTTTTAGGTAAAAGATTAGGATCTGAACTTGGAGATAATAATCTTAGAAAATATTTAAAAGACAAAGGATACAGATATGTGGCTAGAATTGTCTGTGATGACTTTTTTATTAAAGAATAAAAAATATGAAAGAAGAAAAACAAATGAACATCCTTTATTGCTGTGATACTAACTATGCAATGCCAATGACTGTATCGATTACCTCTATATTTGAAAATAATAAAAGTAGCTCAGTTACAGTTTATGTTTTTTATAGTTCCCTATCAGAAGATCAAAAACAAAAACTTAACACACTTGCCCAGCAATACAATCAGACTATTTCACTTATATATATAGATGAATATTACTTTAACAGTGCACCAACACTTAGATGGACAAAAGAAGCTTATTATAGACTTTTAGTCACAGAATTACTTCCAGAAAACCTAGACAGAGTATTATATTTAGATTGTGACACCGTTATAAATAAATCATTAAACAATCTTTTTGATTTTGATTTAAAAAATAAATACATAGCAGCTCTTAAGACAGAAATTGAGTATAAAGATTTTGGACCACGATTAAACCTATTAACCCTTGGCGATTATTACCAGTCAGGAGTTTTACTTTTTGATTTCCAAAAAGTAAAACAAATTTTAAATTATAAAGAATCAATTAAAGTAATAAGCTCTCTTGGAGAAAATCTAAAGGTCGTTGATCAAGATGTTATTAATGTCATGTTCTACAACAAAATTGCCTCACTCCCTACTATATACAATAATGATGAGATTACGAATTTTTATAGAAATAACAAACTCAGAATCCTTAATTATATAGATGAAAAATTTATACAAGATACAGTAGTGTTTCACTATGCTGCAGGTAAACCTTGGAATAATTTATTTCCAGGGTCATGTGAAAATATTTGGTATAAATATCTTAAAAAATCACCTTATATTTTTTTATATGAACAAAAATACAAAAACCTATACTTTAAAATTTCCAGATTGGGTCTTTTTAAATATATATATTATCTCTACGGAATACTAACTCCTTACATAAACTATTTCTTTAAATTTATATTACCGAATTCAATTTATGTTAAAATTAAATATATATATAGAAAAAAGATAAAATAATTATGAGTTCAATACAATCTAAAGATATTACAGTAGTAGTACAAGGTGCTATTTCAGGAAAACCTACCGATCCAACAAACAAAAGACTTACTTTTTTATGCTTAAAAAGCATAAGGAAAAATCTTTCTGGATCTAAAATTATTCTCTCGACATGGAAAGGAAGCAACGTGGATGATCTTGACTATGATTTACTTGTAGAAAACGAAGATCCTGGAACAAATTTAATGGGAGCATATAATTCAAATTGTTTTAGACAAATATTATCAAGTATAAATGGGATAAAAAAATCAGACACTCAGTATACAGTCAAAACCAGATCTGATTTACTCTTTTTAAATTCAGAGTTTTTGGATTTTTTTGAAAAATTCAACTCCTTAAGCTTTGACGAAGAATATAAAATATTAAATAAGAGAATAATTACAGTTACAACAGCAAACCCAAACAGAAGATACAAACTCCCTTTTAATATATGCGATTGGTTCTTATTTGGGGAAACTGAAGATATTAAAGAAGTGTTTGATATACCACTAAAAAATGAAATTTTTAAAGACGAAAATGATAAAGATGCCATCAATCCTATTTATCCAGAACAATTTATTTGGATAAATTTTCTGAGGAAACATATACCTATTCCCTTTTTATCTACCAAAGAATTAAAGACAAAAGAAAATATTATTTTATCGGAAAAATATTTTTCCAATAATTGTATATTTTTAAACACAGATCAAATAAAGATTTCGTGGCTAAAATCAAAACGAAAGGCATACGATCAAATCCCTTCTTTGAGTAATAGTGGTTTATATAGTTTTAATGATTACAAAAAAATATTAAATAAATATGCAAATAATTCAATTAAAATTAAAGAGGATTATATCGAAGAAGCAATGTTCTTTCTTAATGACAAATTAAGAAATATTGTGAAAATGATTCGATCCATTAACCCCTTACAAAAGAGTAAATAAAATGATATAAATACATATTATGAGTCATATTAAAATAGTGCTTTTTGATCTAGATGGAGTCTTGGTTGATATGCCGAATGGGCATTTTGAATCCTTAAATAAAGCTCTCAAAATTTTTGGTGCAGAAATAAACCCCAAAGAACATTTTGAGTTTTTTAACGGTCTACCAACCAAAAGAAAAGTTGCAGAGCTTGAAAACCAAAACAGGTTACCTTCTGGTCTTTGTGATTTTATTA
The DNA here is from genome assembly GCA_041752275.1 of Minisyncoccia bacterium. Taxonomy (GTDB): domain Bacteria; phylum Patescibacteriota; class Minisyncoccia; order Phycocordibacterales; family CAIZLB01; genus CAIZLB01. The sequence continues at coordinate 83,706 of JBGSHK010000012.1, read as the reverse complement.
ATGAAATAAAACAACAATATACAAAAGAAATTATTCCAAAATATTGTCCACCGAGTTACTCAAAAATTATCCTATTGAAAGAATTAAAAAACAAGGGTTTTAAAATAGGCTGCTGCTCAAACTCAACTCGAGAAACCTTACATTTAATGCTTAAAAATGCACATCTGTTTGATTTTTTTGATATAATAATAGGAAATGATGAAGTTATTAACCCTAAACCTCATCCAGAAATGTACTTAACAGCAATGAATAGACTTGGGGCACAACCATTTGAATGTATAATTGTAGAAGATTCACCACATGGAATAGCCAGTGCTAAAGCGAGCGGTGCAACAGTGTATGAAGTTAAAGGTGTCGATGATGTAGACATCTCATTATTTGAATCAATAATTTTTAAAAAGTAATATGAAAAAATATAATTTAGCAGATTTTACAAGAGGTTGGATAATTGGAAATTTCGAACCATCAATTATAAAATCAAATGAATTTGAATTTATGGTTAGGGATTACAATAAAGGAGATTGCGAGGAAAGGCATGTTCACAAGATTGCGGATGAAGTGACAGTAATTGTAAACGGTGAATTTATTATGAATGACATACATTACGTAAAAGGTGATATAATTCACCTATCACCTGGAGATATAACTGATTTTAAATGTATTTCAAGTGGTACAACTGCAGTTATTAAAACACCATCAACAATTAATGATAAATATATAATAAAAAAATAATCATGTTAAACATAGTAATACCAATGGCAGGAAAAGGATCACGATTTCAAGAAGCTGGATATGCTTTCCCTAAACCTCTTATAGATATTTATGGAAAGACAATGATTGAAATTGTAATTAAAAATCTTAACCCTAGAGTAGATCACAAATTTATTTTTATATGTCAAAAAGAGCATTATGAAAAATATGACTTGTACAACATTTTCAAAAATACTACAAAAAATAATTTTGAGGTTATCCAAATAAATGGCATAACCGAAGGTGCTGCATGTACAGTCCTGTGTGCAAAAAAATATATCAATGATGAAAATCCTTTGCTTATAGCAAACTCTGATCAATATATAGAAACGGACATAAATTCTTTTATAGATAAATCAAGCAAGGATGATTTGGATGGGAATATAATGACATTTGAATCAAGCCACCCAAAATGGTCTTATGTTAGATTAAATTCAGACAATTTGGTTTTAGAAACAGCGGAAAAAAAAGTCATATCAAATGAAGCAACTGTAGGAATCTACTATTTTAAGGAAGGTAAGGACTTTGTTGAGGGCGCTGAAAATATGATTAAAAAAAACATAAAATCTAACAACGAATTTTATGTTTGCCCTGTTTATAACGAATTGATATTGAAACATAAAAAAATTGCTACCGACAAAATACAGGTTAGTAAAATACATGGATTAGGCACTCCAGAAGATTTAAATAAATTTATAAAAAAGCTTGATGAAAAAGAAATAGTTTTATAAATAAGTCATATTATACATAAATGAATCTTATAACACATAGAGGTATAAATATTATTGAAGATAACCCTTATCTAGAAAGTACCGAAGAGGCTTTTTTAGATCAACTTAAAAAAGGTTTCGGTTTAGAATTTGACATACAATTGACAAAAGATCGGCAAGTTATAGTCTTACATGATTCAGATTTAAAACGTATATCCAACGGAAAAGATACTAGAATGATAGAAGAAACAGAATTAAAAGATATTGAGATTAATAAATACAATATCATTACTCTTGAAGAGATTCTTAACTATATGGATAAATATCAAAATAATCATTCAATATCTGCAATTCATATCAAGGGACAATTACAATCTAACCTAGAAAATATTGACAAAATAATTGATATTATTTCACTAAGTGATTTAAGTAAATTCTTTTTATTTGATATTAAAATAGAAATAGCACAATACATAAAATCAAAAAACAAAAATATTAAAATTGCCCCGTCGGTTTCTCATACTTTTGACATAGAGCGTTTTAATAGTAGTACTGAAAATACACTAATTAACATTGAATCTCTGGAAAAATATAAAAATCTATTTGATTGGGTTTGGCTTGATGAATGGGATAAAAAAGATTATTCTGGAGTAGAAAAGGAGTTATATAATGAAGAAAACATAAAACATATCAAGGATTTGGGGTTTTTAGTTGCCATTGTCTCTCCTGAGCTACACGCGACTTCACCAATGCTACAATCTACAGAAAAACACCCAGATGGAATAAACATAGAAACTGTATTTAAAAGATTAGAGAAAGTTTTAAAAATAAAACCTGATGCAATTTGTACAGATTATGCCGAACAAATAAAAAAACATTTTAAAATTTAATTAATATGAACAACATCGCAAATAATAAAATAAAAAGAATAGTCATCTGGGGACTCAAAAATAAGTATCACACCCATCGCCATATCCATCAGGCATTTTACAAAAACGCAAAAAAACTTGGTTATAGTACTTTATGGATTGAAGACGAAAAGAAAAGTATAAAATACATACTTCCAGGTGATTTAATAATTTCTGCAGACCCTGTCGGAAAAATGGTGCCTGAAAAACATACCTTCGAAGAATATAACCTTCCTGTACGTGATGATGTTTTTTACTGTCTTCATAATTTTAAAGATATATTTCTAAAAAAATTACCCAAAGATAAACTTATGTTTTTACAAGTCTATAACAATATTGTAAATACGATTCCAGATATTGAAAAATGGGGTCCTGTTACCTATTTTGATAAAAATACAAAAACCCTGTATCAACCTTGGGGTACCGATTTATTAGCTAAAGAATTTAAACAGCCAGTTTTCAGTAAAAACAAGCTTGTATTTTGGGTTGGTAGTGTTTGGAACGATACTCTAAATAGAGGAAACTTAAATGAAATAAATGAATTAAAAAATGCCTTAAAAAAACATGGTTTGAGATTTATACAGTTAAGGTTTATACCTGATTTTTTAAATACTTTTTTTGTGAGACGGTCAAGGATTGCACCTGCAATAGCGGGACGATTTCAAACAGAAGTTGACTACTTACCTTGTAGGGTGTTTAAAAACATCTCATATGGACAACTTGGTATTACTAACATTCAAAAATTTAAAGATATTCTCGGTGAATCATTCATAGAGGGTGAAAATATTGAAGAAACAATAGACAATACATTATCTCTTTCAAAAACTGAATATTTTGATATAATCAGAAAACAGCAAGAGATTATAAAATCATATACTTATGAAAACGCAATAAACAACATCCTTAAAGTCTTAAAACAACATGAAAACTAAACTAAAAAATAAAAAAATACTCGTAACAGGTGGTGCGGGATTCATAGGCTCTCACCTTGTAGACACCTTAATCGAAAAAGGGGCTAATGTTATCATTATAGATAATCTAAGTACAGGAAACAAAAAAAATATAAACCCTAAAGCCAAGTTTTATAAAATTGATATTAATAATCCAAAAGTTGAAGATATTATTAAAAAAGAGAAACCAGAAATTGTTTATCTCCTAGCATGTAATACTATTGTACCTAAATCTATAGAGGATCCGCTTTTTGATATTAAAAGTTTGGTTGGAAATTTAAATATAATGTTTAATTCTAAAAAATATGGTGTTAAAAAGATAATTGGAATATCTTCAGGTTTTGTATATGGAAATACAAAGATTTTACCCACACCAGAACATCATGAAATCATACCTGATAATCCTTATATCATCAACAAATCCTCAACAGAAAAATATTTAGAATTCTTTGGTAAAACGTATAATATAGATTATGTAATTTTACGATACGCTACGGTCTATGGACCAAGACAAATAGGTGGTGCTATGGCTGATTATATTAGAAGTATTAAAGATAACAGATCAGCCAATATATACGGAGATGGTACAAAAACAAGAGACTATGTTTTTATTGATGATGTAACTAATGCTAATATTGCAGCCTTAGACTATAAAAATGACGGGACACATACCCCGATATTTAACATTGGAACAAGTAAAGAGACAACTCTTAATGATTTATATTCAAAAATAGCCATGATACTAAACAAAAAGTCCACCCCACATTATCTTCCCGATAGGAATGGAGAGATGATGAGATTTAAACTATCAACAAAAAAAGCAAAGAAATATTTAAATTGGCAAGCTACAGTCAAACTAGAAGAAGGGTTAACTATAATATTAAATAATAAATAAATATATGAAAAAAATAATCAAATCAGCATTTAGAAAAATATATCCTTCAACTGACCAAATCATCGAAAAGATATTTAGGCAAGAAATAAAAAAAGGAGACAAGGTTCTAGACTTAGGGTGTGGCCCTCATTCCCCTATTAAGATGCTCAAAAAAGAGCCTGATTTAGAATTATATTCTGTTGGGGTTGATATTTTCCATCCATATATTCAAAACAACATAGATGTGGAGAAAATACATACAAAATATATCGAGCAAGATATATTAACAGTGGACTTTCCTGAAGATTCTTTCGACTGTGCCATAATGGTTGATGTTGTAGAACATATCAAAAGAGAAGATTTTATCACCTTCCTTCCAAAACTAGAGAGGATTGCAAAAAAAATTATAATTATCACTCCAAATGATTTTGTTGAGCAAGATACATATGATGAAAATATTTACCAGAGACATTTGTCAGGTTGGACAGTGAAGGATTTTACAGATCTTGGATTCAAATGCTTCGGATTATCTGGATTAAAAGCTTTAAGAAAAGAGTTATGGATTCCAAAAATAAAACCAATAACTATCGGTGGTATGATTTGTGACATGAGTCAGCCGATTGTATATAACAATCCGAAGAATGCATATCATATAGTAGCAATTAAAAACAGATAACATACCATGAAGCCATTAATATCAATCATAACCCCAGTTTTCAATAGTGAGAAAACAATTGAAAACTGTATACTGAGTATCAAAAAACAAAACAATCCAAATATTGAACATATTATAGTTGATGGATTATCTTCTGACAAAACAGTAGATATAATAAAAAAATATCAAGGAACATATAATATGGTATGGCAGTCAGAAAAAGATACAGGTATAGCCGATGCAATGAATAAGGGTTTTAGACTAGCCACTGGACAATTTGTTGCCTGGATTGATGCTGATAATTATTACGATGATAAGGTTTACGAACACATATTCAATAAAGTTAAATCAAATCCTGAGACTGATATTATATGTGGTTATGTTGATGTAATTGACGGTGATGTTATTAAAACTTTTAAACCAGACTTCCCTTTTACTTACAAAAAATCTTTACTTAAAAATACAGGAGGAATTCCGGTACAACCTGGAGTTTTTTTTAAAAGAGAACTCTTTCATAAAGTTAATGGTTTCAATACAAAATATAAAGTTGCTGGGGATTATGATTTTTGGGTTAAGGTTTTAAAAACAAATCCAAAAATAGAATATTCAAATATTGTTTTTGGATACTATAAAAAAGAAGAGTTAGGGGCTTCACAGTCAGCAAGAGGAATAATAAAAGGACTGAAAGAGATGCTTTTAATAGGAAAAGAAAACAGTCAAACTCTTATTGGTAAAATATCACTTATTATAAAATATTCAATCGGATGGTTATCAATATATAAGAAAAAAATAATAAAAAACCATGTTAAATAAAATCCTATTAAAAATATTCGGGCTGAGACTTGTGAGTAGTCAATGCGGTGAAGACCTCATCATAGAATCCCTACTGCCAAACAAAAAAGATGGTTTCTATGTGGACATTGGAGCTAACCACCCTATCAAGTTTAACAACACTCTTTTGTTTTATAACAAAGGCTGGACTGGAATAAACATAGAACCAAACCACTCGAGAATGTGGCTATTCAAACTACTTCGTAAAAGAGATGTAAATCTAAACGTAGGTATAGGTAAAACTGATTCAGTTATGAACTTTCACATATTTAAAGAAAGTACACTTTCAACTTTTGATGATGATGCCGCAGACAAATACATAAAGATGGGGCACCCACTTGATAAAACTATAAAGATTCTTATATCACCTTTAAAAGATATTTTAGAAAAGCATGCTGCAAATAGAGAAATAGATATTATGTCTATAGACACGGAAGGTTTTGATATGGAGGTATTAGAAAGTAATGATTGGAATAAGTTCAGACCTAGATTTTTAATAATTGAAACTTTGGAATATGATAAAAACGAAGAAGGGAAAAAATTAAATCATATATTTGATCCATATCTAGAAAAAATTGGTTATAAAAAATTTGCAGAAACATACATAAACACTATCTATGAAAAACTTCATTAAAAAACTCATCCGAATAACCCTATACCCTTTCATTCTGAAAGATTATTTTGCATTTAAAAAATCATCTAACAAAAATAATAGATTTTCCATAAACTTTAAAGATTTTTACCCTCAGGTAAAAGATAAAACCATTAAAACTGGATTTGACCGTCACTATGTTTATCACACATCTTGGGCCGCAAGAAAAGTAAAAGAAATGAATTCTATCAAACATGTAGATATATCCTCGAGTCTGTATTTTTGTGGAATAGTCTCTGCCTTTACTGATGTTGATTTTTATGACTATAGACCTGCAGACCTACATCTCTCTGGACTTAAAAGTTTAGAAGGAAATCTACACTCTCTCCCTTTTGAAACCAATAGTGTAAAATCAATATCTTGTATGCATACAATAGAACATGTTGGACTTGGAAGATATGGTGACCCTATAGATCCTGAAGGTGATATTAAAGCCATAGACGAACTTAAAAGAGTTGTACATCCTGGTGGAAACATTTTGTTCGTAACACCTGTAGGACAGCCAAAGATTGAGTTTAATGCACATCGTATATATTCACATGAGCAAATCATTTCATATTTCGAAGGTTTTGAATTGAAAGAATTTTCACTCATACCCGAACACTCAAGCAAAGGAGGAATAATAATAAACGCAGATCCTAATCTTGTGAAAGATGAAAAATACAGCTGTGGATGTTTTTGGTTTATCAAAAAATAGATTAGAATAAGAGTATGAACAACATCCCCACCCTAACCATACATATGTGTACCTACAATCGTGCTCATTACATAGCTCAGGCTATAGACTCTGTTCTATCTCAAACTTTTACAGACTTTGAACTACTGATACTGGATGATACTTCAACTGACAACACAGAACAAATACTGCAACCATACCTAACTGACCCTCGCGTAAAATACATACAGAACAAAACAAATCTCGGCATAACAAAAAACCGAAACAAAGCCCTGAGCCTATCAAACGGCAAATACATTGCAGTACTCGATAGTGATGATTATTGGACTGATAACAATAAACTTGCACTTCAAAAAGAGTTTTTAGATACAAACCCTGACTACACACTCATAGGCACAAACATGACTGTGGTGGATGAAAGCAACAACATTCTCAAAAAAATAAAATATCTTTCAAATAATTTCGGTATAAAAAAACTCCTCCTTTTAAAAAACTTTTTCTGCCACTCCTCTGTTATGTACAAAAAACAAGAAATCATAGACCTTGGTTCATATGATGAATCCTTACCTATATGGGAAGATTATGATCTATGGCTTAAAATAGGTATCAAATATAAGTTCGCAAACCTATACCAGAACACCACAGCCTACAGAAGACATAACAATCAAAGTAATGCAGAGAAAATAAAAATAGGGCAAGATACACAAAAACTTATTATAGAGCGATATAAAAACCAATACAGTTTTTACACATTAGCTAAGATTATAAACAAATTAAGAAATATAAAATCCAATGTCTAACCCAACAGTAATCCCCATAACCGGCGGCCTCGGCAATCAACTTTTCCAATACGTCCATGGTCGAAAGCTAGAAATCATAGACAAAAAAGAAGTTGTTTTCGATACTTCATTTTTCATCAACTCTCGTTCAAAAAAAGATACACCCCGCCCTTTTCTCTTGGACCGATTTAATATAAATCCTGAAGCAAAATTTTCACCAAACCCAAAAAACCGTATAACAAAATTTTTCAAAAAAGTAATCTCAAAAATCACAGGCAACTATCCCCTTTTTCAATCTGAAAAATACTTCGCCGAAATAAAAGACACAATCCTACAAGAACTAACCCTCAAAAACCCTCTATCAACTCAAACACAGAACATAGTCAACAACATAAAACTTCAAACAAACTCTGTATCACTACACATACGCCGTGGTGATTATGTAAACAATAAACATCATCAACTTTGTGATTTAGAATATTATTATCATGCTGAACATTATATAAAATCAAAAATCAATAATCCCCTTTTTTTCATATTCTCCGATGATATAGAATGGGTACGTAAAAATCTAAACATTGGAAATACTGTTTTTGTATCAGACAAAAACATAACAGAAGTTGAAGAAATGTTTTTAATGAGTCAATGTAAACACAACATTATCGCCAACTCAACTTTTTCATGGTGGGGTGCTTATCTAAATCAAAAAGATGGTAAAATAGTTATAACTCCAAAACAATGGACTAAAGATAAAAGTGCAAATGAACTTGATATTTTGCCAAAAAACTGGATACAGCTATAAACTATCCTTCCAAAACTTCAACTCTTTTTGTTAATAAAGAAAAATCATGTTTAGATACCGTACTTTCTCTTATCAGAAAAGCAGAGCTAGCTATCTCTTTTTTAAGCTCTATTTTAGTATCTAAAATATCACCTTTTAGTTCTGTACGTAAATCAGAAATATCACCTTTTAGTTCTGTACGTAAAGTATTTGCACTTTCCTTAATCTCACCCCTTAACTCAACCTTAGTATTTTCTAAAGATTCCATCATAAAATCAGCCAGTTCAACCATCTTAGTTGTCATACGGTTTTCCAGAGAAACAATATCTTCCCTTACATGAGAGATTTGTGTGTCTATATGAGTTTTTATACCTTCGAAGGCGTGTTTCATTTCTTGATTCATATGCATAATTATATAGGCAAATAATCTTTGGTCAAATTTCTTTAGAACAGTAAAATATCATTTTCATAAGTCAATAAAAAACTATTTTTCATCTTATTTTATATACTCTTTATACAAAAGATACGTCGTATACGAAACATCTTTTTTCTTACAAAAAACTTTATCTAGGTGTCATTGTGCTATAATAGAAAGATACTCGTATCATGACCCTAGAAAACACAGCTTCAAATAATCAGAAAATAGGATCGATAAACGCATTGCGCTTCGCGGCTTGTATGTTTGTTTTATTTTATCATTTTTGTTTTGTTTTTTATTATGCGAAGACTACGCAGGTTGATATACCAGTGCTTCGTGAACTTTTTAAATACGGATATCTTGGAGTTGAACTTTTTTTTATAATATCAGGTTTTGTTATCTCACTATCTGCAGAAAGTCGAAATGCTTATAGTTTTCTAAAGTCCAGACTAGGTAGACTTTATCCAGTCTTCTGGGCATCAGCTGTAGTTACAGGTGTGTTCTTAGTTTTTGGTGGTGCTATTATAAATCAACCACTTGGTTTAAATAAGTTTTTAGCAAACTTAACCATGGTCCCTCAAATCATACCTGGTTCATATACATTACTTGATCCTTCATACTGGACACTAGCAGTTGAAATTAAATTTTATTTTATAATATTACTATTACTTATTTTTAAACAATTTAAGAGAATAGAATTATTTTCCATAATTACATCTGTTTTTATCGCTTTAGGAATATTTTTTACAGATATGCCTATTATATGGACATCATACTTTATAGCCGGCATATTATTTTATAAAGTATACAAAGAAGGTTTAACCCCTTGGAGAATATTTGGTTTATGTAACACCTTGTTTATCTCTATATATTTTGCACTAGCACGTATACCCAATCACAATGCGAACTTCGCTGGCGCCGACTTTAACCCAACAACCATAACTTTATATATACTTTCTTTTTTTATAATTTTTTTACTAATATCTTTGAACAAGTTTAAAATACCAAATAATAAATACGTAAATATACTCGGTGTATTAACATACCCTCTTTATCTTTTACATCAACAAATAGCCAGAATACTTTTCACATATGCAAATATAAAAAATATTCCACTTTATATTTCCTTTGTTTTTATAATACTCTTACTATTTGTGCTGTCATATATTATACACAAATTATTTGAACGTCACGGTCGTGTATTCATTGATCATAAAATAGATAGAATAGTACCTGGTTTTTTGAAGCGATTATAAATAGACTACACCTCATATTTCTGCTAATCTAAGGTTTATATGACAGTTGAAAATATACCCCAGAACCCCAACCAGACACCTGCTCAAACGGCTAAAATAGGCTCTATAAACACACTTCGCTTCATAGCTGCACTTGGTGTGGTTATATATCATTATACCTTCTCTTTTTACTATAGAGATGTTCCTTATGTGGACATACCGCTGCTTCGTCAACTTTCTCAATATGGCTATCTTGGTGTGGATCTTTTTTTCATCATATCAGGCTTCGTGATCTCACTTTCGGCCGAAGGACGTGGGGCATATGCTTTTTTCAAATCTCGTGTTGGTCGTTTATACCCTGTGTTTTGGGTATCAGCCATCATAACAAGTTTGTTTCTGATCTTTGGAGGACATCTTATATATTCAGAGATGTCGTGGACAAGATTTTTGGCAAGTATGACTATGATGCCAGAACTTTTCAATGCAGATGCGTTGGACGGAACTTATTGGACTCTGTTTATTGAGATGAAGTTTTACTTAGTTATATTTATACTTTTATTATTTAAAAAATTTAAAGACATAGAACCTCTGGCTATTATACTTTCAGTTTTAATGTTGTTTGTACCTATTTTTGATAAAGAAGCTATAATGTGGATACCTTATTTTGTTGCCGGAATTATTTTCTATAAAATATATAAAAAAGGATTAAACAACTGGAGAATATTTGCACTGTGCAATACTTTTATAGTTGCACTTATATTTACCTTTAGACGTATACCTTATCTAAGTGAAGGTTATGGTATACCTTTCAGTTCTACAACTATAGCTTTATATATACTTGTCTTTTATGTGATATTTTTACTAATATCTTTAAATAAGTTTATTATTCCAAATAATAAATACATAAACATACTTGGACTGTTAACCTTCCCTGTATATCTACTACATCATCAGATCGGTCGCATACTTTTTACTTATGCAGATATAAAAAATATACCTTTGTATTTGTCATTCACTTTTATGCTGGTGTTTATAGTATTACTTTCTTTCGCTGTACATAAAGTCTTTGAGCGTCGTGGACGAAAACTTCTTGACAACACACTTGACAGAATTATTCCTTCAAACCTAAAACGTTTTTAAGAGTATCTTCATCTATTTCTTTTCGTGTAAGTTTTTGTTTATCAACACTTACCTTCATATCTTCAAATGTGATTTCCGGAACTTTTGTGACATCATGTTCTGTATTTTTTTTATTTATATCAACAACTTCATTATCGGCTATTTGTTCTATTTCTTTAAAGGCCATTTTGAATGGATTGTGCACAGGTTGAGGTTTTGGTGACCTTATCTCGGGTCTTGTATCAACTCTTGTTTCGGTTCTAATATCATTTCTCGCGTTATCTCTTGGACGAAAATCATCTCTAGGTATATCCCTTTTCACTTCTGTTCTAGGTCTTTGTTGATTTTGCATATCTCGAGACTCAAAAACTTTAGCACGAGGTGACGTTGTTTGACTTTGAGTTGAGTTATTATTTTGATTCTGTTTTTGTTCAGTTTCTGACTTTCCCCCTTTCTCTCCACCAAGTGTCCATTTGAGTATATGTGCTTCAACTTCCTTTCGTGGATGAGAGTATAGTGCACGTGATGACTCAACAATCTCTTTCACAAAACTCTGTTCAGGCTCTGGCCATGGTCCCATACCTGTAGCGGAAAAAGCTGAGGAGGTGACGCCGTCTATCATAAGCTTAAGATACATTTGAAAACGTCCTATGTTAGTAAAATCTTCAGGTAGAAAAGTTGGCTTGAACTCTTTTTCAAACGCGTCCGCATCTTCTGCACCTATGCGATATGCAATCATAGTACCCACGTTTCCGAAGATAGCGTCGTGAACTATTTCTGTCATTTGTTTAACGTATTGATGTGCGACTATAAGTCCAAGCTTGTATTTGCGAGCCTGAGAAAGTATCTGTGCAAATGAATCGTTTATAAAGTTTTGAAACTCATCCACATATAGATAAAAGTTTGGTACGTCACGCATCTCACGATCAGACATGTCAGCCCGACTCATGGCGGCAAGATATATTTTTGTTACAAAAAGTGATCCAAGCAAGTTTACAGCATCTTCACCTATACGCCCTATAGAAAGATTGAAAATAATTATTTTCTTTTCATCCATAGCTTTTCTAAAATCAAAAGATGATCTGGTTTGTCCAATAATATTTCTTATAAGTGAATTTGAAATAAACTGACCTACTTTGTTTTGTATAGCAGGTACAGCTTCAGCTACCATCTTATCAGTCATGGATGCAAACTCTTTTTCCCAATAAGCTTTCACGGTCGGCTCTTTAAGTCTTTCCACAACATCCTTGCGGAAAGCCTTGTCGGACAACATACGGTTTACATCTAGTAATGTTGCTTCGGGTATTTCCAAAAGTGCTAAAAGAGTATAGTTAAGTATATACTCCATACGAGCTGACCATTGATCTTTCCATATTTTTTTAAAAGTAGACATCAAACCTGATACTATAAACTGTGAACGTATACTTTGTGATGACTCATCACCTGGCGCTGTATCTTCGAGTACATTCAAAGCTACGGGGTTTTCAAGATCAAAAGGTGCGAAATATATTACATCTTTCACACGATGTTCCGGAACAAACTCTAAAAGCATCTCTGCAGTTTTACCGTGAGGATCGAGAAATGCCATACCTTCACCGTTTTGTATGTCTTGTATGGCCATGTTTTCAAGTAAGGTAGACTTTCCCATACCAGTCTTTCCTATAACGTACATATGACGAAGACGGTCTTCTTTACGTATGCCAAACTTAACCTGTTTACCACGAGCATCGGTTATACCAAAATAGGTTATGTCATTTTGTTTCTTTTGGTCGTCTTGCATGTTGTGTATTTTACCATATAAATCAAAATAGGTCATTGACAGGTCTACTAAATTTATTTACGAAACGAGTTTCTCCGCAGAGGTGTTTGTCCTAGACAAACCCCCGAGGACCAGAAACGTAGTGGAGTAAATAAATTTGCTACGGTGTATACACCACACTCTTTTTAAGAAAATTTATCAATTTTACAACATCGCCATTTTTATCATTACTTTTAAGTATCACTATAACTACTTTTCTTGTGCCCCCTTTAAGTGTAGGTATTTCAAAAATAGATGACGTAGTTTGCAAAGCCTGATCTATAAAACCATTTTTACCTCCAACAAAACCTGCAAGTGGAAGTTGCGCATTTCTGTTTGACCATGTATGACCTTTTATAGAAAACTGTCTAACCCGAGTAGCGGCAAATATACTTGGATCATTTTTCCAAATATATCTAACAAGTTTTAAAAGATCTTTTGGATTGGAACTATTTTTTGGATCAAGTCCTGAAGGATCATTATAATAAGTATTTTCCATACCTATACTAGTAGCTTTTTTATTCATCTCATCCATAAACTTTTGCCTACCATAATGATCAGCAAAAACTTCAGCAGCATCATTTGATGATTCCATAAGAAGTGGATATATTAGATCAGAAAGTATTATTTTCTCACCAAGCCTTAAGCCACCCTGTCCACCATATGCGTTTGTTGCATCACTGGAAACTATAGCAATGTCACTAAGATTCATTTTCTCAGTTGCTATAACGGCTGTCATAAGTTTACTAACAGATGCTATAGGGTAAACCGTGTCTGAATTTTTTTCAAGTATAATTTCCCCTGTACCTAAATCAGCCATAAGATATGCACGAGAACTTAAAATAGGTAAAACTGCTTTTTCAAAAATATCGTATCTATCCTCTAAAGTCTCGTCATAACCTGCTCCTCCAGGTGCATTTTCATCAGGTATATCCCTTTGACCTATAACTAGAGTTGAGGCTGAATACTTGTTTATATTATCTGTAAGAAAATCATTTCCAAATCTTTCATCAAATCCAATACGTGCAACACCTGGTATATTTACATTAAAATATTTTGTAATATCAAAAACTTCTTTGTTTTCTGTGTCTGCAGTCGATGTCGCTAAAGGTAAATTATCTTTTCCAAAGATATCATTATTCAAATCAGCTCTTACATATATCTTTTTTAATTCTTCGTCTAGTTTTTCTTGATCTGTTTTTGTATCTTGAGTATTTTTAACAATATTATTATTTTGTGTTTTATTATTATCAAAAAATAAAAGCGTACTTTGTGTTACAAAAGAAATAACTGATATGCCTACAACAACTATAGCTATGGAAAAAAGACTGAGTCTAGTTAAACTTATTTTAGATTTATTTTTTTCATTTTCAGTCTGATATGAATTTGTTTTATAATCAGAATTTACAAAAGAATTAGATTTATCTAAATCAGATTTTAGATTTTCTAAATATTTATGATAGTTATTATTGTATGGGTTATTATCCATTTTTTATAAAATATCTTTAACTGTCACAATCAACATCAATGTTAATAATAATATAAAACCAATAGAATTTAAAGAGTTAACAAACTTTATTGACAACTTTCGTCTAAAAATACCCTCTATAAATGCTATAACTATACGACCTCCGTCAAGTGCTGGAAAAGGAAGTATGTTCATAGCTGCTAGAGATATAGATATAAGTATAGTTACAAACAAAAGTGAAGTAAAACCTTCTTCTGAAGATGTACCGACAACTTTTGCTATACCAACAGGACCAGAGACTTCATCCCATGACCCTTGACCTATAAACAATTTTCCAAAGAAATCTATAACACCTGTAAATATCTGCACTGTTAGGTTGTAAGTTGCCTGCGCTCCATAATATAGACTCGGCAATACATCCATACGAACCTTGGCGGTTTCAGCTAATCCAACACCTATAGTATTGTTATCTAGTTTTTCAACTTTTATGCTTGAAGTTGCATTATTTTTAGATAAAATTATCTCGAAAGTTGCAGGTGCATTTTTAATACTTTCTTGTACTTGTTTTATATCCGTTGTACTTGATCCGTTTACAGACAACACATAATCTCCCGCCTTTATACCCGCAATATCAGCCGGACTATCTTTCAATGTTTGATGTATTAAAACTTGTCTTTCTCCTTCTATGTATTTTTCATTAACACCATCTAATGCCAGTTTTGATGTTCCTGCAAATAAAGTAATTGACATTAAAAACCATGCAAATAATATATTAAACAAAACACCCGCTGAAAGTATGATGATTTGTTTTATCCAGTTTATATTTTGAAAATTTCTTTTATCCCCTTTATCGTCTGCATCTTCTGGATTTTCACCGTGTATTTTAACATAACCTCCAAGCGGCAATGCGTTTAAAGCATATGTTGTTTCACCTTTTTTAAAAGAAAATATTCTCGGAGGAAAACCTATTGCAAACTCATCTACTCTAACTTTAAAAAGTTTAGCGAATAAAAAATGACCTAACTCATGAACAAAAACAAGTATAGATAATATTAATAAAAATAAAATTGCAGTTAACATATTAGTTTAATATTTCTTTTTCTTTTTTAGTATATAATGCATCGAGTGAAGCTGTTGCTGTTTCGATATGTTTGTCAAATTCTTTTTTTGCCCTTGTAACTTCATCTTCTGACATGGAACCATCTTTTTTTTGGGTATTCATATCATCATTTACAGCATTTCTTTCTTGTCTTAGAGAGACTTTTGCTTCCTCTAGTTTTTCTTTTGCTTGTTTGTTTAACTGTATTCTTCTTTCCCCTGTTAAGTCTGGAAAAATAATACGCAAACCTTTTTCATCAACTGATGTTGATACTCCAAGATCGGCTACTATAACTGCTTTTTCTACTGCCTTTATAAGACCAGAATCCCAAGGTGATACACGTATACATTTTGCATCTTCTATACCGATAGATGCGACGTTAGATAAAGGAACCATTTCCCCGTAAGATTCAACACGAACCTGGTCAAGAAAAGCCGTTGATGCGCGTCCAGTTCTGATGTTTTGGTACTCATTTTGTAACCATGTTTCTATTGATTTAGACTTATTTGAAAAATTTGAAAAATTGTATGACATATAATGAGTATTTTAGCATAGATTTATTGTTTTTTCGAGAGTCAGATTACTTAAATTTATTTATGGAATGAGTTTCTCCGCAGGAGTGTTTGTCCTAGACAAACCTCCGAGGACCAGAAACGGAATGCAATAAATAAATTTACTTAAAAAATTTTCCCTACAAATTCCTCAATATCTATACCCAAAGACCCCGCAGTCTCAAATACAAAGTCAGGATAGTACAGAAGATATGTTAAAAGTGATGATGAATGTTGTACAAAAACCCCTCTTTTTGGGTGAACGGAAAGTTTATACACCACAGGCTGATTATGAAAAGATATTTTGGAAATATTTATAGCTACATTTTTTACTCCTTCTTTTTCCAAGAAAGAAAGATTGGCAATGTCAAAAATTTCTACACCATTAACGTTTTTTAAAACCAACGGTATACCTGTATAAAAATCTTGACCTTTAAAATCTGGTATAACTGTTATATAAACATGTTCTCCTTCTATATACTCTCTGAATGTTAAGTCATCAAACTTATGCCTGAATATGTCTATATTTTCCATAAACTCCAATGCATTGTATGAAAGATTTATATTTTTATGATTTTTATGTTTTGAATGTTTTGTCTCTAAAGTATGTATTGGTAAAAACAAATGCCTTATATGTTTTGAAACTATTTCTCCGGTAGTTATTGCATTGTCATTACACTCACGTGCATTGATATGTATTTGATGTGGAAATTTTATTTTAAAACCAGCTGTATTGTTTATTTTTATTAAACTTTCTAGTTTTTCTGCATTGTGAAATATCTCGTCTTCTGCTTTGTAAAGATGTGTGTACTTATGAGAAAATATTTTTAAAATGGAATTTATGTTGTCAATAGTCTTGTCAATATTGTGAACAAATACAAAAACCCTATCATAAGTTTTAAGTTTAACTTCTGGAGTTATGTTTCTGCCCTGTATAAGCCAATCATCATCTAATGTTACTGCACATATATCTATATTTATATCTTTATATATTTTTATAAGAGTTTGTTCTAAAGATAAAATATCTTCACTTGTATGATATCTGACTTGTTCATCTTCTATATGTGCTGGTTTAATAAATAGAAACTTTTGCATGGTTTTATTATATCGTGGTTGTGTTTTTTTTACTATAACAAAGCACTCTTTCTCAACTTCTCTCTAAAAAACTTTATTGCAAATCTATGCGCTTCTGCATTTATTTTTATTATCTCTTCTTCTTTTATGTTTTTCTCTTTTAAAACTTCTTTATTCAACACTTCCCTAGCTCTATGCTTATCGTCTTTTACTATAGAAACTGCATCTTTAAAAAAGTGCTGTGCTATACCTAGTTGAACTTTATTTCCGTCAGTTACTATAAGATTTGGCTTTTGCCATTCTGTATGTTTAAAGCGACGTGTTAAAACTTCAAACAAAGCTTTGCCGTCGTCAGCATTTTCTTGTCCCTTTATGATAAACTTTTTATATTCATGTTTTAAGAACTGACCGTTTAACATAACAACCATAACACCTATCATGTTTTTACCAGACATATGTGCTATATCATATGCTTCTATACGCACATCATTTTCTGACTGTTCTCTGTTCATAAGAGAAATATCATTTATATGATTTAAAGCGTATATTTTATTTCGTACAAATGCAGCTTGTTCAAACTCTTTTTTCTTTGCTAAGTCCAACATATCTTTTTGTAAAATCTTCAGTACCTTATCTGTATTTCCTGATAAAAATAATTTTATTTTCTCTATTTGTTTTTTATACTCTTTGATAGATATGGCATCAACACAAGTTCCTGGACACAAACCTAACTGCAAGTTAAAGCAGGGTTTATTTTTTCCAACAAGACATTTTTCATCTCTATATGGAAAAAGTTTACGTACTATTTTAAGAGCGGCACGAAGTTGTACAGTTGAGGTAAAAGGACCGAAGAAACTATCTGATTTTTTTTGGGCATCAGTAAGATCTTTACCACGAATTATTTGCACAATAGGAAAATCATCTTCTGTTATTTGTACATAAGAATAACTTTTATCATCTTTTTCTTTAGTGTTATAATACGGCTTATTTTTCTTTATGAGTTCAGTCTCTAAAAGAAGTGCTTCGAGTACAGAGTTAGTTTTTTGAAATTTTATATTGTCCGCTTTCGCCACCATATCCACCAAAAACATGCCTCGTGTTTTTATAAGATCAGATGAAAAATAACTCTTTACTCTTTCTTTTAAAGATGCTGCCTTACCAATATACAAAATATCTTTTCCTTTTTGAAAAAAGTAAACTCCCGGGACTTCTTCTATTTTTATTTTTTTGAAATCGTCTCGTTTCATATTATTTTTTATGTTTCTATTTCTATTTCATTTATAGTTGTAGTCGATTTTGGTAAGGCGGCCGGTATATCTTTATTGTCTTTATTTTCAAAATCACATTGATAAATCGCACATTGCTGTAAAAATTCTCTTAAATATGACGCAGCACCTCTTGTGTTGGTATATGGACCTTTTTCCAACATATATACTATGGCATATTTTGGATCAGTATATGGCCAAAAACCAACAAACCATGAGTTTATAAATTGATTCCTATTTCCTGTTTGAGCTGTCCCTGTTTTTCCTGCAAGCTTCAAACCTTCAAAGTTTAGAGATTGTGCTGTACCAGCTGTTACAGTTAGTCTCATACCTTCCGATATTTCTTTATAATATTCAGGATTTATTTTTTTTAATTTATCAGGAATAGAAATATATTTAGTTTGATCAGCTGTATTTATTTTTAATTCGGGTACATTTTTTGCATCTTTTGCCAACATCATAGTCATACCAAGAGTTTGTATGGGTGATACAGAAAAACCATATTGACCAATGGATGAGTTATATGTGTCTCCCAATCTCCATATATCACCATCAAAAGCTTTGAGTTTCCATTCAGGATTTGGTATAACAGATGTTTTTGTTTTAAAAAAACTATTTTCATATACTTTATCCAATCCAAAATATTTAGAATATTCATTAAGTTTTGTTATACCTAAACCTTTACGATCAGGAACACCTCCGCCTATGGTATAAAAATAAACGTCAGATGATACAGCTATAGCTTCTCTAACATCAGTGTAGCCGTGAGCTTTCCAGTCTTTAAACACAGTGTCATTACCTGGGCTATACGGATTTGGCACAACAAGTCTACCTGTAGATAATATTTTCTCTCTTGGGTTTATAACACCTTCATTTAAACCAGCCAAGGCAAACACAGGTTTAATAATAGAACCTGGTGCATATAATCCATCCGTATATCTGTTTAAAAAAACACTTCTTACATCATTTATATATGATGATATTTTTTCAACATCTGTTCCAATAGACATAGTATTTGCATCAAAATCAGGATATGTGACGGCAGCAAGTATAGATCCGTCTCTAAGATCTGTTATTAAAGCTACACCTCCATTATAATTACTTTCCTTTTCTGCTTTTTGAAAAGTTTTAAACAAAGCTGATTGTATTTCATAATCTATTGTTAGATATAAATCATCTCCGTTGGAGGGTAAATCAACAATATTCTGAGAAATTAAATTTCCCAAAGAATCTGTTTCAGAATAAAAAAAACCAGGTTTACCGTTTAATGTATTATTATAATATTTTTCTATACCACCTATAGTCTCAACTTCTTTATTTATATAAAATCCATTTTTATCTTTTTTGGGAAATTTTATATAACCTAAAAGATTCCCTATACCATCAGAATTTTTATATTTTCTAATTTGAGTATTTTCAGTTGATAAGGCTGTTGTTGTAGTAGCTGTATTTTCATTCCAAGCTAAAGGTATTTTATTTCTGTCATATATAATACCCCGTGATGCAAAAATAGGTGTTGTATCGAAACGATTATTTTCAGCTTTATTTTCATAATAATCACCTTTAACTATTTGAAGGTTGTATGAACTGATAAAAAACAAAGTGAAAAATAAAATTACTATAAATATTATTATGTAAAATATATAGTTTGGAATAGGTTTAACTATTCTTCCTTCAAGTTGACTATAATCAAAAGAAGGTAAATTTAATTGATCAATAAGTATATCTTCAGGTGATATATCTTTTCTATTTTTTATCATTTAATTTTATTTAAAAATTTTATTTAAAAATAACTTTATATACATTTTGAGGGGAAATTAAAAGTTGTGCATATATTATGGTAAAAGTTGATTTATTATCTTCATCCACATTTATAATTTTAGCAAAAGGTTTTAATCCATCCAACGTCCTAACATATAGATAAGAATCTTTTTTAACAACAGTTTTTGGTGGAACCTTTGCGACAATTTGCCCATAACCTAAGCCTTCAAAAACATGTGATTCATAAGTATTACCAAACTCTTGTACTATTTCTGTACTTGAAGAAGTTGTTGCAATATTTATAACATTTTCTTGCTCTATTAAAAAATTATTTTTATATCCAGAATCTGAAAATAATTTTATTTTTATAGTTGAAGAAGAATTTTCTAAAGTTGTGCCAATAATATTTTTACTTATAAAATCATAAACATATAATCCATCAGATATGTAATTTTCTTTTTGCTTTGCTAAAAATTGATCTGTTTTTAAAAAAACAGGAGCAATGTCATATGAATCATCGGTGGCAATAGACATATTCAAGGCAGTATTTTCACCTTGACTACTTAAACTCTGTGCTACATAACCATGCAGAAAATATCTTGTTTGAGGTATTGTGTATATACAAATAATAATTAATAAAATGATCAATAATGTTTTATAAAAAATATTTCTATATTCAAAAAGACTCATGCCTTGATTTACAATTTTATATCCATTTCTTTTTCTATTATTTCCAAGACTTGTAATACTTCTACCTCCAAGTTTATTTTTTAAACTTGTAAAAGCATCGTTTGACAAATATCTATTTTTTAATTTATCTCCTGATTGATAATTCATCTTCATTTTCTATAATTATATCTTTATAATAATCTATATTTGCAGCAATAAGTCCTGTACCTCGAACAACAGCAGTTAAGGGATCTTCGGCTACATAAACTTTTATACCAAGATATTCTGACAAAGCCTCATCAAAGCCTTTTATAAGAGCCCCTCCACCTGTTAAATAAATACCATTTTGCATTATGTCGGAAACAACTTCTGGTGGAGTTGACTCTAAAACTTCTTTTACTGATTCAAAAAGAGAATCGGCAGACAAATGTATTGCATCATGTATATCTTCTTCAGTAACAGTAACTTCTTTAGGTAAACCTGTAACTAGATCTCTCCCTCTTATGTTTGACTCTCGAACAGGATCTGAAGGTATTATGTTTGAAAGCTCTATTTTTAATTGTTCAGCACTTTTCTCTCCAACTAAAACTTTAAACTCATTTCTTATATAAGAAATAATATCTGTGTTAAATCTATCTCCTGCCACTTTTAGATTTTTACCGCGAACAATACCACTCAAAGACATGATGGCTATATCAGTTGTACCTCCACCAATATCTATTACCATATTTCCTTCCGCTTCTTTTATGGAAATACCTATACCTACAGCTGCTGCAATAGGTTCTTCTATGATAAAAACATATCTGGCTCCAGCATTGTAAGCAGCATCACGTACGGCACGTCGCTCAACATTTGTAACCCCATAAGGAACACCTATAACAACGGATTGTAAATAAGATACTTTTAATATTTCTGCCGTTTTTTTTATAAAATAAGAAAGCATTTCTTCAGTTACTTCAAAATCAGAGATAACACCGTCAACCAGGGGACGTATTGCGGATATATGACTAGGTGTTTTTCCAAGCATAATCTTAGCTTGATTTCCAACAGCGACAACTTGATTTGTCTTTTGATTTATAGCAACAACAGAAGGTTCATTTATAACAACACCTTTACCTTCAACATATACAAGAGTATTTGCAGTACCTAAATCTATACCAACATTTTGACCTTTTTTTAAATTTGAGATCTTATTTGAGGAAATTTTGTTTAAAAAGTTGAATATCATATTTTAAGTAACTATATCACAATCCACACCAAATAAAAACATCATTCAAACAAAGAATGAGTTTTTATTTGGTGTGGTTTTAGGGATCAAACCTGAACAAAAAAGAGCCTGTCATTTCTTGGACAGGCGTCTTTTTATTGAGCATTCTCAGCTGGCTCGTTGATCTTTAGATTTAATCTAGAATTATTTTTCATACCAAAAACTCTAAGCAATGTTCTTATCGCTTTAGCTGTAGAACCTTCACGACCTATGATTTTACCCATGTCGTTTTTGTTAACCTCTAAAGTCAACAAAACTCCCATCTCATCTACAGTTCTAATAACTTTAATATTTTCCTGATCTTCAACAAGAGGTTTTATTATATTTAAAAGAAATTGTGTGTCGTCTATTTGTTCCATATGTTTGTTTTTGATTACTGATTATTGGTAATGATTATATTATAACAAAAAACAGCTGAATGTATAGTATCGCTGTTTTTGTTATGAATATTATTTCTTCTCTTCTTTTTTCTGAGGAGTTTTTTTAGGTAAAACGTTTTTCTTTTTACCTTCTAAAATACCAGCACTTACAAATAGATTGTGAACTGTCGGTGACACCTGTGCACCATCTTTGATGAAAGCTTTAATCTTATCAGCCTTAAAAGTTGTTTTATCTATAGTTTTTTTACGAAAATCAACAGAACCAAGTACTTCAATAGCCTTACCACTTCTTGCGGCATACTTTGAGTTTATTAATACTAGTCTAAATGATGGGTCGTTTTTTCTCCCAACTCTTTGTAATCTTATGTTTAACATGCTCAATAATATAGCATAAAGTTTTATGAGAGGCAAATAGTTTTATATGGCTTTTGATAGTATTATTTAATTTATATGATAAATTTTGACCAAAACTTTAATAAAGGCAGCTTACATGAAAATCATGCAGATGTTTGGAATGATCATATGGAAGAACCTATAGAAAGCATATCAGATGATGAAATAGTCTCTGAACAAGAGAATTTGGCAAAAGAACACGCTTTACTGGACCAAAACATAAACAACTTAATAGAAACATCCAAATTAAGTGTCAATACTTTAAAGCATTTAAAAAGAAAAATAGAATTATCGGGCAAAAAAGATTTTAACTCAAAATTAGAAATAACAAAAATAGAAAAAGAGATTGAAAGGTTTGAGCAAGTAATTTCTAAACTTATGAAAATTAAGAAAGATAATAATTTGCTTTAAATCTCATTTGTTGTTATAATACAACAGATAAATAAGGCCCCATCGTCTATCGGTTAGGACAGCAGGTTTTCAATCTGTTAAGCGGAGTTCGACTCTCCGTGGGGTCACCAAAGTCCGTGGGGTCACCAAAGAGAGAGCTAGTTCGAGCTCTCGAGAAGGGTTGATTTTAAGTAAGATAATTATCTATACTAATTTTTCAATTGCCACAACCTTGTGCAATGAACCATCAATTAAATTTACAAAAGATACTTGATATTCATCAGGATTTAACGCATTAATATAGTCCTGCAATTTAATCGAATTTTCATAACGTGTTTTATTTTTTTGTTGATTATCTGTATCTTCAAGATATTCTGATTCAGCTTCAGGTGAAGAGATATCAGCCACAATTTTTCCACCTTTTTTGGCGACTCTAATAAGCTCATTTATTGATTTAAACATTTTTATTTCATCTGATAGAAACTGAGGTATACAATGTTTTGATACAACGATCTCAAACGACTCATTTTCAAACGGTAATTCAAGAGCGTCACCGACTATAATAAAGTCGTCATCACACTTATTACCTTCTTTTGTTTTCTTATCTATTCCATATGCTTTATCATTATTTAAATACTCCCTTAAGTAATATATAAAACCCCCGCCGCCCGTACCAACATCCAATATCGACTTTGTTAAGTCTTCTGTAGACAACCTCAGTCTTTTTACATATGCATTGAAAGTATTGTACACCTGCTTGTCTACAAGATCTTTTGTTTCTGCATCAAGTTCTTTATACATGTCTTTAAAGGATTTTCTATCCCCCAATGATTCAATATCTGATCTTTCCATAATTAGAATTATATAATAATTATTCTTTAGTCAAAAATTCTGTCGCCTTAGTAATAATCTCTCTGGCTTTATCATCCAAATTAAGATACTCGATTTGATCTAATGCAAACCAAGAAAAATGTTCTTTAGGTATTACCATTTTCTCTGCTTCCGCCAAAAGATAGTGCGTTGTAATTTCTTGATTTATTGTATCAGCACCTATGTTTACAACTCTAGTAGCCTTGTCATTATCAATCTCATCACCTGACTCAACTTCAACTCCAGCAATATCAGCAGAGTACGATTCTATATCCTGACCAGGAGTTGAACCTCCATCAAGATTGGTAACACTGCTTATAAGATTCCATTTGCCATTATAAAAATTAAGCAGGATCTGTGGCTGTGCCAGCTTGTTATTTTTATCTTTGTGGTAGACCAGACCTTTTGCATCATCAAATTTTTCAAACGTTTCTTTTCCTACAACTGATTCCTTATTGTCAAAATCCTTATCAGTTAAATCAGATTTTAGATTTCTATACATGACACCATTATCGGGCTTTGTTAAAGACAAAGCCTCTTCTAATGCGTCCCAGAAATTAGACGGGTTAGAAACAAAACTTTCTATGGCGGATGAATTATTTTCATTTATACAATTAACTAAAAACTCTAGCTTATCCTCATCGAGTGACTGAATCTCATGCATAAAGTCTTCAGGATTTTCCAAATCCAATAAAAATTGCTCGGTCTCTTTCAGGGGTTTATTTTCAATTCCGCTTTCCACAAGCTCAGATTTTTTCTCTGATATAGAGCCTTCATCTTCCTTTGTTTTAGACTCAAAATCGTCTAGAAATGATTCGACCTCATTAATATCTTCTTCTGTTACAACATTAGAATTTTTTTCAAAATCATTTAAGAAACCTTCGACTTGATCAATTTCTTCTTCTGTAACATGATTATCTAATTCTTTTAAATCTAAATTAGTATTTTGTGCTGGAGCGTTCTCTAATGTATTAGGCATATAATTTTGTTTTTATTACGTTTAATTTTTCTGTATCACGAGAAAATTTTATCAAAAGCAAAATTTTTTTTTGAGCTTTGACTTTTTTCTGTCTAGCAAGTAAAGACTTTTGTTTCTCTAATAAAGCTTGTTTATTTGAATTATTTGTATGCATTTGGATATTATATCATAATCGACCGCTAAATACTATTTATGAAATATGACCTTAATTTGATATAATTACCATATGGAAAAAATACCAAACTCAGAATCCGAGCAAAAACAGGTTTTATGGCAAAAAGAAAAAGAAATTGTTGATAGAATTACCGACAGACTCGGACTTGAAATAGATACTGGTATAAAAGATACAGTTATTGCATTACGTCTTTTGGGTATAAACACAACATCTTCACATGAAGGTAAAATTGATAGATACCCTGTTACTTATATAGATATAAAATCACCTGAAGCAATTATTTTAAATAAACAAAGAGAGCAAAAAATTGAGGACCTGAAAACTGATGAGGAGAAAGATATATTCAAAGAAATCCAGAGGTTATGGACTGAGATTCAAAAAACTGAAGACAAAAATGAAGAGAAAAAGCTTAATAAAAGGGTTAGAGAGTTGGAGAAAAAACTTGGCAGTTTTCCTTATCCTAAAAGCCAAGAAATAACAGATTTGACCGAAATGATTAAATCTTAAAACGCAAAACAACAACAGAAAATAGAGGATTTATTGAAATTATTTTATGAAAATAGGGATGCTGATAATGAATCTAAATTGGTTCTAATCGTTCGACGCCATTTAGGAAACATGAGGTTAGAGAGTCGCGGGACTGAAATACAAGAGAAAGATACTGATGCAGAAAAGGTTTCTGAAAGACTATATAAATTTCAAGAAGAAATGAATGCGTTTACAGAATTTTTGAAAGGGGTATTTTTTAATAGTTAATTTGATTATATATAATTTTTACTTGTGGGGGGGGTAAAAATGTTATAATAAATACATGCAAACAAATCAATCACTATTAAACAGTAAGCTTACTCACATAATAGGTAATACTGGCACAGGAAAAACCTATTTTGTAAAAAATCAAATCGAGGAAATTATTAAAAGTGGTAAAAATGTTATATATCTTTCGGTTTATGATGATATGATTGTGGATTCAGATTTATTAGAAAAAGTATATATAAAAAATGAAGATGATATAGAAAATACAGATATTGAAAATAAAAATCTTCATATTGTTTTTGATAGAAAAAACATAGGTGAAGATGAAGCAAATAAACTTGCCAATAAATTTATACTTTCAACCATAGAAACAAATAAGCTATCTGAAAATACATATCTTGTACTGGATGATTGTCAAACATATAGAGATGATGTTTTGGATAAGGTTGTAAAAATCGATTCATATATAGTGCTGATACATCAATATATACAACAATTAAGCGACGATGCTCAGTTTTTAATTCTAAACCACAGTGAAAAAGGTGTGTATTTCAATATGCCAAAATCTAATATAGACATGTTAAAACATTATTATAAGGAGAATGGCGAAAGTGAGGTTGATTCTATTGCAGAGCTTACTGATCATAACTATGTTGTGTTACCTAAAATGACTGTAGAAGATAAAAAAACTATAAAAGAAATAGTAAATGCTTTTTTTGAATCTGTATCAAGAAAAGATGTTGAAAAAATAGAGTCCATAACAACTGATAATGTTTTATTTATATTTTATGAAGATAAAAATTTTATTAAAGAAGATTTAAAAGATAATTTTGATAAAATAAAATTTGAAGGAGATAATAATATCACACACATAGATGTAACTGGAGATTGGGGCTATGTACATTTGATAGGTCAAATGATTTTAGAAAATCAAGAAAAAGTATCTGATAAAATGATGATAACTTTAAGAAAAAAGAATGAGGGCTGGATTATAAGCTGTGTACAGAATATGCAAGAATAATTTTATGGATTTCAAGAATGAAATACTAATAAGTTATTTTATTCTTGAATAGTGAGGACTGCATTTTTTAAAACTAAGCTATTTTTAATACAATCAAGTATGGAGCGTCTCTCCAAGATTGTTCCATCTTTTAAGATAAATTTTAAATAATTCCTTAAATCTACTTTCTGCACTTCTACTGTATTTTCTATATCTAAAAACATAGCTTGAAGTTTTTTGAATTTCTTAATTTCTATATTTAATTTTTCAGTCAAATGTACTTCATGAAGGTCTAATACATTTGCCATTTTTTGAAATTCTTTAAGAAGATTATCTTCATTTATTGCAGAATTGTTACAACCTCTATCTTTTGCTTTTGTGCATCGATAATACACATATCTATTAACCCCGCCATTCTGTATCTTTTTAAACTTCTCATCAGCAGTGATACCAGATCCACAAATTCCACATTTCATAATTCTTGTAAAAGCAAATTCTTTACCTTGTGATTTTATAACCTGAGATTTGACTGAATTTCTTGTCTCATCAAATAACTCTTTACTGATTATTGGTTTATGCCTACCCTCATACCAAATACCCGCACCTTGTGGAAATTCAAAGCGACCATAATAAAATGTATTATTAATTATTTTAAATACATTACCGATACTCAAATGAAAGCCACGTTGTGTTCTGAAGTTAATTTCATATCGTAACCATGCGTGAACCTTAGATACACTCCATTTTTCATATGAAATTTTTTCAAATATTTGACGTATAGTATCGAACCTATCAGGATCGATTTCAACTTCACATTTTGCTTTTATATCATTTACTTTCCTATACCCTGTAGGAGGTTGTGCAGGCCATAAACCCATCTCACATCGTGTTCTCATACCACGCTTCACATTGATGCTCTTATTATCATTCTCCAGCTTTGCCTGAGAACATAAAATCATCAACAGGAACTTGTCACTTGGTGAATTGGTAAAATTTTGACCAAAAGTTTTGATCTGTATTAGTTTCTTTTGATCCATCCTGTCTACTAATTTTCCAAGATCACCCGCATTACGAGAAAGTCTATCAGGTGCCCAAGTTATGATTGAATTGAAAATACCACCATCTATATCTTTAACTATTTCTTCAAATACAGGTCTTTGGCTTGATTCTTTTGCCGAATGAGATTCTTTCCTAATCTCAACAATTTTTATATTTTCACGTTCCGCAATTTGTAACATTTCCTTGATCTGTGAATCTATAGAGAGGGCTTGTTTTTCATCACCCTCAGTCGATTTACGTGCATATAGACAATATTTTAGATCTGTTTGTTCTATGTCGGTCATATATTAATAATGTCGCATCCACCCATGGTGCATAGCTATGCAAAACAACAGTTTTATTACATGGTCGTTATGGCTTAGCAAAAGCCATATTCTGCGATACAATATAGACTAATACTTTCAAATAAAGTATTATGGAATTACAACCAAATTGTGACCTAACCCCTTTAATATAAGTTAAAGGATATGGTCTAAAGTCGATCAAGTGTAAAGAACCCGTCATGGGGTTTTGCTTGATCGCCGTATCGGGAAACTGGTACGAAGGACCTCGGTCCTTACCCGTGATGGGCTTTTTGTATACAACAGAAAACACATCATTATTATCAAATAATTTTAAGACGATCAAGCAAAATTATGAATTCAAATAAATCAACAGGCACAGCTCGTGCCGAAAAAGCAACGGAACAGATTAAAAATCATCCAGTCGCAACGGCGGTAGTTATTATATTAATAATAATATTTTCTGTAAGCATTGGAGTTTCAAAGAAAGAGCCAGTTAAAAACAATGAGGTTGACCATTTGGCGATGGCTACAACCTCACAAACTTTTGAAGGTAGGATTAGGGAATTAACAAATAAAATAGGGGTCACAAAAATTTCATTCAATTCTATCGAAGATACCAAAGCCGACAGTAATAGACCTCAAGGATCTCGTATGATAGTTGTAAAACTTAACGTATCAAGCTTCTTGAGTTCAGATTCTTTTTATCGAAATACAGGTGAGCTTACAGGAAAGATATTCCAAGAAACATTTTCATCAAATCCGAATGCTTATGATGTTATAGTTTGGTATTATGCCGATATTACCGACAACTATGGTAATACAAAAAACCAAGTCTTAATGTCTCAGTCAATAGACAAAGAAACTTATCAAAAGATTAATTGGAAAAACTTTGATTCTTCAAAAATTTGTGATTTCTTAAGACTAGAAGGTGCAAAAGGTAATCTCAACAATGTTTGCGTTACAAAGGCAAAGCTAAACTAGTATCGCAGAATCTTATATGGCACAACTGCCACCATTACTCTCTACCCAGTCTTTCCAAGACTGCATATCTTTTTCATGCTCGATAGATCCTAAAACCTCTATAATCGCAATACTAAAAGCATCTGCTAAATCGTCGTAATGTTCAGTTCCGAATCCTGTCAGTTGGGTTATCAGATCCTTTGCCCCATATTCAGGAAAAACTATAACACCTTCACGAATAAATGTACTTACCATCGCAAGGCGAGATCTTTTATCGTTTGTATGTTTTACCCCTTTGATTGATGATATCTTTTTGCATAAGAGATGCAGGTAAACTTCTTGGAAACCATTAGATTCTATTACAAATTCAGGGTATGATCCTTGACTCTTAAAAACTAATTCGAGGTCATTTACTTTGGTAATCACATCAGGAAATGTCAGTCGCTTGTTAATGGGATTTGGAACAACATAAATTTTTCTATAAATGCCTGTACCAATTACCTTAATTGCAACCATTGCAGTGTAGTCTGCCGTTTTTTGCTGCGAAATAGCAAGGTCAATACCTATTATTATTCTGTTTGGTTTTATGTGCACCAATTCTCTGTCTGAATAAGTATGAATCCACTCAGGAAATATTACACGAGTGTTATCGGAGATTATATTAAGCAAGTACTCCTGTTGCCAAGCCAACTCATTTGCGACACTTCGCCTAAGGTTTTCTATTTTTGCTGGCGAGTCAAATTTGTCAGACCACAAGCAATGACCGTCTTTTGCAATAAGTGGGAACCATTTAAAAATACCTTCCATCTCTTTCGATTCGATTTTTTTTCGAAGTCTCATCATCAATGAGTCCTCATGTAGCAGGTTTCCAATCATTATGATTCGTGTGGCAATGTCTCCAAGTGGAACAATTTCGCGTGTAAACCAGTCAAATGTTTTATTGCGTGATTCGAGTGTGCGTGAAGAGTTTAAATCCTCGATATCGTCACATATAATAAGATCTGGACGATGTTCATTGTGGCGAACACCTCGAACACTCTGCTCTATTGACGCAATCATAATTCTTGCCCCTGTGTTTTTGAATACTATGGACAAAGAGGACCATTCACCACCCACATCTTCCTGAAAGGGACCAAGGTCACTTCTTAGAACTTTATTACTCTCAAGTTCGCGTCTGATGTTCATCATCTGCTGTTTAGCTTGATATTGGGTTTGAAAGACAATAAGTACAAACTTTTTTTGTTGCATACCCAAGATGGACCATATCGAATATGATAATGTGATCAGGGTTGATTTTCCTGATCCTCGAAACGCAACAATGCACGCAAGCTTATTTGACTGGTCTTCTGTTATTTGAAAAATTTCCTTTTGGAACTCGGCAATGGGATATTTAACATAATGCGGAAAATAAAGATGGAAAAACATTATGTGACTCCTGCAGGTAACCGCTTGGCGTACTGCACGATCCATCATTACTTGCTCTAAAATATTTTCACTATTTTTCATGTTGATTAAAATCTAAAGATGCTAATCTAAGTGCCTTTTGTACAAGCTCCTTTTGTTCAGCCGAAAGTTCTTGAATTGTGTTAAGATTTCCTTCAATTTCAATGCGATTTTTGTAATCTTTGTGGTGGTGCTTAAGCCAGTAGGTTATTGCGGATAGGTTACGGTCTTTTACCGCACCGATTAGCTGCGACTCTGCCAGATCATTCACGAGAAGATGTCCTTCTAAAAAAGCATCCTCGACAGCCTGACTAAAAATACTATCATCGGATTTCCAACGGTAGAAGGTTGCACGCCCTATATTTATCTTTTCACAGACAACCTGAATAATCGGCGTGCGTTTAAGTTGTTCCAGAAATGCTGATTTCTCTTTTTGAATCCTAATTTGGCTAGTTGATTTTTTTAACTTCTTCATTTGAGATTTGTTTGAATCTGTTTATAATAAGCTGGCAAAATATAGGAGACTGGTCACACATGTATGCAATCCGTCTGAGTTGGTGACATGCCGACATAATGCTCCCTGAACCTGCTGTAAGGTCAAGGACTATGTCATTTATTTTTGTACATCGGCGAATTGCCTTGTTGTGCAGTAATGGACTTTTTTGAGTCGGATGTTCATACTGGTTACTTGGCAATCTTTTTACCATCCATGCGTTTAAATGGTTGCTGATTTCTTCAAATAAATTATTTCCCGTCGTAGTGTCGTGGTTTATAATCTCATTCAGATTCTGAACGTTATTAGACAGGTATGGAGAACCGATAGTTCCATACACACAAAATTCAGTTACCTTATTAAAAGCAACCTGAGGAGTGGGCGACGCATTGTTCTTAATCCAAAGGCAGATACGTTTCGAATTTATCCCCAGTTCTTTGTACAGAGTTTGAAAAAGCCATACGTACTTTTCGTCTGTCCAGTAAAACACGTGACAATTTTTATTTGATACCGAAATTGCGTTAACCATCATCTTTCGTATGAACTCAGAGTATTCAGAATCCGTCTTGCCGTCATCGACCTCGCCCCCGTAATCTTTTTTAGTATTTTTTCCGCCAACACCTTTGTTATAATCTAATTTAATGTTAAAAGGTGGATCTTGGTTGATCATGTTCGCTTTAGCACCTGACATCAGTTTATCGACAACATTCCTATCTGTGGCATCCCCGCAAATTAGCCTATGTCGACCGAGCATAAAAATGTTACCTGTCTTAATTTCGGTAGATTTAATTTTTTTCAACTCTGTTGTATCGTCCCAGTCATCGTCTTTTGCACGAAAGCTGTTATCAACAATTTTAGTGAGATCGATATCGTCAAAACCTGATATGGAAAGTATATCTAAGTCAAATTCCTTGCCGAGAATATCCCAATCCCACTCTCCGTGAATACGATTTGAAGATATGAGGTATTGATCATACTCATTCTGCGTAAGTTTTCGATTGGGCACCCTTACTTCTATTTCTTCCAATTCTCGACCGAGAAGCTTCAAAACCATTAAACGCTGGTGTCCTGCGATAACTTTGTTTGATTGATCAATAACAGGTATCTCAACCAAGTTAAACTTCCTCAGGCTCTTTTTCAAGTCTTCTATTTGTTTTGCACTAATTTTTCGAGGGTTTTTCTCATTTGGAATAAGATTGCTAACTATTCTTTTTTCGGTATGCCATGTAAGTTTTTTCATATGTAAATTTTCAAAATAACTGATAATAATTCCAGTTTATAAAAAATTTATATATAAGTACAAGAATTAAGTGGACCACACTTAAGCCCTTTTTTTATTTTCCAATGACTTTATTTTTCCCACAAGCCCAATATCTATGATTTCTCCAGTCTCTTTCTCAAGTCCTTTCTGAATATCTTTCAGTGACCAATCTTGATTTTGATATATAAATTCTTTTCTTTGTTGGATCACAGGGTTTCTCTTTCTGGAATTAATAGCAGAAGAATTTTTCTTTTTGTATGTATTCTGCATTGGTTCGATTTCAGTTTTAAAAATCTTTTTTACGTAATCTAAAATGTCACGTTTCGAGGCATCTGGACTAATGTGTAAGGTGACGGGATAGGTCGATATCTCTGCTTTCGATATATCCTTGCCTGTCGAATCTTTTTTCGTTAAAGAATCACTTACAAAACAGAGATCGTGCGAATTTGGACTCACAGGTAGGTATAACTTGTTATAAAAAAGGTATTGCTCAAAAACAGATACCCAGTCTTGTGGCAGTAGACTGTAATCAACAAATAAGTTTATTAACTTTTTCCTTATACTTCCAAGTTCTTTCATTTTTACCCCAAAAGGATTTGAATACTCCCATTCACTTGGCGGATGTGTTGAAGGATTTTCTGTTATTTCAAAACCGTTGGCTGGAATGTGATATTCTTTTC
Source organism: Minisyncoccia bacterium (assembly GCA_041752275.1). Lineage (GTDB taxonomy): Bacteria > Patescibacteriota > Minisyncoccia > Phycocordibacterales > CAIZLB01 > CAIZLB01. The sequence continues at coordinate 50,293 of JBGSHK010000012.1, read as the reverse complement.
TTAGCTTTAAAATAGATTTTTGAAAACTTTCTTTTTGCACAAGGTCCTGAACAAGCCTCCAGAGCTTTTTAAATCCCTGCGTTTTATAGAAAACCGCTGTGTTTCTTTCCTTGTGGTACGAATCTAATATTTTTGTATAGCTATCGGTGAATTTACCCATATATTTAATGATAACAAAGGATTATCAGCTTTTAAAGTGAGACATCCAGAATACTGAAAATATGTCCCATCTTGTCTCATTTTATATGCGAAACCTTATATATTGTAACGCATGGCTCTCTAGGAGATAATGTGATATTATCAAGCTACTAGCTTTTAAGAAGTAACCTTATATAGGTAACTATATAACAATGGTTCCTGACTTATATTAACCATTATATCTTCCCAGATGAGCTAGTCCCAGTGTTATCAACGACATGCAAGAGTCCGCTCGCGGAACTCTCACAGTCGTAAGAATGTTCGAGCGTAAGCTTGAATAATACATCGTATAAGAATGGAATCATATTTAATTGCTTTATGTAATTGATTAAGTTTATAATTATTATACACACGTTATCAGTTAACCTTAGCTTGGAAACAAGCGAGACCATAGAATATAAGCCAACATTTGTTGAATGACCTCTTCCAAGATCGAACCATGTTAACGGTTTGAAGGAAGAGGTCTTTGCGTCTACTATATGACATACCAAGAATGGAAAAACCAAATAAAGCCAGAAAAGAAGCTGAGGACATATCAGCACATTGATGATGCTTTGGATTTGGGTATTGACGAAACATTTAAGAGAGTGGTTCATGTCATAGAAGATATGAAAAATCATCAATTTTTACCATTTATAAAAAGAGAGGATATTCAGATTCGTTTTCGTAAAGATAAAGATGGTGAGACACGCCGATCAACCAAATTAAGGCCAATAATGTATGCATCTCATCTCGATGCGCACATCTACAGTTATTATAACTATATTCTTCAGATAAAATATGAAAAATACATTGAGGATTTAAACATAAGTAGCAATGTAACAGCGTATAGGAAAATTAAACTTCATGACACAAGCAAAGGCAAAAGTAATATTCACTTTGCAAAAGAAGTCTTTGACTATATACAAACTCAATCAGAGTGTATTATTATAACCCAAGATATAACTGGTTTTTTTGATAATTTAAACCACTCTATTCTTAAAAAGATGATTTGTACAATCTGCAACATCGAAAAGTTGGATGAATCTTTTTATAAAGTATTTAGGTCACTGACTGCCTATAGATACATCGAATATTCAGATTTTATAGATAAAAAAATAAAAGGAAAGACAAAGAACAATAAGTATGCAATTTATAATAGTTTAAAAGGTATTCTTTATGAAAATAAAAAAAATATAGGTATTCCACAAGGCAGCCCAATAAGTGGTTTGTTGGCAAATATGTATATGATAGATTTTGATCTAGCTATGAAATCTTTCTTTCCTGATATTTTCTACAGAAGATACAGTGATGATTTGGTTTTCATTTGTAGATCCGACCAGAAAGATGCTTTATCGCTATTTATTAATAGTAAGATTAATGAATCTAGGCTAGAAATTAACGCTAGTAAATCCTATATATCGTACTTCAAAAAAATAAATGAGGGCTTAATATGTGAAAAAGTTACGGACGGATTAGATAAACAAAAAAGCCGTAATTACGTAGACTACCTTGGATTTGAATTCAATGGGAAAAATATCTTATTGAGAAAAAATACGATTCAAAAATTGAAACGTAAGCAAATGAATAAGACAAGAAAACAGATTTTGAATAACATAAAACCAATTAGGAGGAGTCCTAAAAAAGATATAGTTAAGAAAACAAAAAATAGAAACAATTATTTTAAGAAAACGCTGGAAATAATTAATAATCAAGCTATAGACAAACAAGTATTAGGTGTGGTTAGGGATAGGAATAATATAAAGAAACGCAGAAAAAAGATTTAAATCCAATATCGCTCGAGAAAGGTCGTTATGATATATTAAAATCATTATAAATAACATTACACCGTAAGGAACCGCTGGGTTCTATCTCGAGAAGGCTCATGGTAAGAAAAAGCTTCACTTAAATAGTGAAGCTTTTTCTGTAGGTGATTTCAAGCAAGCAAATAGTTTTGCTTGCGACGGAGAGTCGAAAAGCTTTTAATTATTACTTCAACCTGAACTTCGCCGTCTTCTTTGCAATATTTTTTGGTTGAGGTACCCATTGTTTATGAGCAAGCGTTCCTGCATTTTTTGCTCTATCTGTAGCTATTTTTTCTCCACGAGTTAAACTTTCTTTAGCTTTCTTTGGTAAATATCTACTATGTTTTTCTTCACCTACATATCCCCAATCTTCTTTGACCCAAAGAGTAAGACTATTCTTAGGACTTTTTATGCCAGAATATTTACCACCTTGTTTTTTATATAATGTAACTGCATATTGCATTGCACGCGCTGAAAACTTTCCCATTTTGTGCAATGCTTCTTTTTTACATGATTCCCACAAAAGTGGATCAAGTCGAGTCGCTGTTTTCATATTAATATTATACCATTACACACAGCGCGAAACACTATATGGGTCACACCCTCTACTTCAACTTACTAAACATATCAATAAGCTTATCCAGCTTGGCATTTGCAGAAGCCAATTCCCTTTTTAATTGCATAATAGTCGCATTTGTATCCACACTCTGTGAAAGCCCACTTGGTGCCACAAAGTTATCAGGTGTATCAAAAACTGTCTTATCTTTTCTTCTTACATAAGTTGATTCAACTATAGGCTCTCTCATGTTTTTAAAACAAGCATCACAAAACACCGGCTTTTTACCGTTTGGTTTAAAAGGCACTTCACAAGCCTGGTGACATGTATCACATATTGTTTTATATATAGTAGTTGGTCTATCTGTTTTCATACAAAGAGTATAGCATGGATTACATTATATGTAAAAGATTTTGTCAAATAAAGTTATTTTGCTTAATCTTAACCAAATATTTAAAAACTTATACTTTTATTTATACCAAGTCTTTAAAAGTTCAATCTCTTTTGTTTGTGTATCTATGATTTGTTTTGCAAGCTCATATGTTGCATCTATAGAAGGATGAGTGTTTGTTATAACTAAACCTTCAGATTTTGTCGAATTTGATTTATTAACTTTATCTATAACTTCTATATAATCTTCCGCCATCCGAACAGCACCTTCATGATGCTTTATCATATCTTTTGCATAAACTTTGGCCAACTCGTCACCAACAAGAGCTGACATATCATTCATCATAGCGTGATACTCTGTTGTAGAACCATCTTTAGTGTCTACATCCATAGTTATAGTTTGAGCATATGATTGACCTAAATACTCTGTGTATATATTTTCCATTTTTGATATTTCAAAAGATTGAGTATCTACAACATTTGCTGCAAATATTCTAACTTTAGCTTCTGTTATATCTAAATCATTCATAACTTTTAGAGATGAATCAACCGCTTCTTGATGATGAGGTATCATTTTATCTAAAAAACTTTTAACTATAACAGCTGTGTTAGTTTCGTTGGCAACATCTTTAAAAGTACTATCTGACATGTTTCTATACAGAAGAACAGCTAAGACTACAAGGACGAATAATGTTATTGTTATTATCATTTTTTTCATGTATTATAGTATAACACATAGGCTGGGATGGCGGAATGGTAGACGCACACGACTCAAAATCGTGCAGGGCAACCTAGTGAGGGTTCAAGTCCCTCTCCCAGCACCAAAGAAAACCCCATTAGGGGTTTTCTAGTGATGGGAAGAAACTGCCTGACGGCAGTTTCTTGAGGAATTGAAAAGGTTCTTCCATATTTTCGAGCAGCCTTGCTGTGAGAAATGTGAGAAAATGGAAAACCTGTACTGAAGCTGTAAGCTTCAAGTCCTTAGTATATAATTAATCACATGTCTAAACCCAAAATCATCACCATACTCGGACCAACAGCCATCGGCAAATCAGACCTAGCTGTATCTATTTCTCTATATCTAAAAAAAGAACATAATCTAAACTCCGAAATAATATCCGCCGACTCAAGACAAATATATAAACACCTAGACTTAGGTACAGGAAAGATCACAAAAGAGGAAATGAAAGGTGTACCTCATCACATGTTCGACATCATAAACCCAGATCAAAACTACTCAGTTTTTCAATATACAGAAGATGCAAACAAAGTTATCGAGGAATTGTTATCAAAAAACATAATTCCAATAATATGCGGTGGTACAGGACAATATATAAATGCCTTACTTTTTGAAACTGCAGGTGCAGGTGCTAAACAAAATCCAGAGCTTCGAGAAAAGTTAGAGCTTGAGAGTTTAGAAAATTTACAAAATGAATTAAAAAATCTCGCCAATAAGAACAATGCTGATATTTCAAAGATAGATATAAAAAATAAAAGACGAGTTATTAGAGCTATAGAAATAATCACAGAGCTCGGACATATTCCAGAAATAAAAATCAATAATAAATATGAAAATATAATTATCGGACTAAACACAGACTATGAAATATTACAAAAAAGAATACAGACGAGAATAGATAAAAGGTTAGATCAAGGGATGATGCAAGAAGTAGAAAATCTTTTAAAAGAAAATAAAATTACCCATGAACGCCTACAAAAACTTGGTCTTGAATACAAGTTTATATCGGACTATTTGACAGGTATATTGAGTATGGACGAGTTTAAAGAAAAACTATATTTTGCAATCATTCATTATGCAAAACGACAAAAGACTTGGTTTAAAAACAATAAAGAGTTGAAGGATAAAATAGTTTGGTTTGATACTAAGGGTGAGGGTTTTGAAAAAGATATAGAAAAAATTATTTACTCTTCCATCTAGCAACAATACCGCAAGGCAATAATTTTCCAGTAGAGTCTTCTAGAGTCAACTCCTTACTCTCAACCTTTCCTTTACTAAAAATAGCATCTAGATTTTGCTTATAGGCAATGTGCGAATATCCGCTAGCATAACCGTTTACAATGAAAAACATTGCATCGTCTGACAGTAACTTTGCAGTCTCTTGTACAAAGTCCACAAACTGCTCTTCCAACTTCCATACCTGCCCTGCAGAGCCTCTACCAAAGGCTGGTGGATCCATGATAATACCTTGATATACGTTTCCACGTCTCAACTCTTTTTTTACAAAAGCAAAAGCATCATCAAGTATCCATCTGATAGGTTTATCTTTAAGTCCAGATAGTTCTGCGTTTTTCATACCTGCACCAATAGATGGTTTTGACGCATCAACATGAGTTACCTCTGCTCCAGCGTTTGCTGCAACAAGTGAAGCACAGCCTGTGTAGCCAAAAAGGTTTAGGACTTTTATGTTTTTATTTTTAGATTGTGAAATAGTTTCGTCGATAAATTTCCAGTTATCATATTGCTCTGGAAATATACCAGTGTGCTTAAATGGATTTAACTTTACAGAACATCTTAAATCTTTGAAAAAATTTATTGAAAAATCTTCAGGTAAATCTTTATTTGTTTTCCATATTCCTCTTTCCTCCCTTTTTCCACTTTTATCCTCAATGAAAATAGCATCGGGTTTGTCCCATTCTTTAGTGAGTTTTTTAGGCCATAGAGCTTGAGGATCAGGACGGTCCATGGTGTAGCCGTTGTATGATTCAAGTTTACGTTTGTCTCCTGTGTCTATGAGGGTGTATTCTAGGTCTTTATGCATGGGGTTATGTTAGCATATTAATAAAATTCTAGAAACAAATTTAATGAATATTAATTAACAATTTATGTTCTACAAAAATTACTACACCCCTTTCATTTTTTTAACAAGCTCATCTCTCAAATAATTAGCTTCTTCAATTGAAATTCCAGGAAGTACACCTTCTGATCTTCTATCATCAGAATAACCTGCTGTGTGTATACGTAATTCAGAAACACCAACACTTCGAGCAACAATACCTCTAAAAATATCTACATTTTGTATCTTATTATAAGGAATTGTTACATAATTTTTCCAAATGATTCCTGATTCTTTTTTAAAACCATCATCATCAATTTTATATTCATAATTTTCATAGCTTAACTGAGCATATATAAAAGCAAAAACAGTAGAAGTTAATATAGCAGTTAATAGTAAGTAAAACAAAGATGTGTTTTCATTTACTAAATAACCCATCATACCGCCGGTAGAGGCAAGTATAAAAATAATTCCAAACATAAATCCAACAAAACCTTTGGTGAAAAATATCCATACAGAATTTGGGTGTAGTTTTTTCATATATAAATAATATTATATATTAATTATATTTAAGTGTAAATATTTAGATTCCAGCCCGCAAGCCAAACTGTCAGCTTGCTTAGCAGACACAAAAAAAACATATCTTGCGATATGTTTTTTCATTGTGCGACATATTTTGATTTATCAAAATAGAAGTGCCCTTGTGGTGCCACTAGCAGGAATCGAACCCACATCTACCCCTTAGGACGGGACTGTTCTATCCATTGAACTATAATGGCAACTGACAATAAAGCCAGTATAAGGACTATTGAGCAGTACTTGTTCCCTGTGCTGCTTGCATAGCTTGTTGCTCAGCAACCATACGCTCCGCATCTGCTTTAGCTATAACTTCAACAACTTCTACATCGAATATAAGTGTAGAGTTTTTAGGTATTATAACTTCTCCTGTTTGTGGGTTTTTTATCTCTTGATCACCATATCCTTTTTCAGCAGGTATATTTAAAGTTTTTTTATCTCCTTTTTTTACACCAATAAGACCTTCATCCCATCCAGGTATAACCTCTCCTACACCAACTTGAAATACAAGTGGTTGACCTCTTTTATATGATGAATCAAACTCTGTTCCATTTTCTAATTTTCCTGAATAGTTTATAACTATAATATCACCAGATTCTGATATTTTTGATTCAGTTGTCATTGTTGTGTCTGTATTTTCCATATTTTTATCTTTATTTTTATTATTTTCTATAACAGCATATGCAATATAGCCAAATAAAGCTATAGCAACTATTATCATTATATAAGTTATTTTTTTGTTATGTTTTGTTTCTTCCATTTTATTATATTTAATTATTTTATATTTAATAAACTATCTATAGCTTCCAAATCATATCCAACAACTATATGTCCATCTATATCACTAACAGGAACTCCAAGTTGACCACTTTTTTGTTTTGCTATGTCAGCCTGAGCAAAGTCTTTACCTATATCTATGCTTTCATATGTAAAACCTTTTTCTGTTAAATAATCTTTTAACATGTGGCAAAATTTACAATTTTCAGTACTGTAAATTATTATTTTATTTTTTTGTTCATTTGTGTTTGTTTCCATACCTGTGATTATATCATGTATTTATCTATTATCTATTATTTTTATTATTTTCTCATCTTCTTTTGAAACGTCAAGTTTTTTACGTATCTCGTAATCTAAACCGGAATCTGTATTTATTCTTTCTAAATCTTTAGTTATTTCTATTTCTCTATTTTTTAAATCTTGATAAGATTTCAAATCTTTTTTATATTCTTTTTTAACATAAAAATAATTTTGAAAAATTCTTATATTACCTTTTATTAAAAGAATAAGTATTAAACATAATATTAATAAAAACCATTTAGAATTTAAAATCCTATTGAAAGTTGCTTGTTCTTTTTTTTTAGCTTGAAATTCTCTCATTTACTGCTATATTTATATCATGTTTCTAAATCCAAAGCATCGTCAAAAACTTAATTTTATATGGGGCATTGTTGTAGCATTGATAATCATAGCTATGTTGGGGTCATATATAGCTATGTTGTTTGTATAGACTATTTATATAAAAAACATTAATACAATGAATTGGCATATCTAAGTCAGTGTATTTTCTTTATAAAAAACAACCCTGGGTGCATATTATATAGCACCCAGGGTGTAGAATAGTTTTAGTAGCCAAGCTTATGCTATAGCTTTCGACAAAGGTGCTTTTGGAGACAAATGTTTCTCCGGTATAGCTGGAACTTCAACAGAAGGATCTTCATCTTCTATTTCCCCAACAAAATAAGTTTCTTCTAGTCCGTAGTAGATTTCGATACCGTCAGGAAGGGCAGGAAGCTCTAACCATTGAATGTCTCTACCAAATAGGTCAGGAGAACAGTCTTCTTTTGTTTTACCTAACACTTTGAGTAAACAAGGTGATGGGTTTTTTAAAAATACCAAGTTGATAGGTGGTGGAAACTGATTACCTGGTGAACATGTAGCCATTGTAGTAATAAGGGTGTGTAGTTTTGATATAAAAGCCCTCAGTCATTTTGACAAAGTGCTTTTACTCTTAATTTATATACCTCTAAAACTCTGGTGTCAACAATTACCCATTCTTCATCATTTTCAAAAAAACTTCATGCGAGATAGACACCTTCCCCCTTTCCGCCATTTTCTTCTTTCCTTTCTTTTGTTTATCTAAAAGCTTCATTTTTCGAGTTATATCTCCACCGTACAAATACCCGGTAACATCTTTTCTCATAGCTGATAAAGTACGAGATGCTATTATCCTTCCATTAGCCTTTGCCTGTATCTTTGTGGTGAACATTTGTTTAGGTAAAACACCTTCTAGTTTTTCAACAGACTTTGTTGCTTCTTCATCCAATCTTCTTTGTGCCACAACTCTTGTAAATGCCTCAATCACCTCTTCAGCAACCAGAACATCCATCCTTGTCACATCTGCATCTTTCATTTCAAAAAACTCATATGACAAAGAACCGTAACCTGAAGTTACACTTTTCAATTCGTCAAAAAAGTTTCTCATCAACTCTCGCAAAGGCATCAATATAGTAAGTGACAATCTATCGTCTCCGAAGTTTTCAGTTTCTATCAAATCCCCTTCATGATCATATAAAAGTTGATAAATATTTCCAGAATATTTTGATGGTGAAATAATCTTTACCATAATCCAAGGTTCACGAACTTTTGTATAAAATCCATGTTCTGGAAATAGCGATGGTGAATAAACCATTTTCACTTCCCCATTTTTTAAAATTACCTCATATGTAATACTTGGGCTCGCTATGATAAGTGATAGATTGTATTCTCTTTTCAATCTTTCTGTAATAATTTCTAAGTGTAAAAGTCCTAAAAAACCACATCTGAACCCCCTACCCATAGTTCCTGAAGATTCCTCTTCATAAGAATACGACGAGTCAGATAAAGACAACTTACCAAGTGACTGTTTTAACAACTCAAAATCATCTGCATCCTCAGGGAAAATAGATGCCCATACCACAGGTGCGGGCTTCATATACCCAGGAAGAGCAGGTAAAGGTCGTCTAAACCCTGTTATAGTGTCTCCAACAGTTGCAATACCTGAGCGTTTGATACCAGTTACAATATATCCAATACACCCTGCAGTAAGTACGTCGACTGGTCGCTCTTCAGGTGCAAATATTCCAACCTCTAGTACAAAAAACTTTTCATCAGCTTGAGCAAATACGAGTTCATCACCTTTCCTAATCTCTCCATCCATAACACGAATAAAGACAATAACACCTTTGTGATTTGAATATTGAAAATCGAAAATCAAACCTCTTGGATCTTTAGTCTCAGATTCAGATTTTGACGGTGGAATAATTTCTATAATTGCGTCCAACAATTCTTTCACACCGGCCCCAGTTTTTCCAGAACTTTCAAGTATACTACTTTCGTCACATCCTAAAAGAATAGATACTTCTTTTTTTATATCAGCAATACGGGCCAGAGGTGAATCTGATTTTGATAATACTGGAATAATAACTAGCCCTGCCTCCTTGGCAGCGTTCAAAGTTGTAAGTGTTTGTGCTTGTACACCTTGAGTTGCATCAACTAAAAGTAAACACCCTTCTACAGCTTTAAGTGCACGTGATACTTCATATGAAAAATCTATGTGTCCTGGTGTATCAATCAAGTTCAAAACATAACCTTTGTATTCCATACGAACAGGACGCATCTTTATAGTGATACCTTTTTCTTTTTCTAGCTCCATGTCATCTAGTACCTGATTTACCATCTTTCTCTTTTCCACAGTTTGAGTAAGCTCAAGCATACGATCAGCAAGTGTTGATTTACCATGGTCTATATGGGCTATAATACTGAAGTTTCTTATTTGCATTGTGAACATAATAGCTTATTTTAAAGGATTTTGCCATCACGTTGAATCAATTTCATTTTATCTTAAGATGTGATATTAATAGGTTGTTAGGACCCCAAAAAATTATGAACACCAAACTTATTCAACTTGCCAAAAACATGGGTATTGACGCCGAGACCGTCAAAATAGCACTTGGCCAAAAGCCTGATCTAAACCGAAAGCTCGAAGATATCAAAACATTCGACGAATGCGACGATATGCTCGAGCTCACAAAAAAGGACAACTATAAGGTGCATGTCGCCACAATCTCGAAAATGATTTCATTCATCCAGGATGCACCCAGCTTGTACGAGTTTATGAAGATCATCTGGAAATATTCGATGACAAAAGAGCAAAGGGAGTTACTTCGTACAATCTTTGACACCTATGGTAACGATCTTATCAAAAGTATCTCAACTGTATCAGGGCTGCATAGCCTGAGTTCAAGCTATGGAAAATGGCTAAATGACGTTTTAAAGGAAAAGATTCGTTACAAGATCTTGCTCCTTGAGGCTGAGCGGATCATCAGACTCGAAACGGTCGAGGAATGTTATGAGCGGTATCATTCTGCCGGTGAAGATTTTCAGAAACTCTTGGTTGCTAGAGCTAACTCGATACTGTTACCTCTTCTGAAAGAGATCGACACGGTCGAGAAAGCTGAAGAATTCACGCACAAACCTTTTCTCACAGATGAAATGAGAGAAAAGACGCACGAACTATACAGACAACTCGTTCGTAAGCGTATCAACAACCGAGACACTAGCTGGGAAATGCTCGTTGCAGCATTCTACACTGCCAAGAACAAAATGCCTTGGCCAACGCTGGCCCATCGTGCACTCGTCAGAGCAGCTCGACGAGCGGTATCAGAAAAGGAGCTCAAGAACGTGATCGAGATCATTTGTCGACACGGTATCAAGTCTGCCCGTGAGTTGTACGATGACGTTCGTGACAAATACGACACGATTATCGAAGCAAAAATCATTGAATCAAAAACCATTGACGCATGCTTCATGCTACATGGACATTCAGTGACTAAATCAGAACGACTCAAATTGGCCACCGTCAATTCTTCGCTGAAACTGGCCACAACTGTCGAAGACCACCTGAACATTGAAAACCTTATGGGAAACTGGCAATCCTTCGAAGGACTCAATGTTAGCGAGACTGTTGACTACTGTATGAATGCCGCCTTGTATCTGACAAGCTCCATCGACGAGTGGAAATTGGTATGGTGGAGATGTAAACAAAAACTCGGAGGATTTGGTCAAAAATGTATCCGCCGCCTGGCCATCATTGCCGAAACTGAAAAAGGTATACAGCCTGAACCTATCGTTGATGGTCTATACGTCATCAACCTGAAAGAGGCTGTATAGCAACGCAAACAATCTGCCGCCAGTACGGTTTCAAACCCATACTTGGCGGCATTTATCTTGGATTGACATCTTACCCTGAATTGTTATTGTATAAACAGAAAGCAACCCCACAACACCATGCCAAACAAAAGAAAATACTCAGGGCTCAATGTCCTACTCCTAGTACTATTACTGATTAACACTTATGTTATCAGATACACCTTCAGTCCAGCTAGAACCAAAAGTCGTATACCAACCCGTCACAAAGATTTATCTAAAATCTGCGCAGTATCAGAAATCGAAAGCATTGACCTTTCTGATACTCTATACAGACTGTCCGCCTGTGATTTCCTAAAGATTCACAGGACCATTCGACGAGAACCTTCAAGTTTAGATCATATAGACCAAGATGTTGCTCTTGTTTTTAATGTTGAACAACTATGGAGAACTGGAGACAGAATGAGAAATAAGAATTTGTTCTACATTTGTCTAGAGCGTGTCGACTCCAAATGGAGGGTCAAAGTTCTAAACAAAGAGTATACCCGTGCACATCCGGAAAAATACAAAATCGCTTGCATAAAGCGGCGATAAAAAACACCACCCTCAACAGGCGGACCACCCGGGTCCGCCTCGTTTTTTTTATTTATTCACTTCTACTAAAGCGAAAACAAAAATTAGTGTTCATTTCTTGGAACACTAATTTTTGTTTGAGCTTTTCATTTCTTCTACTAACCTCGAGTAAAAAAGAGCTGTCATTTCTTGGACAGCGGCTTTTTACGAGAGGTTTACCTCCCACACTTCTCCTTTTGCAATATCGGTATATCTTATCCACTTGGGGACCACTTCTATAAACTCACGATCTGCTTTTCCTCTATATCCAAGTAGATGTGGATTTCTATTAAAATGATAATCTATCATATTACTAGCCCTTACCTCATCAGTCATGATATGAGCATTACCCTCAATCTGCAAGGTTTGCATAGTTTCCCAATCAAAACCCATAGCGACAGAAACTTTATTATTATCTCGTATGTTTTTATTTTTTCGACTCAGTTTGGAAGAATTAATAATCAGATGTAAATCAGAGGTTTCTGACAGTGTTATAACTGCTGACTCAGGATATAATCTGTCTGGAGAATTTGTAGCCATAACTGCTATTTTTGTATTTTTTAGAAAATTAAAAATCTTATCTTTTTGTTCGGTTGTCATTTTTTATTTTAATTATTTTTATTAACTTATAATTCCATCCTTCATCTCTATAACCCTGTCGGCCGTGTTTGCATACTCGGCCTCATGAGTAACCATAACAATAGTCTGACCACGCGAGTGTATCTCTTTAAATATTTTCAAAACCAAAAGTGATGATTCGATATCCAAATTAGCCGTTGGTTCATCAGCAAAAAGTATAGAAGGTTTATGAGCCAAACCTCTTGCTATAGAAACTCTCTGTTGTTGACCACCTGAAAGTTTTGCTGGTATGTTTTCATATTTTCCCTCAAGACCAACTTGATCCAAAACTTCAGCCGCTCTTTTGTATGCTTCATCACGAGTATAGCCCTGCATCAAAAGTGGTAAAGCAACGTTTTCAACAGCAGTCAAATCCGGAAGTAAGGCGTAATCTTGAAACACATATCCTAGATTATTTAAACGAAAATCTATCCTCTCTTCTTCTGTTAAGTTGTGTATATCTATACCATTTATAAAAATTTCACCGAATGTTGGTGTGTCTAGTAAACTTATCTGATACAACAAAGTTGATTTACCTGCACCTGATCTACCTATAATAGCAACAAACTCTCCTCTTTTTATAGACATGTCAACACCCTTCAAAACAGTGGTTTGCTTATCACCATCTGTGAAAGTCTTTGTAAGGTTTTTTGTTTCTATTATATTATCATGCATATTTTTATTTTTGAAAATTATTTATCGACCTAATATAGAGTCTAATGTATTTTTATTTACTATCATGCGTGCCGGTATATATCCTGCGATAATAGTCGTAACAAACAAAGCCAATACTCTCCACATAGTACCTCCAAGCGGGGCATAAAGTATACCGTCAGAAAAAGGAAAGTTTATAGGGTGGGCATCTATAAACGGAACTAGAAATCCATACAAAACCAACATACCTAACAATGCCCCAACTATAGCATAGAAAGCAGACTGTATGATATATGAGTATTCTATAGACTTTGAGGATATACCTATACCTTTCAATATACCTATAAACTTACGTCTCGTAAGTGTGTTTACAAAAATAACAATAAACACTGTTATAGATGCAACCACTAAACCAATAGAACCCATCAATGTTCCAAGTAGTCCAAACAAATCCTTCATGTCTTTCAAAAACTTTGGCTGAGCCTCTGTGGCGGTTTGTATTTTTGCATCAAAATCATATCCATTGGCTGAAAGTATCTCTTTTACACGTAACGCATCTAGCTCAGTTGAACCTGGTGTAAGTTTAACTGCTATTTCTGATACATTGGTATCACTACGACCTATGAGTTTACGAAGCTCTGGTTGTATCATAATAACTCTTGAATCTATGTTGTCTATCTTAGATCTTAAAAATCCACGTATATACATCTCTCTACTGTTTTCACCAACTGTTATTTTTACCCTGTCTCCTACCTTAACCTCTCTAAGTTGAGAAAAACCAACGGCATCTATTGGCGTAAGTTCATTTACAAGAAAAGCTCCGATCAAAACACCATCTCTATCATTATCATCAAGATAAGCTCCATCTATCACATACTTTGATAAGCCTGTTGCCTTGTCTTCATTTGAAGGTAGTATACCTGATATGTTTGCACCTGCTTGATTTGGAGTTTCACCTTCTTTTAAGAGTCTGTTGTAGTCTGACTTAACACTACCTCCTGCAAGTACACGAGGTATTACATCCGTTACATTTGGTAGATTTGATAAAACTTTTTGTATTTCAGCACTGTTCTCTATGATGGACTTTTGTCTTAAGGTTGAAACTATAACATTCCCAGAATACCTTTCTTCAGATGCCTGTATAGAACTTTGTATAAGACCAACAAGTATACCGTTTACCACAACCAAGTTTAAAAAAGTTAACATCATAACCATAACAATCAATGATGTAGTCCATATACTGGCATGCTTCAACTGTCTATATGCTAAGAAAAAACCTATTTTAAAATTATGTATTTTCTTATTGGTTACTTTATTTCTTTCCATAGATAATTGTTTGATTATTTTCTAATCCAGAAATAATTTCTATATCACCTGTATTATTTATTTCCCCTGTTTTTATTTCACTTATTTTTATATCTTTCATTTTATTAAAGTTTGTAGCACATGAATTATTTGAAATACAAGAATCATTTTCTAAAATATAAACTTTCTTTATACCTTTTTCCAAAACAACGGCTGTTTGAGGTATGGATATAACACCTAATCTTCTGTCTGTTTCTATGTCTATATTTGATGTCATACCACTTTTAACTCTTTCATCTTTTTGTGAAAATTGTATCTTTGTTCTATATGTTGACACACCATCTTTTATGGTTTCTGCGGGATCTATAGATATAATCATACCCTCAAAAAATACATCTCTACCGTAGGCGTCAAGTGATATTTTTGTTTTTTGATCTACCTCTAATTTTGATATATCGTTCTCAGATACATATGTTTCTATTTGATATTCACCATCGTTTAACATACTTATCACAGGAGTACTTGGTGACGATATCTCTCCTTCTTTAACATCAACTTTAGTTATAACTCCGTCAAAAGGTGCTACTATAAGTGTTTTTGAGACAAAAGATTGAGCATTTGTTACATCAGCTCTTTGTATAGCTATCTCGTTTTGAGTACCGCCACTTTGTTTAAGCTTAAAGTTGTTTTCAGCACGATTTAATTCAGCAATACTGTTTTTATATGTTATTTGAGCTTGATTAAAGGAATTTACCGCTGCTGTAAAATTAGTTCTTGCTGCAAGAATATCGGTTTTATTTGCTTGTGCTGTTGTATAGTTTATATCTGTTGATACTGATTTTTCTGTAGCTATGGATATAGCAGTGTTGGCATCATTTATAAAATTTTGAATTTCTGTAATATATAATTTTACTTCATCAATATCTTCTATATCTGTTTTTCCTACCCATTTTTCAAAAATTTCTGTTATTTTAAGTCTGTTTGCAGACAGTCTATCTTTTAAAGTTATACTTTGATCTATAGAGTAGTTAAACTGAGGATTAACACTTCTAGGATTTGTAAAAGAATTGTCTATTTTTGATCTAACGGCCTCGTCTGCTTTATTGTAAATATTTTGTAATTCATTTTTTAAAATCTGAGATGAAAGATCTAAATTGTTTTTTGCATTAACAAGATCACCTTGAGCTATAGATATTTCTTCTGATCTGGATCCACTTTGAACTTCACTTAAACGTGCTGAAGCTTTTTGTAAGTTTGAAATAGCATCACCGTTTTGAAGTGAGGCTATAACTTGACCTTTTTTTACCCTATCACCTACCTTAAAGTTAACTTTTGCTATACGACCCGAAGTCTCAAAACCCATGTCAACGTTTTTAGCAGCTATAACCTTACCTGTTAAAGATACATTTTGAACAAATTCTTTTGATTCAACTTTATATGTTAAAACGTCGGTTTGTTTACCGTTGCCAAATATTGAAAATCCTAATATTATCAATATTAATAAAGCACTCATCCAAACTCTTTTCTTTTTTTTGTTTGTCCAAATGTATTTTGGTATAGATGTGATTTTATCTTTGATTTTTTGCATATTAATTTGATTATAGCACAATCTATAAGATTCAAAAATTATTCTACAATAATCTTAAAATTATACATTCCCATAGAGCAGGTACCGTCTATTTTTTTACCAGGCTCAATAGAACCAAGGTCAACAACCTCCTCTCCAACAGGTTGCAACATTTTCCTTATACCGAGCGAAGGAATAGAAAGTGCAGCCGAACAATCATAAGTGTTGTTGGT
Source organism: Minisyncoccia bacterium (assembly GCA_041752275.1). GTDB lineage: Bacteria > Patescibacteriota > Minisyncoccia > Phycocordibacterales > CAIZLB01 > CAIZLB01. The sequence goes on along the minus strand of JBGSHK010000012.1, from coordinate 33,821 downwards.
TTTCATAATAAGTTTGGTTGGTATACCCGGCTTTATAGTAGAAACCTTTGGGCTATATCCACCTCTAGCATTTATCGTGACATATTGTACACCATCTATAACAGATACATTGGGAATAGATGGTAAGCCTGAACTATTGTTTGATTTATTTCCGACAAAAAATATCATTGATGTGATCAGAGCTGCACTTATGATTAATGAAATAATTATATTTTTATTCATATTTATATTATATATTAAAAAATGGTTTAATAATTCCAAGTCCAACAAATGCAGACAAGAGTGCGAAAATTCCAAGTCCTAGCACAACTACCCCCGCAACCTTAAAGAATAAATCTTTATATTTTGAATGTACAAATGAAACAGATCCAAATGATAGTAGTAAAAGCACAGGTAGGGTTCCAAGAGCAAAGAAAAGCATAATCATAAATCCTTTTATAAATGACTCACTTGAAAGTGCTACAACTTGCATAGACTGAGTAAAACCACATGGAAGTAAAAACGTTGCTGCACCTATAACTATAGGGGCCCAGAAACTATGTTCTACTTTTCTAAAAAAATTAAACATACCATGCGGTAAAGTTATCTTATTTTTTTTGAAAATACCGAAAAGATTTAACCCGAGAATTATCATTATCAATGCTGCGATAATACCAAGCACAGAGCTTAGTACAAAGTTAATCCCTATACTTTTTCCAATAAAACCGAGAACGCCACCGAATACTGCAAAACTTACAAGTCTAGCAATGTGAAATAAATAGATTGGTTTTTTGTTGTTAGTATCATCACTCAAAACCTTTGCAGACAAAGACAATATCAAACCACCTACCACTGCCAAGCAACTTGAAAATGAAGCAATAACACCAATAATGAAACTGGTTGTCGGAGTAACACTTCCACCTATACCAAAGTTTAATATGCCTGATTTTTGTAATATGAAAAACAGAAAAAGGAATACCAGTCCTATTGGTATAGCCTGCCAACTAAGGTCTACTTTGTTTACCTTTAATTGTTTTTCTTTAGAAACTTCATAGTTGTGTGTTTTTAATTTATTATTTATTTTTTCCAAGAGAGCATCTTCATCTAAATCGTGAGATTGAATTTTTATTGTTTCCTTTTTTAGGTCCACAGTAGCACTATCTAAAATATCTTCGATCAATATTTTACATGATGCGCAATGAGTTCCTGATATGTGAAATGTATATGTTTTCATATTTTTATTATTATAATTTTATATTTTTTTAGTTTTAATACGAAGTGAATTTGACACAACTGAAAATGAAGATATTGCCATTGCAAATCCTGCAAATATTGGATTAAGTAGACCGAGTGCGGCAAGTGGAATACCTATAACATTATAGAAAAATGCCCAGAAAAGATTTTGTTTAATACCCCTCATTGTCATTTTAGAAAGATTTATAGCTTTTACAAGTTTTGATATATCTCCATGTAGCAGAGTTATGCCAGCCGATTCTATGGCAACATCTGTACCTGTTCCCATAGCAATACCTACATTGGCTTGAGCTAGGGCTGGTGCATCATTTACACCATCGCCGGCCATAGCAACTATTTTACCCTCAGCTTGCAATGATTTTATCTTTGCTAATTTATCTTGAGGTAAAACATTTGCAACAACTTCATCTATGTTAACTAAAGACGCTATATACTTTGCAGCTTTTTCATCATCACCTGTTAGCATAATCACTTTTATACCAAGATTGTGCAAATCTTTTATTGCTTGATGAGACTCTTTTTTAATTTCATCAGAGACCATAACAAAACCTAGGACTTTATCTTTGTTGGCCAGTATTACAGGGGTTTTTCCCTGTGCTGTATATTGTTCTATTTTTGATATATTAAAATCTAAACCAAGATTTTGTATTAATTTAAAATTTCCAAGAAAATATTTAACACCTTTTATAGATCCCTGTAGACCTTGACCAGGTATGATTTCAAAATCATCAACATTGTCCAATAATATATTTTTCTCTTTTGAATAATTAATTATTGCGTGGGCTATAGGGTGTTCTGATTTACTTTCAAGGGAAGCAATTATTTTTACAAAATCATTTTTATCAAGATCTGTAAAATTTTCTATATCAACAAGAGTTGGCTTACCTACAGTTATAGTACCTGTTTTATCAACTATAACTGTATCGACTTTATGTAGATGCTCTAGTGTAGCAGCATCCTTCACAAGGATACCGTTTCGAGCACCTTTACCTACTCCAACTATAATAGCTGTAGGCGTAGCTAATCCTAAAGCACAAGGGCAAGCTATAACCAATATACTTACAAATGAAAGTAAAGCTATGGAAAATGTTCCAAATATCATCCAGGCTATTAATGTGATAAATGCTATCACTAAAACTATTGGTACAAATATACTAGATATTTTATCAACCAAAGCCTCGATAGGTGCCTTACTACCTTGAGCATCTTCAACCATTTTTATGATTTGGGACAATAAGGTTTCTGATCCAACTTTTGTCACCTTAAAAGTAAATGATCCGTTTGTATTCAATGTTCCAGCAACAACATTGTCACCGACTTTTTTTTGTGTAGGCATAGGTTCACCCGTTATCATTGATTCATCTATAAAAGATGAACCTTCTAGTATTATTCCGTCTACTGGTATTTTGTTTCCTGGTTTAACTATTAACACATCTCCGTGAACAACTTCGTTTATAGAAACTTCTATCTCTTTTCCATCACGTAAAAGCAAAGCGGTTTTTGCCTGCAATCCTAAAAGTTTTTCTATGGCGTCCCCTGTTTTTCTTTTTGAACCCATTTCCAAATATTTACCTAATGTTATAAAACCTATAACAACTATGGTTACATCAAAATATGTATAGTTAGGTAGATTTAATATTTTTATCAACTCAGGAAATAAAGTAATAGCTAAACTATATATATAGGCAGCTGAAGTTCCTATACCTATAAGAGTATCCATGTTTGCCACTCTATGTTGTACAAATCTCAAGACACCTTGCAAATATGGCTTACCAACCCAAAACAAAGCAATAGTAGCAACTATCATAGACAGGATATTGAATAGAGACATCGGCATAGGTAAGTTCGGAACGTTCGCAAAAGTACGAGACAATATATCCCACATCATCAAAATAAATATAACAAAAGTTACAGGTAGAATAAATTCTACTTTGTTCTTTAATTCAATAAAATCTAAATCTTTATCGTTTGTTTTTTTTATATCTTTATCCACATCATCAACAAAAGCATATCCTAATTTTTGTAAATCATTATTTATAGCGTCTAATGTTACAAGATTATCGTCAAAATCTATTTTAGCTTTTTCATTAGCATAATTGACAGATACAGTCTTAACACCAGAAAGTGCAGAGACTTTTTTTGTTATAATAGTAGCACAGCTTGCGCAATGCATACCTTTTATTTTAAATATTTTATTTGTCATTTTTATTTTATTAATTTACGTTATACCAAGCTTGTCTAAGTTCTGTTAATGTTTTTAAACCATTACTTAAAAATAATTCTACAGCATCTGCATTGTTTAATATTTCATTACGAGTGGACTTGATACGTGTCTCTTTGGTCATCATAATACCTTGCTCATGATGAGCTATGATAGCGTTTAAAAAACGAAGGTCACTTTTATCATCATAACTACCCAAGTTTGCCACTATAGGATCTTTAACTTTTTTGGTATCGTTATACCAGGCTTTTTTCCATTGATACAATTCTTCTATTGCAGCTGGTTCATCTTTTAAGATATTTTGAGATAAGGCTGCCATCTCTGGACGTTGAGTATTTTTACCCAGTTGTTCAGCCAATAACATAGCGCCTCGATGATGTGCAATCATTGCGTTTATATATCTAAGGTCAAATGTTTTATTTGCTAAACCTAAATCCATGGTCGGATTTTTATCATACATAGAACTTTTATAATCTGATGTATAAAAATAACCTATGCTAATACCTATAAATATAGATACTAGTACAAGGCTTAATGTTGTGTATATTGATATTTTCATGTTTTTATTTATTTTATTTTCTTTTTAATCTATAAACTTTAATAATTTCTTCTGTAGCCTGTTTGGTTTTACCTTGTTTGATTTGATTTACCAAACAATGACTCAAATGATGCTCAAGCAATTTATCCTCAACATTTGACATACCTTGTTTAACAGCAGACGCTTGAGTTATAACATCAATACAATAGGAATCTTTTTCTATCATATCTTGAATCCCTCTTATCTGCCCTTCTATGATTTTCAAGCGATTTATTAATTTTTGTTTTTCTATTGTCATGTTTAATATCATATACCCCCTAGGGGGTATAGTCAAGGAAACTTTGTGGGTAAATAATAATCAAAAAAAAACGCCATCTCTGGACGCTTCTTTCTTAAAAATTATTGAGCCTTTTTCTTTGCCATTTCTCTATCCGTCTTTGTTAAATATCTTTTTCTTAGACGAACATTGTTTGGTGTGATCTCAAGGTATTCATCATCTTGCATAATCTCTAGTCCCCTCTCGATAGTTATAAGATATGGAGGCACAAGCAATATAGCATCGTCAGTTCCTGATGCACGCATGTTTGTAAGTTGCTTTGCTTTAGTTGGGTTAACCTCCATCTCCTCTCCTTTTGATGTGTTACCAACAACCATACCTGCATAAACTTCAGTTTGAGCGATGATGTATAATACTCCACGAGTTTGCAGGTTTCCAAGAGCGAAAGTAAGTGCCTTTCCGTTTTCCATAGAAACCATAGAACCAACTTCTCTTTTCTCGATCACACCAACATGTTGTCTAAACTCGATAAATCTTGATGAAAGAATACCTTCACCTTTAGTGTCGATAGTAAACTGACCTCTGTAACCAAGTAAACCTCTCGTTGGCATCTCAAACACAAGTCTTGATATACCGTTTCTCTCACTCATCTGTGTCATGATAGCTTTTCTCTTTCCAAGCTTTTCAATAACAGCTCCTGAAAACTCTTGAGGAACGTCGATCACAACTTCTTCAAAAGGTTCGTTAAGTCTGTTATCAACCATCTTTGTAATAACCTCCGGATTTGAAACCTGAACTTCAAAACCTTCACGTCTCATCTGCTCTAGAAGAACAGCAATGTGTAATTCTCCACGTCCATATACTTTGAAAGTATCTCCTGTACTTCCATCAAAATCAACCTTAAGTCCAACGTTTACTTCAAGTTCTTTTTCTAGTCTGTCTCTGATTTGACGGGACGTAACATATTTACCATCTTTTCCTGCAAATGGTGAGTTGTTAACCAAAAAGTTTAGAGCAATAGTTGGTTCGTCTATACCTATAGACTTCAAAGGCTCAACAGTTGGATCTGAAGTTATAGTTTCTCCGATATATATATCTGTAAGTCCAGCCACCATAACTATGTCACCTACAGATGCTTTTTCTACTTCAACCTTTGACTGACCCTCGAAAGAATATATTTTTATAATCTTTCCTGTTCTTGCTGGTTTTTCATTATTTAAAACATGAACAGTTTTGTTTATCTCCATAGATCCGTTCCACACACGGCAAAGTGCCATACGTCCAAGAAAGTTATCATATGCAAGGTTGAAAGGTTGAGCAACAAACACATCGTCAGTACGTGATGGTTTAGCAGCTTCAACATGTGAAAGTATTTCATCGAAAAGTGGGTCAAGATTAACAAATTCATCTGTTAATTCTTTTTTAGCAACAGCATCGCGTCCGATAGCATATACAACCGGGAAATCAAGTTGTGCGTCGTTAGCACCAAGCTCTATAAATAGTTCTAAAATCTCATCATGAACTTTTTGAGGATCAGCAGCAGGTTTATCCAACTTGTTCATAATAATGATCGGACTTAAACCAAGCTCTAAAGACTTTTTCAACACGAAACGTGTTTGAGGCATAGGTCCCTCTTGTGCATCAACTAAAAGCAAAACAGTATCAATAGAACGAAGAACGCGCTCTACCTCTGAACCGAAGTCGGCGTGACCTGGTGTATCTACAATGTTTATCTTATGACCTTTGTACGTAAGTGATGCATTTTTAGCATATATAGTAATACCTCTTTCTTGTTCGATAGAGTTAGAGTCCATAGACCCTGCACCTTCTTTTATAGCACCAGTATAGTGAAGCATGGCGTCAACAAGAGTTGTCTTACCGTGGTCCACGTGGGCTATGATTGCAATATTTCTTATATCATTTGAGTTATTTTGAGTCATTGCATGATTTTGACATATTTTTGAGAAAATTGCAAAAATTGTATTATTCGTAAATACTTTACTCCCCTTTTCAAAAGATAACATCTAGTGTATACTCTAAACATGTTAACAGTTATTCTAAACATTCTCCCTTATATACAGATATTTCTAGCTATATTGATGGTAATACTTGTATTGATACAACAAACAGAGTCTGATGCCGGAGGTTCTTTCGGTGGTGGTGGTAATGCAAATTTTCACACCCGTCGCGGAGCTGAGAAATTCATCTTTTACTTTACTATAATAATATCTATATTATTTGTAGCTTCAGTATTGGTTGATCTATGGCAATAGTTTGTTGATCTGAGAATATTTTAATTGTTACTAATTATACAAATTTTGAACTGTAACTCTTTACAGATAATTCAAGGTTAATTAAAACAAAATAAAAAAATGAACGAAAATAATACAAATAAAAATACAGGAGGTTTTCCAAAAGCACCTTCAAGGGTTTATCATGGTGGTTTAAAAAAGAATTTACCTGTAAGTCATACAAGACCTGCACATAATACATTACAAAGACCAGTTGCTAAACCTCCTGTTATAACAAGAAGACAAGACAATAAGTTGAACATGAGTGATACATTTTCAGCAAATGCGGCCGGTGATTTAACTGGTATCAAGATGAAAAAACCTGGAGTAAAACGCTTCAGTATGCCCCGATCAAGACCAAACATAGGTTCTGCAAGTCAAATAAAACATGGTGTAAAACACAATATACCTGACGTTGCACCTGATACATTCCGTATCATACCACTTGGTGGAGTTGAAGAGATAGGTATGAACATGACTGTTTTTGAAAATGAACATGACATCATAGTTATCGACGCTGGTTTTAAGTTCAAAGAAGAAGCTACACCGGGTATAGACTATATTCTTCCAAACACAAAATACTTAGAAGAAAGAAAACATAAAGTGCGAGCTATGATAGTAACTCATGGTCACTTGGACCATATCGGTGCCATTCCTTATATAATAGAAAAAATAGGTATGCCACCAGTGTATACTCGCAACCTAACATCTTTGATGCTTAAAAAACGTCAAGCTGAGTTCCCTCATGTTCCTGCAATAGATTTTAAAATAATAGAAGGTAATGAATCAATAATAATAGGTAAAACATCAGTTAAGTTTTACGGTGTAACTCACTCTATACCTGACTCTATGGGTATTATATTTGATACACCATATGGATATATAACAACACCCGGAGACTTTAAGTTAGATCATATTGACGGAAAACCAACAGATGAAGAAGAAGAAAACTATAAAATATTTGATGGTAAAAATGTTCTTTGTCTACTTGGAGAATCAACTAACATAGAGAACCCTGGTTTTTCTACACCAGAGTCATCAGTACATGAAGGATTGGAACAAACCATAAAAGACATAAAAGGAAGACTTATTATAGGTATGTTTGCTTCACACTTTTTCCGTATAGCAAAGATTGCAGAATCTTGTGAAAGATATGGCAAGAAACTTGTTATTGAAGGTCGTTCACTTAAGAACAATATCGATATCATGATACAGGCAGGAATGCTTAAGATAAAAAAAGAGACTGTTATCAATGCGCAAGATATGGTTAACTATTCACCTGATAAGATCGTTATCATAGCAACTGGTGCTCAAGGTGATGAGTTTGCTGCACTTATGCGTATAGCAAGTAAGCAACATAAATATGTTCAAATAACAGACAGAGATACTGTATTACTTTCTTCATCTATTATTCCTGGAAATGAAAGAGTTGTACAAAAGATGAAAGATCATATTGCTAGATCAGGTGCTAACATTATGCATTATCGTTCGTCAGATGTATTCATCCACGCTACAGGGCATGCTAACCGTGGTGAGATAGAGTGGTTACATAGAAAAATGAATCCAAAGTTTTTTATGCCTATGCATGGACATCATTATCATGTAAAACTTCACGCTGATCTTGCAATGCAACTTGGTATGCCAAGAGAAAATATAATCATAGCTGATGACTGTAATATTCTTGAGATACAAGATGGAGGAACTAAGTTTGTTAAGCTTCCAGTAAAAGCACCGGACAATGTTGTTATCGTTGATGGATTTACTGTTGGTGATATACAAGATGTGGTTTTAAGAGATAGACAAATACTTGCCGAAGATGGAATCTTCGTTGTAGTTGCTATGCTTAACCCGATGTCAGGACGTCTTATAAAGTCACCTGATATTATATCTCGTGGGTCGGTTTATCTTAGAGAGTCACAAGAGTTACTACGTGAGATCAGAACTACTGTTCGTACAACTATAGAGAAGGCTGTGTATGATACAAGAAATGCACCAGACTTGGATTATGTTAAGGATGTGACGACTGATACACTGGGTAAGTTTATCTTTAGGGAGACGAATAAGCGACCGATTATTATTCCGGTGATTCTGTTTGCATAGAAAACTCTCATAAAAAATAAGACCATTCAAGGAAAGAATGGTCTTATTTTATTATTCGAGTTTAGTGGTTTAGTCAACCAAATTATTTTTTTACACAAGTTAGAGTTTCAAAATTTGCTTCATTGTATGCAGATCCTTTGTTACTCATACACATCTTTGTGACTGTTCCATCTTCCAGGGTTAGTGGTACCGTTGCAACAAAACCAGAATCATTTGACTTACATACAAGTTCATTTATTCGGTAACTATCAATAGTAATATTCAAACTTTTATTCATACTTTGGGTAAGTTCATCATCATAATTCAAATTTTCATTTGCTCGTTCATATAAAAAAGGTCCTGCTCTCTCGCACACACTTGCGTATGAACCATTTTTACTCTTAATTTGAGATGCCTCAGCCTGAAGTCCTGCTGCCATAGCCATCAGCTGTACTTTTATCAACTGACGAAAGTATGCAGGGTTTGACCCATATTTTTCTATAACAATTTCTGCAGCAACATCAGGATCTACAATTAGAGCAGGTATAGGATTTCCTTTTGAATCTTTTCTAACACTTGCTTCTGTAACCAAGTTCTTTCCGACTGAGGCATTAAGATTATCCTTTGCTTCTTCAAGATTTTTTTGCATACTATTTGTTGTAGTAGTTGATGTAGAATTTGTTTCTACTTCAATACCAGAGTCAATGTTAGTATTCATTTTTTGTTGAGTGTAAACATACGTTCCACCGCCTACAGCAACAAGAGCTATAATAATAATTATTGCGATTCCAATAAAACCATTTTGATTATTTTTCATATAAAAATTATACCCCCTTAATTACCCACACACAACCTCCAACACCAAAAACGCATCGACAAATCTGACATGTCGATAATTTTCCAAAGCCTTAGCAAACAGGACCAAAACTTTTTCCTTATCCTTCCCCTCTCTTAACTTCACCCTTAATCTATCCATAAACAAATCATAAACTATTTTTCCATCTGCGTTATTTTGTTTTAATTTATCTATATTTTCAAAAACAGCCTCACCTTTTATATTCTTCTCAATAATCTCATCAATCAAACTTATATCAGGTATATTTAAAATATGTTCTATGTTCTCTATCTTTTTTCCATCAACAGACGCTATAACTTTTTGTAAAACTGAAAGTGTATCACGAAAAGATTCGTCACCACTCATGGCTATAAGTTTTGTTGATTCATCATCTATAGATAAACCTTCTTTCTTGACAACGTCCGAAACAACTTGAGACAGTATGTCGATAGATGGTTTTTTAAAATTGTGAACTTCACAACGAGATATAATTGTATCCAAAAGTTTGTTGAGCTCTGTTGTCGCCAATATATAGATGACATGCTTTGGTGGTTCTTCAAGTCCCTTTAGGAATGCATTGAAAGCATTCTTAGAAAGCATGTGAACTTCATCGAGTATATAAACTTTATAAGGAGACTGCATCGGAAGCACCGTAGCACTTTCTATCAGCTCTCTGATGTTATCAACTCCAGTGTACGACGCTGCATCTATCTCATAGATATCAGCTTCGTTTACTCCAAGCTCTCTTGCAAATATACGTGCAATAGATGTTTTACCAACACCTCGAGAGCCTGTAAATATGTATGCGTGGTTTGGATTTTTATTTTCAATAGCTTTTTGTAATACAGAAACTATATGATCTTGACCTAAAACATCAGCAAAAGTTGTAGGTCTGTATTTTCTATATAATGATGTGTGTTCTGACATATGAGTAGTATTATAACAAATTTGACTTTAGAATGCTCGGGAGTATAATGCAAATAAAGAGGTATAATCCTCTTATGCCCTCGGGCCGGATAACTGTTGATTAATAGTCAGCGGTTATCATATTTTTAAACTTTCTAACCAATTTCTTAAAGACATTTCTTGATAAGATATACTTTCTTTTTACCAACCTCTTATTATCAAAAGTTTTTACTTGATTTAAAATAACAGAATGATATTTCAAATCATCTGTATAAATACGTATCGTATTTTTACTTTTCTTGATTTTTGAAGACAAAGGAAGACCGATAAATCTTTTATCATCAACCTTGATGACTAAAACCGGCCTTACATAATAAAATCCTTTTCCGTATATCTCAGAACCTATATTCAAACCAATATTAACCCACCAAACCTCTCTTACTTTTGCATGAAAAGGGTTATTATATATAAAATTTATCTTTTTCTTGAGTATATTCCATTCATCATAATTTTTGTTATTCATACCCCAATAATACCAACTGGATCATAAAATTTTTATAAAGAAAAGTTAAAGAAAAGCTAAATTTTTCATAAAGTAAACTTCTTAGTTGGAAAATGAACATTTATGTTCATTTTACTCACCCTGTGTCGTTTATAAACTAACAATAAACTTATACTCCTTCTCTGTCACTGGTATAACCGACAATCTAGATCCTTTTTGAAATAATTTCATGGTCGATAGCTCAGGATGTCTTTTCATATCATCGAGGGTTTTTGGTTTTGTAAATGTCGATACATATTCTACATCAACACATTCCCATATAGGTTTCTCAGGTTTTGATCTTTCGTCATAATGATCATCTCTTCTATCAAATGCAGTTATGTCTGTATGTGCTTCTTTTATAACACGAGCTAAACCGTAAACACCGATAGGTTTAGTACTTGAATGATAAAACAAAATCATGTCACCAACTTTCATATCTTTCATATAGTTACGTGCTTGATAGTTACGTACACCACTCCATGCGGTAGTCTTATCTTTTTTAAGTTGATCTATAGGATAGCAATCTCCTTCTGATTTCATGAGCCAATAATTCATAGTTTGATTTTAGTCTACGTTACAAAGAAAAACAACCCACACCAGGAGATCCTGGGTGGGAGGTTTGCAGTTATTAAGCTGCTTTTGGTAGTCTGTGGTATTTGGGAAAATTTGAGGTGATAGCCACCCAAGGACGGTCATCTTTGACCAACTCAAGATCAGCATGACCTTTGTCTGTTCCCATCATGAAAATATGAGGTACACCTTCAACGTTGTAAACCTTTTTTGAAGCAAAAACGAAACCTGTTTTAAACTTTGCAGGATTTTTCATGTAATATGCCAACAAATGTTCAATATCGAAAGGTTTCCATTCAGTCTCACAAGTTGATGTAGCACGAATGAGTTTTGATGCACTGTGGGAAAGTATTGGTGTGTTGAAGTGAACATCATCGACTTCAAACAACCTTTTGGTCTTAAATTCAAACTCAACACTCTTGGATTCAAGTTGTTTGAAAATTTTCTCCCTTTGATACTTAGGAACACCAGCCAAAACCAGCATTCCTTCAAAAGGCATCTCATAGTTCACTTCAATAATTTTTCTTCCAGTCATAATATATAATGTTCAGGGATTGTAAGGTTAAATCTATAAACGCTACTTTGCGTCTAGGGCTTGTTATTTAACCATATTTTACACAAAAAATCAAACCAGCTACTGCAAACTTTCTTTCAAAAACTCTGTAACCTCACCTGCCGTCTCCATCCCCATAATCTTATCCCTTATCTCTTTTGCATCATCAAATCCATTCATATATGTTTTAAAAAACTTTTTCATCACCGCAAAAGATTTCACATCTCCTAACTCCTTATCAAAAACTTCAACTTGTCTTAGAAGTGTTTTTAATCTCACTTCTCTACTTGGTGTAAATTTTTCATCCGTGCCAATATTTTCTATATCTTTAAAAAACCATGGATTGCCAAACATAGCTCGTCCTATCATGGCACCATCAGAATTAAACTGTAAACATTTATTGTAACCATCTTCAACACTCAACACATCACCATTTCCAAAGATAAGTGGTGAAGTTTTATCTGGATTTTTCTCTGCCCAATCATCTCTCATCTTGACAACGGTATTGACATGAGACCAGTCAGCTTCAACTTTAGACATCTCTTTGCGTGTACGAGCATGTATGGTTATGAGATCAAGTTCTTGCTCAAGCAAAAGGGGTATCCAACTATCAAGCTCAACAGAGTTATATCCTACTCGAGTTTTTACAGACACGGCAAAATCTGCCTTGTCACTACCAATACAAAAATCTCGCCTAGCGTCGAGACAAGCTTTGATAACTTGTACAGCCAAATCTGGATTTTTTATCATAGCAGCACCACATTTTTGTTTTTCTATAGACTTATCTGGGCAACCCATGTTTATATCAACACCATCAAATCCTAACTCTATACAAAGTTTTGTTGCCTCATACATGTATTGATATGTAGAAGAAAAAAGCTGTACTATTATAGGACGTTGTTTTTCTTTATCAAACAATAAATCTTTCTTGAGTTTATATTTTCCAATCTCTGTCGCACGTATCAAACCATCAGCAGACACAAACTCGGTCCAAAAGATGTCGGGTGATGTTGCTTCAGCTATGACGGTACGAAAAGCTACATCTGTAACGTCAGCCATGGGAGCTAAAACAAAAAGTGGTCGATTTTTATCTTGTTTTAGTTTTTGAATGAAAGACATTTTCTAAAAAATAAATGTTTTATATAGATAAAGAGGTTCCTAGTCTAAGTATCATACCTAAAGTAGGTACGAATTTACAACTATCACCGCTATAAAACCAACATGTTCCAAGTCCGGGGGTATAGTTGCCAAGAGAATTAACAACAGGTCTTGGTTGATACATTTTATACAAAATAGTTCCACCCGGCTGATAGATCAAGGTTAAGATTTGAAATCTTACATCTCTAACATAAAGAATCATATTGCCACTACATGTACACGGAAATATTCCAACAATTTGTCCACCAAAGTTTGTTGGCAAAGCTTTACTTGCCACAGGGGTTAAAAATATTGTCAAAACCAATAAAAAAGTGAATGATTTCATACTTATATGATATCATATATGAGTTATTATATAAATAATTTAAATTCAAAAAAATACAAATATGTCATTTATCATAAAAAATATTATTGGCCGTGAAATACTAGACTCTAGAGGAAATCCAACTGTAGAGGTTGATGTTATACTGAAAGACGGATCTTTCGGACGAGCAGCGGTTCCATCAGGTGCTTCAACTGGATCATATGAAGCAATAGAGCTTAGGGATGGTGATAAGAAAAGATATATGGGTAAAGGTGTTCTTAAGGCGGTATCAAATGTAAACACAAAACTTAAAAAAGCTTTAGTTGGAAAAACTTTTGATCAAGCATCACTCGATACCGCTATGATAAAACTTGATGGCACTGTAACAAAATCAAACTTAGGTGCAAACGCCATACTTGGTGTATCACTGGCTTTTTCTCATGCAGCGGCATCTTCAATGAAAAAACCTCTGTATATGTATTTTGCCTCTATAGCAAAAACCGGAAAGAAGATGAGTCTTCCACTTCCTATGATGAACATATTGAATGGTGGACAACATGCCACAAACTCAACAGACTTTCAAGAATTTATGATCATGCCTATCGGTGCAAAATCTTTCAGCGAGGCGTTACGTATGGGTGCTGAGATTTTTCACACACTTAAGAAGATGTTGAAGGATCAAGGTATGACAACTACCACAGGAGACGAAGGTGGATACGCCCCATCACTTCCTTCTAACGAAGCTGCTGTTGAAATCATAGCTAAGGCTGTGAAAACAGCGGGGTACAAATTGGGACGCGACATTGGTATAGCTCTTGACGTGGCCGCAACAGAACTACACAAGGATGGAGTTTATGATCTTGAAAGAGAAGGTAAAAAAGTTTCGTCACGTGAACTGGTACAACTATATAAAACTTGGTGTAAAAAATATCCAATACTTTCTATAGAAGATGGTTTTGCTGAAGATGACTGGGAAGGTTATCAAGAGTTTACAAAAGCTATGGGTTCTAAAGTTCAAGTTGTTGGTGATGATCTTTTTGTAACCAACATCGAGAGATTGGAAAAAGGTATACAGATAAAAGCTGCTAACTCTATCCTTATAAAATTAAATCAAATCGGTACAGTTACAGAGACTATCAAAGCTGTTAAAATGGCACATAAGGCTGGAATGACTGCCATCATTTCTCACAGATCTGGTGAGACTGAAGATACTACTATTGCCCACTTTGTGGTAGGTACAGGCTGTGGTCAGATCAAAACAGGATCACTTTGCCGAAGTGACAGAACAGCCAAATACAACGAGTTGCTACGTATAGAAGAAAGTCTTGGAAAGAAAGCGGTGTTTGCTGGTGTAAAAGCTTTAGGAAAGTAATTTCTTAACTTAAACTAAATACAAAAAGTAATCACTCTTTACATGGGTGATTATTTTTTATATAGGGTTTCATTTTTATCAAAATATGTTAATGTTATCTAGTCAACACCCTGTAACTTAATGAAAGCACAACGTTTTGTAAGGTTTATAATCAAGAAATACCCTGTGATGTATAGAGATTTTAAAAGATTTCTCATATCAGATATCATACCGAAACTACCAGCAAATAGAAATATAAAGATGACACAAAGAGACTGGGATGAGGTATTAGACTTATTGTATGATGTAATGGAAAATAGAATATACAACAGAGAAAAAGCTAACTTAATTACTTCAATAATTTGTCGTTATGTTAAATTTTAACATCTATATCCTCAGTAAATTATTTATTGCTGAGGATATTTTTATTTTAAAAAACTTTCTAACTCCAACCAACTCAGAAAAACTTCTGGCTGACCTGCTGCATATGGTGCAACTTGATATTGTCCAAAAATAAATTTTATACCTTCATCTGAAACAGTAAAATTATCAAAGTTTGTATATATATCAGACAAACCACTATTTAACATTTCGGGATTATATAAATCTCCTAAAAACACAATAAGTTTTTCTTTTATTATATTAGTCAATTTAATTGCATTATCATCTTCTAGATTTAAAAATTTATCTACATATATTAAACCTTTATCATCATACGTGTATGTAGAAAGTCCGGTATTTCCATGTGCACCACCTGTAAATTCATACAACTTAAAAACATAAGAAACTGTACCCTTGCTTTGTGATTCATATTTATCGTATTTAATGTTTAACTCATATTTTATACTTGGACGATCTGGGTATTGAGCCTTTATTTTTTGCTCTTCATTGTACAGTGCACCTCCCGTTTTCCATTCTTCTTGTTTGTCTTTTACTATATCAGTTATAGTTTTTTTTATAATAAAATTTTTATCTCTAGGCTCTGTGGGATAAGTTGCATATATTTCATAAAAATCAGTAGTGTCACTTATAACAACATCAGCTTTAGTGTCTGTAGTTGTGGCGTTTTGTATCTCGGTATCGACAATGTTTTGTGTTTTTTTATTTTTGATTACATAAATAAAAATAGCAACAACTAAGAGTACGGTTATGATGATATTTTTTTGATAAGTCTTCATGCTTTTATTATACTATGAATACACGTATTTCACTCACCCTGTGTTGTTAATAAAAAAAGACCTCCATGTTTCAGGAGATCTGTGATTTGAAAGGTAAATTTTTTCTTAAATATTTTTTATAATATTAAATTTTGACTCACCTGCTTGACCTTTTGTGATAATAACCTCCACTAACACATGATGTTGTCTATCACTGCACTTATAAACAAATTTACGCGTGCGAGTTTTTTTAAGATTTGTGTCTGTGTAGTCTTTTGAACCGAGTCCATACTCAAGTCTCATAAGTCCAGCAAAAACATCATCTATAGAATCCTCTCTGTCTCTACTAAAAGGTTGTTTTGAAAGATCTGTAAATTTATCCAGAAGAATCTGTAGCTTTGATTTTATTTCTTGAGTCATTGTTTTAAGTTTAACTTTTATATTATAACATAAAGTAAATATTTAATCAATGACTATAAATATATTGTGTTGATGTCAAATATGAATTCTCTTTAGTTCTCTCACCCTGTCTTTATAGTCCGGCACTGTTTCCGCAACCAGATTCCAAAACCTTTCTGAATGATTGAACTGACCTAGGTGACAAAGTTCATGTACAATAATATATTCAGCAAGATGTTCGGGTATGAGTGCTATCTTATAGTTGAAGTTTAGATTTCCCCTTCTTGAGCATGATCCCCATCTAGTTTTAGTATTTTTTATAGAAATATTTTTATATGAGAAATTATAATGTTGATTATATAAAGCAAGTTTTTGAGTTATCAACTCAAGAGCTGTGTTTTTATGTAGTAAATAATCTTTTTTTGTGAGTTTTGGTATTTGAACTTCTTTTACAGGGTTATTTTTTATGCGATCAAGATGATTATTTATCCAAGAAGTTTTTGATAAAATAAAAGCTTCAACTTGAGCAATGGTTACACGCTCCGGTTTACTAACTTTTATCTGACCATCTCTGGTTATAGTTATACGAATATTTTTAGTGGATCTCCGTGCTAGGTTTAGGATGTATGGTATCATATTGTTTTTTAAAGAAAAATATTAACTTAAATACAGAAAATATTTATATAAATATAATATCAAATACTATACTATTGTGCAGGTTCTGGTTCTAGTTGTGTAGGTAAGGTAACGTTTACATCTAAAGTTCTCTCAGGTTCAGCGTTTTGAGTATTCATATTCATATATAAAAATAATCCTCCTAAGATAAGTATTCCTAAAATTATTCCTATTATTAAATTTGATGATTTGTTTGTTTCTTGCATATCTATATTATACCACCTATTGAATAGAATAGGTTCAACTCTCTATATTACACTTTGCCCACTCATTCCCTCAATCTCTTCAACATCAAACAATTTCAACACTGTTGGTGCTATATCAGCCAAAGTTCCTATAGGACGAGTTATAACAGCATTTTTATCTGTAACGATAAAAGGTACCAGATTTGTCGTATGTGCCACATGCATAGACCCCTCAGCGTCTATCATAACCTCCGCATTTCCATGATCTGCAGTTATAAGGCACACACCGCCCACACTCTCCACATAGTCGGCCAGTCTCTTTGTCTCCACATCAACAATCTCTGCCGCGTGTATAACAGCTTTTACGTTACCTGTATGTCCCACAACATCTGTATTTGGAAAGTTTACTATAACAACATCATGGTCTTTCATTGCCTGTATAGCAGCATCAACTATTTCTTTTGACTTCATCTCTGGAGCCTCATCATGAGTTTTTATATCTGTTCTACTTTCTATTTTTATTTGTGTCTCACCTTCTTGAACTATATCTGACTGTCCATTCATGAAAAAAGTAACGTGAGGAAATTTTTCTGACTCTGATATATGAGCATGTTTTACACCTATCTTAGACAACTCTTTTCCAAGTGTGGTTACTACTGATGCAGGTTTAAAAGCTATATCAGTTTTTAAATCTTCACCGTATTGAGCCATAGATACAAAATATAAATTGTATTCTTCTTGTTTATCGAGTATCGCTTTTGTAAGTTGTTTAGCGCGATCAGCACGAAAGTTAAAAAAGAATATGCCGTCGTTTTTATCTATTGTATATTTTCGAAACCCTTCTTTAGAATTTTCATCATTATGTAAACATAAATGATGTTCAAAATATTCATCTATTTTTCCTGTTGGATCTTTTTCATCATATTGACTCTGTATATAATCAGCTATACTTTTTTCATGTAAATTTAACACATTTCCCTTTGCTTTAAAAAGTATATCTGTAACGTGCTCTATACGATCATGATTACCAGCCCTATCCATGCCATAGTATCTACCCCCAAAAGAACCTATGACACCTATATTGTTATTTTTAATTTCTTCTTCAAGTTCTTTTATGTATTTTAATGCAGAGCCAGCAGAAACATCTCTACCGTCAGTAAAAATATGCAATACGATTTGATCATGCTTAAGACCTTGATTTGAGCCCATTTTCAAAAAAGCATATATGTGAGTGTTATGACTATGTACACCGCCGTCAGACAAAAGACCTATAAGATGAATTTTAGAATTATTTATTTTTGCAAGATTTATTAAACGCAAAAAAGCTTCATTTTCAAAAAACGAAGCGTCTTTTATAGACTTTTCTATCATAACAAGATCTGTATCTATTGCAGAACCCGCACCTATAGTTGTGTGACCTATTTCACTATTACCCATTTGACCTTCAGGTAAACCTACAGCAAGTCCTGAGGCTTCCAAAAAAGCATGTGGAAAGTTTTTTACACAATGATCAAAAAAAGGTGTGTGTGCCATGTGTATAGCATTTTTATTATTTTCTTCACCTACACCCCAACCATCCATAATAATCAAAGCTACTTTTTTTCTATTCATAATATTTTATTTTTATGCGTATTTTTTTAATCTTATTAAATCTGTATTTAAAGTTGAAATATGCCTTTCCGCATCTGTAAGATTTTTATCTACCGTAGATAGTTTTAATTGTATTGATGCTATATAAGAGTTTTTTTTGGATATGTCAGCATTGATTTCTCTGTCTTTTCTTGTGGATATTTCTTTATCTTGTTTTACTTTTTGTAATTTATTTTTTAACTGTTGCAACTCAACTTCCATAATTTGTATCCTTTGAGTTATCTGTCTTTCTTCATCTGTAAGTTGTATTTTTTCAATATCATATTTTTTTTCATCACGAAGAGTAGAAAATGTGTCTGTTTTATATTTATCTAATTCTATTTGCAAACGTCTTTTTTCCAAATCAAAACGAGCTTTGTTTGCACTATGCATATCAAATTCTCTTTTTTTTACATCATATTCCATTTTATACCTTTCTCTTTCTCTTCTTTCTTTTTCTTTTTTCAAATTCTCCATCTTCATCTGCTCAACTCTATTTACCTCAAAATTATTTGAAGCTGTTGTTGATTTTCTAGTTTGTGCAAGAGGTTCAAACATATCGGAGCCGCTTCCCAGATTCGAACTGGGGACCTACTGTTTACAAAACAGTTGCTCTACCAACTGAGCTAAAACGGCAAAAGGCGATGTGGAGAGGCTTCGCATGAATCATATGACTACAGGTAGTCATAAAATCCAATGTCCGTGACCTCCTCTCACATCAAACCTAGTATACACTATCTACTTTCCAATTTCAAATCTTTTAAAACGTATTATTTCTATGCGTTCACCAAACTTTTGCATGGCATTATCAAGCATCATTTGTATTGTCATTTCTGGATTTTTTATAAAATCTTGATTTAACAAAACTTGATCTTTAAAATATGAATCCATCTTTCCTTGTATAATCTTTTCTTGTAAATCGGCTGGTTTATCAGCTGCTTCTTGTGCAAATAGCTCTTTGGCTTTTGCTGCAGCAGTCTCATCTATATCTGATGTTTTTAAAAAATCAGGAGCTGTAGCTGTAACCTGCATAGCAATGTCTTTTGCTAAAGTTTTGAACTCTATGTTGTTGGAAACAAAATCAGTTTCTGATGCTAACTCTACAATAGAACCAACAAGTCCGTTTGAGTGTATATATGCCTCAACAACACCTGCACCAAACTCTCTATCTGCTTTTTTAGCTGCTTGTTCAGCTCCTTTTTTCTTAAGTATGATTATGGCTTTAGCCTCATCTCCTTCTGCTTCTTCCAAAGCTTTTTTACATTGCATAACTGATATACCTGTTTTCTCTCTCAATGCTTTTATTTGTTCTGATGTAATGTTCATGTTTTTTATTTTGAAATTATTTTATATAAATTATCTAACTATTATAACCTCTAAAAGCTTTTTATCCTAGAAGTTGATGTAAAATATAATCAACTGATGATCTTGAAGAATCGTTTGCAACTATAGGATAATCTATACCTGAAACTTTGCAATCTGTGTTTGCAATAGCAATAACTGGTATACCTGATTGTCTTGCTTCTTCTACCGCTATAAATTCTTTTTTAGGATCTACGACAAGTAAAGCTGCTGGAAGTGATGTAAGCTCTTTTACACCTGAAAAAAGTTTATCAAGTCTTTCAACTTCTTTATCCATCAATGATTGCTCTTTTTTAGTGTACTTTTTTAGTTCACCTTTTTCTTTCATAGAAACAAGATCAATCATACGGTTGATTCTTTTTCTTATGATTTCAAAGTTTGTAAAAAGCCCTCCAACCCATCTTCCCGCAATGTATGGTGAGTTAAATCTGATAGCTGAATCTTTAACAAGATCCACTACTTCACTTTTACTTGTAGCAAAAAGAATAACTTTTCCGTTTGCCTTCAAATCAGCTATAAAAGCTTTTGCTTTTTCTATCTGATCTGCCGTAACCTCCACATTAATAATATCTACAGAACCTTTTGTTCCATATACGTATTTTTTAACTGATGGATTGCGAGAAGCACGCAGAGTTCCATAATGAACCCCTGCCTCAAACATGTCTTTTATAGTGTCATTTTGTTGTGTCATATAGTGTATATGTATAGCATTTTTTATATAAAATGGCAATATATAACAAGAAAAACCCCCTCAAGTAATCAACATTATGAAGGAGTCTTAAATATGAACAGATTACATTTTATCAGAATACGAATTATTTACATTAATAATACATAAATATAGTTGTTCAAAAGCAGATATCATCACCAACATCTTATTTATAATAAATTTTTTCCTATCAAACTCACTTAAGGTGTCAATACTTATAGACCATGAATTTGGTGGCGATTCGTAAGATAATAAAATCCATCTATCAGATGGACCTGAATTTATAATAAAATCTAATTTACCACTTTCAATATCAGGCGACTTAAGCATAGGAAATCCCATTCTTAAAAACATTAGCAATATGCACTCTATTTCATTATTAAAACTAAAAAGTTGAATATCTAGATCATTCTTTCTGCACCCTGGAATAACTTCAGGAAATTCTGCAAAAATTGTATTGAAATCTAGTTTTGAATTTGAAAATGTTTCGTACAAAAAATCATAAGCTTTTAAGAAAAATCTAGTGTCCATATTTTTGTTGGTTTGATTTTTTAAACTTACATAGAACTATACATATTAAGGCTACTCCTGTTAAAACTACCTGTCAATCAAATCTTAAATAAAAAATCGCTATATGAAAAAATATAGCTCGTTTTTTATTTCATGTTTAAAGTTTTATTGAAAATCTTACTCCCCATCCTCATCAACACTAGCCTCCCCACCGGCTTCAAAATATTCAGTTATCCTATCCATCATTTTTACTATTTGCCCCTGTCCCAACATAAGTCCTATGCCGTGCCATGACTCTTTAAGTCTATGATCTGTTATACGATCTTGTAAAACATTGTATGTTCTTATCTTTTCAGATCTATCTCCTGTTCCAAGTTGTAGTTTCTTTTCTCCTGAAAACTTCTTAGCAGCTTCTCTTTCATAAAGCTCACCTACTTTTGCTTGTAGAACAGCTAGGGCTTTTTCTCTATTTTTCAACTGACTACGCTCTGAAGTACAGCGAACATCAAGCCCTGTTGGTTTATGTATAAGACGTACTGCCGTTTCTACTTTGTTAACATTTTGTCCTCCTTTTCCACCGGCACGAGAAAACTCCATCTCAAGATCTGCTGGATCTATTTGAAATTTAACTTTTTTTCTTATAGGTAAAACAGCCACAGTTGCAGTTGAAGTATGAACACGTCCTGACTTTTCTGTCTCAGGTATACGTTGTATACGATGCGTTCCTATTTCATATTTGAAGTATCTATAAACTTCAAAACCTCTTATCTCATATACTGCTTCTTTGTATCCCCCTATACCGTTTTCAGATATGTCTAAAGTATCAACCCTAAAACCTCTTTCTGCACAAAAAGTTTTATACATGTTAGCCAAGTTTGCAGCAAAAAGTGCAGCTTCATCTCCCCCTGCTCCCGCTCTTATTTCTAGCACAAGTTCATTTGGATATTCATCTGCCGCCTCTTCTTCTTTAACAATATCTTTTATCTTGTCCACCATAAACTGTAGTTGTTCATCTATAGCGACCATATCAGCTTCAGCCATCTCTTTCATCTCAGGATCTGACATCATTTCAGTCAATGAATCTTTTTCTTTATTCAAACGATCTATCTCACCAGCAAAAAAACTAGTTTTGAAATCTTTTCTTAATTCTTCTAAATTTAAATCTTCCATATTTTTTGTATTTTATCTTTTATCTTTTTATGTAAAACAAAAAAGCCTTATACATTTAGTATAACAGACTTTTTCGTAAAAGTTATTTAGTTTTTTTAGCAGCTGATTGACGAGCTTTGAACTTCTCAACACGACCGGCAGTATCAACAGTTCTTTCATTTCCAGTATAAAAAGGATGACATGCTGAACACATTTCAGTTGTATTTGATTCTTTTGTTGAACCCATAGTGTATTTTGCTCCACAAGCACATGTAAACATAGCTTCTGAGAAATAGTTAGGATGTATATTTTTCTTCATAATGTTAACGATTATACACTATTATTGGATTAAATCAATATCTGTTTGCATCTTGATAGCACGCTTCATAACTGAGTCTCCATATGGGGCAGTTGTTTTTGTACACGCGGAACCACCTCCATAATATCGGCATGCTGCAGTTCTCTCAGCTGTTGCTGTACCTTTAGCTGCCCCAAGGTCTGCAAGATATAATGCTGAGGCCATAAAAGCATCGGATGCGAGCCATGGGTTTGCAGGTGAACCACCTTTAGCTTTTGATATACGTGAAGAAAACAATTGCCATGTAGAAGGTATGAACTGTGCCGGACCCATAGCCCCACCAAAACCGATAGACAAAGGACATGATACACGTGTAGTTTTATAATCTTTACCTAATGCCTCTGTTATAGCAAGGAAAGGCTTAACATCACGAGAAAGCTTCATGACATTTGAAATAGCAACACCAGATGATATTCTTATACCTGATCCGTCATCAGCGTTGTTCATATAACAACCTCCAACGTTTGCACCAAGGTTAGATTCTTGTTGAAAGATAGCAAGTATAAAAGCTGGTCTAACCCCCGATATATTTCCAGCAGCTTTTGCATATCTAACAGCGTCTTCAAACTTTATAGGTCCAGAATCACGAAGTTGAAAAAGTGCATTTCTTATCTCTGTGATCTTTTTTTGTTTATCAACAATAATACCGTTATATGTTACCTGCTCTTTTTTATTCAAACTTAAAAGTCTAGCTTTTTCTGCGTTTATTTTATCTATTTTTGCTTTTTCTGTTTCAACTGCATATTTTGAGTTGTACTCTTTTGCCCTTTTTTCATCGAGGTCTTTTTTTGCAACCTCTTCTTCTGTTTTATCTTTACCTATAACATCTATAGACTCGCGTATACGAGTGTTTATAAAACCATAGGCATCCATATCTCTAAAAAAATCAGATATGTTTTCATTTGCCAAAAATATTTCAACAGGTGAAATATTGTCTATTTCATAAGCCTTTACTATAACTTCGTTTAAACCTACTTTGTTTTTATTTATCCTTTCTTGAAGTCCTACTATGGCAGTTTCTTTTGTTTTTATATCTTTACCAAGTTTTGCTATAGAAAATTCATGAGACTTAATCTTAAGTCTTGCCTGTGCAGCTTGGTTTTCCAATATCTTTTTGTCACGTTCTATTGAAACACCTTCATTTTTTAGGTTAGAAAGTTGTTTACTTAGAGTTGAAACTTCTGCCTCTACTTTTGCTAACTCCTCTAAACAATATTGTCTGTTTTCAGGTAAATTACAATCAACAGCCTTTAACTCTTGCACAGAAAAAAACATGGCACCTGTAAACAATGCGGCAATAATAAAAATCGATAATCTAAAATTCATATCACTGTATTATAGCATGGAAAGCTCAGTACAAACAGTTTTGTTGCAACACTTATAAAATACAGACCCTGACGTGAAATAAAAAAATATGTATTTCTTCTTTAGAGAATGCATATTTTTTTATTGAGCGTCCTTTTTTAATTGAGCTTTCTTTATTGAGAATCCTCCTCATCCTTCTTTCCTTTTGCTTCTGAAACTTCTATAGCAGACATATCTATCTCTGTAGACTCTTCTTCTTTTTCTTCTTCATGTTTTGATGCTGTTACTATAACATCAGTTTCATTACTCAAAATCTTAACTCCAGCTGGTGCTTTTATATCAGCCACAGATATATTGTCATCAAGCTCTTTAAGAACTGACAAGTCTATCTCTATCTCGTGTGGAAGATCTTTTGCTTCGGCTTCTATCTCAACTTCAAACATGTTTTTAACAAGATCAGCACCGTGAGCTTTTACAGCCTCAGCAACTCCAACAAAAACAAGTGGTACATTAACTGTAACTTTTTGACCTTTTTTAAGAGCGTAAAAATCAGCATGTATAATATTTCCATTTCTAACATCAACTTGTACATCATGTATAAGTACATCTTGATCGACTTTTAAACCAGTCAAAGTTATAACAGAAGACTCTCCTGCGGCTTTATATAGTTTAGTAAAATCTTTTTGATTAATAACAATAGCAGTAGATGGATATGAGGGTCCATAAACAACAGCTTTTATAATGTTTGCCATATCTGTAGATACATTTTTATCAACCTCTTTTACATTTAATGTGTATGTCATAGTGTTCTGTAGTATACACTATTTTTGGTTTTTGGCAATGAGTGGTGGGGTTTTATATTGAGAGGCAGTATTCATATACATATGGTGAATTTACATCATTACCAAAAACACCTGTAGCAAGATACACATTTTGATAATCACGCGTATAAGACGTAAACTTAGGAAGACTGAGTTTTTCTTTTGTGAGATAACCTAAAACATAACCTGAAGAAGTTACTTTTTGACCTCCACATACATAATAAAATTCAAAATTTGGGTCATAATATGGACTAGTCCAATTTGAATCTAGATAAAAAAACATATTCCCATCATAACAACTGTTTATACAATTATTTGGATAACCCTTAGATTGAGGAACTTTACCAATTAATTTATTATCAACTAAATATGTTTTTACAAAACTATTAAAACCTCCACACATAAAAGCACATTGTTGGTCTGCTAATCCTTCATCTACCACAGCGTTTGGATACGTTCCAAACCTTGCCTTATATAACTCCAAAGCAACTTGTAAAGATTTCATCTCTGATACAATTCTAGTGTTATCAGCCTTCTGCCTAGCATCTTTTACTGAAGCTAAAACAACACTCGACAACAATGATATTATAGATATAACCACCAACAACTCTATAAGCGTAAACCCTCTATTTTTATTCATATATTCATTATTACATTTAATTTAAAATCAATCAAAATTTTATTGATTTTAAACATATATGCTATGATACTAAACATGAACATAAGTAAAATTTTCCAAAAAAATAAAAACGTGGACTTTCTCTGTATTGGAGACATAGTATCTGATGCTTTTATAAAATTATCAACAGCAGAAGTTGTTAACAATATCAGTGGCAAACAAATCTGTATTCCTTTTGGCGAAAAAGTTCCCTTCGAATCTGTAACTGAGATCTGTGGTGTTGGAAATAGTGCAAATGCATCTGTAACTTTTGCCAGACTTGGTATGAATTCTGCCCTCTTAAGTCATACAGGCAATGATTATTATGGACAAAAAAATATAGAGGTTTTAGAAAAAGAAAATATTAACACAGAACTTATCTCTCAAGATGAAAATAAAAAATCCAATTATCATTATGTTCTTTGGTATGGAGATGAGAGAACTATACTTATAAATCATGAAAAATATGATTATGTTGTTCCTGAGAAATTGACTAAAGGTAAAATAAAACCTAAATACATATATCTGTCATCTTTAGGAGAAAACACTTTAGATTTTCATCATAATTTGAATAATTATTTAAATCAAAATTCTGATATAAAACTAGTATTTCAGCCTGGTACTTTTCAGATGAAATTTGGCATAGAAAATCTAAAAGAAATATATACAAAAACTGAAATATTTTTCTGTAATAAAGAAGAGGCTGTACGCATACTAAATGCTTCTGAAGTTGATTTAAATATAAAAAATCTACTTTCTGATTTTAAAAATTTGGGTGTAAAACTCCCAGTTATAACAGATGGTCCAAACGGTGCTTATACTTATGACGATAATGGAAATGATGTTATACATATAGATATATATCCAGACATAGCCCCACCGGTTGACAGAACTGGTGCAGGTGATGCTTTTGCTTCAACGTTTTCCGCAGCCAAGTCTTTAGGACTAGACAATAAAACTGCTCTTATGTGGGGTTCTATAAACTCCATGTCAGTGTGTCAATATGTTGGTGCAGAAAAAGGACTGTTAACTCGTGAAAAACTAGAGGGGTATTTGAAAAATAAACCGGAGGGGTGGGGTGTGGAGGTTGTGGGGTAATAATATATGTAATACTTTTTACATCTTAAGATTATTTAATCGAGAAGCAACGAACAGTAGTGTTTGGAGCACTCCAAGTACCGTTACCTGTGTTTAGGGTTTGAGAATGAGGCCAATCTGAAAAAGTTGAAAATAAAAGAGGATTTTGATTTGATATAGTGATAACATATGGTGGAATAATTGAATCACCTATGCATCTTTTAGGACCATGACCAGGAGCGATTGCTTCATAGAACCAAGCTATCTGACTTTGATTGTAGGAGTTTTGTGGTACAGATGGTAATGTTTTTAGATAAGGTGACACAAGCATTGATAACAAAGGAACATTATTAGCGTCAGACAAAGCTGAAAAAGAACGACTTATTACATTTGAATTACTTGTCATTGTACTATGATTTTGACCAAATTCACCACCTTGATGTGGATACTCTTGATTATCATTTTTATATAACTCAAGTGCATATATAAACTGTTGCATCTCCGATCTAAACTTTGTACCAAGAGATTTATCTCTTACGTTTTTAATAGAAGCCAAAACAATACTAGAAAGTAAACCTATAATTGATATAACGACCATTAATTCTATTAAAGTAAAACCTTTATCTTTTTTATATTTAATCATATTTTATTGTATTAATTGATCAACCATCATCTGCTGTTCATCTGTAGCAAGAGGAATATCTGGTGCTTTAAAAAAATTATTATAAATAATAAACACACTAGAAGATAAACAGGTAAAAATAATAAAAAATATTAAGTATTGTGCCTGTTTCTCATTTTTTACAAGACCATGGTTAATCAATGACTTTATAATCGCAGGAGATTCTGGTTGACCTAAAATCACATGTGATTTTATTTTGTATCTATTTTCGTCGAAGCTTATTTCTGACATAAGTATATTATATACCAGCCTTAACTATATCAACAACATCCATTTTATAAAACTTTATCAACTCCGCAGGTGTACCCGACTGTCCAAAAACATCTTTTACTCCTATACGATGTATTATTTTTGCATACTTTTCACTAACTGCTTCACATATAGCCGAACCAAACCCACCAGCAATCTGATGTTCTTCTACTGTTACAATCTTTTCTGACATCTCCACGTATGAAAATAAAGTCTCTGTATCTAGTGGTTTTATTGTATGAAAATTAATAACAACAACTTTTTTTGAGTGTTTTTCCTCTAACTCTTTTGCTGATAAAAGCGCATTATATACCAAAGCACCTGTTGCACATATGAGCACATCAAAACTTTCTGAGTTTTCTGTTTGATACAACACGTTCGCTTTTCCTATAACAAAAGGCGTGTCCTCTGTCGTTATAACTGGTGTTTTTTCTCGAGCTAGACGTATATAAACCGGAGTCTTTTGCCCAGCTTCAAACGCGGCTACGGTTGCCTTACGAGCCTCTATGGCATCACATGGTGATATAACAGTCATATTTGGTATAACACGCATAAGAGCAAGATCCTCAATAGCTTGATGTGTTCCACCGTCAGGTCCAACTGATATACCAGCATGAGATCCAGCTATGATCACCTTTCTATCGTTGTAACATATAGTTGTTCTTATCTGTTCCCAATTACGTCCAGGGGAGAACATTGCATATGATGTAATAGCTGGTATTTTACCCTGAGCTGCCATACCTGAAGCTACAGAGGCAAGGTTTTGCTCTGCTACACCTATTTCTATAAATCTATCAGGGTATTTGTCACGAAAAAGATTCATCTGTGTTGACTCTGTTAAGTCGGCACAAAGACCAACAACGTTTTTGTTTTTATCTCCTGCTGTAAGTAAACCTTCACCAAAACCTTTTCGTATAGGAGTTTGTTCTATTTCTGTAATTGGTGAAAAAATTTTCGGATTTAACATATTCATGTCAGATATTATAACATGAAAAAATTATATTTTTCTGTAGTATTTTGAAAAATATTTTATTTAAGAGTTTAGAAGAGAGGAGCAATAGAAATTACCAAACGGACCAGAATCATTATATAGTCTTGGAAAACCTAACTTACTGTTTGATTCAAAATAAATAACCCAAGGTTCTTCTTTAGGAGTTATAATTGCATTATAAACTCTTCCGCATGAATAACTCCAGTTACCTGTATCTCTATTTTGATAATGAGGTCTTGGATCAGTAATTATATTAACAAAGGTAGGTGCAGGTTCAAGTTTTATATATGGAGACATATCATTTATAAAACCAGCAGAAAAAATACTGAAGGTACCACCAATATTAGGAGGATATTTACCATTAGCATTACGATATAACTCAAGAGCCACACCAACTTGTTTAAGATGTGAACGATATGATGCTTCAACAGCTTTGCTTCTAGCATCCTTTATCGACGCCAAAACAATACTCGACAACAATGCTATTATTGATATAACCACCAACAACTCTATAAGTGTAAAACCTTTATTCAATTTGTTTTTCATCTTTATTTTCATATAATTAAAATTTATTTAAATAAGACCTTGTTCTCTTAGTAAAATCTCCTCTTCTGGAGAAAGTGGTTGAATGTCAGGTTGTTGGAAAAAACTTGTATATATAATAAAAATACTTGATGTAAAAAAAAGTACAGCTACTATGGATAAAATAGTCATAGCCTGTTTTTCGTTTTTAACTATACCTTTTGTTGTCAAAAACTTTACCATATTTGGTGTTACAGGTTGTCCTAAAACTACCCTAGATTTGTATTTAGAATTTAAATTATCATTTTCAAATGTTATTTCAGGCATACAAAAATTATAGCATAAAAATATTTTGTGTGCGCGTGCTTGGGGTCGAACCAAGGACCTTTCGAGTATCAGTCGAGCGCTCTACCAACTGAGCTACACGCGCATGTCGTTCACTTTCTTCGTTCCACCGAGAGGTCCTCGGAAGCATAGCTTCTCGGCAGGGTCGGTTCACTCATCAAGTTCACTTGAGTAGTTATTATTTCCCCATAAGAAAAAATACTACGTATATCTATTATACATATTTAAACATATTTCACAAATCACAATGTAAGAAATTAATTAAACTAATCAAACAAATTCTTTTGTTCTGTTTGAGTCATCGTCTTTCCGACATGTCAAAGTTTTACGAACTTCTTCGCTTATATGAACGACAGCATATAAGAACTGTTGAAATTTTAATTGCTTAAAAAATCAGTAACGACCGTTATAAATCTGATGCAACCTGATAAATCAGGTGACATAGACAGTTTTCACTTGAATAAATCCACGAACAGCTTCCGCTACCCGTGCCTTGTTACGACTTACTCCCTGTTACCAAGCTTACCGTAGTCCCACACATGGTGAGATATCGGGTACTCCTGGCTCCCTTGAGTTGACGGGCGGTGAGTACAAGACTTGAGAACGTATTCACCGCAGTATGTCTGACCTGCGATTACTAGCGATTCCAGCTTCAAGAAGTCGAGTTGCAGACTTCTATCCGAACTGAGGCCGAGTTTATTACGGTTTGCTCCGGGTCGCCCCATTGCGTCGCGTTGTCTCGACCATTGTATTATGTGTGTAGCCCAAGATGTCAAAGGGACATGCGGACCTGGCGTCATCCTCGCCTTCCTCCCAGCCTAGAAATCACAAACAGTAATTCTATCTGTATGTAGCAAAGCTACATATGACAGCTGTTTCTGAGCTTTAGGCTGGGCAGTCTCGTGTGACACTTGTAACACACGACGAGGGTTGCGTTCGTTACCCCACTGAAGGGAACAATTCAAACCACGAACTGACGACGGCCATGCATCACCTGCCTAACTGTCTTGCGAGGGTCCTAGTTTCTTAGGACTTTCAGTTAGGTGTCAAACCTTGGTAAGGTTCTTCGTTTACCTACGAATTAAACCACATAATCCACCGCTTGTGCAAGTCCCCGTCTATTCCTTTGAGTTTTAATCTTGCGATCGTACTACCCAGGCGGTACTCTTATCGCGTTAGCTTAGTCTCGCAGGGGGTCGATTCCCCACAAAACTAGAGTACATCGTTTAGGGCGTGGACTACTGGGGTATCTAATCCCATTCGCTACCCACGCTTTCGTGATTCAGTGTCAGTAATGTGCCAGTGTGCTGCCTACGCTTTTGGTATTCCCCATGATATCAACGGATTTCACCCCTACTCCATGAGTTCTACACACCTCTCACATACTCTAGCTATACCGTTTCCTATGCACTTCCCCGGTTGAGCCGGGGTCTTTAACACAAGACTAATATAGCCACCTACTCACCCTTTACGCCCAATAATTCCGGATAACGCTTGGGGCACTCGTATTACCGCTGCTGCTGGCACGAGTTTAGCAACCCCTTATTCATGAGGTACAATCAATAAATTTTTTCCCTCATAAAAGGTTTTTACATACCTAAGTACTTCATCAACCACGCGGCGTCGCTCCGTCAGACTTTCGTCCATTGCGGAAAATTCTCGACTGCAGCCACCCGTAGGTGTATGGGCCGTGTCTCAGTCCCATCGGTGAGGGTCAGCCTCTCAGCTCCTCTAGACGTCATAGCCTTGGTAAGCCATTACCTTACCAACTAGCTGATATCAAATAGGCTCGTCCCTAAGCGTTGAAACTTTACTCCGTAGAGACTATCATGTATTAGCATATCTTTCGATATGTTATTCATGACTTAGGGGAAGATACCTATGTTATACTACCTCGTTCGCCACTAAGACAGATCTTGATGTAATCTCAATAAGTCTCCGTTCGACTTGCATGCCTTATCCACGCCGCCAGCGTTCATCCTGAGCTAGGATCAAACTCTAAATAAAAAACTCAAACAGAACAAAAGAAAGGATTTGATTAATTTTAAATTAATTCTTGCTCATTGTACAAAATCAGTACAATGTTCTTACATATCTATTGTGATGTATGTATATCTTATTAAGTTTTCAAAGTGTAAGTCTTAGAAAATTTTCTTAAATACGTCGAGCTTTTATTTTTTAAAAGAAAAGCTTTTTTAAGAGTAATATTTCTATGCCGTATGGGTGTCTATTATATACGAAACACAAACAAAGTCAAGCGTTTATTAAGAGATAAGCATAATATGTGAATAAAAAGTCAAAAATGTCAAAAAATGCTTATTTTACAACAGTCTTAAAGCCACCAAGCAATACTATTCCCTATAAAATAAATCATATAAAATGCAATTATTATGAAAGGACCGAAAGGTATTTCAGATCTTAGTTTGTATGAAGGGAGTTTATTTTTAAAAGATTCTATATTTTTGTTATGTAAAAACTTTATTTTTAAACCACGTTGATTTTTTTGTGCGGAAAATATTTCCAAAAATTCTCGTAATAAATAAAGACCTATGATAGATATGGCACCTATCCAAAAAGAATACATAAGAGCAATAAAGCCATAAGATAAACCCAATCCCCAACCAACTATAAGCGCAAGTTTTGCATCTCCTAGCCCCATCCAACGTCCACCTGACACTAACCAGAAAAGTGCGAACGGTAATGCAACAAGAGGTCCTGCGAGTAAAGCTGTGACATTAGTAAATATTTCTGCATTAAAAATAAATACAGATATAATTATTTTCAAAAGCATGATAGTTGCACCTGTGTAAACTAACTTGTCAGGAATAATCTTGTGTTTAAAGTCATATACAAATATACACATCAATATTGAAAGTAGTGTTAAATCAAATATATAGAAAATGTATTTGATATATGAAAGTTGAGTGAAAGCTTGCAGTATTAGACCTTTGTTAAAAATATCATTTCCTATAAAAAACGCGCTGTTAAAAAAGTAAAAATAAGTAATCAATACAAACATAATACCTGTAGCAAGCTCTACCAGAGGATATTGCCATGAGATTTTTGATTTACATGTTCGACAACGGCCTTTGAAAGCAAGAAATGAGAAAAGGGGTACTAGGTCTTTATGGTCCAATCCCCTGTTGCATGAAAAACATTTTGATCGACCACGACTAATACTGAGGTTGGTGTTGATGCGGAAAATAACTACGTTTAGGAAACTACCGATGATGGTCCCGAGTAGGAATATAATGATGAGTATGAGTGTTGTCATATTTTATGATTATATCATATAAATGTTTTATTTTGCTCGGCCGAGATTTTTAAACATGGCTAATTCTATATATTTAGAATTATATTACCTTATCACATACATCAGTAAGTTTTTCACACAATGACCTGAGCTCTTCAGACATGTTTTCCTCACCAACCCTACCAACCTCATTGTCAACCATATTCCATGCTCCTTCAAAATATTCACGAGCATCATCCATCATACCAGCTTCTACAAGCAAAGAAGTGACCTCAATGTTGAAGTTTAAGATTGGGTATTCATTTGAAGATTCACCTGCTTCCTTTTGCTTATTAGCAAACCATAAAGTATATTTTTCAATAGATTCAGGTGTTTCTCCTAATTCTTTAAAAGCTAAAGCGACTTCCGCAGTTGTTGGTATTTGTGGACCTGATTCTTGTGTAAAATTTTCACTTTGATTCATTGCTGTATTATATCAGAAATTGACGGCACTCGTGCGAGCCACGAATCGGCGGGCCCACTAGGACTCGAACCTAGAACCTCGCGTTTGGAGTGCGATGTTTTACCATTGAAACTATGGACCCTTTGAGAACATGATATCACACCTCCTCGCAAATAAAAAATGACCCTTTCTTTCTTGAAAGGTGTCATTTTTTATTAAGAGGCCTATTTCTTTGCTTCCTCAAAAACTTCTCTCTTTCTTGTAACTTTGTTATATTTTTTCAGTTTAAGTTTTGGCATAGTAGAAGAACCTGGTTTTCCAGACTTTCTCATAACAATAACTTGTCCTGATTTTTTATGTCTTAATTTAACTATTTTCTTTTGTGGCATATTTTTTTAAAATTTATTTTATAAATATAATGTGTCTATTATATTGGTGCGCAGAGTAGGATTTGAACCTACGTAGCCCGAAGACGTCTGATTT
>JBGSHK010000011.1:0-1530 GCA_041752275.1 Minisyncoccia bacterium | reverse complement strand
TACAAAACTATTGCAAATACAGTGAATCCCTGCCTCGCAAGAGGTTTATATCCGAACTTTATAACTATAGATTTTGTTGAAGAAGGAAAATACGGAGGGGCTCGAAGAATTGTAGAAGATTTAATGTGCATAAACACAAATCTGAATCATATGATTAACCTGGAACTATTGGGAACTTCAGTATTAGAAGATTCTGTAAAAAATGAATTATAAGTTTTCGCCAGGAGGCATTCCTAACTAACTATAGACGGTCTATATAAAAAATGATAAACTGCTAAGAAAAAGGTAGTTTATGGAAAATATATGCAAACATTGTGGAAGTAATACCATTTCCAGTATATAACTGAACATATAAGTAGATAGAAAGTAAAAATTTTGCTATAATGAAAGTCATGTTATAATGATTAATTATAGTAAGGTTATATATGTCCAGAACATCCAAATTAATAACAGACGAAGTTGCAGAGCTTGCAGAAAGAAGCCTCAAGGAGCTAGGCAAAGCTGGAGCAATTGCTAGAAAATTACAAGCAATATCCTCTGCTAACAAACATGGTATAAAGAAGGTATCGGAGGTTTATAATATTAGCCGTACCACACTAACTGCCTGGATTAATAATTTTAAAGATGGCTCCTTGATAGCGTTGAGCCCTAAGGCAAAAAAACCAAGAAGTCCTATCACTGCTGAACATAGAGTTATTATAAAAGAATGGCTTGAGCAAGAAGGTAGAATGACTATTGAAGCATTGCGTGCCAAAATAGAAGGTTTTTTTAATATAAAACTCAAAAAGTCCGCGGTGCATAATTTAATACATAGCTTAGGATTTTCTTATATTACGCCAAGACCAAAGCATTATAAACAAGACAGCTCTAAGCATGAAGAGTTTAAAAAAAAATCTAGTAGAGCAAATCAGATCCAATCCTGACTCTAAAGTATTTTTCTTTGATGAGGCAAGGTTTGGCACTCATTCTAAAGTTGGTCACGGATGGTTCAAAAAGGGATCTAGAACTTCAGTCAAAATAAAAATTGGCTATAAGAATTTTTATCTTTATGGAGCAGTAAATCCGAAAACTGGAGATCGATTTGAACTAATTTTACCAAATATAAACACAAAATGCATGAATATTTTTTTTGAAGAGATGGTAAAAGTTGTAGGAAACGAGGAGGTTATTTTTATTATGGATGGAGCTGGATGGCATAAATCAAATGAATTAAAAGTACCCTCAAATTTTAAAATAATATTTTTACCCCCGTATTCACCAGAGTTAAACCCTGTAGAGAGGTTGTGGCTGCATATCAAGCAAAATACTATCAAGAACAATATTTATCATAAACTCTCTACTCTTGAAGATCATGTTTGCGAATTTGTTAACAGTCTGACCGAAAAGGAAGTAGCAAGTATTTGCAATGTAAATTATATGTTCAGTTAAAGCATGGAAATGGTATTAGAGATTCACATGTTAAGGACCTTATTAACCGAGATAGTTTTTCTAGTGTTCCTGATCATATTGATTTTAGCGATTCTAAATCGA
>JBGSHK010000010.1:0-4010 GCA_041752275.1 Minisyncoccia bacterium | reverse complement strand
CAATGGTTGTGAGGTTCTAGATGCATTTTTAAAATTTTTCCCATTAGATCAATATTCTAAGTCTCCAGCAGCTTTAATGGCTGTAGTTCCTGGCGATAGCATTGTCCCAATTATTTGGAAAAGTTATGAAGAAACAATAATAAAACATGAGCCAAATTTTAAAGAGTTTGATATGGTAGAAAGATTTGATTTTTATGAAAGAGCTAAAAAAGCATATGCAATAGTTACAACTGGCGAAAAGGCTCAGTATGCAAATATAATCTTAAAAAAAGGTGTAGTAATAGAGGGGGAGAAATAATGAAAACTATGGGAACATATTTTCAAAATAGCAAAGATAAACCTATAATTTATGGAGAAGTAGAAATTTACAATGGTTCAAGTAAACGTTTAAGAGGCGAACCCTTACAGGAAGGAATTAAATGCAAAACTGTCCTAACTGGTTTTTGTGGTACTGATTTTGAACTAATGCATATGGGGATGAGAGGAGAACTACTTCCCAAATTTCCTGCAGGATTAAATAGACTTATAAATGGTCATGAAGGCGTTGTATTTGTTCCAGCAGAAAATCGATTTGCAATAGTGCTTATAAGAGGTGGGGATTCATATGACCCTACAAGATATATGGATGATGAGACCTATTTTGAATATGGCTGCGATCAGGCTGATGGAATTATGTGTTATGAAAATTTCTATAATCCAGATATGCTACTTCATATATCAGATAAGTATCTAGAAAACGGCAAAATACCATTATCTATAGCTAAGAAACTTTGTTTTTCAGATCCTTATGCTTGTATGATTTTTCAGCTTGAAAGAATGGAGGATCTTGGGTCGGCACAAAATTTTAGGGTTGAAATGGCAAAAAACAAATGTACGGAGGATGAAGCAAGGAAACTAGCAATGGAAAATGTTTTTAACAAGGTAGTAATATTTGGACTTGGTACCACGGGAATGTTTATAGGGGATTTAATACATAGAAAATATTCTGATGCTAAAATTCTATTTGTAGCTAGAAGCAGTGCCGATACTAATAAGGTCAAATATGCTCTTAAAAAAACAAATGGTATTTATGTGGAGAGTAATTTTAATACAGATAAAGAACTTGCTGATTGTATAAAAGAAAAATTGGAAGGGAAGGCAACTGTATTTATAGGTGTGTCTGGTTCAAATTTAGAACATAAAATAGCTTTTGAAGAGGATGTCCTAGGCAATAATGGTATTTATAATAGCTTTTCTCTTGGACCAGTAATGGACTTTAAAACTATGCCGTTTGGTTTCAAAAACCATTTAATTTTTGGTTCAATAAATTTTAGGCAAGATCATATGGAGAAGGCTATAGAGCTTCTTTGTGAATCAGACTACGATAAGGTTGTTGAACTTATAGAGCTTGAAGAAGTTAAGAGAGACCCTAAATGTGCCTATGAAAATAAAATCTATTGTAAAGCTGCGCCAATGAAAACTGCTGCAATATGGGATTATGATTATATTGACATGGATAAATAATTTAAATGAGTTATATAAATGAATAGAATATAAAGAGAAGATATATGTAGATAATTTGGAGGGGAAATAAAATGACAAAAATGAAAATAGTTTATATAGAAAAACCAGGAGAAATAGCTTTAAAGGAGGTAGAAATTCCTACTGCTCAAAAGGGTGAAGCGCTACTCAAAATTAAATATTGTGGAATATGTGGTTCTGATACAGCAACATATACGGGTAATCAACCATTTACAACATATCCAAGAATTCCTGGACATGAGTTTTCTGCTGAAATAGTTCAAATAGAAGAAAATGAATTTGGTTTAAAAGTAGGCATGAACGTAACTGCAAACCCTTATTTTAATTGTGGTAAATGTTATTCTTGCATGAGAGGAAAAGTGAATTGTTGTGAGGATAATCAGACTATGGGAGTTCAACGAGATGGTTCCTTTGCGCAGTACATTACTATGCCGATTGATAGAATATTAGATGGCAAAAATCTATCTCCGAGGACTCTTGCACTTATTGAGCCTTTCTCAATAGGTTACCATGCTATAAATAGAGGGGAGGTTAGGCCTGGTGATAAAGTGCTAGTTATGGGAGCTGGCCCTATAGGTATTTTTGCAATGATATCTGCAAAGTTAAAGGGAGCAACAGTGTATATAGCCGATTTACTTCAAGAGAGATTAGAACTTGCAAAAGAAATGGGAGCAGATGGAACTATAAATATAAAGAATGAAGACTTGCAGCAAAGAGTTAAGGAAATATCTAATTCTTGTTGTATGGATGTATGTGTTGAGGCTGTAGGATTACCAGAAACATTTTTAAACTGTATTGATAATACTTGTTTTGGTGGGAAAATTATACTTATAGGAAATGGTAAGAGGGAAACAAGCTTTAACCATTCGGTTCTATTAAAGAAAGAACTAAATGTATATGGATCAAGAAATAGTTTAAATGATTTTAAACCTCTAATACAAATAGTAGCTGATGGAAAAGTTAATATTGATAAAATGATTACAGATGTATTTACTCTTGAAAATGTTATTGATGCCTTTGAAGGTTTAAAAAACAATGATGGAAGCATGGCTAAGGTTCTAGTTGAATTCTAATTTTTAATGTAATGAGGTGAAATAAATGTCATATTTAATTATAGATGCTCATGCCCATTTGTGGGAGGAACTTTCTGGAAGTGTTGAAGGTTATGATGTAAAAAGTATCGGTGGAGGAAAATCCACCTTTAATGGGGGAATCCGTCAAATGATGCCTCCACACATGATTGATGGTAAAAACACAGCAGAGTTATTCGTGTCGTATATGAATTACGACTGTGTATCCGCGGCAGTCATAACTCAAGAATATCTTGATGGAAATCAAAATAATTATTTGTTAAAGGCAAAAGAAAAATATGGTGCTAGGCTAAAAATAGCTGGGCTTTGTGACTTTAGAAAACCAGGTTTTTTGCCTGATGTCAAAAGAATGTGTAAAGGTCAATTTGAGTGCATTAAGGTTCCCGCACAAAGGCTTGCTTACCTACCTAAAAGAGTATATCTAACGGATAATGAGATGTTAAAAGCTTTTAAAGTTATGGAAGAAAGCAATATTATTCTTTCTATTAATCTTGCCCAGGGGGAAATCCAAGTAGATGAAATGAAGGAAATAATATATAAGTTTCCAAATCTTAAAATAGCTATAGGACATTTTGGTATGGCAAATAGACCTGGTTTTGAGAGCCAAATACTTTTAGCTAAAAATAAAAATGTTATGATTGAGTCTGGTGGAATAACCTGGCTTTATCATAATGAATTTTACCCATATGTTGGCGCAGTAAATGTTATTAAAAAAGCAATAAATATGGTAGGAGTTGAAAAACTTATGTGGGGCTCGGACTACCCAAGAACTATGACTGCTATAACTTACAGGATGTCTTATGATTTTATTATAAAATCTGATGTACTAAGTCAAGCAGAAAAAATAAGCTTCTTAGGGGAGAATGCTAAAAGGTTTTATGGATTTAGGGATTTAGAAAACCCACAATATATTAAAAATATGGTGGAAGATTAAAAATTATCTAGGGCTTTGCCATTTTTTTCTAAAAGCCAAAGGAGTTATGCCCTCGCGTTTTTTAAATAGGTTAATAAAGTGGGAGACATTATCAACTCCAGTTTTAAAGGCAATCTCAGAAACTGGGATATCAGAGTATTTTAGTAGTTCCTTGCTATAAGAAATACGTTTTGAGATAACATATTCATTGGGAGAGATTCCAATGAATTTTTTAAATTCTTTTTCCAGGTGGAATTTATTAATAGAATACTTTTGAGATAACATATCCAAAGTGATTTTATCAAGCAAACTTTTGTCTAAATCCTTCATAATATTTTTTATATATTCTGGGAGGAATGTTTGTGATGAGTCATGTGAATTAATAGTTAATAAGAACTCAGTTAATAACTCCACGAGTAGTTTTGAACACAATAATTCTGTTCTTATATTCTTATTCTTATGAGTTAATATTAACTCATTAAGAA
>JBGSHK010000009.1:0-88574 GCA_041752275.1 Minisyncoccia bacterium | reverse complement strand
GTTTTATTAGATGTATGCTATTTTCCATTGCAGCAAAACCTATGGCAGCTGTCATAAGATAAATAAAAGCATCTACAGGTTCATCAAATATTTTTGTTCTAAAAAAAATAACATATGCACAAACAAATTTTATAAATTCTTCAATTATGACAAATATAAGATTTATTACTATATAATTTTTAATATCAATAATATGTGAATTAAAGTAGA
Source organism: Minisyncoccia bacterium (assembly GCA_041752275.1). GTDB lineage: Bacteria > Patescibacteriota > Minisyncoccia > Phycocordibacterales > CAIZLB01 > CAIZLB01. Next base: position 88,364 of record JBGSHK010000009.1, on the reverse strand, counting down.
CATTAAATAAATATTGAAAAAATAAAGCTACAAACGCACCAAGCATTCCGAGTATAAAAACTCTAAATATAATATATCTAGGTTCTTTATGTTTATTGTCTTCATGTAACCAAAACCATAACCATATAAGAGCAGGTATAAGTCCGCCCGTTAAGGCGAAGAAAAATATATTAAAACTCTCATTTAGTATCATTTTTTTATTATATATTATTCAAAGACCAATCTCCATCGGGTTTTAAGTCAAAAAATTCTTCATCACCAGGATTTATTATTTTTGAATATTTATTATTTAGGCTAACTATAGCTGCCAGTCCTATCATAACAGCATTGTCAGTAGCTAAAGATTTTTCAGGTTTTAGAAAATTAATCTCATTTTGATTACACCAAGATTGTATATTTTCTTTTAAAAACTCGTTTGCTATAACTCCGCCAGCCACTATCAGGTTTTTATATTTCGCATCACTCTTTTTATTTGCAAAATTTAACTTACTGATCAAAACGTCAGAAACTGAAGCTTCAAACTCATGGCATATCAAATCAACTATCTCTTCAGATAGATTTTCAACATCTTGATTTTTTTTCAAATCTCTAACCATATAAAGTACAGCAGTTTTAAGTCCTGAAAAAGATAAATCTAAATCCTGACTATGTATCATAGGTCGAGGAAGTTTTACAGAAAATGAGTCTTTTTGACTTTGTATATCTGATTCTACAAGATCTTCTCTCAGTTTTTGAGACTTTCGGGCTATTAACGGTCCGCCTGGATATTCCAAACCCAATATACGTGCAGCCTTATCATACGCTTCGCCGACTGCATCATCTCGAGTTTTTCCTATGATATTGTATTTACCCCAATTTTCTACATCTACAAGCTCTGTATGTCCGCCTGATATAAGTAGGGCAAGTGAAGGAAAGTCAACAGTGTCTGAATCTAAAAGAACAGATAAAATATGACCTTCCATATGATTTATTGGTAAAATCGGTATTTGCCAAAGTTTTGATAAAAATTTTGCAAAACTTAAACCTACCCAAAGTGCAGGTTCAAGTCCTGGACCACGAGTTACTGCTATGTAATTTATTTGTGGAATTTTGTAAAATAAGGAATCAGGATTTTCTAATTCTGTTTTAACTTTTTCCGACAACTCATTTTCCCGACTTAAAAGATCAAAGTCTATGTTTTCCTTATCAACACTTGACTCATCACTTGACAAAATCTTTTTTAAACAACCTGTCAATAGACTTGTCAAGTTATTGCCATGCTCTCTTTTTGCAACCATAGGGAACACACCGCCAAACTCTTTATGTATATCTATCTGACTATTTAAAGAATCAGCTAAAACAGTGTATTTTTGTGTAGTTTTATTGTATTCAACAACAGAAATACCTGTTTCGTCACAACTTGTTTCTATACTCAATATTTTTATTGTATTATTCATGATATGTAAGGCTATAATCTCATATTATGATGGAAAGATAAAGCTGACTATGTTATAATTTCCGTCATATATGGCAAAATCGCAAAAAAACCAAACCAGTAATCAAAATTCAGAAGAAGAATTTGAGGCAATACCTCATCAGAATGTTATACAGAGAAATATAGTAGACGAAATGGAGGAGTCATATATAGACTATGCCATGAGTGTTATCACAGACCGTGCCTTACCTGACATACGTGACGGTTTGAAACCTGTGCAGAGACGTATATTGTTTGCTATGAGTCGTTTAGGTCTTTTACCTACCGCCAAGTTTCAAAAGTCAGCCAAAGTTGTCGGAGAAACTATGGGTAACTATCACCCTCATGGTGATGCAGCTATATATCAAACTATGGTGAACATGGTGCAAGATTTTAACATGAGATATCCACTTATCTGGGGACAAGGTAACTTCGGTAACGTAGATGGTTACCCTGCAGCCGCTTCTCGTTATACAGAGTCGAAATTAAACAAAATATCACTTAACTTGTTGGCTGACTTGGATAAAGATACTGTTGATTTTCGTCCTAACTATGATGGTACTAGAAAAGAGCCGTCTGTTTTACCTACACAGGTACCTAACTTTCTCCTAAATGGTACTTTAGGTATCGCTGTTGGTATGGCCACAAACATTCCTCCTCACAACTTGAACGAGGTTATGGACGCTGTAAAACATCTTGTTGATAATCCAGAGGCAAGTGTTGTTGACCTGATGCAGTTTATCAAAGGACCAGACTTTCCAACAGGTGCTATAGCATTTAACCAAAAAGACATAGAACATGCCTGTACTCACGGCCGAGGAGGTGTTGTTGTGCGTGGTGAAGCTGAGATAGTGGAAGAAAAAGCGGGACAGTCAAAGATAGTTATAAACTCTATCCCATATAGAGTAAACAAGTCATCTCTTATAGAGGCTGTGGCCGACCTTGTTAGGGACAAAAAGCTTGAAGGTATCAAAGATATCAGAGATGAGTCTACAAACGATATACGCATTGTCATAGAGCTTAAAAACGGTATGTATCCACAAAACATATTGAACTATTTGTATAAACATACGCAACTAGAGTCTACTTTTCACTATAACTTAGTTGCACTTGTGGACGGTGTACCACAAACTTTGTCTATAAAGTCAGCACTTGAAAACTTTATAGGTCATAGAAAAACAGTTATCAGACGAAGAACAGAGTTCGATTTGAGAAAAGCGGAGGATAGAGAACATATATTGCTTGGTCTTAAAAAAGCATTGGATCATATAGACGAGATCATTGCCATCATAAAGAAAAGTAAAGATACCCCCGCAGCTCACATGGCATTGATGAAAGAGTTTAAGTTTTCGGATCGTCAAACAACAGCGATATTGGAGATGAAACTTGCCCGTCTTGCCTCACTAGAAAGAAAGAAGATTGAAGATGAACTTAAAGCATTACAAGAGATTATAAAAGATCTTAAAGATATATTGAAAAATCCTTCAAGAATCTTAACTATCATAAAAGACGAATCAGATGCTATAAAAGAAAAGTTTGGTGATGAAAGACGTACACGTATAGTAAAAGGGGGAGTAGCAAACGTTGGAGTAGAAGATGTTATACCTGATCAAGAGTCTGTACTTGTTCTAACTGCTGGCGGATATATAAAACGTACTAACCCAGACGAGTATAAAAAACAAAAAAGGGGAGGTGTGGGTGTAGTTGATGTTGATGTAAAAGAAGAAGACTTCATAACTAATCTTGTTTCTGCAACTATGCACAACGAACTCCTTTTCTTTACCGACAAAGGAAAAGCATATCAGATCAAGATGTATGATATACCAGAAGGAAAACGTGCTACACGAGGTAAGTCTATTATGAATTTCCTCTCTCTTGCACAAGATGAAAAAGTTACATCTATATTACCTATGCCAAAAGAAGTTAAAAAAGTTGATGATATTTCTTTGATGCTTATAACAAAACTTGGTACAGGAAAACGTGTAAATCTTTCATCATTCAAGGATGTAAGACGAAGTGGCATCATATCTATATCATTGGATGAAGGTGACAGTCTTATATCTGCTTCTTTTGTAAATGAAAAAGACAGTATGATACTTGTAGCTACAGATGCACAGTCTATCAGGTTCTCTATAGACGAGATAAGAGAGATGGGTCGTGCGGCTGGTGGAGTACGTGCCATGAAGCTTGATAAAGGTGTTTCTATAGTTGGTGCCATACCAGTACGACATGACTCAAAAGACGATGCCGAGCTTTTAACTGTTTCTGCAAACGGTTATGGAAAGAAAACATCTTTATCAGAGTACAAGATACAAGGTCGTGGCGGTTCAGGTATAAAAACTTTCAAAGTAACAAGCAAAACAGGTGATCTTATAGCCTCACAAGTTGTAACTCCAGAGTTGGACGAGATAGTTGCTATCAGTAAAAAAAGTCAAGTTATACGTTGTGAGCTTAAAGAGATACCAAACTTGGGACGCGACACACAAGGAGTTAGAGTTATGAAGTTGCGCGAAGGAGATAGTCTGGCTTCAGTTATAGGTGTATAGGGTGTACAATTATAAATAAATATTCAATAAATAATTATAGTAAACAAAAAATAAAATGAGCACAACTAAAGATTTAAATATATTTCAACTTTTAACTATAGTAGTGTTTCTTATAATAGGTATTATAGGTATAGGTATGTTTGCTACCGGAAAATCAGGGTCAGGAGGGTCAGGATACAAGTCCACAATATGGGGTGTTTTACCAAAATCTGACATAGATTCCGGTTTAGATTCTTTTAGAATACGCGGTATAGATCCAAGTTTTACCTACGTAGAATATCCAGAAGAAGGTTTTGAACAAGTTATACTTAAAGCTATAGCAGAAGGTAGAGGACCAGATGCTATTATTTTTCCTGATTATATGTACTATAGTCAGTTAAATAAACTTTTAACAATACCATATACAACAGTAACTGCAGAAACATATAGAAATACATATTTAGATATAGCTAAAAACTTTACAACTCAAGACGGTATAAAAGCATTTCCAATCATAATAGATCCTCTTGTTATGTATTATAATATAGATATATTAAAATCTGAAGGTATTTTAATACCCCCTAAAGATTGGGTAGAATTTTCAAATTTATCCGATAAAGTGGTTCGTAAACAAGATAACGGTATTATAGATAGAGCATATACAGCTTTAGGTCAATATGAAAACATTGATCATGCTAAAAAGATATTGTTTACCATGCTTTCTCAGGTTGGTATAGAACTTTCTTTTTTTGATATTACACAAGGCTCCTATGTTTCAGGTTTATTAAATGCAAAAAATACTTCACAAAGTCAACAATCATCAAATGTGTTATCTCGTGAAGTTATGGTTTATTATACTGAGTTTGCCAACCCAACAAAAACCGCATACACTTGGAATAAATCATTTAAATCATCTCGTGAAGCCTTTTTGGCTGGTGATTTAGCTATTTACTTTGGTCCAGGTTCAGAAGTTGAATATATGTTGACTAGAAACCCAAACTTAAACTTTGCCATAGCTGCTGTACCTCAAGCATATGAAGATAAAAAAGTTACTCATGGACGAGTTTATTCTATTGGTTTTATGGTTACATCAAAAAATCCAAATGCTACTTATCAAGATACTATGAGTTTTTTTAATACATATGAATTTAACGAGTCATTATCAAATGCAACAAAACTAGCATCAGTTAGACGTGATGTTTTGTCAAAATCAAATCTAGCAAAATCAAGTGCTGACGCGGCTGTTATAAACAATTCAGCTATATATGCAAAAACATGGTTAGATCCAGATTTTGCTTCTACTGATATTATATTTTCAAACATGGTAAATTCTATAGTAAATGGTACTCAAAATCTTTCTGATGCAATAAGTGATGCATCCGAAAGATTAGATAAATTATATTTAATAAGATAATATGATATTATAAACATATGGAATTATTTTCAAGTTTATCAAAATGTTTTGAAGACAAATTAGGTGGAGGATGTGGTTGGTCAGATTTAAATCCTATAATAACCGAGTTGCTTCAAAACATGATTCTCCTAGGATTTTTTATTGCAACTCTGATGATTTTTTATGCTGGCTATATACTTGTAACTAAACAAGGTTCAGCTGATGCAAGAACACAAGTTAGAAAAATATTTATAGGCATAGTTATAGGTATGATATTACTTGTTGGAGCTTATTATATAGTTGAGTTTATGTTAGACAGCTTAGGTGTTTCTGAAGAATTTAGAAGAGATACTATTATATAGAATAAATATATAAAATAATAAAAAAATGAAAAAAATAGCAATAATAATCGCAACTTTAATAACTTCACTTAAAAGTGTTGCAATATATGCAGTAAGTGCACCAATAAAACCACCTCTTGGTGAAGGTACCGACCTGAGAACAGTTTTTATGAATGTTTTAGATATAGCACAAACCATAGTTATAATGATAACAACACTTTATCTTATATATGCAGGTTTTATGTTTGTTACAGCCAAAGGTGATCCGAAAAAAATAGGGGATGCTAGAAATGCACTACTGTGGGGCTTGGTAGGTGCTGCACTTATACTTACTGCTGAGGTTTTGGCTTTAGGTATAGGGGACACAGTTAAAGAAGTTTTTAAAGGACAATAATATATAAATAATAATTTAAATCAAAATAATATGAAAAAAATATTTGTAATAACCTTGCTGTTGATAAGTGTAATTACTTTTGCCGCTGATCCTATTAGTCCTAGAGGGACAAATCCTGGTAATATAAATCAAAGTGGTACAAATCCTGGTAATATAATGCCTGGATCTGGTGATGGTGCTATAAGTACAGGTTTAGGTAGTCAAAACAGTGTTTCCGGATCTGAGTTAAACAGATCATCTCCATTTTCATCATCTAACAGTAGTGTACCAAAAGTTTCTCTTGCGGGTTTAGTTGCTTGGCTTGCAGGTATTATGAATCAACTTATATATCTAATACTAGGTGCATCTTTAGTTGTATTTTTATATGGAATATTTAAACTTGCATTTGTTGATGGTTTAAAACCAGAGTCTCGTGAACAAGCTCGCAAGTTTATGTTCTGGGGTATAGTATCTTTGTTTGTTATGGTATCAGTTTGGGGACTGGTAAATATATTAAAAGTTTCTTTATTTGGTAATGGACCCTTGATTATACCTCAGTTTAAGTAGTATAATAAGTACATAATTAAAAATTAAAAAAATAAAATAATTTAAATAAAATGAAAAAAATACTATCATTATTAATACTAATATCACCTATGGTTTTGTTTGCTAACAACGCCCCTGCTAACAACGCTGCAAGAAGTATAGACGGCATACTTAACTGGCTTATATATATATCAGGAAGAGCTTTACCTCTACTTATACTTGCAGCTCTAGTTTTGTTTTTGTTTGGTATAGTAAGAAGATTTTTCTGGGGAGGTGATGCTGCTGATAAAAAAGAAGCTGGAAACTATATATTGTGGGGTATAGTTGCGCTTTTTGTTATGGTATCTGTTTGGGGACTTGTAAACGTTTTAAGAGGAACTTTTAATCTAGACAATGATAATATTCCTGCAGCACCTGCTGTGCCTGTTCAAAACGCTCCTTTTGCAACTCCTAATGCAAGATAGTACACATCATATTTTGTAAAATTAAAAAACTAAGGTTTTCGGCCTTAGTTTTTTATTAACTATTTTTTGCTTCGAGTTGAAATTCATTATATAATTAGTTTATGCAAAAAGCCTATAGTATTTTATCTAAAATAAATGAAATCATAATAAATCCAATAATAGCATTACTTTTTGGAGTAGCTTTACTGTATTTTATGTACGGTGTTTTTGAATATATATGGAAATCAAAGTCTGATCCGGCAAAGATGAAAGAGGGAAGACTTCATATGGGTTGGGGACTTTTTGGTATGTTTGTTATGGTGTCTGTTTTTGGTTTTTTTAGATTTATATTAAATACAGTTCCTGTGAGTGAAAGAAGTAGAGACAATGTTAACAGAGTTTTAAATATAGAGTAGAAAAATACCGCCAAGCTCTGGGTAGAGATGGCGGCGATTTGATTTGTTATGGTGAGAGTTTTTTGACTCCAACTGTGACATTGAATGGATCTGTTGTTTTTATAAAGCGAACATGGGTTGATATTAAACCTGTTTCATTATAGCCAGTCCATGGTTCCGTTGCGAATATGCCAGATCCTAGTGATGTCTCCAAAAAACATTCACGTGTATCGCAATTATACTTAAAAGAGACAATATCTCCGTTTTGCTTTTTGAATTGCATAATGCAATCTCTTATAGCATAAGTAGAATTCCAGTCCTGAACGCAAAACCATTCGGTAGTAAAGTCTTGGTTTGAAGGTTCATACATAGTGTATCCATTTTCAATACCTATTTTTTTCCAACCGGGATTTGGTTGTGGAGCAGGGGTTTGAATTTCTTTAACCACTATGGTTTTCTTTTGATTATTTGAGTCTGATGAGCATTGCTTAGCTCCAAACACAAATAAACCAATTACGGACACAGCTACAATAACAAGTGTTTTTATCATATATTTAAATGTTTGACTTACATATTATAGCATAATATATAGCTATATGTCAATACCTTAAATAAAAAAACCACAGGCTCGGATTGAACGAGTCTGTGGGTTGTTAAAGGTTTAAAAAACTAGTCTGGGCCACCTCCACCAAATAAAGGTGGACGACCTCTTCCTTCGTTCCTGTTCAAATTTGATCTAGTTCTACCTTCTACTCTCTCAATTTGTTCAAAAATATTGTTGAAAGCAGCTTCGTCTATACTAAGTTCTGCCATTATTTCTTTTCTGTTTTTACCAAAATCTAACATTTTTTTGACTTGATTTTCAATATTTAGTCTCTCCCTCTCATCCACAGCTTTTTGAGCAGCCAATGCAGCTGCGTCTCTGTTTTGTTGATCAATTTGAATTTGAGGGACCTCAATGTCAATAATTCTGAAATTAATGATTTCATCACCAAACATAGAAATTGAAACTAAAAGCTGGTCAATAATCCATTCTTGAATTTCCACTTTTTTAGCTTTCAGTCTTAGAATGTTTTCATAATTGTGATTGCTGTCATTTAACCATTCTGTCAAATAAGTGATAACTAGGTTTACTAAGTCCTTGTCTGAATTGGGTCTCCTTATGTGTTCTAAGGTATCCATCACATTGTATTGAAAAGAAAACTCAAAAACAGCAGCAAACTTACGCCCATCTGTGTTTCCAGCTTCCTCCACCTGTATCTCTTTTTTGTCGGTGATGACTGTTGATACAGATTCAATGGCTTGTACTTTTACTAGCCAATCAGGTAGTCCTAAGAAAAGACCATACCATGAGTTCTTCTGATTTCTGCCCCATGTCGGCATCCATTCAGATAAAGACCATTGACCCATTTGTGTCTTGGTAAGTTTTTTCGCTGAAAAACATGACAAGATTGAATGAGTAAAAACTCCTAAGAGTGTCACTTGAGCTATGACTATGATTGTATTACGTAGCCAATTTAATCCGATACTTAACCAATTTAATCCGATAATCCACTCCGTTGTAAAGGCTGGGCTTATGAATGTTATGGTTAATAACCATATTCCTCCATAAACCACTGTGTGATACAAGAGGAATAATAGCCATTTATAGAATTCTCCTCTTATCATATCTGCCTTATACATTTCTCTTAAAACATCTGGATCTGCACTCATATTTTCTTTTTTTTATTGTTTTTTTTGTATTTAAATTTCATCCCTATTTCTGCTTTGAAAAAGGGTATTTACTTATATATTGTATCATGTTTTATGTAAAAAAGCAAGGGGTAGGGCAGAAGAGAAATAAGGGTTTTATATATAGACTCGGTCCTTACAGGACCAGTAGGGGTTTCCTATTTTCTCACAGCTTATAGCTGTTCAAAAATATAGGAGAACCCTTTCGGGTCCATCACGAAACTGCCGTCTGGCAGTTTCTCTTGCCCAACAAAAAATACAGAGATAAACTCTGTATTTTTTACGGTGGGCAAGGAGGGACTCGAACCCTCAATCCGTGAAGAACTAGTTCCTAAGACTAGCGCGTATACCAATTCCGCCACTTGCCCAATTTTCATAACTGGTCCGCCTAATAGGATTTGAACCTATGACCGTTCGCTTAAGAGGCGACTGCTCTACCAACTGAGCTATAGGCGGTTATAAACTCAAATCATAATAAGCTTGTGGACCCGAGGGGATTCGAACTCCTGACCTCCTCAGTGCAAATGAGGCGCTCTACCAACTAAGCTACGGGCCCAATACATAGTAATATACTACTATTTGTAAGTTAAAGCAATACTTTTATATTTTATTTATATTTATAAAAATACATAGTTATTGTTTAATATAAATAATAACATTTTATTTATTGTTTCTTTATAAAAATTTAATATACATTTTGCTAGTATTTTTTTATGAAAAATAAAAACAACCTAAAAAACGGATTTATATCATTATTTTTTATATTAGGAATATCATTAACTTTTTTAACTTGGATTTCTTTAAGTTCCGAAAGGGTTTTTGAATATATAAATATAAAAAATGATTTTATCGAAAATAGATTAATTCTAAATGAGAACATATTATGTGCCGATGCTTTTATAAATAATATTATTCAAGCTAAATATAATATAAATTTTATTAATAATGAGTATATTTTCTATCGAAATCTATACTATAAAGACAATTATTTGTGTAAAGTTTATTCCATACGGCTGTATTTTGAAAATGAGAGCATTAAGGGTATTTTCTTTATAATAGATGATTTTGCCTATGAATATATATTTGAAAAAGGATTTGTTAAATTTATTAAATCTTTCAATTTAATTTAAATCAGATGTTTTACCATAATTATATTATCAATTAATTATATAAATAAAAAAACATATGAAAAATCAAAATCAAATAAAAAATCAAAAAGGATTTACACTTATAGAAATACTTGTTGTTATAGGTATTATAGGTATTTTGGCAACTGTTGTATTGGTAGCTGTAAATCCTAGTCGTCAGTTTAAACAAGCAAGAGACTCTCAAAGAATTGCAAATGTTAATACATTGTTAAACGCAATAGGTCAAAACATAGCAGATCATGAGGGTAAATTTTTTTGTAACGGTTCAATAAGAAATCTAACTGCGTCAGCACTTACCATAAGAACAGGTGAAGAGGGTAGTAGTTTTGATATAGCTGAATGTTTAGTTCCTGACTATTTACCAAAACTACCTTATGATCCAAAGTCTGAAACAGCTAAATACGTTAATGAAGATGACTATGATACAGGTTATCAGTTAAGAGTTGCTGAAGATGGAAGGCTAAGTGTAGTTGCTAGAAGTGAAGTTGATACAGATCAAGAGATCATAGTGACTAGATAATTTTATTCCATATTATACAGATAACTTGAAATAATATTTGATTAGTGTTATATTGTATGAATTATGAAATTATTATCTTCACTTAAAAAAGCAGACCTTCGTCAAGGTGAGTTTCTTGTTCGCCGGGGCAAGCATCTATACCGTGTAAACAAAGCTAATCGCAAAAGAAACGCAAAACAAGGATAAAACCTTGTTTTTGTTTTTTATAAACTAATATATCTATTTAAAAATATTCATATTATATAAAAGACACTTATTGTATATAGCCTGTCCTTTAATATAAAAGACATTAAGTACAACATGTCCTTGACAAGACACTTGACCATTATTTGACTTATATCAACAAACATGATAAAAATATAAGAACATTATGGCAAATACCACAACACCTACATTTTCATTTAAAGTAAAAAATGTAACTAAAAAACTATTATCATCAATACCTGAAAGATCAAGAGTTATAATATCTCATCGTTTTGGTTTGGATAAAAGTATTGAAAAAATGACACTTGAAGCTATAGGTGAAAATTACAATATAACACGTGAAAGAGTAAGACAAATAGAAGCTAACTCTATAATTACAATTAGAAAATCTCAAGTTTTCAGAGAAGAGACTAAGGTTTTTGAAGAACTTGCTTTATATGTAAAAAAAATAGGAGGTATAATAGCTGAGCATGATTTATTGAATAATTTATCAAAAGATGAATCTACTCAAAATCATTATCATTTTTTATTGATAATAGGAGACCAGTTTAAAAAAGAAAAAGAAAATGATGAATTTCATCACAGATGGCATGTTGATTCTGATTTATCCAATAAAATACATGATGCTCTTAAAAAACTATATACAAATCTAGATGACGATTCTTTGATACCTGAAACAGAAATGATTAAATCTTTTATGGACAGCATAAAAGATATTTCAGAAGAATTAAAAGATGAAGAAATATCAAAAAGATGGTTACGTATATCAAAAAATATAGATAAAAACCCTTTAGGCGAATGGGGTAAAACTGTTTCAACAAATGTTAAAGTTAAGGGTATACGTGATTATGCATATCTGGCCATGAGAAAACACGGCTCTCCTGTTCACTTTAAAGAAATAGCTAAGCTTATACAAAATGTATTTGGCAAAAGAGCTCATGAGGCCACAACTCACAATGAGTTAATAAAAGATGATAGATTTGTTTTAGTGGGTAGGGGTCTATATGCATTATCTGAATGGGGTTATGTTTCAGGTGTTGTTAAAGATGTTATAGTTAAAGTTATAAATAAGCATGGACCAATGACTAGAGAAGAGATATTTGATAAGGTTATGAAGGAAAGATATGTTAAAGAAAACACTATTTTAGTAAATCTTCAAAACTCTGCTGTTTTCAAAAAAGATACCTCAGGTAAATATCATGTAATTATTGAAAAATAAACTTGATTACAAATATTATTTGTGCTATGCTTTTGTTACTATTTATTAAAGAAGGAAAATATTAAAATTTTAAAAAAAATACATGCGTATATTAGGTATAAATCTTAAAGATAATCAAAGAATAGAAATGGCTCTAACGGCTGTTTTTGGAATAGGTCGCTCAAGAGCGCACACTATATTAGACAAGGTTAATATAGAATATGGAAAGAAACCTAAAGATTTATCTGTTGAAGAGGAAAATATGATTCGTACAGAAATAGAGTCTTTTAAACTTGAAGCTGATTTAAAAAGAGAGATAGGGACAAATATAAAAAGATTGAAAGATATAAAATCATACAGAGGGGTAAGACATGCAAAAAGACTTCCTGTTCGTGGTCAAAGAACAAAAACAAATGCACGTACTCTTAAGGGTGTTAAAAAAACTATGGGATCTGGTAAGAAAAAAGAGACAAAGAAATAAAATACATTAAATTAACCCAAATCTAATATCTAATCCAACATTCATTATTATGGCAAAAACAATAATTAAAAAAACAGCTAAAGATGCGAAATCATCTGCAAATAAATTAAGTAAAAGAAAAATGGCTTATGCTGTTTTAAATATACAGTCTACTTATAACAACACAAAAGTTGTTTTGACAGATGAAAAAGGAAATCCTGTAGCATCTTCTTCGTCAGGATCTCTAGGTTTTAGTGGTGCTAAAAAAGGTACTCCTTTTGCCGCTGCTAAGATAGGTGAAGTTTTAGCAGATAAAGCTATACTTATGGGTGTTAAAGAAGTTGGCGTTGTTATAAAAGGTACAGGATCTGGTCGTGAATCAGTTGTAAGATCTTTTATATCAAAAGGTATAGCTATAGATACTATAAAAGATAGAACTCCTGTACCACACAATGGTCCAAAACCTAAAAAACCAAGAAGAATCTAATAATTAGAATCACATCAATTTATAATACTAATAATAATTAAACAAATATGAAAATCGGTCCAAAATTTAAAATAGCAAAACGTCTAGGTGCTCCAATTTTTGAAAAAACTCAAACTCAAAAGTTTAGAGTAAAAATGGAAAATGCTCCAAAAGGTAAAAAAGGTAAGAAAAATGTTTCTTCTTATGGTCTTCAGTTGATTGAAAAACAAAAAGCTCGTTTTACATATGGTATAACAGCAGGACAATTTGGAAGATATATAAAAGAGGTTATTGACTCAAAAACTATACAAGGTCCAGAGGAGTTATATAAAAAACTAGAAACAAGATTGGACAACGTTATATATCGTATGGGTCTTTCAAACACAAGACGTTTTGCCAGACAAATAGTTTCTCACGGTCATGTTTTGATTAATGGAGTTAAGAACACAATACCTTCAACTGTAGTTAAAGCTGGTGATATTATTTCAATACGTGAAGGAAGTAAAAAAACAAAAACTTTCCATGATTATGCAGAGAGAAGTAAAAACTTTACTATGCAAGATTGGCTATCTTTTGATTCAGATAAAATGTCAGGAAAAGTTGTAAAAATGCCAACTCTTGTAGGTCAAGATGTATTATTTGATTTAGGTCAAGTAATAGAGTTCTCAAAGAGATAGGATACATTAATAATTTATTAAATAAAAAAACAAAAATTATGAACACATCAATAGTATCACCATCAAAACCAAAAATTGTAAAAGAAGAAGGAAATAAAGGGAGTTATGAAATAGGTGGTTTGTATCCAGGATACGGACATACTTTAGGTAACTCTTTAAGACGTATTATACTTTCTTCACTTTCTGGGGCCGCTATAACATCTATAAAGATTTCAGGTATACCTCATGAATTTTCTACTATAAAAGGTGTAAAAGAAGATGTTATTTCAATGATTTTAAATTTAAAAAAAATAAAATTTTCTAAAGTTATTGGTGATGAGATTGTTTTAACTTTAAAGAAAAAAGGTTTAGGTGATATAACAGCAAAAGATATTGATGTTGCAGGTCAAGTTGAGGTTCTTACACCAAATCAACATATCGCGACTATAACAGAATCAGATACTGTTTTACAAATGGAAATAACAATATCAAACGGTATAGGTTATGTTTCTCGTGAGGTTCTTCAAAAAGAAAGAGTTCAAGTTGAATCTATTGCATTAGATGCAGCGTTTTCACCTATTTTAAACGTATCTTATGATGTTGATCAAATGCGTGTTGGAGATAGAACTGATTTCAATAGACTTGTTATAAACATAGAAACTGATGGTTCAATAACTCCAAAAGAAGCTCTTGAAAAATCAATAGAAATAATGATTTATCAACTTAAGGCTATTATTGATTTTCAAGATATTGAAGTTGTTAAGGAAGGGGTTGAGTCTCAAAAAGAAGAATCTAAAGATGATGAAGAAAATAAACTTGATAAAGATGTACTTGATGATGTTTTGAAAACTCGCATAGAGTCTCTAGATATTAGTCAAAGAACTATAAATGCTCTTATAGAAGCCAACATCAGAACTATTGGTGGTTTGATCAGAAAGAAAGAAAAAGACCTATTGGATGTTGATGGAATGGGTAAAAAAGGTATAGATGAGTTAAAAGAGATATTAGCTAAGTTTGACTTAACAATTAAAGAATAATAAATAATACTTGATTTTTAAGAGTATTTAAGATATATTTACAAAACAATGAGACATCACAACGCAAACAGAAAATTTAATAGAGGCAGAAATCAAAGAAAAGCTTTGATAAGATCTTTGGTACGTGAACTTTTTGTACATGGTAAGATAGAGACAACTTTAGCTAAAGCTAAAGAGTCAGCACCATATGCAGAAGATTTTATAACAAAAGCACGTATCGATACTGTTGCTTCACGTCGTGATGTTGCAAAACGTATGGCTAACAATGATATAGTTGGAAAACTTTTCTCAGAGATAGCACCTAAGTATATTGGTAGAAACGGAGGATACACAAGAATTATCAAGAAAGGTCCAAGACAAACTGATGGAGCTCTTATGGCTATCATAGAACTAGTATAATTCTATTATAATAATTACAATCATATGAAATACACAATAGACGCAACAAATAAAAGATTAGGAAACTTGGCACAAGATGTGGCAAAGGCTCTTATGGGTAAAAACTCAGTGGACTTCGCTAAAAACGTAGTAGCTGATGTTGAGGTTTTGGTTATCAACGCTTCAAAACTTGATATTACTGATAAGAAAAAAGATGAAAAATATTATCTTACATACTCAGGATACCCAGGTGGACAAAAGAAAGAGTTTTTAGGACATCTTCTTGAGAGAAAAGGAGTAGAGGAAGTTATAGTTCGTGCGGTATCTCGTATGTTACCAAAAAACAAACTTAGAGATCGTATGCTTTTAAATATAGAAATAACTAAATAAACAATATGGCAACAAAATCAACATCAAAATACTTCGAAGCAGTAGGAAGAAGAAAAACATCTTCTGCAAGAGTTCGTATAACACCAGCTACAAAAACATCTGTAGTTATAAATGATAAAGAACATACAGATTATTTTAAAACTCCAGAGCTACAAAACCTATCTATAGAGTCTTTGGTTAAAACTCTACCTGAAAAAGGTTTCGAGATCACAGTTAAAGTTACAGGTGGTGGTATCAACGGTCAAGCAGAGTCTGTAAGACTTGGTATAGCAAGAGCTCTTGAGGCTTTTGATGCAGAGCTTAGAGCTCCACTTAAAAAAGAAGGATTTCTAACAAGAGACGGTAGAGCTAAAGAAAGAAGAAAATTCGGTTTGAAGAAAGCGAGAAAGAGTAAACAATGGAGTAAACGTTAACAGTTTAACGTTTACTCGGGTGCGGAGCAACAGTCGTTGCGAGCATGCGAGCAGACTGTACGTGGACAAAGAGATAATATACAAAAACTTCGTCGTATGGCGGAGTTTTTTGTTTGGAAACTTTATAAACCTCAAAATAAAAAGCTGACTAAGGTTAATTCCAAGGTCAGTTTTTTTATCATTTCTTCGGTGAAAATTTATTTTATCTTTATCAGAACTTTATGTGGATTATTCTATTATAGATAAATGATAAAACATTTTATAGATTGGATACTAACAAAGATAATCATGGATAAAACAGAAAGGCGGGATGTCATCATAAATGAATATCAAGTTTTTCGGTGCTCTTTAGGTGAAAATGTGGGAGATGAGGAAAATGGCAAAGGTGAGATTTTTCGTCGTCCTGTGTTGATATTTAAAAAGTTTAACAATAATTTATTCTGGGGTATACCTTTGACTACAAAAAACAAAGACAATAAATATTATGTAAAAATTTTACTTAAGGATGTAGAGCAATCGGCCATGATATCTCAGCTCAGAGTTCTGGACAGTAAAAGACTAGATGAATATATTGGTTATATATCAAGAGCAGATTTTAATAAAATACAAAACCGGATAATTGATATTATCTGGAGATATTAGGCTGGACCTTTATGGTCCTAGCGTGTGGAATAACCCATTTGTACTTATAGTTTAGCAAAAAATATTTTGTTGTCAAATTTGTGTTAATATTATATCCATGGATTTAGCATATATCATAACATTTTTTGTTACTTTCGCTGCGTGTATATTAAGTGGTATAGCTGGAGGAGGAGGTAGCTTCATTACTGCTCCATATTGGCTGATCAGTGGAATGACTCCAGCTCAAGGTGCAATAACTGGAGGTTTTATGGCTATTGGTATGGGTGCAAGCTCTCTTTTTGCATTTGGTAAAACATGTTCAAGTGTTTCAATATATTATAGCTCACAAATATACAAATTTACCCCATAAAAACCCAAATCCGACAATGTAAATTTTTTTATTAAATGCTATTATAGACTTATGAATAATGATATAAATGACAATAAAGATGAAGAAATCAAAATTGATTTAGACACAGAGCCTGAGGTTGACCTAGATTCTGTAATTGAGTCCCTAGAGCCAGAAATCGAGCACGTAGAGGACCACACAGACGAAGACGACATCATATCCGAGGATGAGTCAGAAAACCCTAAAGCAGCCCTTAAAAAGCTAAAAGATGAGCTTAAACAAGTTAAGCAGGAAAAGATGGATATGTTAACTAACTGGCAAAAAGATAAGGCTGAGTTTATAAATGCCAGAAAACGAGATGAAGAAGGAAAACAAGAAATCATCAAATATTCTAATCAAATGTTAATTGCCGATTTACTCCCAATCATCGATGGATATGAACAAGCTAAAGCCCAACCGACCTGGACCACAGTTGATGAAGCTTGGAGAAAGGGAATAGAAGCAATCATTGAAAAAATATACGGTGCACTTAAAAAAGTTGGTGTTGAATCATATGGGACAGTTGGAGATCAGTTTGACCCAAATATTTACGAGGCCTTAGGACAAGATACAACAACAGAAAAAGAAAAAAATCACACGGTTTCAATGATAATGCAAAAAGGATATAAGCTTCATGACAAGGTTATAAGGGTGGCGTTAGTTAAAGTTTATCAATCAGAGTAGGACTTGACACATGGTGTATAATAGAGAACACGGTAAGAAATTATTAAAACAATTATAAACATTAATTAATTAATAAATAAACAAAATATATATAAATTATGGCAAAAATATTAGGAATTGATCTTGGAACAACAAACTCAGCTGTCGCTATCATGGAGGTAGGTGAGCCAAAAATATTAGAAAATGCAGAAGGTGCACGTACAACACCATCTATTGTTGCTATATCTAAAACAGGCGAAAGACTTGTTGGACTTTTAGCAAAAAGACAAGGTGTAACAAATCCAAAAAACACTGTTTTCGGTATTAAAAGATTTATCGGTCACTCATTTGACGAGAACAATGTTCAGAAAGATAAAGATACAGTACCTTTTGAGATAGTTAAAACTGACACAAACGGTGTTGGTATAACTATGGCTGAAAAAACATACACTCCAGAAGAAGTATCAGCGATGATTTTAACAAAGTTGAAAAATGATGCAGAAGCTCGTGTTGGAGAAAAGATAACAGAAGCAGTGATCACTGTACCTGCTTACTTTAACGATGCACAAAGACAAGCAACAAAAGATGCTGGTAAGATTGCAGGACTGGATGTTAAACGTATTATCAACGAACCAACGGCAGCTGCACTCGCATATGGTTTTAATAAAAAAGCTGATGAAAAAATAGCGGTGTTTGACTTTGGAGGAGGAACATTTGACATATCTATACTTGAAGTTGGTGCTGATATTGTTGAAGTAAAATCAACAGATGGAGATGCTCACCTAGGAGGAAAAGATATTGATCAAAAAATCATACATTGGATTGCAGATGAGTTTAAAAAAGAGTCTGGTATAGACGTTAGAACTGATGCGTTGGCACTGCAACGTCTAGATGAGGCAGCAGAGAAGGCAAAGATAGAGCTTTCATCTGCAGTGGACACAGAGATAAACATTCCTTTTATAACATCAGACGCGACTGGACCAAAACATTTAGTTTTGAAAATGAGTCGTGCAAAACTTGAAGAGATTGCTGATGAGTTTATAACTCGCGCTATACAAATCACAAAGAGAGCTATAGAAGCTTCACCTTTCAAGATTGCTGACATACAAGAAGTTATACTTGTTGGAGGTCAAACTCGCATGCCTAAGATAAAAGAGGCTGTAAAAGAGTTGTTTGGTCGTGAACCTAACCAGTCTATAAACCCTGATGAAGTAGTAGCACTCGGTGCTGCTGTACAAGGAGGCATACTTGGAGGTGATGTTAAAGATATACTTCTACTTGATGTTATTCCATTGTCCCTAGGTATAGAAACTATGGGAGGTGTAGCAACTCATCTTATAGAGAAAAACACTACTATACCAACATCTCGCTCACAAGTTTTCTCAACTGCAGCTGACAATCAAACATCAACTGAGATACATATAGTTCAAGGTGAAAGAGCTATGGCAACAGACAACAAGTCTCTTGGACGTTTCGTTCTTGATGGCATACCACCAGCTCCACGCGGTATACCTCAGGTTGAAGTTACTTTTGATGTTGATGCTAACGGTATACTAAATGTGAAAGCCAAAGATAAAGCCTCAGGAAAAGAAAATACTATACGTATAGAGGCTTCAACAGGTCTTTCAAAAGATGATATAGAACGTATGAAAAAAGAAGCGGAGTCACATGAAGGAGAGGATAAGAAAAAGAAAGAACTTATCGAGGTTAGAAACACTGCAGATCAGGCTATATACACAGCTGAGAAGAGTTTGAGAGAAAGTAAAGATAAGTTGAGTGTTGAGCTTGTGGCAGCCGTAGAAACTAAGATAGGAGCCTTGAGATTATCTAAAGATAAAGATGATATGAATGCTATAAAAACTGATACTGATGCATTGTCTCAAGAGTTAGCTAAGGTGCATGATGAGATTGCAAAAGCAAATCCACAAGCAGAAGCGCAATTTAATAATCCTGCAGGTGGAGAAAGTGCTGGTCCGGAAAGTGCTGCAGAAAGTGAGGTGAAGGATGCGGAGGTTAAGGAATAAGTTTATAAAATCTAAAATAAAAAAGCTGACTAAGGTTAATTCCAAGGTCAGTTTTTTATCATTTCCTCGGTGAAAATTTATTTTATCTTTATGAGAAATTTATGTGCTTTGTTTTACTATATATGAATGATAAAACATTTTATAGATTGGATACTAACAAAGATAATTATTGATAAAACCCCAAGAAATGACCTCATTATAAACGAAGGACAAGTATACTGGTGCTTTATGGGTGAGAACGTAGGATTCGAGCAAAATGGTAAAGGTGAGTATTTCCACCGACCTGTGCTCGTATTTAAAAAATTTTCCAATTACATATTCTGGGGTATACCTATGAGTACTAAAAATAAGGATAATAAGTATTATATAAAAATATTACTTAAGGATGTTGAACAGTCTGCAATAATTTCGCAACTAAGAGTTCTAGACAGTAAAAGATTGTATTTGTTTATAGGATATATCTCAAAACAAGATTTTAACAAAATTGAAAGTAAGGTAATTAATCTTATAAAACATAAATCCGAATCATCTACATGATTCGGATAAGTGGGACAACCCATTTGTATCTGTATAATAGCAAAATTAAAATTATTGTCAAATCTAAAACCACACAATATTTTTTCTGTAATATCTACACCATCGAACTCGTATTTATAATAAGAAGAGCACATTAAAAATTACAAATCATTACAGAGACTCGCATAATAATTTCTAGAACAAGGAATAGTGCACATACGAAAGTTAAAAGGGACGAGTAGTATGGTTTCAAGATAACATTACAATAGTATTGTTCATAAGTGGGTGTAAATAAACTGAATCACCCCGTATGCAAATACACATGTATATTCTTACTGCAGATTAGAGTATATATGTAGCATATGTTGGACAACAGACGAAGGCTCTTCGTTAGTCCATATTGTGTATAGGTGGGCCTATATACATATCAAAAATAAAAACTGAAGATGTCCTCTTGATTGCGAGTAAAACTTACTCTCGTGTTTCTGTAATGATTTGGAATGAAATCACGTATATATTGGTAATATTGTCAATATATTTTTTATGCTAAAATAAGCCTTATGTGTGGCATATCCGGATTCATAAACTATAAAATCATACAAGACAGAGATTTGTTAAAACGATCTTTGGACTGCATTGTCCACCGTGGACCAGACGATGAAGGTATGTTTTTCACCGAAGGCGTTGCTATGGGTATGAGACGGCTTTCTATCATAGATATAGCTGCAGGTAAGCAGCCTATATCGAACGAAGATCAAACTGTTACAGTTGTGTTTAATGGAGAAATATATAATCATCTAGAACTCCGTAAGGATTTAGAGTCAAAGGGACATATTTTTAAAACTCATTCAGATACGGAAACCCTTGTACATGGATATGAAGAATGGGGTATGGAACTGCCAAAGCGCCTAAGAGGTATGTTTGCGTTCTCTATATATGACAAAAGAAAAAATAAACTTTTTATAGTGCGAGACCATTTTGGTATTAAACCATTGTATTATAATTTACAAGATGGAAAAATTTCAGCATTTGCATCGGAGATAAAATCAATATTAGAAGATAAAAATGTCAAGAGAGATGTCAATATTGACTATGTGTTTGACTATGTAAGTTTTCAATATAATCCCCACGAAGAAACATTTTTCAAAAACATATACAAACTGGCACCTGGACACACTTTGACTGTTGATCTTGAAAATGGGCAATATCTCATAGAAAAATATTGGCAATGGAATTTCAACGAACAAAGAGATACTGATTATGAAAAATCTCGTGACGATATAAAAAAAATCCTAACAGACTCAGTGCAACATCACATGATAGCAGATGTCCCTGTTGCTTCTTTTTTGTCATCAGGTGTTGACTCGTCAATCATTGCCATGATCGCACAGCGTGAGATGCAGGCACAAGGTAAAAACCTGAAAACATATACTATAGGTTTTAAAGATATTGATAGTGAAATATTTGATGTAAAAGAGTTTGCAGACTTTATAAAATCAGATCATAAAGAAATCACAGTTACTTTTGAAGATTATTTTGAATCTTTAAAAAAATGTGTTTGGCATTTTGATGAGCCTATAGCCGACCCTTCTGCTATATCACTTTTCTTATTGTCTCGCGAGGTGGCAAAAGAGGTAAAAGTTGTTTTGTCAGGTGAAGGCGCCGACGAACTTTTCGGAGGTTACGGCATATATCAAGAGCCACATAACAAATACATACAACTTATAAGCAAACAACCTGAGTGGTTTAAGTTTGTTTTTTTAAAACCACTTCTGAGCATTGTTAACTTCAAAGTAAGACTATTTCCAGTACTTGCAGGTTTTCCCGGTGTAAGTTTTTTAAATCGCGCATTAACACCAGTACAATCAAGATATATTGGAAATGCAAACTTGTTTAAAGAAAAAGAAAAAGAAAAACTTTTTAAAAACTATAAAGCACAAGATCTTATAGCGAAGCTTGATTTACAACAACAAGACGTATCAAAACTTTCTCCATCTGAATACATGCAATTTGCAGATATACATAACTGGATGAGGGGGGATATATTGCAAAAAGCAGATAAGATGACTATGGCAAACTCACTCGAGCTTCGTGTCCCTTTTTTGGATGTTGAAGTATCAAAAGTGGCCGAAGGGTTGATAGATGATTGGAAATATAAAAACGGAACAACCAAGTTTATATTGAGAGATGCATTTTCAAAAGATATGCCTGAGAGAACAAACAAAAGACCGAAGCTCGGTTTTCCAACACCATGGCATATATGGCTTAAACAGGATAGTGATAAAGTTAAAAGTATTATTATGGAAAATAAGCTTATATCTGAGATATGTAACCTTGATTATATAGAAAGTTTATTTAGTAAATCAAAGCTAAACGATAAATTTACAGCAAGAAGAATATTTACTTTATTAATGTTGTCCCTATGGTATAATAGATTTATAAATGATGAAAAATAATAAAAAGCAAGGTGGTTTTCTTGAGCTAATAGTTATTATTTTAGTTGCACTTATATTGCTTCGTTTTTTGAACATAGATATAAGTGGTGTTTTAGCAAAAGAGTGGGTTAAAGAGTTTATACAATATTCTAAAGAAATGTTAATACTTGTATGGCAAGACCTTGTTACAATATACAGATCTATTAGAGGAGAATAGAACAAATATATTAAAAATAAAAAATAGGCAAAAATAGGCAAAAAAATTGGGACCCGTTTGATGGGTCCCGTTTTTTATTAAGTTTTAGAACTATTATTTATTATTCCCAGTCTTGTGGTCTATACCCAGGAAGATCTTCAGCTTTTACTGATGGAACAGTAAAGTCTTGAGGTGTTTCTTTTGGTATTTGAATGATATCTCTAAATCTTTTGTATCTCGGTTCAGGTGGGGCACTGTCAATCAGTTTTTGAAATCTTTCAAAAACTTGAGAATTTGTAAGATCATTTTCTTGCTTCTGTCCTTGATTAATTATCATAATAACATAAAGGTTGACTCTTATATTATACACCTTAACCTAATTACTGTCAATATATTTTACAAACTCAGCTAAAGGTAAACCTCCTGTGATACGTGTATGATTTCCTATAATAAAAGTTGGTGTAGCTTTTACTTCTAGATCTAAAGCATCTTGCCTATCTTTTGCTATTTGCTCATCGTATTTTTTGTCTTGTGATTCAACTAAAAGCTTGTCATAATCAACACCTAAGTCTACAATAATTTTCTTAAAAAATTCAGTTCTATCGTCACGACTTAATATAGACCATTGTGCAAGTGTTTCAAAAAACTTTGCATGAACTTTTTCATAAATATCACCACCAAATATTTGTGAAGCAAGTACTAGTCTTGCTGAGTCTATAGAACCTTGATTGTGTACTGGAAATATTTTTCTTGTAATAATAACACGATCACCATAAGTTTCTAAAAGTTGTTTTGTTAACATTTCTCCATTTACGGCACATGCAGGACATTCGTAGTCAAGAAACTCTGTTATAAGTATTTTACTTGATGATGCTGCAGATAATTCTGTAGACGATGCATTTTTTGCAGCACCTGTTATTTTAGGATTTTCAGGTCTTGATAATTTTGATATATCTAAACTTAGTCCTGTGTTTATATATCTGGAATAGTCACCCGGTATATTATTTGTTTTATTTGAATTAAATAAAAATATACCACCCACTATTATTAATAACGTTAACAATGATATACCTCCTATAATTTTTGTTTCTGTTGTCATGTGTTTATTTATTTTCTTTATTTTGTTTATTTATATAATTTCTACTAATTATTGATAATGTGATTATGATAGCAAAACCTAAAAATGCTAAAAATGGTATCGTTATGAATCCAAAATATTCAACATATTTACTTGTACAAGATATGCCTCCAGTGCAAAACTCTTCATTTTTTATAATACCTGTATATAACAAGTTGTGATATACAGATACTGTTATACCCAATATGGCCATAGGTAATACATATTGATATATTCTAGTTTCTTTTTTTAATGTAGCTATAATTATTATGATAATAATAGGGTACATAAATATTCTCTGCCACCAGCATAAAACACATGGTGCATAACCTTCTATGTCAGAAAAGTATAGACTACCAAGTAATGCTACAATTGCCTGAGTCAGTATAATATATATTGCATTTTTTTGTATAAACTTAATCATTTTGTGAATCATTGTATAATTGTATTATATTTTCTAATGACAATATACTTGACTTTATTTTAAGAAGGTATAATATTTAAATTATTGTTATTCTTTACCTTAGAACTGAGGGGGTCTTCGGTGAAGAAAACAAAATACAAAGGACGGGGTGAATGCTTATCGCTAATGCAATTCTGGGGAGGGCTGCATATAGTTGATCAATGAGCGTTCTCCCGTCCTGATTTTTTTGCCAAATTATTCAAACTGTTCCAGTTATTCTGATTATTGTAATTATCTTAAATATACAACCAGAAATATGTATAAAACCCCCACTAGCATGGCTAATAGATTTTGAGTCATGTGTTTTTTATTGTCACAATGGGCTTCAGGTAATATGTCTGATGTAGAAACATATAAAAGTACACCAGCAAATAATCCAAACAAAACACTCATGATATTGTCAGGAAAAACAAAAAAAGATCCGATAATGATACCAAGCATAGGAGCTATAGAATCTAAAAATAATAATCTTTTAGAATGACTCAAGGTCACAGTGTTAAAACCATCAGAAAAATCATGCGCTATAACACCTATAGCAACTGCCAGTCCAAAAGCAGGGGATACGTTATATGCTAAACCTATAGCTATACCATCAAAAAGCGAGTGCAATATCAAAGCCCAAGCACCTATTTTTTTAGATGATATATGATTGTGATGTTGATGATCATGTTCATGATGATTGTGTAGTGAAAAAACTTTTTCTATGATATGGAAAATAATAAAACCAGCTATAACTGAAAGTAATATAAAAGAGGAGTCGTTAAGTTCCATAACCTCAGGTATTATTTCCAAGAAAACTAAGGTAAGTAGTGTACCTGCTGTTAGTCCTGAAAATATGTGTATAAACCTTTTGTACTTAAATGCTATGTAACCACCAAAAAGTGTTGATAAAAAGGCTAGTATTGATATGTATATAAGTGTCATGGTTTTATTTTGATTTGTTGTTTTTAAACTTTGCTATACTTTGTGCAAGTATGTTGTCTCCGTTTTCTCGTATATATTTTTGAACGTGTTTTATTATTTTTTCAGCATACACATCATCTATGTTTTCACCAAAAGGTATATAATCTATTATGTATTTTTCATCAAGCTCTTGTTTTATCATATATATATCAGTGTCAGATTTAACTTTGTTAACTATGTATGCAAAAGGTAGATGATAATGATTTTCTAACAAGTCTGATATTTGCTTTGCTGCTTTTATACCATAAACTGTTGCCTCAACAACTATTATGGACATATTAAAACCTGTAGGTATGCCAGTTCCAACACTGTCTACTCCGGCTTTTTCGTCGATGATTACATATTCATTTTCTTTTATATTTATAAGTGGTAAATATGCTTTTAGTAACGCTCCCAAACCATGAGAACACATCTTGTCATTGAGTACGTTTTCTGAGTGTGGTCCAACCGCCATGAGGTATAGATTTTCTTTTAGTTTTTTGCTATATGTTTTTGTAAAATCATCTGGGTTTGATATCGAAAACTTGTTTGCATTATTTTCACCTAACACTATATCAGCATACAATGCTTTTTCATCGACTTCTAAAACTTTTTTCATTATAAACTTTGCATCTGTTCCTAGATAGTTTAAATCATCACCTGCGTTTAAGTTGTGCAGTAAGTCCATGTTATAGTCCGCATCTATGGCCAAGATTGTGTTGTTTTTATCTGTACTCAAAAAGTTTACAACTTTTGTTGCAAGTGTTGATTTTCCTGATCCACCTTTTCCGAGAAAGCCTATTATCATATGTGTGTATATTTTGTGTAAATTTGTGTATAAAAATCGAGTATAAAAAACAGGGAAGTACGCATGGTGACGCACAACCCTGAGGGATGGCCTATTAGCCGGCAGAACCACCTCCGCAGCCACAGGATCCATCTTCACATGATGGAGTGGTAGTGGATGTTTCAGGATGTCCGCATTCAGGGCAGGTATTCATGTTGGTATTTTAGTTTGTTTGTTCAGACTCAATGCTCGCATTAGTGTTTGCAACTGAGTTGCATTTAATATAGCATAAATAAAAACAATTGCAAATAAGTTGCATTTAGATTATTATAAAGATATATGAAAGAAGACTTGTCAAACATGCTCAAAACCAACGGTTTTAAAGTAACGCCTATAAGGCTTGCTATACTTAAAGTTTTTTCTGTTGACTGTGAACCTGTAAATGCTGAATTTATTTTCCAAAAACTTAAAAAAGAAAAAGTTAATATAGTAACAATATACAGAACTTTAACTTCATTTGAAAATGCTGGCATACTAAAACGTGTCGATCTTCAAAAAGATTCTGTTTATTATGAAATGTCTGGACATCATCACCATCACATTGTTTGTACGGATTGTGGTCTTGTTGAAGGTTTTGAAGAATGTGATCTTGATTATCTTTCAGATAAGGTTATAAAATCATCAAGTAAATTTAATGCTATAACCAAACATTCTTTAGAACTTTTTGGAGTGTGTAAAAAATGTTGTAAAAAATAATTAAAAATTCCAATATTCCTAGGGGCAATATTTACATTTTTAATTATTTTTAGTAAATCAGATTCAGCATTCTCTTACATACAATTCTATAAACTTATCATAATCAAAAAAAGCTATATTTCTAAGTGCTTCATAAGCTAAACGCATACTCATATCTATACGTGAGCGCAACATAGTTTGCATATAATCTTTGCTGTATTGTGCTCGCATAAGAAAAGTTGCAGGTGTATATATGTTATGTATTATATCATCTGACATATCATCTAGGTCATCAGAAAGCTGTCTTGCATTCAGATAATTTTTAAAAAACTCATATGTCTCTATGTGATTATTACTATCTGTTTTATAACCCAAAAGCCAGACAACTATTATCGCAACTATTGAGGCGCCAATAGATTTTTTGTATGACTCATCACACATATGTTTAAAATGATAATGTATATCTTCTATTGTTTTATTTTCTAAATAATGACTATCTATAATGTTCAAAAGATTATTTATAATGTTTATTTTATCTTTGTTATAATCAACTAAACTATAAAAATCTTTGATGGATTTTTGATGCATTATGTTAGCTATGGATACAGATATATTTATCTTTTGCTTTTCTATTTTTCCATCTCTTATATAGTCATATAAAGTATATGCTATCCAAGCTTGTAGATTGGCTTTTCCGAGTATAAAGAGTTCATTTTCTATATCTATATTGTTTTTGTTTTCAAAACAAGTATAAAACCAATATGGTAGTAAACATATGGATTTTATAAAAGATTTGCTTTTACTTATTTTTTCTATAATAAAATCCATATCAATATCTTGACATACACTTAACATGTTTTGTCTAACAGAGGAATATATTGATTCAAATAATATTTCTTCATGGTTTTTTGTTTGCATAAAGAAATATTAACAATATGATCATGAATTTTTCATAAAGAAAAGATAAGTTTTTGTTAAAGAATATGTTAAGATTTGATTATATGTCACAATATTATAGCGATGCCATTTTTTGGATAGAATTAGATAAAATAAAAGCAAATCCTTATCAACCGCGTAAGGATTTTGATCCAATTGCTTTGCAAGATTTATCCGAATCTATACGGATGTATGGATTACTTCAGCCTATAACGGTTACGCGTATAGAAACTATAAAAGAAGATGGAGGACTTGCTGTTCATTATGAACTTATATCAGGTGAGCGTCGTACTCGTGCGGCCCGTCTTGCTGGTTTGTTGCAAATACCGTCTATCATACGTGCCAAAGAAGAAGATGCTAGAACAAAGCTAGAGCTTGCTATTATAGAAAATATTCAAAGAGAGGATTTAAATGTTATAGATCGTGCTCGTGCTTTTCAACAACTTGTAAAAGAGTTTGGTTTTAAGCATGCTGAAGTAGCTCAGAAAATGAATAAATCTAGAGAATATGTAACTAACAGTATGAGGCTTTTGTCTTTGCCTGATCATATGTTGCAAGCTTTGGGTGAAAAGAGAATCATGGAAGGTCATACTAGACCACTACTTATGCTTGTTGATAGACCTGAGGAGCAAGAGACTTTGTTCCAAGACATTCTCAATAGAAAACTAAATGTTCGTGAATCAGAAATGATAGCGCGTCGTATAGCAAAAGAAAGAGCTAGAAAAAAAGAGAAAGAGCTAAACCCTGAGATTATAGAATTTGAAAATAGGTTTAATGAAGTATTAGGAACAAAAGTTCATATAGAAAGTAAAGAACAAGGAGGAAAGATTACTATTGATTATTATGATCTTGTTGATTTGAAAAAGATTTTGGATAAGTTGCAAAACGAGCAAAGTGAAAAGTTGGATGATGAAAACGATACGAGCTCAGTTTTGGTAAATGACAATGGGGATGAGATGGTTGTGGAAAATGTTGTAGCTAGTGAGGAAGAAGAAAATCCAGATATATATAGTGTGATGAAGTTTTCGGTTTAGTCTTCTAAAGCTGAATAAAATAGAGTATCTTTTTTTTGGATACTCTATTTTTTACTCAGCTTTCTTCTTCTGAAACCCTCTAGGCTTCTTTGGGGTATTTAATAACTCCAATGCCTCTTCAAGTGTTACTTTATAAACATCCTGAGTCTTTAGAGATCTAAAATCTCTCTCACAGCCAACATAAGGACCGAAACGACCTTTGTTCGCGATGACTTCTTTTCCATTGGCTGGATTTACACCCAATACTCTTGGAAGTGATAGATAAAGCAAAGCTTGCTCCATAGTAACGTTTGCAAGGTCTACTTCTTTTGGAATACTTGCCATACGAGGTTTTTTATTTTCCTTGGTTTTCTCTCCTAGCATCACATAAGGACCAAAGCGTCCAGTTTTCACATAGATCGGTAGTCCTGATTCTGGGTCTAATCCTATAGGCTCATCATCTTTTATCTCAACACCGTCTATGGTAAGTGCACCGTCACATTCTGGAAACTTTGAACATGATAAAAACTTTCCATTTCTTGATAATTTTACAATCATCGCTTCACCACATTTTGGACACTTAAAGTCAGATGATCCGAGGTCGGTTATTTTTGCAGATGTACTTTTTAGTTTTACTTCTTTTGTGAATGGACCATAAAAATCTTTCAGAGTTTGTAAATATTTTGCTTCACCGTTTGCAATAAGGTCAAGCTTATCTTCCATCTCTGATGTAAACGAATCACTTATATAGTCAGCAAAATTTTCCTCAAGAAAAGTGGAAACTACGTCACCTGTGTCTGTTGGTTTTAATGCACGTCCAACTTTTTCGACATATTGTCTATCCTCAAGTGTGCGCATGATGGATGCGAAAGTTGAAGGACGACCTATACCTCTTTTATCAAGCTCTTTGATGAGTCCTGCTTCAGTATACCTTGATGGTGGTTCTGTGAACTTTTCAAGATTTTCTATAGAGATAAAATCCATAGCCATTTCCTTCAGGAGAGCTGGTACACTTACATCTTCGCCAGCAGACTCAGGATCTGCTATAAGCCAACCATCAAAAAGTATACGAGAACCGTTTAGTGAAAATTCTGGAAATTTTTCTGCTTTATATTCTTTTATACTTGATGTTATCTTGGTTCGTAGAGTCAAAGCGTCACTCATCTGAGAAGCAAGAGTTCTGTTATGTATCATTCGATAAAGTTTTTTCTCATCATCTGAAATACCTGCATTTATCTTTTTAATATCAGATGGACGTATAGCTTCATGAGCCTCTTGAGCATTTTTAGATTTTGAAGCGAAGTTTTTTCTATCTAAGTATTTTTTATCATAGTTTTTTGTAATAAATTGTTCTATAGATTCCAGTGCTTGATTACTTAAACTTGTACTGTCAGTTCTCATATATGTTATGGCACCATGTTCATATAGTTTTTGTGCAGCATGCATAGTACGTGATGGTGAAAAACCAAGACGAGTTGAGGCAACTTGTTGAAGGGTAGATGTGATAAATGGTGCACGAGCAGCTCTTTTAACTTCTGTTTCTGTGATGTCGATGACTGCCCAATTGTTTTTATGTATTTGGGCTTTATCCACAATCTCTTCAGCTCTTTTTTTGTCTTTTATTTCTTCAGAACATGTGAACTTTAATACATCAGTTTTATTTCCTGACTGAGAAAGGTTTGCGTATAAAACATAATAAGCTTCTGGTATAAAAGCACGTATTTCTCTTTCTCTTTCCATAACTATACGAAGTGCAGGAGATTGAACACGACCAGCTGAAAGTCCATAACGAACTTTTTTCCAGATCAATCCTGACAAGTCATAACCAACAAGTCTGTCTAATACACGACGAGCTTCTTGAGCTCTGAACATGTTCATATCTATTTCTCTAGGGTGAGCAATAGCGTGTAGTACTGCTTCTTTGGTGATCTCGTTATAAGTTATACGTTTTGGTTTTTTGAGCTGCAGAGCCTCTTTTAAATGCCATGCAATAGCTTCTCCTTCACGGTCGGGGTCGCAGGCAAGATAAACATCGTCCACCTTGTGAAGTGCTTGCTCTAAGTCATGTATAACTTTTTCTTTTCCTTTTGAAACTTCATAGTGGGGAATAAAGCCACCTTCTATATCTATGGCCTTTTTGTTGGACTTTGGGAGGTCTCTTATATGTCCAACTGATGACATGACAATATAGTCTTTATCAAGAAATGCTTCTAGTTTCTTTATCTTTGATGGTGATTCTACGATAACTAAATGTTTACTCATGCATATAGTGATAACATATATATATAGAGCAAAGCAAATTATAGACAACTTGGGGATAAAAAAAGCACCCCGACCGAACAAGTCGGAAGGGGTGATACCCACAATGAAGAGGGGTTTAGGTTTGGTTTTAGGTCATGTTGGCCGGGCTGTAATGAACGGGGGATATGGCCGTTCTTGAGGGCCTCTGTTTTGCTATAAAACCGACTTATGTATCATATCATGCTCTGAAATAATGTCAAGCACCACTAAACCGTCACTAAAACCCCCTAAACCAAGCAAAAAAAAGACCCGCTCCTTAAGTCCAACGGGGACTCGAGCGGGGGTACAACCTTCAAGATCTTTATCGACCTTAAAGCGAAGGTTAGTTTTTTGAATCACAAACCAACATAGTGTCTTATGGCCAGACACGTAACCATAATCGTATGCTCTTTTTGAAAAAAGTCAACATCATCTTTTTCTGCTTCCAGATTGGGGACGACCATGATTACGGGTTGGTTTTATATGCTTGGGAGGTCTGTATCCTGATCCTCTGTTATTCTTTGTTTTTATGCATACAGGAATATCATCATCATTTTTTTTATACTCTATTATTTGAAAAGAAAAATTTTTTCCCTTGAGTTGTTTTTCAACTTCAGTCAATAAATCTCCACTTCTAACTTCAGGAGGAATAACATTAGACAATGATGATGTGTTGAATAAGGATACGTTATGAAGATGAAAGGTTGAAAAACCAAAAGCACCGATAATGCGTCGTACAAATTTCATAAGGTTCATGTTGTTTTTTACTTCAAAAAATATAACACAGATAATCATAAAGATAAAGTCAGTCCTTATGCACAACCACCTCATAAACCACACCAAGTTGCATCAACATCTCTCTTAAACTTTCAAGATTTACAAAAATCTTCGCTCCCTTATCTATAAGCTCATTTGTACCCTGTGAATTTCTTGAGAAAATGTTTCCAGGCACAGCTAAAACGTCCCTGTTATAGTCAGCTGCCAAGTTTGCGGTTATAAGAGTACCCGACCTTTCTTCCGCTTCTACAACTATAGTCATATGTGACATTCCAGCCATGAGACGATTGCGAACTGGAAAAGTCCAAGGACTGGCACGCGTCTCAGGTTCAAACTCATTTATGATAAGTCCTCCGTGATCCAAGATCTCATGTTTAAGATCAAGGTGTACCCTTGGATAGAAAAAGTCGTCACTTATACCACTACCAGGTATACATATGGTTTTGATACCATGCTTTATTGACAGAGTATGAACTAATCCATCTATGCCATAAGCGGCACCGGAAACTGTAACTACGTTGAAGTCTTTTAAAAACTCCATAATATGCTCAGTGGCTTGCATACCATATGGCGTAGCTTTTCTTGGACCTACAATGCATAGATAAAGGTGATTTCCACCCAGTAAATCAATGTTACCCTCATAGAAAAGCTCCTTAGGCTTGTCTGGTATGTTGTCTATCAGTTTGTTAAATTTTGTTATGCTATTTGTTTTCATATAGAAATATCATAGCTTTTATGATATGATATTTTTATAAAGAAGTTATAAAAAATATATCAAGAAAAAATAAAAAACAAAAACATGTTAGACATCAAATTTATCAGAGAGCATAAAGATTTTATAAAGGAAGCAGCTAGAAAAAAGAGGATTTCTTTCGATGTTGAGTCTTTGGTTGAGGTTGATGATAAAAGAAAAACTATTATGGCCAGCATAGAAGCCAAGAAAGCTGAGCAAAACAAATATGGTCTTTTTATAGCAAATCCACAACATTTGGGTTCAAACTATCAAAAGGAGGATTTAATGCAAAAAATGACTGTTTTAAAAAATGAAATCAAAGCTGAAGAAGAGGGGTTGGGTGAAGTTATGAAAGCCTGGCATGAACTTATGTTACAAGTTCCAAACATTCCAGACATGTCTGTACCTGAAGGTGAAAGTGAAAATGATAATCAAGAGTTAAGAACATGGGGTGAAGTACCGAGTTTTTCATTTCCTATAAAAAATCATATAGAAATATGTGAAGAAAAAGGTTTGGCTGACTTTGAAAGGGGTACAAAGATATCAGGTTTTAGAGGTTATGTTTTGAAAGGCGCTGGTGCACAACTAGAGATGGCTTTGTGGCAATATACTATGAACTTTTTGATAAATAGAGGATATGATCCTATGCTTGTTCCATCTCTTGTAAAAAGAGAGACACTTTTAGGTTCAGGTTATCTTCCACAAGGAGAAGATGATTTGTATAGAACACAAGATGATCAATATTTTGCAGGTACAGGAGAGGTGGCGACTATGAGTTATTATTCTGGTGAAGTGTTAGATAAAAAAGATTTACCAAAAAAGATGGTTGCATGGTCACCATGTTTTCGTCGTGAGGCGGGAAGTCATAGTCGTGATACAAAAGGTCTTATACGTGTTCATGAGTTTTATAAAGTGGAGCAAGTTATACTTTGTGAGGCTAGTCATGAAGCGTCTGTAAACTTTCATGAAGAGCTTTTGAAAAATACAGAAGATCTTATGCAATCACTTGAGATACCATATAGAGTTATACTTATGTGTACGGCTGACATAGGTTTAGGTCATGTTAAAAAATATGACATAGAAGCTTGGGTACCAAGTCAGAACACATATAGAGAAACTCACTCTGCATCATATTTTCATGATTTTCAAACAAGAAGACTTAACATCAGATACAAAGATGACGAAGGTAAACTTAGATTTGCTCACTCTCTTAACAACACAGCTATAGCAACACCTAGAGTTTTGGTAAACATATTAGAAAATTTTCAACAAGAAGATGGATCAATAGTGATTCCTGCAGTTTTAAGACCTTACATGAATGGTATTGAAATCATCAAATAAAAAGAAAAACTTTTTTGCAAAAATAATATCAATTATTTCATTGATAGCATTTTTAGCTTTTCTTTGGTGGTTCGTTTATGGAGTATTTTGGAAAATAAACAATATTGAGATAATAGATGCAAAACATACAGATATAGAAGCAGTAAAAACAGATATATATAACATAACTCAAACTAAAAAGTTTTTGATTATTCCAAATAATCATATAATATTTTTATCGAAGAGACAGATAGAACGTCACATACTTGAAACCTATCCATCGGTAGAGTTTGTAGATGTTAGTAAGACCAAAGATATGGACGTTGTTATTTCCATAAAAGATAGAATGGCGACAGGTGTTTGGTGTGATGAGTTGTGTTATTTCTTTGATGACGAAGGGACTATTTTCAAAAAAAGTTTTGACTACACCGGAGCAGTTTTTACTAAGTGGGAAATTGCTTCAAGTACACCTTTAAACTTTTATGATAAAGCACTTTGTGTAGATACATGTATAGATAAAACTTTTGTGAGTTTTTTAACACAGAACAAAGTTATGAAAGTGGTTATGGAAGGTGAAGATCTGCGTATGTTTACAGAGTATGGGTATTATATAAAAGCTTTGAACAATGCGACTACAACTATGAGAAATGTTGCTTTGTTTAAAGCTGAGTATAAAGGAGGTGAGGGTAAGTTAGAATATGTTGATGTGAGATTTGGTGATAAGATTTTTTATAAGTAGGACCTAGTTTGACATTGAAAGTATATTTGATATTATATATACATATCTGAACAGTGGAAAATGTTTATCTATAGAATATATTTTGAGACGATCGGTGCGCCACGGCAGGTCTTATGATGGAACTCGAACCTTATTAAGGTTGATACCGTCCATCCAGGTAGTAAAACATCTCATTCTATGAGGTGTTTTATGTTTATAAAGATCTGCATATTGTAAATCAATAGGTGCTATACTTAATACATGTTAGAAAAAATCAAAAACAACACTACATTACAAATAGGAATAATAGCAGCCGCAGCCGTCTTGATATTTTCTTTAATATTTCTCATCTCGGCCAGATCATTTTCTGATCAAGGTGCTTATGTAGAAGTGAAAGGATTGTCAGAAAAAATAGTTAAAGCTGATGTTGCTATCTGGAATCTAAACTTTGATATTAAGTCAAATGATATCGATAGTTTATATGCTGATATAGAGCGTAATACTACAACTATTAAAAATTTCTTAAAAGAAAAAGGTTTTGAAGAAAGTGAGATAAATATAGCACCGATAAATATTTATCAAGATACATATAGAGATGCCGCTTTTAGATATAACTCTACAAATCAAATGTCTGTTTATACAAACAAAGTTGATCTAGTTAAGTCTACCTCAAAAGAAACTTTAGCTTTGGTTAAAAGAGGTGTGACTTTAAGTGGGAACTCTATAAACTTTGAGTTTTCAGATATAAACAGTGTGAAGCCAGAGATGCTTAGTGAAAGTATTAAAAATGCAAAAGATACAGCTAGAAACTTTGCTACAGAGTCAGGGGCCTCTTTGGGTGCTGTGACAAGAGGGAATCAGGGTGTGTTTGATATATCAGAGAAAGATCCAGGGTCCCCTGAGTTTAAGAAGATAAGGGTTGTGTCGACGCTCCGGTTTTTGTTGAAATAGTGGATTGATTCGAAAAATAGAGTGTGTTGACCTTGTCGGGTTGATGCGCTTTTTTTATTGTTAATCTTGTGATATATTCTTTGTATGGCCTCATCGTCTAACGGTTAGGACAACAGGTTCTCAATCTGTTAATCGGAGTTCGATTCTCCGTGAGGTCACCATGTCGTGCGCTCAAATAGGTCTAAAAAATATAATAGTTCAATTTGAAATCCCTTATGTTCTTATGTTACCTGATTCAATGAAGAAAGAGTCTGTCACTGGCGAATATAAAGATTATGTATTTTTAATAGAAGATATTCATGTGATGATTAGATCTGAAAAGAAATTAAAAGACTTGGGTGGTGTCATGATTGCAACTGAAGATATGTTTGGTAGATTAAATAATAGTATTATTCAGATATGGTTTGATAGTCAATTTATAAATAAATATAATATTGAAAACTTTAGAAATAATATAGAAATAATAAAAGAATTTACCTTAAAAGCCTTTAATCAATTTGTTAAAAATTATGCCTTGGTGATGGGTTCATTTTGGATATTTCCATTAACAGATGCGCACGTAGCACATTTTACTTTTATAGGTATTGATCAGGAGGGTAATCAAGACCCTTTTACTCAAGGAACTCTGGGTACAGGAAAGGGATTAGGGTCAAATATTGACAAAGAAAAGGATGAACTATTAAGAAAGTTAATTTTAAATGAAAATAAAGTAGATGATTTACAAACTCTTTCTTTCTCTGCTTCTAGATACTTAATGACCGAAGATTACAATATTGCTATTTTATTAATCGAGATTTTATTTGAGGCAAAATATGCTCAAATGATTAGAAAATATTTTGAAAATAAAGGTTTATCTTCTGATAAAATTGATAAAAAGTTTGAAGACAAAAAAGGGTACCCTCTTAGTATAACTTCTTTTCTTAGGAATATCATAAAAGAGGAGTTTACTATCAATATTGATAATAATAATGATTTTAAACAAAAATATAATAACTGGTCTAATTTTTCAAGAGAGTATAGAAACGATGTTGCACACGGTAAAAATATAAAATATTCATATAAAGAAGCAATGAAAGCGTTTAAGGGCGTAAGTGATATGTTGAACTTTTTATTTGATTTATTTAACGAAGAGGATAGGTTGAGTATATATATGCCTAATACTAAAACAGTTTCAGGGGAATTTTAATAAATGTGTAAAAATTCTATATTGTGGTAATATATTTTTTATATGCGAATAAACACAATAGAAGCTAAAATATTTAACCAAGACTGTGTTTTAAGTGTTATGGAGTTTATAAAATCTGATGGTAAAACCTGGAAGTTTATGTTTGATAAATGGAGAGATTTAAAAATGGGTATGAGAGATTATAAAGCCAGAGAACCTAATTTTCCCGAAGGTTTATCAGAAGCAGCTTTTTGTATATGGTCTGAAGGTTCATCAGCTAGACTTTTAAAAGCTAAAAAGTTATCAAATACTTCATTTGATACAGTTAATGTTAAAAAAATGAGAGCTGAGCAAATAAAAGCTTGTAGCGTAGAAGAAGATTTAACTTCATTTGGCCCAAAATCTAAATGGGATGATTTATATTTTCTTGATTTTTATAACGAAGGTAAAGTTGATGGTAAATTTGATATTTATTTAATACCAAATGATTTAATTTATGGAAATAAAGTTAATAAATCACAAGCAATGAAAGATCAGCAAGGTGATAAAAGAAGACCTAGATTTTCTATAAAAAAAGATATAATAATAAAACATAATATAAAACCACTAGCTTCAAAAGTTAAGCTTTGGTAATTCTAGTTCATCACCTTCATCATCTGCTTAGCAACAGCTTTAATAACAGGCACGCTCACTGAGTTTCCAAACTGCTTATACAACGCAGAATCAGCTATCTTAGGTAACTTATAATCAATAGGAAAACCTTGTATCCTTGCACATTCAGTTGGTGTTAATTTTCGTATACCCTTCTTATCTTTTATTATTGGAACATTGTGTCCACCCATACCCATATTGGCTGTTAATGTAGGGCATACTCCACTTTTGTTTTCTCTTACGTATTGTCTACGCCACTGATATACTTTTCCTATGTCTTTTACAGAATCCTTTATTCTTTCATATAAAGGTTTGTCATTATAATAATATTTTTGATCAACATTCTTTTCTAATAAATCTGTAATCTTAACTGTTAATTTTACAGGAGCAGGGAATTCAAATTTGTCATAATAATCTTTATTTTTAAAACCGACAATATATATACGCTCTCTGTTTTGTGGAATGTTTCCATATTCCATACTATTTAAAACTTTTGATTTTATATGATATCCAAGATCTTCAAGAGTTTTAATGATTATTTTAAATGTTCTACCTTCGTCATGGCTTTTAAGATTTTTAACATTTTCTAATAAAAATCCTTCTGGTTTTCTTGCTTCTATAATTCTCGCAACGTCAAAAAACAGGTTACCACGACCCTTCTCATCCTTGAAGCCTTGTCTATGACCAGCTATAGAAAATGCCTGGCAAGGGAAGCCTCCTAGCAAGAAATCAAAATTTGGTAAATCATCTATTCCAACTTTTCTAATATCTTCTACTACAAGTTTTGAATCTTTAAAGTTTAAATCGTATGTGTCTTTACATTTAGCTTCAAAATCATTTGCAAATACTGTTTTAAACCCAGCATTTTCGAAACCTAAACGTATACCACCAACTCCTGCAAATAAGTCTATGGTATCAAAACCATGTTTTGTTTTAGTTTTTGTAATCTTCTTTTCCTCTTGATTTATATTTCTTATAACTTGAACAACTACACCTCTTATCTCAACTTCTTTTCTATAAAACGGAAGCATTGTTTGATTTCTGGGTTCAAGGCGAAATCTGTTTTTATCTCTATATATCTTTTTAAGAGTTGCTTCGTTATTATCTATAATAGCTACAACAGTTTGACCGTTTTCAGCAACAGATTGTTTTTTTATCACTACTATATCTCCATCAAATATACCTTCATCAATCATACTTTCTCCAGTAACTTTAAGGGCATAATAATCTTTTGGATTTTTTATAGAGCTGTTTACAACTGAAACATTATCAGTGCCATTTTCTATAGCTTCAATTGGATAACCAGCTGCTATGGTACCTATGATAGGAATGCTCAGTATGGATTTTATTTCTTTTTTAGGTGAAAGACTTTTGGTCTTAGAAAGAAAACCTTTTTCCTTGAGGGATTGAATGTGTTCATGTACGGTAGAAACAGCACTGAGTTTAAGACCTTTCTTAATCTCTTCCATAGTAGGGGATACACTATTTTTATCTATATACTTAGTTATATAGTCGAAAGTTTCTTTTTGTTTTTTTGTAAGATTTGACATATTTGCGATAATATTTATTTTTGCTATAATTTAAGTATAACCGAAAATAAACCGAAAATCAAAATAATATGAATGAAGATATTTCAAAAATGAATAACGATGAACTGGAAGCTATTATAAGACTTCATGAAAATCCTAATACACCAGGAAGTCGTTTTCAGAAAGCTCAAACAGAACTTGGATTAAGATATCAAAAATTAGGATACAAACCTGGGTTATATTTTGAAGTTGGTGGAGATATGACAATGAAAGGCAGTGAAATTCATTTAAGTGAAGATTCTGTTATGTCTACACAAATTAGAGGAGATTTAGTAAATGAAAAAACAAAAATTATTCAAGGGTCTATTTCTAAGAAAAAATGGTTTTCTATGGATAATCCTTTTGTTTATATACCTACGATACTTATAATTTCATTAATTACCTTATTATATTTAAATTAACTTTTATCCATGCCCTACAACTACAAACAAAAGAAAATTATCGCCATTATCGACTCAAACATCCCGACTTGGCAATCACTCAACGTCCTAGGTCATATGTCTGTATCTCTTGGTGTAAATAAAGATGAAGACTTGATGGGTCGAGAAATATTAACTGACAAATCTGGTTTCAATCATAAAGGTATTGCAAGATTTGGTTTTATTATTAAACAAGGAAATGGTGATGATATATCTAAACTGATCAATACAGTAAAAGATAATAAAGATATTGTACTTATAGATTTTCCTCAAGAAATGCTTGATACAAGACATGATGATGAACTTCATGATTCTATGTTTTTGAAGGAAACAGGGGATTTTAAATATCTAGGGTGTTTGTTATATGGTCCAACAGAGGAGGTTGATGCGGTGACGAAGAGGTTTGGGTTGTGGGGTTAAGGTGGTAGTATATTGGTATATGACAAAAAACCACATCGAAAACTCCGGTAAACCCTACACTTCAGACGAGATCAAACAACTCAAAGCCTTAGTCAAACTAAAAACTCCTATGAAAGACATTTGCCTTGCATTAGGTCGATCAAGTGGAAGTATTAAAAACATAGCTGAGAAAAACAATATTAGTTTGAAGTAATCCTTAACGCAAAACATCCCTCACCACCGGTAAAACATTTTCCTCAACTATTTTCTCATAACCCTCAGCATTTGGATGTATTCCATCTACATTCAAAGATCTAACTAAAACAACATTTTTCAAAAAGAAGGGAACAATTGCTACATCATGTTTTTTTGCAAGATCTTTATATATTGCATTAAACTTCTTTCTAAAACTCGGACTGTTGTTTATTTGAGCCTCCACACCCATAAGAACAACCAAGATATTATTCTCTTTAAAAGTTATTATCATTTTTTCTAGATTTGCTTTAGTTATCTCAGTATCTGTAGAGCGAAGCATGTCGTTCGCCCCGAGTCCTAAAAGTACAAGTTGAGGATTTTGAGATATAACAGAATCTATTCTAGCCAGTCCTTCTGTAGTTGTTTCACCTGATAAACCCATGTTTACAACTTCTATATTTGGATTTTCCTCTTTCAGATATACTTCAAGTATAGCAGGGTAACTTTCTTCTGGTTTTACTCCATAACCCTCAGTTAAAGAATCACCAAAAGCTATTATTTTAAAAGGTTGATTTGTTTCTTTTATTTTTCCATCGTTTTTGTTATAGAAGAAAATACCAATCAACGATATCAACAACAAAACTATGATTAAGAAGTATTTCATATTTATGATTATATCATTTTAACTATCCTATGCTACAATAATCCTCATGCTTATCATCTGGATTATAGTATTCATCATCTCACTTATCTTTCTAGTTAAAAGTGCCGACTGGCTACTGGAAAGTGCTGAGAAAATAGGTTTTTCTTTTGGAATGTCACCATTTCTTATCGGTATAACCATAGTCGGAGTTGGTACATCTATGCCTGAACTAGTCTCATCCCTATTTGCTGTTTTTGGAAATGTTACAGAGATAGTGGTAGCTAACGCACTCGGTTCAAACATTGCAAATATATTTTTAATAGTTGGTATATCGGTACTTGTTGCTAAAAACTTAACTGTTACAAAAAACCTAATTGATCTGGATATACCAATGTTGATTTCCTCAACTGCTCTTTTTTACATGACAGCATTGGATGGAAAAATTACTCTTATAGAAGGTATATTACTTATTGCTGCATACATCTCTTATGTTTTGTTTACCATTTTCACAAAAGAAGTGTATGAAAAAGATGATAGTTTAAATAATCTGAAAAAAGCAAAAAGAGCAGACTATATGTGGCTTGTAATAGGACTTGTTTTACTTTCTGTAAGTGCAAACTATCTCATAGAGGCAGTTATAGCTATTTCAGATATATTAAAAATAGCTCCAGCAATTATCTCAATAACAGCAGTTGCTGTCGGTACATCTTTACCTGAACTCTTGGTTTCCGTAAAAGCGGCCCGAGCAGGGAAGTCAGAAGTTGCTTTGGGAAATATTTTTGGTTCAAATATTTTTAACATCTTGATGGTAGTTGGTATACCAGCTTTGTTTTCAGATCTTTCTATTGATGTTAAAACTATGACTATTGGTTTACCTGTTTTGATATTGACCACTGTATTGTTTGCATTTTCCGGTATTTCAAAGAAAATACATATGCAAGAAGCTGTATTTTATTTGATCATATATGCATTATTTATGGGAAAATTGTTTGAGTTGTTTTAGAAAACTTGTCTTGACTTTATACTATATATATGACATTATATATAGGTAGTAAATTATACAAACAAAAAAACAAAAACAAAAACAAAAACAAAAACTATAAACACCACCATGAAAAAACTGTTTATTGCCGCCTTTGCCACAATCGCCTTAACTGCATCCGCCGCTCAGATTGATGATAGGCTGATAGATAAAATCTTGAACTTTTCTGTCAAAGATTTTATTGCCGAACATGTTTTTGATGAGGTTTGGAAGACGGCAAAGTTATATGGTATGGAACCGGGAGGTCATCAGGCCTACCATTCAGCCCGTTCTGCCACCTATGAAAAAATGGATTTAAGTTGGGAAGATTGGGAGTCTTACATTCAAGGTCGTACAATCATTATTGCCCGAATCAAATCATACTTCTTTACGGGTGAAAACCTGAAAGATACTTATCTGATTATCCAACCTCGCTTCAAAGAAGAGTTTTCCAAACTTACCCAAGAGGAAAAGGATGGTCTCAAAAAGACTCTTTATAACATCAAGATGTGTTTTGAGACAATGCTTAAACCAGAGCATCAAAAAGTTTATAATACTTGGTTTGAGGCAGAGCTGTTGGGCTACGATTCAAACAATTGGAAGTTGGCCGAAAATTGGTTAGTAAACAACTTGTCCGCTGAAGATATTGCAAATAGAATTAGGGCCGGTGAACTAGCGGAGCCAGATCAAAATCTAAACATAGAGCAAGATGCTTTCAAAGACTATCCCGACCGAGATATCGCTAAGTTCGCCGGGCGACGTTTCAAAGAAGGTGGTGAAGATCTCATCCATAAGTACCTCGAGGTCATCGACCTCGCGATTACTGATGCAAAATAATTAGTTATGACGGTTGGTCCGTCAATTTGCGTAACCTAATACCTAGGTTACGCATTTTTATTTTGCTATACTAAACACATGACACCAACATACAAAGAAATAATCAAAGAAATAGGAGCGCAAATAATTGCCCGTAAAAAACTACTTCTATTACGCACAGGCATGATCATATGGCCCGTGCTTTTAGCTATTGTTCTGGGATACGGAGCCAATAGTTTTTATGGTGAAGAATATATACAACAAATTATATTCTCCTTTCCAAATATACTTTATGTTCTTGCTTATATTATTATTGCTATTATTTATATGGTCATCATTGGTTTTATTTTTGAAATAGAAAAACGTATTTGGATTGACTCATTCTTTGATAAAAAAGAAATAAGTGGAAAGGTAAGTTGGGGACTAGCTAAGAAACTTTTGTGGCCAGCTATAGTTTTTAGATTTAATATTTTCTTTAAGTATTATTTCACTCCGCTAATAATCCTTTTGATTATAATTGTTGCGGTACCTATATTACTTATAACAAACAATATTGATTTTGATTCAAATATAATTCTATTTTCATACTTAGGTACTGTGATCGCTTCTATTATTGCTTTTATTGTTTACAACTATTATCTTCGTATAAAACTGCGATTCTCTTGGTTTGTGTTCTTAGATATGTATAAAGGAGGAAAACTTGAGATAAATTCTATTTATGAAAAAATGAATCTTTTAAATGTTACTGCAAAAAGTGAAGGTTTTAAAAAGGCACTTATATTAACTATTGGTGTTGATTCAATAAATGCTATTACAACTCAACTTGTAGTGATTATGACAGAAGGATTGAAAGCTGTGTCTATGGGTATACCGGGACTTGGCAATGCTGGGCGAGCACTAGGTGATCTTACACAGGCCTATGGA
This sequence comes from Minisyncoccia bacterium, assembly GCA_041752275.1. Classification (GTDB taxonomy): domain Bacteria; phylum Patescibacteriota; class Minisyncoccia; order Phycocordibacterales; family CAIZLB01; genus CAIZLB01. Next base: position 44,857 of record JBGSHK010000009.1, on the reverse strand, counting down.
CAGGCTCTGGTAAAACAGGTTACAAGTTATGCAGAGATAGTTTCTATATACATATTGTACAGAACGGCACATCAACAAACATATGGAAAAGAGCAAGAGGTAAATGAGTTTATGTATGAAGGTGTTTAATTTTTACGTATTGACATATATTATTACTTGAACTAAACTCTAAACATGTTACCTGTGACATCAGAAACCTCCTCTGATAGACATAAAAGTCTTGATTGGTAAATACAATGGATCATGGTCAGGCATCCTTTCTGAAAACGCCTCCTCTACCGAGGAGGCTTTTTAGTTGATTATCTTTTAAAACCTCTACTTCATAATGAGATAGGACAAAGTAACCGTTCACCCTTAAAGCGGCTATAAGTAACATGTTTTCAGAATAAGGAATTTTTTTAATAAGACATATCTTTCCATTGATTCTATCTATATTTTTAATTGCAATATTCCAATCATGTGTGTTAATGAGTAAATTCACAGGATTTATTTTTCCATGTTTATTTTCTATTTTAACCACAGTTTCTTTTGTTAAAATTAAAGGCCTAGAAATGTTATCATCTGAAAAAAAACCAGGTAAGTGTGAAATAATAGCTTTATCAGTTTTTGATCTCAATACATTTTCAGTGTCGTTTAAATAGAGTGATTCTTCTTCTGTTAACATTCTGATTGATTCGTTTAAAAATTGTGATTTTTTATGCATTTTAATATTCTATCAACAGTCATATAAAGTAATTTTCAAGAAAATATAAAGAAAAAACTAAGAAAAAGTAAATTTTCAAGTAATATAAACGATCTTTATTTCAAAGACGATTATGAATTTATAAAGTAAAAATGTATAATGATCGTAATGATACAAACCCTACAAGCATTTCTTATAGACTATCCAATCATTGCCCCCGCTGTATTTATTTTTATACGTATACTTCCTGTAGTTATACCACCTATACCTGGACTTATAGTGGACGCAGTTGGTGTTATAGTTTTTGGTTGGTTTTGGGGTTTTATATATGCAACAATAGCAGTGGTGACGGCTTCAATGATTTCATTTTTTATAGGACGTAAGTTTAGAGAACCTTTGATTGGAAAATTTATTTCTATAGAAAAAATTCACTCATTCGAAGATAAATTGTCGGAAACAGAAAAGTTTTGGGCACTAGTTAGTTTACGTTTCCTTTCAAGTCCATTTTTTGATATCGTAAATTATATTGCAGGGTTGACTAAAATAAAAGCCACTACATATTTTCTAAGCTCTATTATGGTTTCTTTTCCTATGGGTTTTATTATTTATTATTTTGGAGGCCTTATTTTAAATACACCTGTTATAATATTTACTTCATTTATTTTAGTGATACCATTTTTAATATGGTATAAAAAGAAAAACGGACGTTTACCTGATGCTGTCTAATAAAAAATATAAAAACTAACCATGCTACAATATGTATATGGGAAAAAAATCAAAATTAGCAATATTTATAAAAATACTTTCTATTATTTTTTTCATAGGACTTATAGCTTACGCTGTTTGGGGAGAATATAAACTAAATCTTTCGTCTGACAAAATAGAAGAATTAAAAGTAGCAAATGAAAATTATAATAAAGAGTTGTATGAACTAAGGGGTGTTCATGCATCATCCACTGCAGAGTTTAATGATTTATATGAAACACTGACAAAGGTTATAAATGAAGAAGGTCTTAAAAATAAAACATTAGAGGAAAAGGTTAGTTCTTTAGACAAAGTTGTTAGATCTGATCCAAAACTCTTGCAAAAATATTCCAAGGTTTATTTTTTAAATGAAAATTATACACCCAGAGAAACTCAAGCTATATTACCCGAGTACACTGCTTATCCTAAAAACGAATATCGTATACATGTAGATGTGATGTATTTTTTATTGTCTATGATAGATGATGCTAAACTTGAGGGTATGGATCTTTTGGTTGTTTCTGGATATAGATCTTTTGAGACACAGGCTAGTTTAAAATCACAAAACAAAGTTACTTATGGTTCAAATAGCGCAAATAGATTTGTTGCTGATCAGGGATATTCTGAACATCAGCTCGGAACAACTATTGATTTTACAACATCTAATATAAGAGCGGCCAACACAGCTTTTGAAAAAACAAAAGAATATGCATGGTTACAAAATAATGCGCACAGATACGGGTTTATACTTTCATACCCAAAAGGAAATCAATATTATGCATATGAATCATGGCATTGGCGTTTTGTAGGCAAGGCTTTGGCAACACAAATGTATCAAGATAAAATAAGTTTTTATAATCTAGATCAGAGATTTATAGATGGATATTTGTTAAATATGTTTGAGAGATAATAAGCTCAATTAAAAATAAGCCCTCCAAGAAATGAGGACTTATTTTAAATTTCACTTATGTGAAAATGTGTTTATTTTTATCTCACTTAAGTAAAAAAACCGCCGAGTGAGCGACGGTTTTTTGTAAAACAACCTGTAAAAACTATTTTTTCAACACAATATCCTGTACACCTCTTTTTGCAGAAAATTCATCAGGTGATTCGTCAATGTATATTTTCATTCCAGGAATCTCTTTTCTAAGTATCTTTCCAAATTCTTGATCAATGGGGCGGAGGGACGCATGTACTGTTGTACCTGAACGAAGTTCTGCAACATATACAAGGGAAGGGATAGTCGCCGTCATTTCCAACGATACTTGAAATCCCATACCTATATAATACTGTCGATCTTCATCAGAACATTTCAATGCATTTATCTCAACAATAAGTTTTTTTATTTCTCCTTCAAGTTTTGCTCTAAAAGATTTTGGAAAATTGTTTAAATACCAAGGATGAAAACCAAGCTTTGTTGTAAGCAGTGGTTGAGGCATAATAACAGATCTTTGTCTTTGTATATCTCTATATGATCCAAAGTCTATGTTGTATTTTACTATCATGTCTCCAGCTGACTTAATCTGATAAGGAAGTTCTGCTTTCTGAGGTCTGTTTTTAAGTATACTTGCATATCGTTTCAAGATATCTTTTCTCAAAAATGATTTATATTCAACACCTTTAACTTTAAATGGCTTCATGTATGCAACTTCGGCCTGTGATGACGCTAGATATTTTTCTTCCTCTTCATATTGTTTATGTCCAAAACTGTTTGGATATTTAGCTTTTAACTCATCTATCATTTGCACAGCAACATTTTTAACCTCTTGTAGTGGGTGATGATGCATGTTTTTCAAGTGATCTGCAGCTTGTCTCAGGTTTGTATGCCACGCAACCATGGTAGTCATACCTGCAGGTAAGAGACATCTTGAGATATCAAAAGCACGAGCCTTTATGGCTTTCTCATAGATCTCTGTTTTTTCACCTTCTTTTATCGGATACTTTATTGTTAAAGCTTTAATCAAAGTAGCAAGTGCTTCATTGTAAAGTTTCATCCACTTTAGTTGTATTGCCTCAGCCTTTTTTGTACCTAGTGGATTTGCAAGGTTCATTTTTGAAAAATCAAGATAACGAGTGGACGACTCTTGTCCGTTATACAATGGCCAATCTTGTATTGCTTTCGCACCAAGCATTGACACACCTTCTACGAAAAGTGTTGTAGATCCACAGTCGCCAATAGACTTGTGTCCATATCCAACATAAAACTTCTCCATAAACTTCCCAGGACCTGCTTCGCGCACTCTGTCCAAGTGGGTTCGTACAGTACGAGGGTCTCTTGAGTATAATGCTTGAAGCATAGCTATGTCTTCAGGAGGGAAGTTGTCGAGAATGATTACTTCATGTAATTTGTTTTTGTCTTGTTTTGTATTTTTCATAACAATTTTCATTATAGAAAAAATACAAATTATTACGAGATTGACTTTACTCCATATCCATATCCAACTCTATCATCACAGGGCAATGATCTGATCCGAAAACATTTGCTAATATCTCTATGTTTGTAACCTTATCCCACAAACTTTTACTTACAAAGATATAATCAATGCGCCAACCTATGTTTCTGTCTCTTGAGCGTGTTTTCATATCCCACCAAGTATATTCAACTTTGTCAGGATAAGCGCTACGCCATGTATCGACAAAACTATCTGTGTATTTTTTCAACAATGCTCGTTCTTCAGGTGTACAGCCAAGTTTACCCGCGTTTTCTTTTGGACGAGCGAGGTCTATGTTAGCAACTGTAGCGTTCACATCTCCTAAGAAAATAACAGGTTTTTCTTTCTCAAGTTTTTTGGCAAGGTGTAAAAATTTGTCATAATATTCAAGTTTGTATTGAAAATGTTCCGGAGACTTGCCACCGTTTGGCCAATAACAATTTATCAAATAAAAATCCTCATATTCGGCAATGATAGTCCTACCTTCGTTATCAAGAAATTTTTTATCGCCAAGTGTAGCTTTAACGTTTAGTGGTTCTTCGCGAGAATATATAGCAACACCAGAGTAACCTTTTCGCATAGTTGCTGATTCAAAGTATGTATAATACCCATCATGATTTTTTGTATCATCATGAAGTTGTTCAACAGAGGATTTTGTTTCTTGTATACCGAGTATGTCGGGTTGATATTTTTTGATAAGGTTTTGAAATTCTCCTTTTTTCCAAACTGCACGCAGACCATTTACATTCCAAGTTATGATTTTCATATATGTATATTACTATATTTGAGGGAATAAAAAAATAAGCGTGGAGGATAGGGATTTTTAGTTCTCTATCTCTCCACGCCCGTGGGTTTGTCTCTCCAAAGACTCATATATTATATCAAATACTAAAAAAAATACAAACTTTAAATTATCTATAGCAAAAACGGACTAGTATCATAAACATATCTTTTGCTACAATCAGTGGTGTACCTATATACTCACGAAGAGTATTTATTAAACCAAATCTATGTTTAGCTTCTCTATATTCAACTTTAACATTGTGAATATTGTAAAGCCAAACAAACCATTCAATTCTCGGTAGATGAGCCTTATTTGATGCAATAACTACCTTAAATCCTGATGATGTATCCATTCCATTTCGAAACTCTTTTTTATTAAATTCATTAATAATATAAAAAGCATAGTAAATTTCAGACCGAGTGCCCCAACCTAATGGAACAGAAAGAAATCTTTCACTCCAAGGGTTTTGCGCCTCCCTCAATACATCACGCATTTCTATGCAAAGAGGTTTTTTAGAGGTTCCTCCTGTTTGAATAATCAGTGTTTTTTTAGACTCTAGTCCCTCAATGCTTTTATTTAATCTAGCGTGACATCCATCTTTTAAATCTTTAGGACCACCTAAGCAAAGAGGTATTGCTACATTTTTTATTTCACTTAACTTTATGTTTTCAGGCATTACAACAACTACTGCTTCTTGTTCTTGTATCATTTCGGTGTTTTTTGTTGTGGAAGGTTCTATTGAACAAATATACTATATAATATTTAAACTATTATGTCAAACAGATACAGTATGTTAAAAATATGTTAAAATCACACAATATGACAAACTTGAAAGCTACTACAAAAAAAAATACCACAAAAACTAGTATAAAAACCGAATGGGATTTTTCTCAACTATATAAAGATATAAATGATCCAAAAATAAAAAAAGATGTTGAGGCTATATGTCGTCACCTAGTTTCTTTTGCAAATAAATATAAAGACTTGAAGTTTTTAAAAACTTCAAAGGGTATGCTAAATGCTTTAAATGATTATAATTCTTTAACAAATAAAACATCAAGTATTCCACTTTGGTATTTAGGACTTCAGCAGTCTTTAAATAGTTCAAATGATAAAATACAAGCAGAGATAAATAAACTTTCTGACATATATTTGAAAGCATCAAAAGAAACTATATTTTTTGGTTTAGCTATTTGTAAACTTGATAAAAAGTTACAAGAAAAATATTTAAAAGATAAAACTTTGGCAAAGTATAAATATTTACTAGAAAGTTCTTTTTTACATGGAAAGTTTATGTTATCTGAAAAAGAGGAAAAGATTTTGACCGATAAGTCTCAAGTTGCACATGAAGCCTGGGAAGAGATGGGAAGTAAAAATAGAAATTCACAGAAGATAAAGTTTAAAGGCAAAGAAATGTCTTTGTCTGAAGCTATGGGTATAAAGGCTGATTTGCCCAAAAAAGACAGAAGAGCACTTCATAAAATAGTTATGGAAAGATATAAAGAAATATCTTTCATAGCTGAGGCTGAGTTAAATGCTGTTATACGAAATAAAAAAATAGATGATGAAATACGAGGATATAAAACTCCTTATGAAGCTACTATTTTAGGATATCAAAACGATGTAAAATCTATAGAAAATCTAGTAAATGTAGTAACAAAAAATAATCATATATCACATAGATTTTTTAAACTTAAAGCTAAGATATTAAACAAAATAGAAAATTCTGATGAGAAAAAGATAACTATGGCAGAGTTGGCGACTGGTATATCAACAACAAAAAGTAAAAAGAAAATAAAATTTGAAGATGCGTGTTTAATGGTAACGAAATCTTTTGCAGGAGTTGATCAAGAGTTTGCTGACATATTTCAAAGTTATTTGAAAAAAGGACAAATAGATGTGTATCCAAAACTCGGAAAAAGATCAGGAGCTTTTTGTTCGCCTATGATAAATGCTCCAACATATGTTTTGTTAAATTATGTAGACAAACTTAATGACGTTTCAACACTGGCTCATGAAATGGGACACTCTATACATTCTGATCTGTCAAAAAAACAAGAAGCCATATATCAAGACTATCCAATATCTATCGCTGAAGTTGCATCAACTTTTTTTGAAAATGTTTTGTTTGATAATTTGTTGGAAATAGCAACACTTGAAGAGAAAAAAGATTTATTGGTAAATAAGGTGCAAGATAATGTGTTTACTATTTTTGCACAGATTGCATATTTTCAATATGAGAAAAATATACATAAAGCTGTGAAAGAAAAAGGTTTTGTTTCCAAAGAAGAATTTGCATCCATGTTTGCGGACTGTCGAAAATCCTACGTTGGTGACGCTGTTGAGGTTATAGAAACTGATGGATATGGATATGTGTATATAAATCATTTCAGATATTTCTTTTATGTTTATAGTTATGCCTATGGTCAGCTTATAGCAAACGCATTGTATGAAGAATATAAAAAAGATAAATCATTTGGAGTGAAAATAAAAAAGTTTTTGAGCGCGGGTGGGTCAGCTTCACCTGAGGATATTTTCAAAAGTATTGGAATAGATACAAGTAAGCCAGACTTTTTCTTGAAGGGATTGAAGAAAATAGAAAAGGATTTGACTGAGGTGGAAGGGATGTTTTAATCGACAAAAATACTCATATAATGTATAATCAAAAACCTATGTCATCACATGAGATAAGACAAAAATTCTTAGATTTTTTTGCCAAGCACGATCACGCAATCATCAAATCAGCTCCAATCATTCCTGAAAACGACGCTTCAGTTCTTTTCAACATTGCCGGTATGCAACCGCTAGTTCCGTATCTTTTAGGCGAGGCTCATCCTCAAGGTAAACGTCTAGCTAACTTACAAAAATGTATCAGAACTATCGACATAGAAGAGGTAGGTGATAGTCGTCACCTTACTTTTTTTGAAATGATGGGAAACTGGTCTCTGGGAGATTATTTTAAAACTGAAGCAATAAACTGGTCATATGAACTTTTGACTGATAAGGAAAAAGGTTTTGGTTTAGATCCAAACAGACTTTATGTTACATGTTTCCAGGGGGATGAGGATGCTCCGAAAGATGAAGAGTCGAGCCAGATCTGGGAAGATATTTTCAAAAAAAATGGAGTATCTACAAACCGAATTTATTTTTTACCGAAAAAAAATAACTGGTGGAGTGCTGGAGAAAATGGACCTTGTGGACCAGACACTGAAATGTTTTACGATATAACCGGAAAATATACAGAAGGTATGGACTTGGAAGAATATATTAAACTCGACGATCGTGGAGAACTTGTCGAAATCTGGAATGATGTATTTATGGAGTATTTAAAAAAAGATGGAAAAATAGTCTCAAAACTTCAAAATAAAAACGTAGACACAGGTTCTGGTTTCGAGCGTATTGTTATGATGGTACAAGGCGTAAACTCTGTTTACGAAACGGATATATTTAAACCCGCACTCGACAAGATAACAGAGCTTACAAGTCTTAACATAAACATAGCAGCTTTTGAGATAGCACGCTCATCACGTATCATCGCAGATCATGTTAGAACAGCTGTTGTTATGCTATCTGACGGAGTTATGTTTTCTAACACTGATCAAGGTTATATACTTCGACGCTTGATAAGACGTGCATTACGTCATGCTGACGTATTAGGTCTTCCAGAAAACTCATTGTATATGATAGCGGATATATTTACTGATTACTATAAAGATGTTTATGAAAATATTGCCCGTCAAAAAGAAACAATAAAAGTTTCCATAAATGCAGAAGAGAAAAAGTTTCGTAAAGCTTTGATACAAGGTATAAAAGAATTTAATAAAATAGTTGTTCATAATAAAGAAGAAAACATAGAGATGGTTGACTCTCAAAAAGTTTTTACCCTTTTCGAGTCTTATGGATTTCCTATAGAAATGATAGAAGAGCTAGCTAGTGAAAATAAGTTAAAGATAAACAAAGATGAGTTTGATCAGTTGTTTAAAATACATCAAGATAACTCAAGAGCAGGAGCTGAAAAGAAGTTTAAAGGAGGATTGGCAGGTGACGGTGTTATGGAAGTTAAATATCATACAGCCACACACTTACTGCATCAGGCTTTAAGACAAGTTTTAGGTGAGTCAGTACAACAAAAAGGATCTAACATCACAACAGAAAGACTGCGTTTTGATTTTGCTTTTGACAGAAAGATGTCCGATGACGAAAAGCAAAAAGTGGAAGATATTGTAAATGAAAAAATTCAGGAAGGATTATCAATGAATATGGTGACTTTGCCGAAGGATGAGGCGATTGCTTCAGGTGCACTACATTTTTTTGCTGATAAATATGGTGATATGGTAAATGTTTATTATATCGGCGAAAGTCTAGATTCTGCATTTTCAAAAGAATTTTGTGGAGGTCCTCATGTAAAAAACACTAGCGAACTTGGACATTTTAAAATACATAAAGAAGAAGCTGTTAGTCAAGGTGTGAGAAGAATAAAAGCAGTTTTAGAATAAGAGAAAAAATAGCAATAATATAAGATTTGCCATATAATGTAATCAATGCAAATTGTTTTTCTCATAAAACCTAACTCTATAAATATGTATTCATGCAAAGATGATTTATACACTTTTTTAGGTAATCAAGATATTCTGAAAATAGAAAATGAAAATCATGAAGACTATGAAAATCGCATGATTTATGTTTGTAAAGATATTTGTCAAGATTTTTTAAATACAGATATATATAAAGAGAATAATAGAAAAATACAAGAAATAAAAGTTATTTTAACAAGTCCTTGGTGTGTTTATGAAATAATGAATATTGAAAAAAAATTAGATAAACCTCAAAAAATAAATCAAGATTTTATTGATAAATTAATTTTACATAAAAATATAGATAATATTTCAATATTAAAAAATACAGTTTTAAATATATCATTAAATGAATATGATATTAAAGAAATAAAAAATCAATCAGCTGGTTTAATAAAGGTACAATATATAAATATATATACTTCAACTAATTTTTTAAATAGAATTACAAAAATTTTAGAAACAATATTTCATATACATAAAATAAATATAGACTCTATATATTCACATATTGAACATGTATATGGTAAAACCGAGGACAATCAGTTAAAGATAATAATAGAAGATTTTGGATTTGATATTTCCTATGTCTATGAAAATAAAAATATATCAACACTTTTTATTAAATCAAGTTATTTAGATATAAGAAACAAATTGAAAGTATTTTTACATGTAGATGATAATATTTTAGATAAAATTTTAAAATCAAAATTTACACCTGATTTAAATAATAAATCTTTAAATAATATTTGGTCTGATTTAGACAGTTCGGTTAAGATAAAGATTGATCAAATATTGAATGATGAATTAGAAATGATAAAAAAACAAATTAGAAATTTTATAGATAGTATAGGTATTGGTTTAATAAAAAAAGATACAGACATATCAATATATTATATAGACAATGTTTTATTATCAAATTTTGATTTAATATTTAAAAATTCTATAAATCAAGACGCCTATATCTTAAACAAACTTTTAACAACAGAATCAAAAGTATTTACTAAAAAAATATTTTAAATTAAAATAACAAATATGTATTCAGATATAATACCACCTAAAAAAAATAATCTTTCTAAAATCAAAGCTCGAGTTGATGATTTTGATATAAAAAGTAACACCAAGATTTTAAAAAATGAACCCATTTTAACATCTAGGGAAATCTATCACACAATAGATGGTAAAGATAAAAAAAGTAATATATCAATAATTTTAATTATTTTAACTTTAATTATTTTATCTATAGTTTATTATTCTGTTTTCAATAACAATACACGTATATTTTTTGAATCAAAATCAACTATTTTTGAGATAAAGGATAATATACCAATGAGTATTTCTGAAAAAAATAAATCTTCATCAACCACCTTATCTTATAATCTTATATACAATAATCAGGATAAAGATAGAAATGTTTTTGCACCAATATATGAAGAGTCTACAAGTACTGTGACACAGGTAAAAGATCAAACAGGTGAAGAATATTTTGACCTAAATACAGCAACTACAAGTCCTTTTACTTCAAAAAAAGTAAAACTTATAAATCAAACAAATACAAATGTACCACTGCGAAAAGATACTCGTTTTGATGTTGATGGTGTGACATATTATCTTGGAAATGCTGTAAATATAAAACCTACACAAAAAAATTCTAATAATAATGAACAGGTAAAGTATAAAGTTATAGGCTTTAAAAGTACAAGTGATTATGACAATTTCTATGCCATTGACTATATGGATCAAAATCAAATACAAACAGATATTTCAACAACAAGTTCTAATGTAAAAACTATAACTGCACCAGGTGAAGAAATACTTTCTTTTATACCAGAAAATTTTATATCACTTAAAAAAAATTATATTTATGATAATAATGTAAATCAATCTGCTCTTGTTGTTGTAGATAAAAAAGATTTTGAAAAAGTTTTGTTATCAAATAGTAAAATTTTACAAGATTATACAGAATATTTAAAACCTATATCAGATATTTTAGAATATGAAATAAGTATAAATGATTATGAGTTACAACTAGATACAACTACAGGACTGCCTGTATCATTTAAAAACCTGATTATAGAAATAAAACCAATAGTTATCAAAGATAAAGTAGCTAAAACATTTAAAGGTTTTTCAAAAGATACTATGAAAAAAATTAAAAATGAGATTAGTAAGCATATAAAGATGGAGATTAATTATTCTCCGTTTTGGATGTCATCTGTTTCTGATGAGGATCATATAAGTGTGGAGGTTAAATAGGTTTTGTGGTAATATACAACAATGACTAATCAGGAAAGTGTAAAAAACACAATAACCACAAGAGAGACAGATTTTTCAGAATGGTATATAGATATTATTAGAGAAGCTGGATTAGCTGAAAATTCTCCAGTACGAGGGTCTATGGTTATTAAACCCTATGGTTATGCAATATGGGAAAAGATACACTTCATTTTAGATACTGAGTTTAAAAAAAGAGGAACTCAAAATGCATATTTTCCACTTCTTATACCTGTAAGTTTTTTAGAGAAAGAGGCCGAACACGTTCAGGGTTTTGCTAAAGAATGTGCTGTAGTAACACACCATAGATTAGAAGAGGTTGATGGAAAATTAATTCCTGCTGGTGAACTAGAAGAGCCTTTTGTTATACGTCCAACCTCAGAGACTATTATTCATGATGCGGTTTCAAAATGGATTAGTTCATATAGAGATTTACCTTTGATTTTAAATCAATGGTGTAATGTTATGCGTTGGGAATTGAAAACAAAACCTTTTTTACGAACATCAGAATTTTTATGGCAAGAAGGACATACAGCTCATGCTACCAAAGAAGATGCTGATACTAAAACAAAAGAGATGTTGTCTGTATATAAAGATTTTTTGCAAAACTACATGGCAATATCAGTTGTTGATGGAGTTAAAACAGAAAGTGAAAAGTTTGCAGGTGCTGATTATACAACAACTGTAGAGGCTTTAATGCAAGACGGAAAAGCATTGCAATGTGGTACATCTCATATGCTTGGACAAAGTTTTGCAAAATCTTTTGATATTAAGTTTTTGGACGAAAATCAAACACATCAATATGTTTGGCAAACGAGTTGGGGTGTAAGTACAAGGTTAATCGGTGCTATGATTATGTCACATTCAGATGATAAAGGATTAATACTCCCTCCTAAAATGGCACAATTTCAAGTTGTTATTATTCCAATATTTGGAAATGAAGATGATAAAAAGATAGTAATGGAAAAAGTTGAAAAAGTTAAAGCTGATTTGGATAAGGAGGGTATTTTATATAAAGTAGACGATAGAGAAGGTCGTCCTGGCTTTAAGTATTTTGAATGGGAAAGAAAAGGGGTTCCACTTCGAATGGAAATAGGACCGAAAGATGTTGCCAATAATTCTGCAGTACTAGTAGAAAGAATAAATGGAAAAAAAGAATTTATTCAAGATGATATTTTGATTGATACAGTAAAATCATTATTAGAAAATATACAAAATACATTATTAGAAAATTCTAAAAATTTCAGAATGGAAAATACAAGAGAAGTTTCTGATTATACTGAGTTTAAAAAAATTATAGAAAATAAAAAAGGTTTTGTCCTTACTCACTTATGTTTAGATTCACAGTGTGAAGAAAAAATCAAAGAAGAAACTCAGGCTTCAACAAGATGTATTCCATATGAAGGTGGATTAGGTTTGTCAGGTAAGTGTATATATTGTCAAAAAGATGCACCAAACAAAGTTTTATTCGCTAAGGCGTATTAAAACCAAAACCCTCTTCAACCTCCAAGCAAAATTATTCTAATATGTATATAATTATAGTGTATGAACACTTTAATTATTACACTACAAGTTCTTGGAGTTATTATCTTTGCTGTAACCTACGCTTCGTTTTTTGAATGGGGACTTCATAAATATGTTATGCATCGTACATTCCTTGGATATAGGGGTGCATATGAAGCACATCACGAAACACATCATGTCATTTTTGGGGCTGGCAAAACTTATTCACTTTCAAACCATCCACCAGAAAAAAAAGAGAAAAATAAAAAAACTATTCCTATGGCTTGGTGGCATTGGATCTTTTTGATTAGCGTCGCTTCCTTACCTGTTGTTCTAATCACCATAGTATTTTTACCTGTTTGGTGGCCAACCGTTGTCACTGTCATTGTATTTATTTTGTACTATTGCACCTACGAATATTTTCACTGGTGTATGCATGACCCTACAGGTCTGTGGTTTGAACGTCGGCGTTGGTTTATTTGGTCTAACAAACGACATAACTTACATCATAAAAACCCAAAGACTAACTTCAATGTTGTTTTACCAATTGCTGATTTAGCATTAGGAACATTTCGGCATTGATTTATCATCATAGAAAAAATTCACAAGACCCTGATCTGTTATTCATTTAAGATTTCAGGGTTTTTCATTTCCGCAAAGTATGATACCATACTCTTTATATGTCAAATCAAGATAAGGAAGGTAAAATAATTCTCAACGGTATAGTGATAGAATCACTACCTGATACGCATTTTCGTGTACAACTAGAAGACGGTGCAGTTTTACTTGCTTATATGTCAGGAAAAATGAAATACAATCGTATACGTATATATGTGGGTGATAAAGTCGAGATAGAGTTGGATTCATACGGCGGAAAACCAAAACTGATTAGAAGAAAGTAGGTAAAAATGCTATAATAGACCCTATATGACACGAAAGATGAAAATAGGGTTTTTATTATTGATATGTATTGCAGGATTAAGAATGTCTGTTGATTTTATATTTGCAGAAGAGACTGCTCAGGAACTTCAAAAAAAGATTGATGAAAGATCTGAGCTTATAAAAAAACTTGATCAAGAGATCAAAACATATGCAGACTTGGCCGACAAGTCTTCAAAAGAAGCCCAAACTTTGGGTAACTATATAAAAACTTTAGACAATCAAGTTAAGGCTATAAGTTCTGATGTAAGAAAAAGTCAAGTTTCAATAGATAAAACAAGTCTTGAGATAACTAATTTATCAAATGCCATTGTTGGAAATGAGGAAAAAATAATGCGACTGCGTATGGGTATGGAGGAAAGTATTGTAAATCAGTATAAACTCGACAATGTTAGTATAATAGAAAACTTTTTATCTGAAAAAAATATTATGGCCTCAATAAAAGAAATTGAAGTATTAAAAAATATACAAGATCAAATACAAAAAAGTATAGATGAAATTTTTGAGGTAAAAAAAGATCTTGAAGTTGATAAAACTGAAGAAGAGATAAGAAAAGAAACATTGGAAAAAGAAAAAGAAAGTTTAAAGATAAAACAAACATCACTTTCTGTTGTAAAAACAGAACAGACTAAAGAGTTGGCAATAACTAAAAATCAAGAAAGTATTTTCAAGCAACAACTGGAAGATAGAAAGAAACAAAAAGTAGCCTTTGAAAAAGAAATGTTTGAGTTCGAAAATAAATTAAAATATGTTTTAGACCCTTCATCTATTCCAAAAAAAGGATCGTCAGCACTTTCATGGCCACTTGAAACGGTATATATAACACAACAGTTTGGTGTTACAAATGCGTCTGCACGTTTATATAAATCAGGTTCACATAACGGAGTAGATTTTAGAGCAAAGGTTGGTACACCTATACTTGCCATGAGTGATGGTGTTTTAGTTGCACAAGGGGATACTGATGCTGTTTGTCGAGGTGTATCTTTTGGAAAATGGGTATTGATTAAATACAATAATGGACTGGCTTCAACTTATGGACATCTTTCACAGTTAAACATGTCTACAGGTGCAACAGTTAAAGCGGGAGATGTGGTAGGTTTTTCAGGTAATACAGGCTACTCTACAGGACCTCATCTTCATGTAAGTATGTATCCAGCTGACGCTGTAAATGCAATATCTCGTCCATCTGCATCATGCCCTGGTAAAAACCTGACTATGCCTATAGCTGCCATAAATGCCTATCTCGATCCTTTAGCTTATATGCCTAAGAGATAAAATAAAATGCCAACTCTCAATATATACTGAGAGTTGGATTTTTTTGTGTAGTATTTTCTGCCTATTTTCTTAAAGAGACTCTTAGTCTTAGAATTTCATCCAAGGTTGAGTTTACACCCACTTCTAACACACCATTATTTTTGTTTTGGGTTAAGGTTACAAAAACAAGACCTTGCTCCTTTACTGATTGAATAACGGGATAATTAATGCCTTGTAAATTTACATAATGAACATCATCTAAATAAAATTCACCCCTATTATCTATTTGTAATAAATGCTCGTTTAAACCAGGTGTCCACATTTGATAAGTATCTTTTGATGCGGTTAGACCTTTTTTGGAATAAAAAATAACTTTTATTGGAAATATCTTTGCAAATTGTTTTTCCATAATTTTTGAGTTGTTCTGACAAATGAAAATATACAACAATATATCTATAAAGTAAAGTCTCATTGTTATTTATCCAAAAGTTACAAAAAACTCCAAAAACATTGACAGATATGATATTATATAAAAACTATGAGTAAAGATTATTATAAAACACTAGGAGTAGATAAAAACGCTACACCAGATGAGATAAAAAAAGCCTTTCGGCGCCTTGCACTTGAACATCATCCAGATAAAACAGGTGGTCAAGATGAAAAGTTTAAAGAAGTAAACGAGGCTTATTCTACTTTATCTGATAGTAAAAAAAGACAACAATATGACACTTTTGGTTCGGCTGGACCAGGGATGGGGGGTGGGCAAGGGGGATATGGTCAAGGTTTTGATGGCTTTGATTTCTCAGGTTTTGGTGGTCAGGGCGGACAAGGCTATGAGTTTGATATGGGGGATGTTTTCGGATCTTTTTTTGGTGGAGCAGGACGAGGTAGAGGTCGCGGACAATCACAGCAAAAAAAAGGTGAGGATATAGTTATAAGTGTTCAGTTATCTTTTAAAGAATCAGTTTTAGGAATAGACAAAACTATAGAATATAACAGACATAAAACATGTGATACCTGTAAAGGGTCGAAAGGAACAGATCTTAAAAAATGTTCACATTGTGAAGGACAAGGTTTTACCACAAAAGTTCAGAGAACTATTTTAGGAAATATACAACAGCAATATATTTGTGATTATTGTGAAGGTACAGGTAAGATTCCAACAAACAAATGTAAAACATGTCACGGAGCGGGTGTTATAAAAGAAAAAGAAAATATAACAATACATATACCATCAGGTATAGAAAATGGTGAGCAGTTAAGAGTTATGGGACGAGGTGAATCTATTGCAGGAGGTGTGGATGGAAATCTTTATATTAAAGTAACTATAAAACCAGATGCAGTTTTTAGAAAAGACAGAACTAAAGTTTATATGAGTTTACATATACCACTGTCTGTTGCGATCGGTGGTGGAGACGTAAAAGTAAACTCTTATGACGGTGATTTTACTTTGACTGTGCCACATGGATCAAATACTGGAGATATACTTCGAGCGAAGGAGAAAGGAGGCTTTGTTGATACTTCTAGGAGAGATGATATGCATATAACCTTGAAGGTTGATATGCCGAAGAAGGTTGGAGGTGAGGTGAAAAAGATTGTCAAAGATTTGCAAAATCTCGGATATTAAAAAAAATTATTTACTCCACTCAATCAGAGGTCCTCGATTTTATTTCTCTAGGAGAAATTAAATCTGTGGATGATTTTGCTACATAAATAATTTTATTAGATCAAAAAATTTGCTACAATATACACATGCAATATTTAACACTCTACATAGTACTTTTAGTATTAATTCTTCTTTCATTTCTCAAAGGTAAAGGTCATTTATTTAAAATTATTGTCATGGCATATCCAACTATAATTATTTATAAAGCTATAGTCGAGTATTTTGGAGCAGAAAAAATAAATACACTTTTTGGTCAAAATATTTTCATAAATAATCTTATAATATTTCTCTTAGTTTTAATTCCGGTATATATCGCTTTGATGCGTATTGTTGATAACTACAAGTCACATCAAAATATAAAAGGTATAGGAGAGTCTGTTTTACTTGCTACAGGTATAGTTATTCTTACTATAGGGATTTGTTTTCATGTTTTACCTGATAAAGATGTGTTTAACCTAGATAAGCCTTTCGAGGTCTTTTTTCAAGGAAATTTAGGCTATTTGACCTGTATGATAGTTCCTATGTTATCGGTGTTCTTGATGAGTAAGAAAAATCCGCTGGTTTAAAAAATACTGTTGATTTTTGAGGTGAGGGTGATATAGTTCAGGTTGTCTAACAACAGAACATTATGAAAGAATTGAATCAATATCAAAAAGAACTTGAGCAAGCTGGTTTTGTCCGTGTTGATGGATTATTGGCTTATGCTCACAGCGATCGAAATCTTAGTTTTTTAATTCCTAAACCTAGTGATTATCCGGAAAAAAAATTTATCGCTGGTCGTGATTTCATTTTTGTTCTTGAAAAAGATTCTGATGAGACATGGTATAAATCCATCAATCTTTCTCAGGATGGAGTATTTCGATCCAGCTTGTTTTATATAGGCTATGAAGTAACAGTAGAGGGGGATTGTGACAATGATGGAGTGAATATTCAACAAACCGCCTTCTCACACCACTTCATTTTTGATGAAGAGATGTTTAGGGCAAGAAGGTTGACCAAAAACTATTGTCCGGATATTACAGAGTCACTACATTCATGTGAGTCTGTGTTGATACAACTTTCTGGTGATATTTCTAGGAAAGTTGATCAGTTTATTGGCTCACTTCAAGCTTGGAAAGAAGAGATTCTTAAACCTTTGCCCAATACTGAATTCTTTAAAGTCTTTGGTATAAAAGGTATGAATGTAGACAAGTCGGTTTTACCGGGGCATATTCGTCATTTTTATATGCTAGTTGTACTTCTGTCATGGAGGGAGGATAAATTTCCATACAGTCTTACATATAATGAATTTTATGACTTGGTAACTGCTCCTCAGCCGCCACTTCGTTATAAATAGAGGTCAATAACCTATTATTTCCATAACCTGTGGGTCCTTAATCGGACCCCGGGTTTTTATCTTGCTTTTTACTCAAGAATAGGTTAATATTTAGGAACTATGCCAACAATTAAAGAAATAAAAGAGAAAAACACAGGACCACAAGCTGTTATTAAAACAGGTGGTAAGCAATACCGTGTACAAGTAGGAGATACTGTAAAGATAGAAAAACTTCTACAAGAATCAAGAGAAGAGTATAAAGTAGGTGACTCAGTGTCATTTGATATGGTCCTTTTGAAAGATGATGGAACAACTTTGACACTAGGAGCTCCAACTATTGTAGGGTCTACAGTTAAGGCAACTATTACAGAGATCGATAGAGCAGCTAAGATCGTTGTAGGAAAGTTCAAACAAAAGTCTAAATACTTTGTGAAGAATGGCCACAGACAACCTTACTTTGCAGTGAAGATCGAGGAGATAAAGTAAAGAAAGATGAAGACGCCCGGGAGGGTGTTTTTTTGTTGACAGATTTTTTTATTTATTATATTGTAAACCTGCTACCTCAAAGAGTTGTTATTGATGGCAACCACTTAAACATGGTGTTTAAGTCTATGGGTGGTGAGTACATTATGAAAAATAAAAAATGGCAGAGAACATGGTTAATTTGGAGAAATACTGGACAGCAAGAACCAGATTGGAAAACCAACCTAAAACCAGTTAAACCCTCATACAAAGACGAGGTATATTGGATGAAAAAAACACATGCTATTCAAGTTCTTGATGGATATGCACTTATTGGTTTTGAAATCACAGGGACTCCAGATTCTAGGTGTCGGAATGAGATCATAAAAAGAATTGAATCTATTTCAGTAAGAAGATTGTTTTTTAAAGTTTCAACAGACTGTAATCGCAGCTTTAAAATCTCATTTCGTCCCAATGGATCATTTTGTGATGCGGTTGTAGATTTTGTGACCGAGTTAATGAAGGTACTGGGTATTGACCTATATTGGCTCAAGGATTTTTCACTAGGGACTGAGACGTATTATTATCATGAACATCTTGCTGGTTCTGGTTACATTTCGTATGATCAATTTTTTAAAATCAAGCGAGGTTTCATTGATCTTACACAAGCACCTGGCTTATTATACAAAACTGTACCTACACTGGATCCTCTTAGTTAGAATTCATTCAAGACCCTCCCTGGTTCACACCGGGGTGGGGCTTTTTCTTACCGCCTAAACCGGAGCGCCTCACGCAATGTCTCCTGATCAGCATATTCTATCTCGGACCCGGTTGATATTCCACGACCAAGGAGTGAGATTTTCGCAGATGGGAATTTTCGCCCCAAATTTTCCTTCAATATCTTAATCGTATAATCTCCATCACTAGTTGCATTCAACGCCAAGATTATTTCCTCCAATCCTTTCGTTTGTAAATTTTCTATTCTTTTGTATAACTTATCAAAGTCTATATACTCGTGAGCCTTCTCAGAGAACAGTGGTATATATTTTCCAAGAATAAAATACTGACCACTATAGGCCATAGTTCTCTCAAATATTTCTATATCATTGTCATAGGCGAGTATAAGCAGATTTTTATCATCTCTTTTTTTTGCACATACCGGACACTTATCTGTATTTTTATAATTAATAAATTTACGATTACATTCAACACAAGTTATAACTTTATCATTTACATGACTTATACCAGTGATGAGTTCTTGTCTATAACTGTTGTTGGTATGCATCAAAAAAGACACAAACCGTTTAGCTTGTCTTGGGCCTATGCCAGGGAATTTTTTAAATAATTCTATAAGTTCTTCCATAATAAATGTTTAGTTTTACTCATGGTCAAAGTCACTATAATCACCCTTTTCAAGAGATACAAAAGATGAATGTTTATCATCAAACTTGAGCTTTATAGCACCTGTAGGACCGTTTCTATGCTTCTCTATGAGTATCTCGGCGATGTTGTCGCGCTCTGAATGATCTTTATACTTATCTTCTCTATGTATGAACATAACAATGTCGGCATCTTGCTCGATCGAACCTGAGTCACGAAGGTCGGATAGTCTAGGCTTTCCTTGTCTTTGCTCAACAGCACGAGACAACTGTGACAAGGCAAGTACTGGTACATCAAGTTCACGTGCTAGATGTTTCAAAGATTTTGATATCTCTGATATCTGCTGCACAACGTTATCTGAGTTACGACTTTGTGTTGCGGACATAAGCTGCAAATAATCGACCACTATAAGACCCAGTTTTCTTTCAGACTTGATCTTTCTTGCAGTACTACGCATCTTCACTATGTTTGTTCCAGCTTGATCGTCGATATAGATCGGCGCATTAGAAAGTTCTGATATACCGTTCTGCAGTCTTTCATATTCTTCAGAGTTGTTAAGGTTAAGTTTTCCAGTTCGTAGTTTCCATGAGTCTACACGAGAGTGAGATGATATCATACGATATAAAAGCTGTTGACTACTCATCTCTAGAGAAAATATGAGTACCGGTACACCATGATGTACTGCAGCGTTTTTTGCTATATCAAGTGCAAGAGATGTCTTACCGCAAGATGGACGAGCCGCAAGGATGATTAGATCTGATTTTTGAAGACCTGATAACTTGTTGTCCAAGTCAGGAAAACCGGTAGGTACACCACGAAGTTCGTCCCCTGAGTTATGTATTCTGTCTATACTATCCCAAGCCTCTATCAAACCTTCACGCATCGAAGTGACAGTAGTTTTACTTTTTTTATTTGTTATAGAAAATATTTCTTTCTCGGCTGTATCCATTATTTCTTCAAGATCACCTTGCTCAGCATAACCGAGACTACCTATACGCTCAGCTGCATTTATAAGATGCCTCATCATAAACTTTTTTTCAAGTATACGAGCGTAATACTCTATGTTTGAAGAAGATGGAACCATCTGTACAAGTTCAGCAAGATAAGATGCACCGCCGATCTGATCCAGATAGCCCATGTTATCAAGTGTGTTTTTTAAAGAAAGATAGTCCACAGGATTTCCTTTTTCTAAAAGCTCAAGTGTGCCTTTAAAAATCTTTTTATGTTTTTCACTATAAAAGTTTTCCTCACTGATAATGTCAGCTATCTCAGCATATGCGTCCGGTCGTATCATGATAGATCCAAGCACAGCCTGCTCAGCCTCTAAACTGTAGGGTGGTAGTTTAAGGTTATGTATGGCTGTAGCCTGCGCGTTTTGTTTTGTGAACTTGGTTGAGGTTTGCATATGTTATCTATATCAAAATATAAGAGATGTATAAAGCTAGCCAAAGAACAAAAATGATTACAGAAGTTTGTTTAAACTCTTTATGGTGATTTATAAAGCTATCCGACAGGTGATGATGTTGTTCTTGATATCTGTTTAATATTTTAAACTGATAATATTTTTGTGTTGCTGTGCAAAAAACAAGAACCCCAGAGAGTATAAAAGTTATAAGACTAAAAACATAAACCTTTGGACTAAATGAGTTTATACTAAGATATATATAAGCAAAATACATAAGTTGTATAACAAAAATAAACATAGAGGAAATAAAAGAGTAGGACATAACTCTATTCATAATACTTTTCTCAATACCTCTTATTTTCTTAGTTTTTTCAACTATTATTATAAAGATATCTATAACTATGGATGATGCCAGACCTAAAGATAATATAATATGATGAAATATATACAAAAGTATTATTGACATATATAAAGTATATCAAATACATGAGTCATATTGCTGTTGACAAAAATAAGCCGTGTGATAACATATTAAGAGTATAGCTTTTTTGGTTGGACTAGTTGCGCTCGTGGAACATGGTTCCAAGTGTGGATGATGTAAGTAAGTTTTTACCTTTTTTTCTTACTATATGTCGTCCACACTTGGATATGTTACCAACTTTTAACTATCTCGGATTCGTCATTGCTGTCTAGCACTTGATATCCGAGGTTTTTTATTTTGTCACGAAGTTCATCGGACTTTGCAAAGTCTTTATTTGTCCGAGCTATATCTCTTTCTTTTTGAAGGGTCAGAACTTCATCTGGAATAATATCTCGCTCTAAAAGTTTAAGACCAAGTATGGAGTCAAATTTTTCTATAATACTCTTATTAATTTTTTGAGCATTAATAAGCTCCCAAAGATATGCCAGAAGGTTTGGTGTGTCTAAATCATTTTCTATGATTTCAGTGATTTTATTTTCTATACTTTTTTCCTCTAGGTTTTCTGTCTCATTTTTTAAAATATCTTGTATACGATTTTTAAGACGATGATAAGCTGTTTGTGATGCTTGAATATCTGTTAATTCAAAGAAAAGTGGTTGACTATATCTCGCTTGCAATAAAAAATATCTGTATGACAGTGGGAAAATGTTTTGTTTTTGTAAATCAGCCAATGTTATAAAAGATCCATCTGATTTACTCATTTTTTTATCTTTCCAATTCATAAAGGCTCCATGCATCCAAATATTTGCAAGGGGAGCATGATTAGCGCATTCACTCTGTGCTATTTCATTATTGTGATGTCCTGGTATATGATCTATACCGCCAGTATGTATATCAAAAGTGTTTCCTAGGTATTTTTGGGCCATAGCAGAACATTCTATATGCCAACCAGGAAAACCCACACCCCAAGGAGAGTCCCATTCTTGTTGACGTTTCTCCTCTACAGGTGAAAATTTCCATAAAGCAAAGTCAAATGGTGTATGTTTTTCTTCATTAAATTCAACTCTGTGACCAGCCTGCAGTCCTTTAAGGTCAATATTTCCAAGCTTGCCATAATCAGGAAAAGTTGATACATCAAAATAAATACCATCTTCTGTTTTATATGTATGATTTTCCGCTTCTAGTTTTTGTATAAGTGCAATCTGCTCAGGGATATTGTCAGTTGCTTTTGGAAAAATAGTTCCTTCGGATTTTATATTCATTTTTTCTAAATTTTCAAAGAAAATATTTGTAAAAAATTCTGCAATCTCTTTGGCGGTTTTATTGTTTTTTATTGCAGCTTTTTCCATCTTATCTTCACCTTCGTCAGCGTCTGATACAAGGTGACCGACATCAGTTATGTTTATAACCTGATTAACTTTATATCCTGAATATTCAAAAGTGCGTCTAAGTATGTCCGCGAACACATACATTTTCATATTTCCAATATGTAAATAATCATAAACAGTAGGACCACAATGATACATTGAAATCTCGTTTTCTTTTATAGGTTTTACTTCTTCGGTTTCTTTTGAAAGGGTGTTATAGAGTTTTATGGGCATGAGTGGATTATAACGTATTTACTATTTTTATGTAATATGGGTATAATTAGTATATGATAAAAACAATACAACTTCTAAAAGAGTCTTTTGTGACTTATAAGATAAACTTTAAAAAAATATTTACCATGGCTTGGCCTATAGTTTTGTTGACTATAGTTGCACAATATTATGCTTTCGGTATACAAGAAAATATGGAGAATGGTCAATTTGAGGGTACACACTTTTTTATTGCCTTTTTAATATATTTTGTTTCCATTATTTCCGTTAGTTTATTTTTTATTCCTGCTTTTAATCGTTCTATACAAAAAAACGAGGACAATGGAGTTTTTAGTGTTAAAGAGGGTTATAATTTTCAAAAGAAAAATATTTGGAAATTTGTAATGGTTAATATTTGGGGCCTATTGTATATAGTGAAGAGATTGGCGCTATATATTATTGTTGCCGTTCTTTTGTTGGGTGCTGTTTATGTATTAAATGAATTTTATACATTAACTCAAAATTATATTATCTCGCTTACACTTGTTTATTTGGCGGGAATAACTATTTTTGTAGGTATTATTTTAAACATGACTCGATTTGTTTTATATAAAAATATTTTCTTTTCTAAAGATGATATATCTGCAAGAGATGCAGTTAAAGAATCTATAGTTTTAGGTGTAACTAAAATGAATGATATATGGAAAATTATTATAGCTATGATTATTGTTTCTATACCTGTTGAGATTTTAATAATGTCTATAAACAAATATTTGATAAATATGTTAACTGACATATATTTAATTGAAATTATTTTTATATCTTTAATAACAACACTATTTTCTTTGCCTTATGTACTCATAGTTTTATCTAAAGGTTATGTAAAAGTTAGAGGTATGGACGTTCCATTACCTATAGAAGAAGATTCTAAATAAGAGGTTGTTGTTTAAGTTTTTCCATTCCCAAAAACCCCACTACATGCTAAACTACCACCATGAATCTTAGCTGTGGCATTGTAGGCCTTCCTAACGTAGGCAAATCAACATTATTTAATGCAATAACAAAGAAATCAGTTCCAGCTGAAAACTATCCTTTTTGTACTATAGACCCATCTGTGGGAGTTGTTGCTGTGCCTGATGAAAGACTGTATAAACTTGCGGCATTCTCTAAAACTAAAAAAACGGCCCCTGCAGTCGTCGAGTTTGTAGACATCGCTGGGCTTGTAAAAGGTGCATCAGAGGGAGAGGGTCTTGGAAATCAGTTCCTACAACATATACGTGAGGTGAATGCTATAGCTCATGTGGTTCGAGTCTATGAGGACAACAATCTTATACATGTTCATGGAAAAGTTGATCCTGTTGATGATATAGCTATTATAAACTTTGAGCTCATCATTGCTGATAAACAAGTTGTTGAGAAAAGATTGTCATCACTGGACCGAGATATAAAAAGAAATGATAAAGATGCTTTAATCTTGAAAGATATTCTTGATAAAGTTTTGGACAATTTGAAGAAAGATATATTCGCATCAAAAACAGACTTGTCATCAGATCAAAAAGTTTTGTTAAATAAAAATGTTCAGCTTATAACAATGAAGCCTGTGATGTTTGTGTTAAATAAAAAATCTGGAAGTAAAAATATTATCGACGACACAACTGATCCTCGATATATTTCTTTGATGGAATATTTTAAAAATGAAAATGCAATCTATACTATAGTTGATGCAAGGATTGAAAATGATTTGAAGGATTTTGAAGGTGAAGAGAAAGAGATGTTCAGACAAGAGTTAGGTGGAACTCATGATGATGGTATAAATGATCTTATAAAAGCAGGGTACAAGCTGTTGAACGTGATGAGTTATTTTACAACAGGAGTTGAGGAAACAAGAGCTTGGACTATAGAAAAAGGATGGACAGCTCCCTTGGCTGGAACGGCTATACACACTGACTTTAAAGATAAGTTTATAAGGGCTGAAATAGTATTCTGGTCTGACCTTATAGATAGCGGGTCCTATAGTGTGGCCAGAGAGAAAGGTTTGGTAAAAACTGAAGGGAAAGAGTATGTGGTTAAGGATGGAGATGTTATAGAGTTTAGGGTATAAACAAAAGAAAAATCCACAAACCTCTCAGTTGGTGGATTTTCAAGCAGATAGTCAGCAGTGACAATATTGATTCCCAATAAGTTGAAGCAAAGAATCATTGTTTGTCTGACCAGCGTGTAGCCATAAGGGATGATACTTACTTCGTAAGAAGGTTCTCATTTATCGAGGACTTGGGCTTGCTTGATCATGTTCAAGACTTTTAAAATATATCGCTGTCTATTTTTTTTGTCAAACCTAAAAATATATGCTAACATAACTCACATTATGGTAAACCAAGATCAAAAAGAATATTTATCAAAAGAGCGTCACGCAGAGCTTGTTGCCGAGCTTGATCATCTTAAAACAATCAAAAGAAAAGAGATTGCTGAAGATCTTGAGTATGCAAGAAGTCTAGGTGACCTTTCGGAGAACGCTGAGTTCAACAAAGCTCGTGAAGATCAAGCTATAGTAGAAGATCGTATCAGTCAGATTGAGTCAGTTCTCGCAAATGCAGAAATAATCAAAATGCATCACGCTTCAACAGTTGAAGTTGGAACAACTATACATTTACTTAAAAAAGGTTCAACAAAAGAAGATGTATATATGTTGGTAGGATCAGAAGAGATTGACTTTTCTTCAAATAAAATTTCACTTAAATCTCCTATAGGATTGGCTATATCAGGCAAAAATAAAGGAGATGAGGTTAAAGTTAAGCTACCAAATGGTAAAGAAGAGTTTTTTACAATAAAAAATATAAACTAGTATAGAAATATTCAAGTTCATTTGATATACTGTTTAATATGACAGCGACCCAATTTGTAATATTCGTTATTTATTTTTTGTTATTCACAGGTTCTATTTTACTCTTAGATTTTTTATTAAAAAAATTTAAAGCAACATGGTTAAGTTTTGTTAGGGCTGGTTTTTTTTCAGAACAAAAATACAACTTATTTGAAATAAGTATACCAAAAGGTCAAAGTAAATCACCACTTGCTATGGAGGTTTTTTTAAATTGTTTACACCAACCTTTTGGCGAGGCTAAATGGAAAGATGTTTGGATCAAGGGTTCAACAAAGGCTTGGTTTTCTTTGGAGTTAGTATCTCAAGAAGGACAAGTTAAGTTTTTTATTTGGACTAGAGAAGGTTTTTCTGCAACTATAAAAACCCAACTTTATGCTCAGTTTCCAGATATAGGTATAAAAGAAATATATCAAGGTGATTATAAAAATGATTATGTTGCAAAAATAAATTATGATATTTCAAAGTACAAGTTTTGGTGTGGAGAGTTTAAGAAAAAAAATGCAGGACATCTTCCTATAAAAACATATGTTGACTATGGACTTGATAAAGATCCAAAAGAAGAATTTAAGATTGATCCCATAACTCCAGTTTTAGAATATTTGGGTAGTTTAAGTGAAGGAGAGAATGCTTGGATACAAATCGGTTTACGTGCCCCCGGTAAAGATACTGTTAAAAAAGCACCGACTGATCCAAAAGATAAAGAAAAGTTTAAAAAAGATTATAAATTAAAATGGTATCAAAGTGAAGCAAAGGTTGATTGGACCGATGCTGCAAAAGATGATCTCAAAAAACTTACAAAAAGAGATAAAAAAATGGATAAAGAAAATCCTGTAAATCCAGCAGAAACAAGACTTACCAAACAAGAAATAGAAAAAGTTGATGCGGTTGAAAGAGGTTTATCTAAGCTAGCGTTTGACACATGTATACGAGCTGTTTATGTTGCCAAAAAAGATGCTTTTTCTCCTGCAAATTCGGCTGGATTGATGAGTACATTTAAACAATATAACACTCAACATTTGAACAGTTTTGAGTTAAAGGCTCCACTTGTAAAATACGCATGGATGGATAAAGGGGGTGCAAAAATAAATGCAGATAAAAAAACATTATTTGAACAATATAAAGCCCGAGCATTTTTCTACTGGGGTTTTATACCAGTTAACGGTTTAGCTATATGGAAAAGTAACAAATATGAAGGTGGTAACCCGTTTATTATGACAATCGAAGAAATAGCCACCATTTTTCACTTCCCAGGTGACACCGCAACCACTTCAAATGTATCTCGTGTTGAAGCTAAAAAAGTAGAGGCACCATCTAATCTTCCAATATAATATGAATACTCTTATAAAATTAATATCTTTTATTTTTCTTATATTTTTTGTATTACTTACATATTTATATTGGAGTATTTTTGTTCCAGTAGATGCGGTTAACTATCCGGTTATATCAGAAGTGGTTAAAGGTGAAAGTTTGTCTTCTGTTTCTGATAAATTACACAATCAAAAGATTATTAAAAATAAATTTGTTTTTGAAAATTTTATCAAGTTGACTGGACAGGATTCAAAAATTCAAATAGGAGAATATACATATCATAAATCACTTAATATGGTTGAAATATTAAACAAACTTATAACAGGAAGATATGAATATATACCTGTGATCATAACTATAAAAGAAGGTGAAGACTCTAGGACTATAGTTGATAAGATTTACAATAATTTTAAAAATATAAACACTGTATACACTAAAGAAGAGTTGCTACAAATTTTACAAAATAAAGAAGGGTATTTATTTCCAGAAACATATAACTATGCACCTTCTGCAAGTTTGGAAAATATTTTCAAAAAAATAGACGAGGAGTTTATAAAAAGAACCGAGCAATATGCAACGAGTAGTGAAGATTTGAAAAGAATATTAATCATTGCATCCATACTTG
Source organism: Minisyncoccia bacterium (assembly GCA_041752275.1). GTDB lineage: Bacteria > Patescibacteriota > Minisyncoccia > Phycocordibacterales > CAIZLB01 > CAIZLB01. Next base: position 16,631 of record JBGSHK010000009.1, on the reverse strand, counting down.
AAAAAGAAGTACCTGATACAAAAGATATGAAAGTTGTTTCAGGTATTATACAAAATCGTCTAAAGAAAAATATGCCCCTGCAGATGGACTCTACTCTTGGATATTTTACAGGTAAGGCATCGTTGCAGCTAACTCGTGCTGATTTACAACTAGATTCACCATACAATACGTATAAAATAAAAGGCCTACCTTCAGCACCTATCGGCAATCCAGGGGATGTTGCCATACAAGCAGCTATCAATCCAGATGTAAATGATTATATATATTTCTTGTCAGATAAAGAAGGTGTAAATCACTATACAAAAACTTATGAAGAGCATTTGAAGAATAGGAGAGTGTTTTTGGGGAAATAAAGTATAATACTATTATTAATCGTTAATCAAATCAAACAAATTTATGGGAAACATTTTTCAAGGAAGAATAAATAGAATGCAGTATTTTTTATTATCAATAATTTTAACTGTTATATTTTACGCCTTCTATGCACTAGCAGTCTTTACTCTATATAAAATTTCTGGTCTTTTTATTTTACTTTTAATAATATTATTTTTCATATCTCAAATATCTTTAGTTATAAGACGCTTTCATGATATTAACCAAAGTGGTTACTATACTTTTTTATTTTTAATTCCAATTGTTAATATAGTTTTCTCTCTAATATTACTTTTCAAAAAAGGTGATTTATCAGACAATCAATACGGGCCAGCTTTTTACAAATCATCCTTGTATGATACTTTGTTAAATAAGTAATGATGAAAATAAGCTCAAAAAAAGTCTATATAGGTATGTCAGGAGGGGTTGATTCTTCAGTCTCAGCCTATCTCCTAAAAAAACGTGGGTTTGATGTAACTGGTGTTTTTATACGTGTGTGGCAACCAGAGAACGGTGAATGTACCTGGAAAGATGAGAGACGAGACGCTATGCGAGTATGTGCACACTTGAATATTCCTTTTATAACACTTGACTTGAGACAAGAGTATAAAAAAGGTGTAGTTGACTATATGTTCCATGAATACTCTATAGGAAATATTCCAAACCCTGACGTGATGTGTAATCGTGAAGTAAAGTTCGGTGCTTTTTATTCATGGGCGAAAGCAAACGGTGCTGACTTTATTGCCACAGGACACTACGCACAAAACATAAACAATAAACTACTAGAAGGAAAAGACAAAAACAAAGATCAATCATATTTTCTTTGGACTTTAGAGATGTATGAGCTTGGACATATATTATTTCCGATAGGTCATTTACAAAAACCGGAACTTAGAAAGCTTGCATCCAACGCCAAGATACCAGTCTTTGATAAAAAAGATAGTCAAGGAGTTTGTTTTTTAGGGCAAATAGATATGAAAGAATTTTTGAAGGAGCACATAAAAACACATAAAGGTGATGTTCTCGATATAGATGGAAATACTATAGGTGAACATGACGGTGCCATACTTTATGCTATAGGTGAGCGTCATGGTTTTACTATTTTTAAAAATACACAAAATCAAGAAAGACTTTATATTATAAAAAAAGATATAGAAAAAAATACTATTACTGTAGGAAGTGAAGTCAAGATTGACAAAGGTATTGACAAACATATACTCATAAAAAACGTAGTACTTAGAGATAGTGTAGACACAATAAAAACTTGTCGTCTAAGATATAGGCAAGAAAAAATAAATATAAAAAACATAGTTAAAGAACATTCATATTATAAAGTGGAGTTAGAAAAACCTGAGACATATTCTCCAGGCCAGTCTATTGTGTTTTATGATGATGAGATTTGTGTGGGAGGTGGAGTGATGATGTAAAATTTATTTTCCATTTTGAAAATAAATTTATAAGTTCTACAATAGTAAATATGCAAAGGTTATTTTAATAGTTTTATTTTTTATTAGTTCTTTATAAAAATTTTAGAGGTGTTTTGTTAGTATTTTAGGATGAAAAATAAAATCAAAAAACCAAAAAAATCATTATTCATATCAAAACAAATTAAAGACTTGAATAATGAAGAAAAAAGACATATTAAAAAATTAAAAAAAGTATTGACCAAGCAAAGTCATATTGAAACTATTGGTTATATACCAAGTAATTTATCATTTGACGGAAAGTCACGACCTTTATTTTTATCTAGAGAAATAGTAGATAAAATAGAGTTGGATCATGGACCTATTTGTCCAGAGAATATGATTATAAACATATTTGAATGGGAATATGCAACTACAAATGTATTGGGCAATCCTGATAAAATAAATCTTATAAAAAATATACCTTATTCTGATAATTATTTATTAATAGCAGCTACTAGGATTAATGGATTTTTTGTACTGACACATTTTGAGACGGAAACAAAAGGAAATATAAACTTAAAACGCCTCCTCAAAAGAGGAAACGCTATAAGTAGGGGGCCTTCTATAGGCCTATAATACCAATCAAGGCTTTTTGAGCCAACCAGAGAAGGCGTCTGGTGTCAAAGGTAGTATTTATATTTTAGCAGATTTTTAGTTTGTGTCAAATTTTATCAAATAAAATATCATCATAAAAATTTTCAGGAAAACTTTTTAAGTTTTTAGCTTTCGTGACTTTAATAACATTAACATAAATGCTAAAATAAAACACATATGCAAATACGCAAAGCTAACGGTACTATAGAAGATTTTGATGAAAAAAAACTTGTAAAAGCTATAGTTCAATCTGGTGCCAATATAGAGGTTGCTCATGATATATGTAAATACGTAAAAGATAAATGTTATGAAAATTATAAAGATGGTCAATCTATACGCACTGATTATATTTACAGACTTGCATTTAAGCATTTGAAAAATATATCTAAAGCCTCTGCTTTAAAATTTTCACTTAAAAGATCTATGCTTGAGATTGGTCCATCTGGTTTTCCTTTTGAAAAGTTTATAGCCCATATATGGCAACATGATGGTTACAGTGCGATAACAGGTCAAATGGTTTATGGAAAATGTGTATCACATGAAGTTGATGTTGTAGCCTGGAGGGAAGATGAGTTGGTTATGATTGAAGCTAAGTTTCATAGTGATGCTGGAAGTAGAACTGATCTTAAAAACGCGCTTTATGTAAAAGCTCGTTATGATGATATAGATGGAAATGAATACAATATAAACTCATTTGATGAAAAATGTACACGAGGTTTATCTACAAAAATGTCTAAAAAACTTACTGAAGGTTGGCTTATAACTAACACTTATTTTTCAGATACTGCTATAACTTATGCAAACTGTAACAATTTAAAGCTGATGAGTTTTGATTATCCAGAAGGTGCGTCACTTAGAGATAAAATAATAGAATACTCTCTTTACCCAGTTACACTTTTAACAACTTTGACAAAAGAAGAAAAAAATAAACTTATACAAAAAGATGTTATTTTGTGTAAAACATTGCATAGTCAATCACATATTTTAGATGAAATAGGTATTGAAAAAGACAGGGCCTATGTGATTTTGGAGGAGGTGAGTACGCTACTTTAGGTCTTTAGCCTCAATATGATACAATATTAAAATATGGCAAAATTTATTCCATGGAAAAAGAAATTATATATAAAAGGTGATTCAGAACCCTTTAAACTTAGCCGTTCAAAGATAGATCTTTTTGTAGAATGCCCTCGTTGTTTTTACTTGGATCGTAGACTTGGAGTTTCTCGTCCTCAAGGTTTTCCTTTTAACTTAAACTCGGCAGTAGATCTTTTACTTAAAAAAGAGTTTGATAAACATAGACTTGATAAAACAGCACATAAGTACATGTTGGACAATAACATCAAAGCTGTACCATTTTCACATATTGAGATGGACACGTGGCGTGAAAACTTTGTTGGTGCACAAGTGAGTGACGAGATAAATAATTTTCTCATAACAGGAGCAATAGATGATATTTGGGTATATACAGACGGTGAGGATAAAGATAAAATAATCATCGTTGATTATAAAGCCACAAGTAAAGATACTGATGTTGACCTAGATAGTGAATGGCAAGACGGATATAAGAGACAGATGGAAATATATCAATGGATATTTCGTAAACTCGGATTTACAGTTTCTGATACAGGATATTTTGTTTATGCAAATGGAGACAGATCAGTGGATGGATTTAATAATAAACTCGAATTTAAAATAAAGGTTATTCCGTATATCGGTAAGACTGAGTGGATAGAGGGGGTTTTAGGAAATATCAAAAAATGTTTGGAAGATGACCGTATACCGAAAGAAAAAGATACCTGTGATTACTGTTCATACAGAAACAAAGCTGGAAAAGCTTTTAAGGATCACCTAGATAAACATACTGATAAAGGTTTATTTGCTTAGTTATCGCAAATACCGAACACAATATACCATGCGGTTTTTTCTTATACATGATATATTACATTCATAATATGCAACCCATAGTCAAGAAAATCAAAGAAAGAGTAAATATAGTCGATATAATCGGTTCATTTATAAAACTTGATAGAAACGGTATAAATCACAGAGCATGTTGTCCATTCCATCATGAAAAAACCCCATCTTTTTTTGTGTCAGAACAAAGACAAACTTTCAACTGTTTTGGTTGTGGAGTAAAAGGTGATGTTGTTGAGTTTGTTAAGTTATATGAGCATTTAGACTTTAAAGAGGCATTAAGATATGTTTTTGATAAGTCAGGACTTCCGGAAAGTGATTGGCAGCAAAATCAAGAGAGAAGTTTAAAAGATATAAAAGAAGATCAAGAAAAAAAAGAAGCACAGGATGTGTTTGAAAAAGTAGTAGACATGTATCATAAAAATTTATCTGAAAAAGAATCAGAAAATGTTTTCTTATACTTGACTAATCGTGGATTAAAAAAAGAAACTATACAAACGTGGAAGATTGGCTACTCTCCAAACTCATGGCAATTTATAGAAAATCATATAACATCACCTCTACTTGAAAAAATTGGTATTGTAAAATCTAAAGACGGAAAGCGTTATGATTTTTTTCGTGACCGTATCACTTTCCCAATCTTTGACGTGCAAGGTCATGCTATAGCTATATCTGCACGTATAGTAACGCAAGGGGAACCTAAATACTTAAATAGTCCAGACACTATACTTTTTAACAAATCAGAAACACTTTATGGACTGGATAAAGCCAAAGATGGTATACGAAAGTTCAAATATGCCATACTTGTTGAAGGGCAAATGGATTTATTACTTTGTCACCAAGAAGGTTTTGATAACACTGTTGCGACTTCAGGCACTTCGCTCACAGACAAACATTTACAAATGCTGCGTCGTTATACCAACAACCTCATGCTTTTATATGATGCAGACAAGGCCGGTTTAAATGCTACTATAAAAGCCTGGAGCTTAGCACTCAAATATGGTTTTGAGGTTAAAACTGTCATCATGCCTGCCGGGGAGGATCCAGCATCGTTGTTGCTGAAAGATAAAAAACTATTTTTAAATATTATCAAAAATGCAAAACATGTGATTGATTTTGTTATATCTCAGTCCGACAATAAAAGTCGTATTTCTACAAAGGCTTCACTTGAGAAAATCATTCCTTTAATAGCATCGCTGGAGAACTCAGTTGATAAAGAATTTTTCTCTAAAAAAAGTTCAGAGTTTTTTGATATATCTTTAGAAAATATTAATACTGAGTTACAAAAGTATACTCAAAATGAGTATAAATATTTTGACAACCTTGACAGAGGTGTTGACAAACCGGGCAATGATGACAAAGTCAAAAATATTGTTATAAATAAAGCCCTTGCGGAGTTCAAATCTTTAGTGTATATTTATAATCAACAATTAAATACGCTGGTCTCTCAATCTGAAAATCCAAAAGATTATTCAGATCAAAAACAAAACATCTATTCATATATAAATGAATACAAACAAAGCGACTTATTTAAACTACAACAAGAATACATTCCAGATTTATATACAATATTTGACAACATTGAAGAGTTAGACGAAGAAATTATTTTCAATTTAGAAAACATATATACACAAAAAAAACTTGATTTAGATTTTTATAAACAAGAAATACAAATATCATATAAAAATTTTACCAACAAGATATACAATTTGATATATCAAGATATACAAGCAAAATTAAAAAAAGCTGAGATTATAAAAGATACAAATTTAATAAATAAATACACACAAGACATAAATATATTATGGCAAAACCTAAAAAAATAGTTAAAAAAGCAGTAAAGATAAAAACACCTAAAGTTATTAAGTCAATAAAAAAGATTGCAGTTAAAAAAATTGCAGTAAAAAAGATCGCAGTTAAAAAAATAGTATCCAAAAAAATTGTGGTTAAAAAGATAGAAAAACCTATCAAAAAGGATAATGTATCAATCAAGGTTCAAAAACCTGAAAAACCAGAGAAAATTTCTAAAGCTGAAGAGTTAAGACTAAAAGCTCAAAAAACTCAAGAAAATAAATACGACAAAAAAGCGGAAAAACTTATAACAAAAGGACGGGAAAGAGGTTTTGTTACATATGATGAGATTTTAAAAGAGTTTCCTGACATTGAAGAAGATATACTTTTCCTCGACTATTTATATCAAAAACTACAAGGTGCAAATATAGATATATTGGAGTCAGGTGGTTTTTTGAATGTTCAAGATGAACAAGATGAATTCCTAAAGAAGTATGGTGGACCAACCGGTCGTGAAGCTCAGTTTGACTCTATACAGATGTATCTTAAAGAGATAGGTCAGTTTGACCTTATATCAGGTCATGAAGAAAAAGAGTTGGCTAAACGTATTGAGTCAGGTGATAGGGAAGCTGTAAATCTTTTGATGCGTGCTAACCTTCGTCTTGTAGTTTCTGTTGCTAAAAAGTATGCTAATCGTTCACAAGATTTAACTTTACTTGATCTTATACAAGAGGGAAATATTGGTCTTTCAAAAGCTATAGAAAAATTTGACTGGCAAAGAGGTTTCAAGTTTTCAACTTATGCAACTTGGTGGATACGTCAATCTATAACTCGTGCACTTGCTGATCAGTCAAGAACTATACGTGTGCCTGTGCATATGGTGGAGACTATTGCTAAGTATAAGCAAGTTGTTAGACGTTTGTTTCAAGACTTGGGACGTGATCCCATGTCAGAAGAGATAGCTCTTGAGATGGGTGTGGATATAGAAAAAGTTTATATGATAGAGAAGATTGACCAGTCTACAGTGTCACTTGATACTCCTGTTGACGATGAAGAGAAGTCTGTGTTTGCCGACTTTGTGGCTGATGATAAAGTTATGACACCAGATCAAGATGCATCAAAGCGTATACTACAAGATCAGGTTAAGGAAATACTTAACGATCTAAACGAAAAAGAAAGAGAAATACTTATGCTTCGAAATGGTATGACTGATGGGGTACAGCATACACTAGAGGAGGTAGGTAAGATGTTTGGTGTCACAAGAGAGCGTATAAGACAAATAGAAGCAAAAGCACATGAGAAGATAAGACAACATGATAAGGCTAATAGGTTGAAGGGGTATTAATTGCAAATGAAAACAATAAGGGTTAGAATTGAGTTATGTTGATAAATTTTGAAGAAAGTGATAATTTTAACTCTAGTGTGTTTTTGATACAAAAAAAATCTACGTCAACTAAAAAAGGTTTTACATTGATAGAATTACTTGTTGTTATTTCTATAATATCTTTACTAACAAGTATAGTTTCAGCATCTTTAGTAAACGCAAAAAATAAAGCTACTGTAACAAAAATTACTGGTGAGGTTAAACAATTTCAATTGGCTATGGAAACATACAGAACATATAACGGATCCTATTACAACACCGCTTCAGCTGTTCCGGCCAATAATGTAGCTGCCATGTCTCTTTTTGTAAACGCGATGAATCCTTATATAAAAATAAATGATTTAAGTTTTACGAAAGACTCATCAGTAAATAATTTTCATTTAAATTTTATTAGATCAAATGGAAGTAATTGTGGAGGAGTAATTCCTAGTACAAACGGTTACGATGTAATATTTTATTTACCATCAAATATTCCAAATATTCCATTCTTAAAAAGATGGAGTACTGTGTCTAGTTATTATTGCTTTATAAACGAGTAAAAAGTTACCCACAATTGAACCACAGAAAGAGACTTGCATTATATTTCACCTATGCTATATTAATTGGACTGAGGAGTTGAGCAATCAACACCTTAGTACTCAAAAGAAACTTGTCGCAAGATAAGTTTCTTTTGACGTCAGGACTTCAAGTCTTTAAGATTGTTTGGAAATGATTATAAAAGGAATCTCGCAAGGGGTTCCTTTGACGTTTATATACTAGTGTGATATGTTCAACATGTGGTTGTGGTAAGCAATTATCTACTCTCACATCGAAAAACTCCTCTGCTGAGGAGTTTTTCATTTATATATAAAAATCGTGATATAATACTCATAATGCCACAAAAAACATCACAACTGGATTTATACCAAGAATCATATAAACGCCTCAACAATGCCCAAAAACAAGCTGTAGACACTATTGATGGACCAGTTCTCATCGTTGCAGGACCTGGATCAGGAAAGACTGAGATATTGTCTTTAAGGGTTGCAAACATACTTCTACAAACCGACATAAAAGCCTCAAACATCCTATGTTTAACTTTCACCGATTCAGCGACCCATAACATGCGAAGTCGTATTGAAAAGTATTTAAAAGAGGATGCATACAGAGTGAACATTCATACTTTCCACAACTTGTGCACTAGTATAATATCTAACTACCCAGAGTATTTTTATGATGGAGCTATAGTTCATCCAGCTGACGATGTTACAAAGATAAACATTTTAGAAACTATCATAAAAGAACTTCCTCATAATTCAAAGATAAAGTCATATCATCCTGAACAAGGGTTTCTATTTTTAAGTGCTATTCAAAATACTATTTCACATCTGAAAAAAGCCGGGCTTACACCTGATGATTTGGAAATCATTCTAAATGAAAATGACAAAGATATAATCATACTTAACGAAAAACTTTCTCCTATCATGTCAGAGCGAGTATCTGAATCGACATATGACAAATTCTGTATAGAGTTTGAAAAGTTGTACAAAGAAAGAGGAAATAGATATGTGTTGAACTATCATTCACTTATAGATGCACTGTACTTAAACTTTAAAACAACAGTACTTGAGAAAAAAGATTTTTCAGATTGGAAAAGTAAAAACACTGAGAAAAATACTAAGAGTGAAAACATTTTCAAAGATACAAGAAGGTCAGATACTTTGAGGGAGATAAACGGAGTATACAAAAAATATCAAGCCGAACTATACAAACAAGGTTATCAAGATTTTGACGATATGATACTGGACGTTTTAACCGTACTTAAGAAAAACGAATCACTAAGACTTAAAATACAAGAACAATATCAATACGTTTTAGTTGATGAGTTTCAAGATACTAACGATGCTCAGATGCAGATTATATATTCTTTGACTCATAATGACTTCAATGAGAATAAACCAAATATCATGGCTGTGGGTGATGATGATCAAGCTATATATAAGTTCCAAGGTGCAGAGCTTTCTAACATCTTAGAGTTCACAAAGATGTATAGTGATGTAAAAGTTATATCTCTAACACAAAACTATAGATCAAACTCTGAGATTGTAGATGCCTCACTTTCTATGATACGTAACAGTGAATTTCGTCTTGAGAAATTGTTGGCTGGTTTTGTGAAAGAGTTGAAATCAGATCATAAGTTTGCAGATAGAAATGTTCTGAAAAATAAAAATGCTATCGAGATGAAAGAGTTTGATACAAAGCTTCATGAATACTCATATGTTGCTGATAAGATAAAAGAGATAACTGATAAGGGTGTTGATGCTGAGAAAATTGCCATCATCAGTAGAAATCACCGAGACTTAACTGCTATCATTCCATATCTATCGAGCCGTGGTATACCTCTTCGTTATGAAAAAGATCAGCATGTTTTAAAGCAAACTCATATAAAACAGCTTATAGATATTTTACATTTTGCCAACAATACAATGCATGAAGATAAAGATTTTCTATTAAGTAAAATATTATCTTTTCCTTTTTGGAATATTAAACAGATTGATCTTTGGACTTTGTCACGCCGTGCATATACAGATAGAACAGATTGGATGTCGACAGAGAGTGAGTCTCAAGAGATAAATAATGCAAAAGAAAAGTTGGGTGAGATTATTGCGCTGGCTGCTTATGAAAATGCTGAGCACGTTATTGATTTCATTTTAAATAAAACTGGCTTTAGAGATTATTATTTCAACTCTGAAAAGTTCACTCATGAAAAGTCTGAGTATTTGGTTTTTCTTTCAAACCTACGCGCTTTTATACAAGCTATACGAGATTATAAGCAAGGTAAAGAGATAAATGTTTCGCATGTGATCGACTTTGTAACAGTGTATGAAAATAATACAAATCTAAATCTTTCTGACAAAAGTCCATTCGTAAACGCTCGTAATGCTGTTAACTTGCTGACAGCTCATAAATCAAAAGGTCTAGAGTTCGAGATAGTATTCATCTTGTCTGGTAATGAGTCCACCTGGGCCAATAAAAAGGCCAATGCGACCTATTTACCAAAGAACTTGCCGATAACACCAGCTGGAGATTCTGAGGATGATTGGCTAAGGCTTTTCTTTGTAACTTTGACTCGTGCTAAGGATCATATCTATATAACGAACCACAGAGCTGATGACAAAGGTAAAGGAACTGATAGACTACGATTTTTAGGAATGATGAATTCGGTGGATGTAGAGGAAGGGACAGTGGACCATATAAATAGTACCGACATATTGGAGTCTTCTGTATTGTTAGCAAATCAAAACATAAGAACTGATTTTCTTGATAGTGAAAAAGCTTTGCTTGATTCTATTTTAGAAAATTTGGTTTTGCCGATCACTCATGTAAACAATTTTTTAAATATACCCAAAGGTGGACCGATGTATTTCTTGGAAAATAATGTGCTTCGTTTTCCACAAGCCAAAACTCCAAATGCGGGGTACGGATCTGCGATGCATGCTATTCTAAACAAAAGTTTGATGCATTTTAAAATACAAAAAAAATATCCGTCACTGATTGATGTAAAAAAATGGTTTACAGAAAGTTTGATACATGAAAGATTGTCTCGTGCTGATTATAAAAACTTTTTGGCAAAAGGATTGTCAGCGTTGGATTTGATTTACAAAGAAAAGATTTTGACTATGAAAGATACTGATGTGTCTGAAGTTGATTTTAAAAATGAGGGAGTTACTTTAAAGGATGGAGATGTTTTTATTCCATTAACTGGTAAGATTGATGTTTTACATTTTAACGATAAACATGATGTATATGTTGCTGACTATAAAACAGGAAGATCGTTTACAGATTGGGTTAAAGGTAATAATGAGAATGAGAAAATTAAATTACATTTTTATAGAAATCAATTGGTGTTTTATAAGATACTGATTAAGAAGTCGAAGAACTTGAATCATTTAAATGTTTTGGGCGGTGTATTAGAGTTTATTGAGGGGGATAGTGAGCTGAGGGATTTGTATTTGGATATAACAGATGAGGATATGGAGAGGTTGGAAGGTGTTATAAAAGGAGTGTATAGGAGGATAATGGAGCATGATTTTGCAGTCCCAGAGGGGTTAGTAGGGTTGGGGGAGTTGGAAGGGATTGAGAGGTTTGAGGAGATGATGTTGGGGTAAAAAAACACCTGCGATTTTTAGTCGCAGATGTGAGTTTTGTGATAAGAATGAATTTTATTTATTTTCCTCACCGAAGTTAACCTTGAGGTTAACGGTCCCTTTTTTTGTGTCGGTTGACAGGACTTCAACCCTAATGTTTTTGTAGTATTCAGAGTATATCCAGGCGGTTGAGCCTATTGAAATAGTGTACGGTATACAATAATAACCTGTATAGGTTCCTGTGTAATACTTTGAGTTTAAGACAATGCCGTTATCTGAAATAAATGCAACAAGTATTTCTTCATTAGCAGTATTAAGCGAACTAATTTGAGATAAAATGTCTCCAACACTGACATCTTTTCCAAATTCAGTTTCGACATTTTTTTCAATTGTTGATGTCTCAATTTTGGCTTTAACAACTTTTGTTTCACCGCACTGTACCAGTAGTAACAGTGCAAAAATCCCGACAATCGTTTTAACAATATTTTTAGTTTTCATAATAAAAGTACATTTTTGCATTATCAGTATATAATATATATACTATAAAGTCAACTAATTTAATATCAAAATCAAAATATAGGGTGGGCAGGTGCAGGGGTTTAGTTTTATAATATTAAGTATTATTTTTTATTTCACCTGATGCAAAGTCAAAGTGTTTCCATCAGGATCTGAAATAAGAGCAAGTCTACAATGAGGATAATCTTGTATATCTAAAACTATTTTAACTTGTTGTTCTTTTAGATATGTCATAGCATAATCTAAATCAAAAACTTCTAGAGAAACTTGTCCACCGTTTGGATTAGGTTTCTGATATTCAAAAGCTTTAGCTAAGGCTAAAGTTTGACCTGACAAGTCATATTCTATCCAACCTATATCATCTCCAGATCCTAAGCATACTGTTTCTGTTAAACCTAGTATGTCTCCATTTTAAAATCGGTAACAGAATATGCAATAAATGCCAGTTCTTTAAATCCAATACCTATAGTTTTATTATTCATACTTTTATTTTATTATATTATTTCAACCTCAACAACACACTTTGCTGTGCCCAAATATTACCCTGAGAACTATTTATCGATGAAAAATATATTATCATTTTAATTTTTACATTTTCAAAAGCTAATGAAAGCTCATCACTTGTATATTCAGTCTTACCAGTTTTTCTATATTCTGTCACAAGTTTATCTAAAAAGTCTTTAACAGAAAATCGAGCAATCTCTGTATTATTTTGATAAACAATATACTCTTGTGTAGTTGTTGCTAGTTCAAATTTGTAGGGAACACTATTTATAACAGTAGGACTTTGTGTATCAGGGCTGTATGTATTATTTACTAAATAATCATAACCAGTAACTTTCAAAGTAGGGGTGTTTTTACTTGGCATTGTTGTAAAATAATAATTCTCTTCATTTTGATATCTATCAATAAAGTTTATACCCAATAACTCAGTTGCTCTTTTTACTTTTAGATACGGTTCATTGATATTATTTAATTCTTCATCAAACCAAGGTTGTATAGTTTCAAGTCCATGATTTTGATTTAGATAAGTAATTATCTCACTTATTTCTTGTCTATCTTTAAAACTTATCTGTGTAGTTGTTGAGGCAATTTTTCCATCAATCAACATGCTGTTATTGATCAATATATTTTCCAATCTATTTATCTGACTATCTCTTGAAACTTGAAAAGCTCCCCATGGACCGAAAGAGACAAATAATATTAGTAGAAACAAAGATCTTGGTATAACCTGAATATCTTTTGCTTTGTTTATTAGAAAATACAAAGACATAGCAAATAACCATCCTCCAAAAAATACTACAAAATATCTCTGCTCAGTTATTGCATATTCATCTATACGAAGTTTTACAGCCAAAAATAAAACTATGATTTGTGGTAAAAGTGCTATGAAAAAACCTTTGGATATTTTTTGCAATAGTTTATCTTTTAATATAAGAGGGTAGGCAAGAGCATAAGTAAATATTCCAAGCATAGAAAATCCCAATATCATTGATGAGATTATTCCCTTAGGCCATTCTTGGGATATAAGTATTTTTCCAGAGTATGAATAAAGTATAAGGAAATATATTGCGACCAGAGGAGTTAGTACATAGAAAGTAAATATTCTTAGTTCTTTTGGATAATCTGTTTCATTTTCTTTAGCCTGTGGAAAACGAGCTAAGAAAAATGTTGTAGTAAATAATCCACCAATCAAAGTTCCAAGTTCAGCCCAACGTATAGAGTTGATGTTTAAATCAAACAAAGTGTTTACTGAAAACAAAGCAATAGAAAGTCCGGCATATATTGTCCCTGTGTAAAACACAGTTGCCAGAACAGAGTAAAGTATCTTTTGATTATAATGCCAAAAATCCAATACATCGGCTGTAGTTTTTTTAATGAAAGGAATAAATGTTATAAGAAAAGTTGAAGCTAAAATCCATAACATGTATTGCATTTGGAATTTGTCATAATCAACTGTTAAAAGGTTTTTTCCGATGAAGAAATAATATAGGATGATGAAAATTCCAAGAATAGAAAAGTTTAAGATTTTTTTATTATTTCTTTCTGAGATCAAGGTTGCTGCAATGGATAATGGAAAGGCAAGGGCTATGGTGTAGAAAAGTTTTGAAATTGTTTCGGTGTCATTATTGTGTAAAATGAATAGACTAATAATAGTTCCGATGATTGATATGACTACAGGTACAGGAAAACGTTTTATTGTGGCTTTTAAACCTTGTATAATGTGTTGAAATATAAGTTTTTTGTTCATAACTGTATTATACTCCTAAACAGAGAGAAAGTTAGTCTATTTCTCCGCTAACTCTTTCAACAACTCCAGTGCCTTAGGCCACATTTTTTCAAATTCTTCTTTCATCTCGTCAGTTGTATCTATTTCTATCAATAGTTCAGTTCCACCACCTACATCTTTAAATGTATAATTTTCAAAAGCTGGAGTCCATTTCTTAACTTCATTGCTTTCTGTATCGATACTTCCATCAGCTGTTACAAATCCTAGGTATTCTATAGAAATAAATTCGTGTTTTCTATTTTCCTTTATACGCGTATACATACCAGCAACAGTTGATTGACCGCTATCATCGCAACCTACAAATCTCATCTCACTGCCTTCACTCCAGTCTCCGATATAACTTGATCCAGCATTGAAAGGTGTTGTCCATTGACGATATGTTGCATCATCGAGCATAGTGTTCCAGACTTTTTCGCGAGGCGCAATTATTTGTATTGAGAAGTTTAGTTTTTGCATGGGTTTATTATAGAATAGTTTAGTTTGGTATGCTAGGTGGTTAAGTAATAAATATTTTTAAAAATGTTACAATAAACCCATGATCAACTTAGACTTTATTGGTTTATTTATATTATTAGCTGGTTTTGTTATAGGGCTTGGTGCTGTAACTGTCATAGATATACATGGTTTTTTAGGTAGAAAATCATCATATTGGACTGAAGCTACTATAAGAACACATAAAGTAACAAAACCACTTATATGGCTTGGAATATTTTTAGCTATTATTGGTGGTTTTTTGTTTTATCGAGATCAGGCATTTTCAGGTATTCCTATGTATCACAGTTTGATTGCTTTTATACTTATATTGAATGGATTATTTCTTTCATTTTATATTAGTCCATTTTTATTAAAAAGAGAAAATGAAGGCAGGCAGGCTGAGGTTTTACCAAAATCACTTCAGGATAAAATTGTGGTAAGTTTGTTAATCTCTGATATAGGTTGGTGGGGAGGGTTGGGTATGTTGGTGTGGTTTTTGTTGGGGTAAATAAAAAACCTAGCAACTTTGGAAAGTACATCTAGGTTGTCACATGTTATTTAATTTAGCTCCATGAAAGCTATTGGATTAAGACTGGGGAACGGGGACGAATTTATCAGTCCTACTCTTGCGACTGTAAATACGAATATACGAGTTGGTCTTCTCCGAACGGATACTTTGATGCAGATAACGCTGAGCCAAAGCCAGTTCAGGGAAAATGTCTTCATCGAGTTCCAGTGAAAGAAAACGATACAAATGTGGACCGATCTTGAAGTTGATCTTCTCGACCAATATCTGCTTGGTCAGTTCATACATGGTTTTGGTTGGTCCATCCATGTGTGAGTTATCAAACTTCTTGAAGAATCCCTCAATCTCATCCTGTGCTTTTTGAGCCAGATCACCGACCACAAGTGTCATTGTGTTGACCACGGCAACGACTTTATGAAGACCGTTGGAACTAAAGAAGCTTACTTGTGATACAAGTTTACCGTCTTTTCCGATCAAACGAGGGAATACGTGCCTGTTTAGAAACTCTTGACGAGCTGCACTTGCGGCCACGACCGATTTGGTAAGATCGAGTACTCCTGTGACAATTTCATCAGTTGCATTAACCTCACTGTATTCCTGTTCGGTAAGACGGGCGAGTTGAAGGCCGAGTTGAACAAGTTCGTTTTTGATATCTTGAATAACCTTTCTTTGGACATTTCGCACCTCTGTCATTTTGGGACTTGTCGATGGCCAAGCTATAACCTGTTTCCATAGATTTTGAGCTTTTTGGGTTTTATGATTTTGAATCTTGGAAAGTTTCTCAACTTTTGCATTGTAATCACCATACCTTTTCGTCCAATTGTTCCTAATGTTTTCTTCCTTAAGCTCAGCTTTTTTGAGCTCCTGCTTCTTTTTATCGATAGCTTTTTGAAGTGCTTTAATTTTTGAGTTCACTGTGTCTTTTCTTTCTGTTTTTAGGGTTCAATAGCAAAAGTGCTACTTTGTTAAAGTAACACTTTTTACGTTTTTGTCAAGAAAAATCACAATGCTGATTTAACTTCCAAACCTACTCAAAACAGTCCTGATAGTCTTCAAGAAAATCTGTATCTCCAGCGCTATAGATCTATTTTTTATATAATAAAAATCATAAGACAGCTTCAGCTTTGTCTCTTTCAGATTTGACGGCACATAGTCCTGATTTATCTGTGCCCAACCA
>JBGSHK010000008.1:0-144578 GCA_041752275.1 Minisyncoccia bacterium | reverse complement strand
TCTATTTTTTATATAATAAAAATCATATGACAATTTTAACTTTGTCTCTTTTAGGTTTGATGGTACATAGTCCTGATTGATCTGAGCCCAACCAGACAATCCTGGCTTTACCAAAGTTCTCATCATAAAGTAAGGAAGATCACGAGTAAGATCGTCGGCTATATGTTTAAACTCAGGTCTTGGACCGATAAGTGACAGATCACCTTTAAGTACAGAAATAATTTGAGGTAACTCATCTATACGTGTTGATTTTATAATAGACCCAACTTTTGAAACTGGATTTACTCCGTTGTTTTCACCAAACTTTACTCCTGCATCATCATACTTTCTATTTCTTATCTTTGGTATTTTGATAATCTTACCAATCAAACCCAATCTTTTATTATATATAAAAAATTTACCTGGACCTTCAATTTTCATAAAAATTTTAACGATAGGGAAAATAAGGAAAGTTGGCAACAATATAATACAAAATAAAAGATCAAAAGATTTTTTAAATAATAAATAACTAGGTGTAGATGATCTTTGTACATAAGTTAAAAACCATAACTCATCTATTTGTCCAAGCGGTATACGTTTCATCACTTGCTCAAAAAAGTCTTTCAGCTCAACGTATTTTGCACCACTATATATACTCTCATATAGATATTCTTTTATCAATTTTATTTTAGAATGCTCTGTGTCTATAACTATAAGGTTATTATCATCAGGAATAATAGTCATAAACTCTTTTTGCACATCATTTACAAAAAGTTTTTCAAGGTCAATCGCTTTAACTAAACGATAATATTTATCTGTATTTTGTTTAAAATAATGAACTAAATCTTGAAAATCTTCACCTGAACCAAATATATATACATTTTGAACTAGTGGTTGATATCGAACAAATAAATAACGCCAAGCACTTGTTAATACAAAAGAGAAAGAGAAGAATAGGAATAGGTTAAAACGAGGACTGATATTTAGTCTACTGAATAAGAAATAAAATATCAAAACTGAAAGTACAAAAACTATAGAATGAACCATGAATATTCTGATCAGATTTACTTTATAATCCTGTGCAACTCTGTCATAAAGCCCGATAATGTAATTTCCAACAATAAGGGCGAATATAACAAGTGAAAATGGCCATATATGAGTATCATAGGATAGATCTCTTATAATAAGCATTAAATAGAAGGATAAACCAAAAAATAGTATATCTCCAAAAAACTGCATATTCTGTATAGGTTTTGACTTATTCATATGAAAGTAAGTATACTATGAGTATGAAAAAAATTCTATATTGTATAACGAAGGGGAATTTTGGTGGTGCTCAGAGATATGTCTATGATTTGGCTACAAATATGAACAAGGTGGATTATGAAGTAGTAGTTTTATGTGGTGAAGGTGAGACATTACCTAAAAAACTTGAAGAAGCTCATGTCAGAGTGATAAGACTAAAATCAATGCAAAGAGATATTAGTATAATGAAGGAGTTAAAATCTTTTGTAGAATTGTATAAAATTTTTAAACAAGAAAAACCAGATGTGATACATCTAAACAGTTCTAAGATGGGAGGCTCAGGTGCATTTATAGGAAGATTGGCGGGAGTGAAGAATATAATCTTCACAGCTCATGGTTTTGCTTTCAATGAAGATAGATCTTTTTTGTCTAAGAAAATACTTTTGGCTTTTCATTGGTTGACAATACTTTTGACACATAAGACTATTATTGTTTCTGATAAAACTATGAAGGATATTGATTATTTACCAGGCGTGAAAAGTAAGTTGGTTAAGTTTTACAATGGTATTGACATAGGTCTTGACTTTTACGATAAAGAAGAGGCGACACGCTTTTTATTGAAAGATAAAAATGTTTCTACTGTTGGTAAAACTATACTGTTAAGTATAGGTGAGTTACATAAAAATAAAGGATATGATTTATTTATTCCAGCTTTGAAAAAAGTTGAGAAGGATTTTATTTATCTAATCATAGGTGAAGGCGAGGAGAGAAATAATATTGCTATGTTAATAAAGGATAATGATTTGAGGGATAAAGTTATTTTACTAGGTAGAATAGAGAATGCTTATAAATACATAAAGGCTTCCGATGTATTTGTCTTACCTTCTAGAACTGAGGCTTTTCCATATGTGTTGCTGGAGAGTGGTTTGGCTGGGGCTTGTGTGTTAGCGTCGAATGTAGGAGGTATTCCTGAGGTGGTGGAGGATGATTATAATGGAGTGTTGTTTGATGTTAATAATGAAGGGGATATAGTTCATAAGGTTAATATGTTAATAGAGGATAAGGGAATGAGGGAGAGGTTTGGAAAGTTGGTCCAGGAGAAGGTGAAGGGAGAGTTTGGGTTGGATGGGATGGTGGGGGGAACTTGTGATGTTTACAACTAGAAAAATTATCCCAATAAGTCGTTATATTTTGCTATTAATTTTAATTTGTTCCAAACAGGTGTAACAGTTATAAGCGTTATTGAATTAAGGTTTCTATCAAGTTGAGTAGCTATACCTGCAGGAGTATACGCCGAAGTATTAGAAAAATATAATTTCAATGTTTTATCTAATTCAATAGTAAAGTCTTCATCAGTCAGACTTGGTTTTTCGTAAGCTATTTTTGCTCCCATTATTTCGTTTTGTTTAGCTCTTTCTTCTGTGGTTATCCAAAAAAAGTTATGATTTTTTTCAATATATTTTTCTAATACCTCACATTTTTTAAAATAATCATTTAGTTGATCATATTCATCATTATTCAACTTCTTCATAAATAAATGAGAATACCTTACCCAACCTTTTAACGGTGTTACTTTAACTAAATCATTTGGATAAAGATTACCTGAGCTTTTAATCTCACGTAAATTTTTTATAACACGTTCAGATTCCTTTATTTCCAATATAATTATTCTAACTGCATTCTCCAATTCATCAGATTTTGATTTCCTGTAAATCAAATAAGCAACGATAGCGGTTAGAATTGTTGCAAATGAACCTGTTTGATTTAATAAAATTTCTTTCATTTTTGTATATTTAATTATTTTCTTGTTGCCAGACTTGGAGTCGAACCAAAATTAAAGGCTTCAAAGGCCTCTGTCCTACCATTAGACGATCTGGCAATATACACAGTATAATAGCATCTTTATTTTAAATTACAATCTAAGGTGATATAATAGGCTTCAATGAATAAAAACATATTAGTTATAGGTGGTGCGGGATACATTGGATCAGCCACTGTCAATGAGCTTGTCAATGATAATTACACTGTAACAGTCTTAGACAATCTATCAACAGGTCAAGTGGATAAAGTTAATGAAAAAGCTAAAACTATAAATGGTGATATTTTAGACATATCATTTTTAGAAAATGTTTTTAAAGATAATACTTTCGACACAGTCATCCATTTTGCGGCCAAAAAAGCAGTCGGTGAAAGTGAAGAAAATCCAGAACTTTATTTTCAAAACAATGTTGTCGGTACTTTAAACATTTTATCTATGATGAGTAAATACAATGTTCCTAAAATCATTTTCTCATCAACGGCTGCAGTATATAAACCAAAGGATGAAGAAAACGCTATCTACACTAAAGACTCTGAAGTTGAACCTATAAATGTTTATGGTCGCACAAAACTCATGTGTGAACTTATGATTAAGGATTTTCAAAGACTAGGAAAAATAAAAGAATACATTATCTTTAGATATTTTAACGTAGCCGGAGACACAGGTTTAAACTATATTGAGAAAAATGCACAGAACGTATTTCCACTATTAACAAATGCAATATTAAACGGAACAGAATTTACAGTATTTGGTGAAGACTATGCTACAAAGGATGGATCTGGTGTAAGAGACTATATACATCTATCCGACTTGGTAAATGCTCATGTCTTAGCTATAGAAAATAATACATCTGGAATCTACAATCTTGGAACTAAAAATGGTTACTCTGTAAAAGAGTTAATAAAAGCATTTGAAGATACAACTTCAAAGAAAATGAATATAAAAATTTCAGAAAGAAGAAAAGGGGATCCTGCTACTGTTATTGCTGATTCATCAAATGCAAATATCAATCTTTCTTGGAAGTCAGAACGTGATTTAAGTGACATGGTTACCTCAACATTAAAAGCTTATGGATATGTTGATGATAAATTGTTATAATCAAAACCAATGCCAAATCAAATAAAAAGATCATCGACAGCTCGTATTGTTTCAATTATTATTGTTTTTGGACTTATACCCGTTTGGTTTTTTTATATCGGTGTAAAATACAAAGAAACTTTAGATATTTTAAAAAATAATAAAATAGCATCAGAGTCACATTTAAATTTTTAAAAAATATGGAATTAAGATCACCTTGGACTACACAATTTAAAAAAACAAGAGAAATAAAAACACTAGATACTGATTTAAATACTGATATATGTATTGTTGGTGGTGGTATATCTGGAGTTGTCACCGCCTACAATATACTCAAACATACTGCCAGAAGTGTTACTCTCATAGAAGCCAGGCAAGTGGCACATGGTGCAACTGGACACAATGCAGGTCAACTTGTAGCCGAGTTTGAAAGATCTATTACATCTTTGGTTGAAGATTTTGGTTTTGAAAAAACAATAAAGGCTATTCAAAGTATTGAATCTTCATGGATACTTATAGAGCAAATCATACAAGATTTAAATTTAAACATAAACTATTCAACTTTTTTGGGATACAACTTATATTCCACAAAAGAACAAATAGAAAATAAATTGAATGATTTATTAATCTTACAAGAAGGTAATATAAATATCAGGAAAATGTTAATAGCTAAAGAATATTTTGATAATCTACAGTTAAGTGAAAAATTTAATAATTTGATAGATATAATAAGTCAAGATGACATTTTATCTTTATCTGAAACTAAAAATCAAGACTATATAGCGGCCCTTCCTTTAAAAAAAGGTTGTTTAAACAGTGCCTTGTTTACCGAAAAAATTGTTCAGAGTCTACTCTTAAAATATTCAAATAGATTTTGTGTATATGAAGATTCTCCTGTTAAAGAAATAATAATAAACGATGAAAACATTTTAATACAAACAACTGGTGGAAATAAAATTATTTCTAAAAAAAACATATTGTGTACAAATGGTTTTGAAAATTTTGATATTAAATCATATAAAAACAAAGATTTAAATTTTAATTTTCATAAACATATAAAAGGTTTGGTTGGTTACATGTTTGCCAAAACTGAAAATATGAATAAAAACCCTGAAGCTTTTGCATACTATGATAAAAACTTTGATGAAAAGGCTGATGCTGATTCTTTTGAAAAAATAGATAGACAAAGAGATATTATTTATTCTGACAACTATACTTACACCACAAGACGTCAATATGATTTAGAAAATGAAAAACCTAAGAATCTTTTTTGTATAGGCGGTATATCTGCGGTTTTGGAAGATTCTTCTTCATACAATAAGCAGCATGCTTATGATGAAAATGCTAAAAATAATTATTTAAAATTTATAAAAAATAATCTTGACCAAGATGATATAGATGAAAATCACAGAGAATTTATGTGGCATGGTTTGATGGGTTATACATCTGACGGCATAAGACTTGTTGGATATGATAATAGAGAAAATGCTTTGATGTATAACTTGGGATGTAATGGTATAGGTATATTGCCGGCTATATGTGGAGGAAAAAGAATAGCAGATCTTTTAAATGGAGATACGACAGAAAGTCTTTTCGACCCAAGAATATAATGCTAGTATAGAATAATGAATCTCCCAGAAAAGTATAAAAAACCGTATGAAGCAAAGGATGTTGAGTCTGTTGTATATGAAAATGAGTTAAACTCTGGGCTTTTTAATCCTGATATATTGATACAAAAATTTCCTAAAAAATATGCAGACTCAAAAACATGGACTAGTATAACACCCCCTCCCAATGCTAATGGACGTTTACATGCCGGACATGCACTTGATGTAACCTTGAAAGACATCATAGGCCGATATAAACGTATGCAAGGTTTACAGGTTCTTATGCTTCCGGGATCTGATCATGCTGGTTTTGAAACTCAGGTAGTATATGAAAAGAAACTTGAAAAAGAGGGGAGATCTCGTTTCGGCATGGATAGAGCTGAACTATATAAAGAGATATATGATTTTACCATAGCCAACAAAGACACTGTTACAGGTGAGATAAAACGCATAGGTGCCTCATATGATTGGAGTCGCGATACTTTTACATTGGATGAGAAAGTTGTTTCTGGCGTACAAAAAACTTTTATAAAAATGCATGAGGATGGTTTGATATATCGCGGAAAAAGAGATTGTAATTGGTGTTCAAAACATCAGACTTCGCTTTCGGATGTAGAGACTGAGAAAAAAGAAATAGTTACAACATTTTATACTTTTAAACTTGGTGATTTTAATATTGCAACATCACGTCCTGAAACAAAGATAACTGACAAATACGTTGTAGTTCATCCAGCGGATGTTCGATATGCAAAATATGACCACGGCGATACTTTTGAAGCTGAATGGGTATTAGGAAAAAGTACTTTCACTGTTATAAAAGATGACTCTATAGATCCAGAGTTTGGTACTGGTGCCATGACTATAACTCCATGGCATTCTGGTATAGACTTTATGATTGCCAAAAAACATGGGCTTGATATGGTTCAACTTATAGATGATTATGGAAAATTTACAGACATTGCAGGAGATTTGAAAGGGTTAAAAGCTACAACGTCAGGTCGTGCTAAGGTTGTTGAAATATTAACAGAAAAAGGATTATTGGTAGAAAAAGATGAAAATTATAAAACAATAGTTCCAGTTTGTTACAAATGCGAAACTCCTATAGAGCCTCAACTTAAAGATCAATGGTTTGTTAAAATGGAATCACTTGCAGAGATGGCACTTCAAGCATCACAAGATGGAAAGTTAAACTTTGTTTCTGATCAGTATAGAAAAACTTTCGAGCATTGGATGAAAAATCCTATAGACTGGAATATATCAAGACAAATTGTTTGGGGTATTTCTATACCTGCTTGGTTTAAAAATAAAGGAACAGCAACAGAAGAGTTTTACATAGGACACGCAGCTCCTGAAGGTTCTGAGTGGATAAAAGATGAAGACACTTTCGATACATGGTTTTCATCAGGGCAATGGCCTGTTGCAACTTTAGGATTTACTGACAGTGAAGATTTTAAAAGATTTTACCCAACACAGCTTATGGAAACAGGAAGAGATCTTATCTTCAAATGGGTTCCTCGTATGGTTATATTTGGACTCTATTTGGCTCGAGAGGTACCGTTTCGCGATGTTTATTTACATGGAATGGCTTTGGACTCAAAAGGTCAAAAAATGAGTAAATCAAAAGGAAATGTGATGTCGCCAATAGATCTTGCTGATGAGTTTGGAATGGACGCTTTGCGTATGGCTCTGATAGTGGGGAATGCGCCAGGAAATGATATACCGGTTTCAAATGAAAAAGTTAAAGCCTATAAAAAGTTTGTGAATAAACTTTGGAATATTGCTCGTTTTGTTTTGGAAAATACAGATGAAAATAATGACACACTTGACACGTCTATTGACAATATACATGTAGAAAATTTTAAGAAAATAAAATACGATATAACAAAAAACATAGAGAACTATCAATTACATCTTGCATCAGAAGAATTGTATCGATATGTTTGGCATGAATATGCTGACGTTGTTATAGAAGAGATAAAGAAAGATTTGTCACCAGAAAATAAAAAAGTTTTGAGATATTTGTTTAAACAGATTTTGATTATCTCACATCCATTTATGCCATTTGTGACTGGGGAGATTTGGAGTGATTTTGACGGTGAGAATTTATTGTTGGTCCAAGATTGGGAATAGAAAAAACCACCGCGACCTGGTTGGTGTTGGTGGTGAAGAAAAAAACGAAAGGTTACTCAAGGGTGTTCAGTAAAGATAGAATCCTTGTCCTGGTTAGATAGCATGTCATAGGTTATCAAATTGCCTGAGCTGTTATAGTTTACAACGTACGGAATTGATTCGTCACGACATTTATGAATCATAAAAAACGTGTTTTCAGGAAAATGTGTGATTGTGGTCTGAAGTGCACACCTTTTTGTTGGGAGTTTCTCGAACTCTTTTAACGTAAGAGGTATATCGGCTTTACCTACAATTACATAGGCTGTGACATCACTCGAAACTATCTGTAATTTTGCTGCAATCATTTTGTAGATATGGTTTTGGTATATTTGTTCTCAATTTTCAAGACAAAAACAGTATATAACATATACACAAAAAAACAACCCCTAACAGCAAGACCTGTCGGAGTTGTTTGTTATATCTTTGTTAAATCAAAGTGACTCGAGGCCCCATTTTTCCAATAATTGACATAATCATCTTTCTGATCATTAAGCAGACATTTTACAAACGTGTCAAGGTTTATGTCAATTTTTTAACACCTAAAACCTCAACTTATAAACCTATGATATAATAAACCCCAATGACTCAAGATCAAGCATTGAAAATCCTAAAAACTGGGGCATCAGTTTTTTTAACCGGAGAACCTGGATCTGGTAAGTCATTTACTATAAAAGCTTATATCGATTATCTTATATCAAAGGGTGTAAACCCTTCAGTAACCGCATCCACAGGTATAGCGGCAACTCATATTGGTGGTATGACTATACACTCATGGAGTGGTTTGGGTATACGATCAGACCTATCTATATATGACCTAGAAGCTATGCTTGAGAAAGAATATGTTGTTAAACGTATAACTAAAGCCAAAGTGTTGATCATAGATGAGATATCTATGTTGTCATCAAACACACTCGATATGATAGAACGTGTTTGTTCATATATAAGACATAACGAGTCAAAACCTTTTGGTGGACTACAAGTTATATTCGTAGGAGACTTTTTTCAACTTCCACCTATCATAAAAGCCTCAGATAGGATGTCATCTTTGGAAATGTTTGAAGAATCTGGTCTTGCTTTCAACTCTCCAGCTTGGAAAAAAACTAAACCCGTAGTCTGCTATCTTACAGAACAACATAGACAAAGCGATCAGGAGTTTGTATCTGTTTTAAAAAACATCAGAGAGGATAAAGTTGATACTAAAGTTCATGACATTTTACAAAAAAGAATACTAAAAAATAAAGACACAGTAGGAGGAGTTCAGAAAGTCACTAAACTATATTCTCACAATATACATGTAGACAAAGTTAACAACCTCGAGCTTGGACTTATATCTGACAAAGTAAAACTTTTCGAAATGACTAAAACAGGAAGAGACTTTATGGTTGATGGTTTAGTTAAAAATTGTTTATCTCCATACATGCTTGAACTTAAAAAAGGAGCCAAAGTTATGTGTACAAAAAACAACCCAGAAAAAGGTTTTGTAAATGGATCTGTTGGTGAGGTTGTGAAGTTTTCCAAAACAACTACTTTTCCCATTGTTCGTTTTACTAGTGACAAAGGTTATGTCAGAGAAACAGAAATAGAGCCTATGGAATGGTCTATAGAAGATGGTGGTAAAAAGATGGCTACGATAAAACAGATTCCACTCCGCTTAGCTTGGGCTATGACTATACATAAGTCTCAAGGAATGTCACTGGACGAGGCTATGATGGATATATCTCAGGTTTTTGAGTATGGTCAAGGTTATGTGGCACTTTCACGTGTTAGAACCCTCGCAGGACTTCATCTTATAGGATATAACGACATGGCACTTAAAGTTCATCCAGAAGTTTTAGGAAAAGACATAGAGTTTAAACTAAACTCAGAGGAAGCCAATGATGAGTTCGATAAAATAAGCTCATCTGAGTTAAATAAAATACATGAAAGTTATATAAAATCTATAGCACCTAGAGGGGATGAGCCAAAGGAAAAGTCTTCGTATTTTGGGTATAAAAAGAAAAGTTTACAAAAAACTGGGGGATTTGCAAAAAAAACCAAAGCCAAAAAAAGTAAAAGTTATGATATAGATACTGATATTGATTATGAATCATTTGACGTGATATACTAAACACATATGGCAAAAGGAGAACACCGAGACAAAAAAAATAAACAAATAAAAAAACCAAAACAAGTTAAACCAAAAGCATAGTGATGCAGGTTCTCAACATTTACTGGTCCAGACGAGATTTTCGCTTAGATGACAATCCGGCTTTATACAACTGTTTGAAAAAGAGCAGGGGAGAGAATGACTTGTTTTTACCTTTATTTATACTTGAAGACTATGTGACTGAGGGCGATCCTAAGTTTCAATACAGTTATACGTCCCGTGTTTTGTTATCAAAAATATTGTCACAGTATGGTGAAAACTTTGAAGATTTTTTTGTTATAAAAGGTAAAACTTGTCAAGTATTGACAAAACTATCAAAATCTTACAATGTCAAGGTCCACGTCAATGATGATATTCATCCAGACTTTTATAAACAAATACAAAAGCTAAAAAAAGCCGGACTCGAAATAAATGTTTATGAAGATGCAATATCTGTAAACAAAGAGACAAAAACTATAACTGGAAATTATTATAGTATTTTTACTCCTTTTAAAAATAATGTTTTACCTCAATTTGTCGACTCTCCTATAACTTCAAAATCAAATCCAAATAAAGATATAAATTATTTATCTAAAAAAGAAATAGAGAAAATTTTTCCAAAAACTCAGTTAGTAAAACCAGATGAAAAAAATATATTAAAACAGTTTCCGGATACAAGGTTTATAAAAGTTGGTAAAAACATCATGGACTTAGACGAACTTATTGAAAGACCAAAACTTGACCATGTCTACACAACAGAAAAAGAGGCACTTACTATTTTTAAAAAATTTATAAAAAATGATGGACTTTTAAACTATAAAGACAAAAGAGATTTTCTAAAAAACACAAACTCTGATATGGCTATAGGTTTAACTTGGGGTTTAATATCAGCACGCATATTGTTGAGAGAAATAAAAAACTGTCATGAAAATATACATCAGCTAGGTATACAAACTTATATATCTGAACTTGTATGGCGTGAGTTTTATAAATATATTCTTTATCACAACCCTACAGTTTTAAATGAGGAATTTCAAAAAAGATATAAAAACAAAATAGAATGGCGTGAAAACAAAGAAGCAATAAAGTTTTTTAAATTTTGGATACAAGGTAAAACAGGATATGACATAGTCGATGCTTCTATGCGAGAAGTTGCAAACACCGGTCAAATGCATAACAGATCTCGTATGATAGTGGCGAGTATATTAACCAAAAATCTTGGTATAGATTGGCGCTGGGGACAAGAGTACTTTAGAGCAATACTTGCCGACTTAGATGAAGCTTCAAACAATGGTGGGTGGCAATGGTCTGCATCTGTTGGGTCTGATCCAAAACCTATACGCATATTTAATCCATACACACAGGCTGAAAACTATGATGGAGATAGAGTTTACAGAGATAAATGGCTAGGTAAAGACTATATTGTCCCAGTAATTATAGAACATAAACTAGCTAGAAATGAGGCTTTGATAAGATATGGATTGTTAAACAATAAACCTAGTGGCCACGATGATTTTTAATTTGTAGTTTTCTTGTTTTGGGTGTATAACTAAATACGGAAAGGAACTTATGTTGTGGAGCTATCATCAAAACCAAAATCTAAACCAGAATCTAAACCAGAACCGGAGCACAAAATAATAATAGTTCGCAAATTTAAGAAAACTGACTTTTGCTTAAAGTGTAATTGTCGTGATGAAAACAAACTTACTTGGCATCATGTGATACCAAAAGTACATCTAAAAGATGAGAATTGTAAGGTGGATTTAGTTACATTATGTCGTGAATGTCACGATAAAATGGAATTTTATATTCTGTCTGTAGAAAGCTTTATAGGTAAAGTAAGTTTTGGAAAAAGATTTAAACTCAGATCTACAGGCTATTATATTGCCTTGATAAACTTTCTTGGTATAGAAAGATCAGCAAATATGATAAGAAAACGTGTTATACACAGAAAGAGAATAAAAAAGAAAAAAAATAAAATAAAAAATTAAAAATAAAGGTAATTTTAAAATCGTATCTCTTACAACTTGGTGTATGTTGATACGATTTTTCTTTTACATATATAAATAAAAGGTTATAATGATTCACATCATGGATGAAATAAAAAAAGAACTCGAGAAAGACTTAAAAAAAGGGGAAGACTATTTTAAAAAACTCGGACCCGGTCTCATAACAGGTGCAGCAGATGATGATCCTTCTGGTATAGCCACATATTCTCAAACAGGAGCTCAATATGGCACAGGTTTGCTTTGGATGGCGGCCTGGACTTTTCCTCTTATGGCAGCAATACAAGAGATGTGTGCACGCATAGCTTTAGTTACAGGTCAAGGTTTAGCCGCTAACATAAAAAAAGTTTTTTCTAAAAAAGTTTTATTTTTAACTACAATACTTCTTTTCTTAGCCAACACATTAAACATCGGTGCCAACCTGGGGGCTATGGCAAAAGCAGTTGAACTTTTGTACCCTCAACTATCTTTTCCATTACTTGTTATAGCGACAGGATTGTTTATTTTAGTTTTAGAAATATTTATTCCATATAAACAATATACAAAATATTTAAAATGGCTAGTTATAAGTTTATTTTCATACATTGCCACAGCTTTTATTATAAAAATGGATTGGGGACAGATATTTCATGACAGTTTTATTCCACAAATTGATTTTACCAAAACTCAACTTTTACTTATAACTGGTATATTGGGTACAACTATATCACCATACTTATTTTTCTGGCAAACATCTCAAGAAGTTGAAGAACAAATATCTCAGGGAAAAGTTACAGATGAATCACGCTTAGGTACAAATAAAGCAGAGATAAAAGAAATGAGATATGATGTCTGGACGGGAATGTTTTTATCAAACCTTGTTATGTTCTTTATCATAGCAGTTACAGCAAACACCCTGTTTTCCTCAGGAATAACTAACATAGATACCGCTGCAGACGCTGCAAAAGCTCTGGAGCCATTTGGTGGCCCATTTGCTAGTCTTTTGTTTGCCTTAGGTATTATTGGCACAGGTTTACTTTCTATACCTGTTTTAGCTGGATCAACAGCATACGCTATATCAGAAAGTATGAACTGGAAGGAGGGTTTATATAGACGTTTAAAAGAAGCAAAGGCTTTTTATGGAGTTATTATTATATCTATAGTTATAGGTATACTTATAAACTTTTTAGGTATAAATCCAATCAAGGCACTTATATATTCAGCTGTAGCAAACGGTATAATAGCACCTGTGATTATTATCTGTATAGTTTATATAAGTAGTAAAGAAAAGATTATGGGAGAATTTAAAAACTCTAAGCTTGTAAATGTTGTTGGTTGGGTTATAGCTGTGCTTATGGGACTAACATCTATTGCGACTATTGTGAGTTTGTTTATATAGTTTGTTTATATAGAACTTTCAAAAAAAACGGACAAAATTTTACCTCGCAGATTTATTACCTGCGAGGTTTTTTGTGTTTGACTATTTATCTATTTATTTAAAATTTTTTTTCTTATATGCCATGATTTTAACATTCCTATAATCATGGCATAACCTAATACAAATAATAATAATTTGAGTTCAGTATAATAAAAGTGCTAAAGCTACACAGATTATGGAAATTAATATTGTCATTTTTTTATTATTTTAATGCTTAACCTAAATAATTTATAACATATAAGTACTTATGTCAAGTTTTAGAAAAAAAGTAAAATAGGGGATGTTTGAGATTAAATCAAAAGGTATCAAAGTATCACTTTATAAAACAACGGTGCTTAAACGGGCAAATTTTGCCTCAAAAAAGCTATATAATCGAGTGAAATCTATAAATATAAGAAAAATCAAAAAATTCCAAATTTAGCCAAATTATATAAATATCTGATATAAGTGATCATATTGATTAATTGAAAATATACATAAAGTCGGCCACAGATATATGTAGACTAAGCCAGGTTTATTTATTAGATGCATTATAATTATATTTAATATATAATGTCGCAAAAGATATATTGTGCGACATAGTTTACTTACGAACAAAGTGAGTTAGTAAACTAGAAGTACTCCCCGTGGTGCGAATATGTAGCCTCTATAAACCCAGACAAATAAAAAAGGTGGGGTTTATAAATTATTAGTTTATATTTCCCCACCTATGAGTTTATTTAAATGAAATGAATCTAGTTAATCTTAAATTGAGAAATTAACTTGATAAATCCATTCGCCAAAAAAATCAAAAAACAGTTCTTGTTGTTGTGTTTGCATGACATAATCATTATAGAACATTGTATGTATGTATTAAAACTTTACAAAAATGATATCGTACTCCCCTGTTAGTCTTAATTTAACAATTTTTAAGACTAAATTAAATATTTATCTCTACATAAAAAGTTGACCCATGTCCTTCACCGTTTGATTCTACCCATGCGCGAGATTTGTGAGCTTTTAATATTTCCCCTGCAGCGTAAAGTCCTAATCCTGTACCAAGTATATTAACACGAGATGCGTCCGGCGCTCGAACAAATTTGTGAAAAAGATTTGGTAAAACTTCTTTTTTTATACCTATTCCTGTATCTTTTATTCTAACTAATATTTTCTTTTGTGCATCTATTTTTTCTATAAAAACATCAATATCCCCTGCTGGAGTATATTTAATGGCATTGTCTATAATGTTTACAAAAACTTGTTTTATTTTACCTTCATCAGCTCTTATTTTATAATCAAAATTATTATCATAATGTAAATTTAAATTAAGATGTAATCTGTTTGCTGTAGATTTAAATTCCTCTAAAATATTTTTTATTAAATCTATTAAATTTATACTTGAAATATTGTATTGCATTTTACCTTGCTCTATACGTGATATGTTTAAATAGTCTTCAACTATCATAGATAAATCTATAGATGATCTATGTATTTTACTTATAGCTTCCTCTATTTCTGGATTATTTATTTTACCAAAAGTTCCATCAAGTAACATGGAAGAATATCCTTTCATCGAAGTTAATGGTGTTCTAAGCTGATGTGTTGCCAATGATATAAATTCAGATTTTTTTTGGTCTAACTCTTTAAGTTTTATGTTTGTGTTTTCGAGTCTTGCATTCAAATTGGTTATATCAATTAGTAATGTGTCATCTTTCTCTCTTAATTTTATCTCTTTTTTAACTGTTTTTATTAATAATATACTGGATATAATTATTATTACAAGGATTACTGAGTCTATTATTCTGTTCTGTAAACTATCATTAAAAAATATTTTTATAAGTAACAATACCCATGTTGAAAAAGCTAAGAACTCCGTTGCTACAAGTTTTATGTCAAAAAGACCATATTTTATTATTCCATAAAATGCTGCAACGGCTAAGTATCCACTATAAAAAGATCCTACCCAGAATAAATCAAAATTTCCATATGTTGGCATGATTAAACTTGAAAATACACCAACAAAAGAACCTATAATTAATGTTAAGAAAATGGTTTCAACTTGATTTCTTTGTAAACCTTTAAGTATTAAATATTTTCTAATCATTACATCTATAACCATGTAAAAATAAAATGTTATATATATAAAATATAAAGGATATAAAGGTCCATATGTAATATATTTATAATATTCATTTATGATAACAACATCGTCTATAACAGCATTGGGTATCAAAGATATTGTAGAAACAATAAAAGCAGGGGTTAGAAAAATAGCCAGTTTTCTTCTTGAAAAATTTAATTTTTCTTTGGGAAAAGTTTTTGCAAAAAGTATCATGAAAACAGGTATAAAAGGTGGTGCTAGGTATATTAGATGAGTATTTATCAGTAAAACATCTTTATCATTTATTATATAAAATAAAAAAGTGTTTGCTACCCAAAAAAACATGGAAAATATAAATCCTGAAAAAAAATATATATTTTTGTTTTTTTTATCATTTGTTATTAAAATAATAAAAAGTACTATATTTAAAAAAGCTGTAGACAATAAAGCTACTGATTCAATTGTTACTATTTCGTGTAAAATCATATTATTTTAATAAGTTTAATTCTATATAAAATTGAGACCCTTTCCCTTGACCTTCTGACTCGGCCCATGCTCGACCATGATGTGCCTTCAGTATTTGATCTGCAACATATAAACCAAGTCCTGTACCAAGTATATTTGTTTCAGATGCATCCGGTGCTCGGGTAAATTTTTGAAATAATTGAGGTAATACAGTTGGTTTTATGCCAACACCTGTGTCTTTAATGGATATAACAACTTTTTTATCACTATCTGTTTTCTTGATAGAAATGTCCACACTCCCCTTTGGTGTGTATTTTATAGAGTTATCTATTATGTTAAATATAACTTGTTTAATTTTTCCTTTATCTACAGTTACAATATATTTTTGTTTTTGATCATATTCCAAATTTAGTTTGAGTCCCGCATGTGCAACAGTTGGAGTTACCTCTTTCACAACATCCTGCACTATTTCTGCAACGTCTATACTTACAAAATTGTATTGCATTTTACCTTGCTCTATACGTGAGATGTTAAGATAGTCCTCCACTATCATGGTTAGGTCTGTAGTTGAGCGTGAAATTTTACCGATGACATCTTCTAGTTCAGGGTTGTTGATCTTACCAAAAGTTCCATCTTGTATCATGGAGTAGTATCCACGCATGGCGGTTAAGGGTGCGCGGAGTTGATGGGTGGCAAGTGACATGAACTCGGACTTTTTTTGGTCGAGTTCTTGGAGTTTTACATTTGTTTTTTCAAGAGTTTGATTCAATCCGGCCATATCACTTACAAGTTGATCATCTTTTTCACGAAGCTCTATTTCCTTCATAACACTTCTTATAACATATAAACCACTTATAATTAAAATTATCAAAACTACACCATCTATAAGTTTATCTGTTAGACTTTCATCTAACATCAATTTAACAAACATTAATACCCAAGTAGACAGGGCTGCAAACTCTGTGGCTATAAGTTTTATATTAAACAGGCCATATTTGATCATGGCATAACCTATTGTTAAAACCATATATCCACTAAAAAATGGCCCAACCCAAAAAAGAGAAAAATTATTAAATGCAGGCATAATTAAGTTGGTTGACATACCCACGAAAGAAGAAACTAGTATACTTAAGAATATAATTTCAATCTGATTTCTTTCAATACCTTTTAGTTTAAAATAATTTTTTATCATCAAAATTATTCCAATCAAAAAATAAGTTATTATGTATACAAAATATAAATAATAAAATGGTCCAAAAATAATTGATTTATATCCATTTATTTCATTGATATCTTTGATAATAGCCCCAGGTATAGATGTTAGAATTAAAAATAGTATGGGAAATGTTAAAAATATAATAGTTTTCTTTTTTGAAAAACCTAAATCTCTTTTAGGAAAAGTTTGGGTAAATAAAATTATAAAAAAAGGTATAAGTGTTGCAGCAAAGTAAACAAACCTTGTTACTAGTAATAAATACTTACCTTCTAAAACTCTAAAAAATAAAACTCCTAAAACCCAACCCATAACAGAAAGTATAAAACCTAAAAAAAAATAAGTGTTTTTGCTTTTGTTTCTTCTAACAAATATTATAATAAATAATATAAAATTTACTAAAGCAGTTGAAGCTAAAACTATGTTTTCAAATGTAAAAAAATTATTTATTTCCATTTTGGATTAAATAAGAATTAAAATTATTTTCCATTGCTAATTTAGACAATTCTTTAATGTTTTCAATTTTTAAATCTTTTTCTGATTTTAGGTAATATTTTTCTGATATGGCTATAAGCAGGGTTTCAGAAAGACAAGAAAAAGCAATTCCTTTTGGTAAACTTATGTCCATACCTATTCTGATATTTTCAGGTAACTGTATTAAGCCACCATCTATATATGATATAGCATCACCTTCCATTATGTGATCAGGAGTATTTTTTGGCTGAGTTATATCATATATTATTTTAGCATTTTTTAATAAATGATGATCAATTATTGCTCCATTTGCACTTGTTGTAACAATAACTATTTCAGCTTTGTTATTTTCTTCTATGTCAGTTGTACAAATAACATTATTTCTTGACAACTCATGAGCCAGACCAATTGTTCTTTCTTTATTTTTTCCGATTAATATCAAATCATTTTTACAACCTTCATCCAAAACTTTTGTTATACCCTTTCCTATTGATCCAGTGGCACCAATAACAGATATCGGTCCTGTAATATTTTTATCTTTTATTATTCTTAAAATATCGTTTGATGTTGTTGCTGCAGTTAAGCCGTTACCTGATGTAAAATGTAAACCTTTTAGTTTATCACTCACATATATTCCCCCGTCTGTGACAACTGACGTAAGTGCACCTAATCCTATAACTTTTGAACCATATATTTTAGCCAGCTTACTAGCCATAAACACAGTGTTTGCAGCTAGTTTTCTGTATCTTAACATCTGTTTACCTGTCAAAGGACTTATTATAATTGCTCCCCACTTAGTACCTTTTTCACCTTGATCAATTTTTATACTTCCCCCGTATGTCGGCCACATTATTAGTAGAAATAAATCAACAACCTTTTTGGGAAATATTTTTAGTAATTTGTATTTACGAAAAATGTCATATGTGTTTCTGGGGTGGACTATAAAAGCAAATTCTATTTTTCTTGTCGATAGGTTTCTGTTAAATATAAGTGAAAGTAAGTCTGTGAACATAATGGGTTTATTTTAGCATAAAATTTGATGGGGTGGTATTTTGATTTAGAATATAATATATTACTACAAAAAAATAAAACGTTTAATACTCTATAAGTAAACCAGACACATCAAAAACATCAGTATTTTTAATAGATGGTTCACTTGTCTTATATGATTCAGTGAATTTTTTCATTATACGTTCATATAAATCTTTTGTTTTTTCTTCATTATTAAATTCTTTAAATTCATTTAATAAAATCAAAACACAGCGAATAAAGTTTTCATGTGAAAAAATATAATTAACTCCCTTGAGATTTTTCATTTTTATAATTGATTGATTAGCTCTGTTTACAAAGTCTTTAAAACTTTCAGCATCTCCACCGTCACAGTAGATAGGATCTATTTTATCCCAATACTCTTTTGCAAAACTATCTCTTATTTCTCTTGTTATTCCAACATGTTTGTCTGTATTTACAGGTTTAAACTCATGTATGTCTATCCAAATATGCGTTTCTACTTCTGGAAACTTTAACATCATAGGCTCTGCTGTTTCGATAGTTCGTAAATACTTAGAACAGATAATTTTATCTGGCTTATCAAGTATCTCAAGCAAATCATTTGCTTGTTTAATACCATTTTCAGTTATTTTTATAATATTTTGATGTCTAAATACTATACCTATATTACTTTCGCTTTCAGCGTGTCTGATTAAAATAACTTTATTCATTGGATTATTTTATCACCCAGAACAAAGTATGTAAAACACCCTGAGTTGCTAAGTAGTAATTTTCGTAGTAGAATATATTCAAATATGAAAAAAAACAATGAGACTGTGGAATATGTTTTCTTGCCAGGTGTTCCTGGTAGAAAAAAAGATTTTTTATTCATGACAGATCTTAGAGGTAAAGGTCTTACTGTTCACGAATACCGACATCCTGGACTATATGAAGAGATTGGTGAATTTTCAGTCACAAACACAGTCAAAAATATCGAACTATTACTACAGAGTCTAGAAAGTTCTGAAAAGTCATTTGTTATAATAGCTTATTCGTTCTCGTCTTTAATTATACAAAAAATTGATTTATCTAAGTATAAGTATTTAAAAGGAGTAAGCTTATTCTCCCCAGTTTTTGGACTTGGTTCAGATTGGATTCATGAAGACTTTAATGATTCAATAAAATTTTTAGTGTCTGAAGGAAATTGCAAACCCGCTGAATCAATGAACTTTGAACTCCAAGATCTAATGAAACCGAGATACTGTTTTGATGGTTTAGATGTACTAGTTAAAACAGGTTTGCCGATTAGTTTATTTTATTCCAAAAATGATAGTGCTCTTGATGTATCTAAACTGTCTAAATCTATTCAGGAATACAAAGATCTGTATGGGCAAGGTGTTATATTTTCAATTGAAATGAATGAAGGTGATCACAGAATCGATACTTATTATTCTAATCCTATTAGAAATGTTCTTTTAAGTTTTATAGCGAGAGAGCGAGTTATAGGTCTTCTAGGTAGTGATACTTACATGTTTATCTGGGGTAGTTCACAAATCACACACTTCTTTAAGAATGGTTGTTCCGATATCGATTTATATATTCTATCAGATGGGTATCTAGCACATTTTTCCGAATTAAGTGATTTACAACTTAGGTTTAAGGAACAATTTGATACTAAATTAGATTTAAGTATTAATAATTTAAGTGATTTACTAAGTGAAAAAATCTCGAGATTCAATCGAGGTCCAATTTTAGCACATGGAGTAAATCAACACTTCTTTTCAATAGATAAAAAGAAAATTAAAATTGATGTTAGTGTGCAAGATATTAAGTATGATTGTTACAGGGCTAGTTTAATAAACTACAGAGAATGTGAAAAGAAGATTTCAAGATTAAATAATTCAGATGAGCAGATGAGAAGATTTGCAAAATTATTTTCTATATCGGTTTTCTATCTTTTACATATTAGGAATATTAATAATATAGATATGAATGATCTGGATCGGTGGTTAGATAAATCAAAAGACAAGGAAATAATAAAAGCGTTAGAATTATCAAGAAAAATATTAAATGGTGGTCAAGAAAAAATAATTGATCAGGAATGGTTGGTGATTTTAAACACAATGGAAATTATCCTCAAAGAGGAAGAGAAAATTCTTAATATAAATTACGGTCAGTATGGTCTCGATTTAAGTGATAAAGTATTCAGAATAGGTACTCCTGAAAAAAGTAAAGTTGTATTGTCGAACGTGACCCGAAAGATACTTAAAATGTATTTTAGTGACTCCAAAGAACAGGTTAGAGATATTAAAAGAATAAATACACATGCTAGTCAGCTTTTTGAACTTTCAAAAATCGGTGTTAATGTACCAAAAAATATTAAGTTAATTGAAGATGGTACAGCGATACTTATGGATCAAGTTGAGGGTGAAGTCTTAGATAATATTATAAAATCATATAACCCAGAAACAATATCTATGGTTTCTGAGACTCTAGACGTACTTAAAAATACCCACCATTTGTTGACAAATATCCCTGTAGACTCTAATTTATTAATTGAGACTGATGATTTAAATTATCATTGTGCCAGAAATTTTAAATTATTATCCCTACCAAATTATTTAGGTTTAAGTAATACTGATGAAGTAAATAAATTAAAAGAAATTATTAATAAACTAAATTCTATTCTAGAAGAAAAACCTGAACTACTTAATAAGTGTGATATTATTTTTGGTGACTTTAAACCTGAAAATATAATTTATTCTAAATTGGAAAATAAATTTACCCTTCTTGACCCAATGCTTGCATTAGGAAAACATAGCTGTGATATTGGAAAATTCTTATCAAGAATCATTTTAGTAAATTCAAATATTTTAAATAAAGAATTAGATTTTATTATTAAAAAAGTTGAGAAAATTTACAATAAAGAAGTTGCAAAAGAGTCGATTATTATGGCAATTTTTGATATGTTAAACTTGTATTCTAAGATAATTAACAATTTAGAAAAATCATCAAAAGAATCAAAGATAGAAGAAATTGCAACTTTATTAAATAGAAATATTTCTGTATTATTGAATAATGTCTATGATTAATGATAAAAAAACATCTGTAATAATAATGGCCGCAGGAAAAGGTACTAGATTGGGTGGGCAAATTCCTAAACCACTTACAACAATTAAGAATCAATCTATTCTAGTTAAAATTATTAATACGGTAAGCAAATTAAAAATTGAAAATATTATAATTGTAATTGGTTATAAATCTAAAGATGTTGAAGACCATGTAAAAAAAAATTTAAATCATTTGTCAAATATTTTATTTGCCATACAGGAAATTTTAGACGGTACTTTAGGTGCTGTTGTTTCAGGAATGAATAAAATTTCAAATAATACTGATCTAGTTTTAGTTTTACCTGCTGATAATGGCTGGTTTCTTAAACCTCAAACATTAGAGAGGTTAATTAAAACACACACAAGCACAAAAGCTATGGTTAGTTTACTTTTAACAAGAGAGTTTAATGAAGGGTTACATAAGGTTGGATATCTAACAGATAAAAAAAGAGTTTTAGGTGTCAGACCTGTAAATAAAGAAGAAATTGGTGAATATGGACACTTATCTGGTACAGGAATA
This sequence comes from Minisyncoccia bacterium, assembly GCA_041752275.1. Lineage (GTDB taxonomy): Bacteria > Patescibacteriota > Minisyncoccia > Phycocordibacterales > CAIZLB01 > CAIZLB01. The sequence continues at coordinate 122,282 of JBGSHK010000008.1, read as the reverse complement.
ATTTGTTTAAATAAATATTATTTTGAGAACAATAAACATTTGATACCACAACTGCCAAATGGTGAATATGCAGTTAGCAGGATAATTGAAGTAGCAATCAATCAATTCAAAAATGTTTCTTTTGAAATCGTTGACAAAGATGAGATATTAACCATTAACACACCGGAAGATTTAGAATATTTAAAAAAATCTGTTTAAAATAACTTTACTATTTTTTAAAAATTGGCGAAAGAATCTTTTCTATGTATTGAAGCAGTTCAGGATCTGCTCTAGACCCAGAATCTTTACATTGATTTATATATACACGAGAAAGCCAATCAAAAATAAAACTATGCATGGCTTCAACAGCGTGTTTAAATTTACCATCTTTTAAATCATCTTTAAGAGTATCTGAAAGTCTATTCATTTCATCTTTTGTAAGACTTATATTTCCTGCAGCATAGGTCTCTGTTGTTTTTCTCAGCGCCTCTACACAGGATGATAGCTTTGTCCTTGTTTTTTCAAATTGCTTTAACTGTAATTGAATTTCATCACTACTCATTTTTTTTGATTTACCGGCAATTACCAAAGCTAAAAAAGGAAAATAAAATAAAGAGCTATATTTTTCTAATTCAGGGGTTGAAAAAGTAGGGACCATTCCTATATTAAGAAATTTAGTTTGTGTATCAGGGTCTAATAAAAGAGTAAAGGGAACATTGTTTTTTAATGAATCAATACCTTGTATAGAAATTCCGACTTCTCCAATCCCCGCCTCTCTGGCAACTGCTCCAGATAGTGCTATAGAAATCTTTGGGTCTAGTTTAAATTCTGGACTAACACCAAATTCTTCTAAAGAAACACCATGTTCTCTATGTTTTGCAACACTAACTACAAGTGGCATCATCAACATAGCAGATTTAACTCTATTTCTCCCTTCTGCAGATAGCACATCAAACCCTCTGGTTTCAAATTCAGACATTTTACCTGTATCAACATTTAAAAACATTCCGTTCTTTTCTACTGTGCTTAAATCTGTAGATGAACAGTCGGGACAGGCGGTTATTTTCGCATCTTTGGGTGCAATAATAAAAGAACAATTTTTACATATATGAAAATTTTCAGGTTTAACTATTAAAACTTTTTCGTCAAACAATCTAGAGATTATTTCTTTTAATGTATGAATGTAGTTTTCTTTATCGTCTCTTAAAACTAATCTTTTATCAATTTTAATATCATAATTATCTGCAAGTATTGAGTATCGGGTGTCAATTAATTCTGTTATTAATTTATCTCTACCCTCTTCAGATAGATCATCGAAAGTCTCATTTTTAAGATAAGTATTCCACACATCTAAACGTGTTCTGTCTTGTTCCGTGAGTGCTTCTAAAAGATTATTAGCTGATTCAGCCGAAAGTAAGCTAAGTAATCTTTCATGGGTAATATTCTCCATTGGTCTGACCTGAATTGGTGAATGTGTGATTATTTCTTTCATAAGTTATTTAATGTTATTCTAGCATAAAAAAATAAAAAATATCTAATTAATAAGTAAAGACTGAGAAATTATTTGTTAAAATTAAGTCTAGATGTCGATTATGTTGATAGATTAACTGGTAAGGCAATAATAATTGACACTGACGAAAAAGTTGCTCTAGTTGTTGAGAGGATAATCTTATGGAGAATATAAGGAATATCGTGGCGGAGATAACTCTTCCGACAGAAGCTACAATAAAAAAAATAAATCGTAATTTAAATTACATCTAAAAAACTCACATATACCATTGCTTGCGGTGGTATATTTTAATAATATATCTCATTCAAAAAACTCTTTTATAGCAGACACATATTCTTCTTCTTTATCTATATTTAGAATAAAATTTTTTTCAGTGCTATACAACATTGCAACTTTTGCACCTTCATTATTAAAATATTCATCCATTTCAATTATTGATAATTGAAATTTACTCATAAATCCATCACTATTAAATATATAATCCTTATATTTAAAATATATTTCCGAATTAAAAAAATCTCTAGCTTCTTCTTGGTTTTTTTTCAACAAAAAAAGACATTCTTTGATATCTAAATCAAATTTTTTCACAACCTCTTTTTGATTATCTGTAAACTCTATTTTTTTCATATATATATCTCATATAATGATTATACCACAACAATACAATATCTGTAGCACCTACTTACTATTCCCCACTCGGCAACAACACCTCAACAAAAATTCTCTCCTCAACAAAATTTTCTACCGCAAATTTCTTAATATCATCATATGTAACCGCCTCTACATACGGCAACATCTCAGCCAAAGAGTACACCTTTCCATGCTTAGCATAATCCCATAAAGCAGCATCTGCTATGTCCAAAGACAATCTTTCTGCAGAAACCGTCTGGTCCATTTGCATTTTCTTTGAATCCTCAAATCTGTCAGCATATTTATCTGTTTTAAAATCCTCAAGTATTTCATTAAGCATTTTTAAACCTTCTGTCTCTTTATCTTTGTTTATATCAGAGTATATATACAGATACGATAGATCTTTTTGCATGGATAAACTTGCTGAGATACTGTAGCACCAACTGTTGTCTATTCTAAATCTTTCATGTAAAACTTCTTGTAGTAATCCTCTAAAAACCTGAGCAATTGCAGAGTTTTTATTATCTGCATTTATATCATTTATTATTCTTGGAAAATTTATACAGTATTCCAAATAAACTTGATTTTTATCTGCTAAACCTATATCAACTCTTTTATTTCTAAATAGTTTAACTTTGTCAGGCAATAAAGATTCTGGTATATACACCTCTTTGTTTTTTTGACCGGACTTTAACTGCTTTATATATTGTTCCAAAATATCTATATGTGTGTCATCTATATTTCCAACTATTACAATAGAAAAATTTTCTTTGATTATATTTTTTTTGTAACAATCCACTATATCTTGTCTTGTAAACTTTTCTATAGTTTCAGGCCAACCTAAAGGTGAAGATATACGTTTTCTATCAGGTATAGTGTCATTATTATTTATCAACTCTTTTACATAATTTAAATATTTATCATTTTTGTACCTTCCCCAAGCTTCTTCTATAATCACTGGTTTTTCTTCATCAAAATCTTTTTGAGTTATTTTTGAGGTTAATATCATATCAAACATCCCCTCTATAACTTTTTCATAATTTTCTGGTAAAGTTTTACCGTTTAACCACATAGAGAAAAAACCTGTAGCCGCATTTAAAGTGTTTAACATGTATTTTTTACCAAACTGTTTAACATCTTTTTTTGTTGGATATGTGTCACAACCTTTAAGTAGCATATGTTCTAAAAAGTGCGCAACACCTTCTTTCCCTTCAAGGTCACTAAAAGCACCAAAATCAAAAACAAGTCTTATATGTATACACGGAGCTGTATCTATTTTTTTATAGAGCACAGTAACTCCGTCTATGGTTTTTTGTTCAAATAAGTAGGGGTCGAATTTTAATGTCATGTTGAGTATTATAGACTACTTGAGTTTATTTCCAAAACTTTTAAAATAATACAAAAACGACGCATCCCCGAAAGGACACGCCGCAGTGAAAATCTCACCTGTAAACCAGAGTCAGAAATGATATCAAGAGTCCAAGTAAGACTACGCAAGTAATAATCCGGACCATCAACACTGAACTTTTTTTAGCCTCATACTTGGTATCAAACAAATAATCACACCAATGATTTACCAAAGTAAAGTTCATGTTGAACTTGATAGTGTGGTGTATCATATGATGACTCAGCATGATATCAAAGTAATCAATCTTTTTAAGTAAAACCCTTTGCCAATGCTTTCCATCATGTGTTGCCACATGTACTAACTCAAAGAGCCAGTAGTAGGTATAGATTCCAAGAGCGCATATGGCAGTAAGATTGTATTCAAAAGTAGTCAGGATTTCCAAACTAAAGAAAGGAATACTTCCAGCAAAAGCTACCAAAAACCCAAACCAAATTTTTTGCAAAATCGGTTCATGTTCATGATCTTCGTCATGACACTCGGGATGATTTGGACAATAGCCATAACGACTATGATGTCCCCCTGAACCAACATGACTTTCAAAAAGTAATCCAAGAACAGGAAGTTTTTTAAACTTTTTGTTATGCATTGGATATCTATGTACCCACCATTCTAAGAATGAAAAGAAAATAATAAGGGTTGCAATAAAGAAAACCCTCATAACGAAGAGATTTGTTTCAAAGTTCATATACCTATATTATATAATAAATACAGAGAAAGTCAAACAGTCTTACAACTCTACACCCTCTATCACCACAGCCTCAACAGGTCTATCTCCTGCTCCAACAGCGATATTTTCTATAGCCTCAACAACATCCATACCACTTACAACTTTTCCAAAAGCTGTGTGCTTTGGGTCTAGAAAATTATTATCATTTACATTTATGAAAAATTGACTGCCGTTTGTGTTTGGACCAGCATTCGCCATAGATATAGTACCTCGAGCATTACTATTTTCACTTCCTATTTCATCATTAAACATATATCCAGGACCTCCAGTTCCCCACGCAAAAGATTGTGAATCGTCTTTTGTAAGCGGATCCCCACCTTGTATCATAAAACCTTTTATAACTCTGTGAAATTTTACACCATCATAATACCCTTCTTTTGCCAGTTTAACGAAGTTTGCAACAGTGTTAGGTTTAAGTTGATCAAATAATTCTAATTCTATTGTTCCTTTGTTTGTGTTTAGTTTTATTTTCATTTTTATAATATAACATAAAAATGTTACAATACACACATATGAATACTGAATATTGGTTATTGCAAAAAGAAACATTATTTGAAATACAGGAATCCTGTGATGAGGGTTTAAATGACAATGATGCAAAAGAAAGGCTCGATAAATACGGTAAGAACACAATAGAAGATAAAAAGAAAAATGGTCTTTTAAAACTTTTCTTCATACAGTTTTTAAGTCCACTTATTTTTATACTTATATTTGCAGGTGGTGTTACTCTTTATTTAAAAGAAGTTATTGAGTCTATTGTTATATTTGGAGCTGTGCTTATAAACGTATCTTTTTCAACCTATCAAGAGTTTAAAGCAGAAAACACTGTAGAAAAACTAAAATCATTTATAAAAGATAAAGCAAAAGTTTTAAGAAATGATAAAGTACAAGATATAGATGCAGCCGATATAGTTCCTGGTGACATACTTGTTATAGCCTACGGATCTCGTATACCTGCCGACGCTTCAATCATAGAAGCCAACGATTTAAAAATAGATGAATCAATAATAACCGGTGAATCAATACCTTCAAGTAAAAACATAGAGATATCTACATCAAATGCCCTTATTGATAGACACAATTATCTCTATGCGGGTACATATGTAACCAATGGTAATGGGCTTGCTATAGTTACAAATACTGGTAGTAACACAGAGATAGGAAAAATAGCGTCTTCTATATCACAAACAGAAAAAGCGGAAACACCTACACAAAAAGCTGTTAAGCAAATATCTTGGTATATATTAGTTGTTGCCGTAGCTATAGTTATTCTTATATTTTCTCTTGGAGTAAGTCGAGGTGAAAGTATGCTTGACATGCTTGTACTTGCTTCAGCTGTTGCCGTTGGAGCTGTTCCCGAAGCCTTGCCTATAGCTTTGACAGTTATACTTTCTATAGGAGTTTTAAACATATCTAAAAAAGGAGGTCTTGTACGTAAACTATCTGCTGCAGAGACACTCGGTTCTACAACACTTATATTAACTGACAAAACAGGTACTCTTACTAAGGCTCAGTTATCTTTGGAAAATATATACACTCTAGAAGAGTTACTTGACTCCAAAATAGAAACTCGTGATATAAAGCTCCTACACACAAAACATAAAGATTTATTAAAAACTGCATATTTAAACATACAGTCTGATGTAGATAAAATAACTGACAATAAAGACAATTGGATATACACAGGTAGTGCTTTCGATATAGTTATTTTAAAAAGTTTATATGTATTAGACATTGATATAGAAAATATTATTAAAAATAAAGTTACTCTACCTTTTAACTCGTCAAATAAATATTCTGTATCTGAAAGTTTGCATACTAAAGAAAAAATAATACTAGGTGCACCTGATGTACTTATCAAAAACTCAAAGTTAAATCCCCAGCAGCAAAACTTACTTATTAATCATCTTAAAACATTATCTGAGCAAGGTAAAAGACTTGTGGCTGTAGGTAAACTTAGTTCTCATACACATATAAAAGACAGTATAGAAAACCTTGAGCTTTTAGGTATGTTTTCTTTTTCAGATATATTGAGACCACACATACACACTTATGTTAAAGAAATACAATCTAAAGGTGTAAAAGTTAAAATAATATCAGGTGATCTTGCCGGTACTGTAAAATACATCGGTGAACAAGTTGGTATAAAAACTACAGATGATGAGATCTTGACCGGTGATCAAATAAAAAGTATGAGCGATGATGAGCTTATTAAAACACTTCCGTATGTGAAAATATTTGCACGTGTTACACCTGAAGATAAGCTACGTATTGGAAATCTATATAGGAGTTTAGGTGAAATAGTTGCCATGACCGGTGACGGCGTTAATGACGCTCCAGCACTGAATGCTATGGATATAGGTATATCACTTGCCTCAGCAACGGACGTGGCCAAAGGTGCAGCAGATATGATACTTATAGACAATGATTTTAAAACTATAGTAAATACTATATCAGAGGGACATAAAATAAAATCAAATATACAAAAAGTTTTTATTTATCTTATGTCAGCATCGCTCGATGCTGTGTTTGTTGTTACAGGTGCTTTGATTGTTGGTTTATCTATTCCACTCAACGCATTGCAAATCATATGGATAAATATACTTACAGGTACACTTCCCGCTTTAGCTTTTGCCTATGATAAGGATTATAGTTTTAATAAAAATAAGATAAATGAAAAGATTTTTAACTTTAAAGTAAAATTTATGGCCCTTGGTATAGGTACAGTTTCCTCTATACTTTTATTTATTCTGTATTTTATATTACAAAAAAACATACAAGACACTGGCTTGGCTAAAACTATATTATTTACATGTTTTGCAACATATGCTTTAACTATATCTTATTCATTTAAAAACCTAGATAAACTTATTTTTCAATACAATCCATTTTCAAATATAAGATTAAACATTGCAAACCTTATAGGTTATGTGTTGATTGTTGCAACAACAAGCTTTGCTTTTATGAGAGATATTTTTGATTTATCTTTTGTTGGAATGGAACATGTTTGGATTATTGTTCTTTGGAATGTGTTGAATATAGCTTTGATTGAGTTGACGAAATGGGTGTTTATGAGGTTTGTAAAGAGTTAAGAAAGTCTTTTTATAACAACCTCCCTCCCCAAAACCTGCAATATCTCATAGATATCCGGGCTCTGTGTTCGTCCTGTAATAGCAAAACGTAACACTTGAGTTAACTCACCAACATGCCCTTTATAAGCATCCTTATCGGCTTTATAAGCCTTTATATCGGGTGCTAAACCAAACTTTGGACACAAGCCTTTAACTTTACCCAACCATATATCTTTAGTATCAGATTCATCATATATATCTTTGTACTCTGATAATATATTTTTTATTTCATCAACTGTAAAAACTGTTTTTAAGTTACCCCAATCAGGTTTGCTAAATTTTTCTATATCAAAAAAACTATAGAAATCATAAACCTCAGACCATATAGCGATATCTTTACGTATACTATCTCCTCCTCTTTCTATATTGAAAATTTTATGCCAATATTCTGAATTTGAATTTAATAGTTCATAAAAATACTGATCATAAGTTTGTGCCCAGATCAAAACATGTTCAAAAACTTTTTCTGATGTCATCAAAGCAATCTTTTCTTTTGCAATATCCCTAAGTTTTGTTTCGTCATATAGTGGTCCATTACTTTTTGCCAATTTTTCTATCGTAAGATTAAATTCAGTATAATCTTTTTCAGGGTTTTCCTTTCGCCAATCTTCAAAGTTTGAGTTAGCAAGGTTTAGTAGATATTCAATAACAGCTGATACAACAAAACCTTTTTCTTTAAAAAAAGCAACGTTGGCCTCTAGATCTTTTCTTTTTGATAATTTTCTACGACTTGATCCATCCATTTTATTTATTGGAGAAATATGACCATATCGAACTATAGGAAAACCAAGGGATTGGAATAAATCATAATGAAGAGGAATAGATGATAACCATTCATCACCTCGAAGTACGTCTGTTGTTCTCATCAGATGGTCATCAACAACGTGTGCCAAATGATAAGTCGGTAAACCATTATCTTTTTTAAGTAATGGTACATCCATATCGTTTTCTGGTAAAGTAATATCACCTTTTAATAAATCTTTATGTGTAAAAGTTTTTTCACCATTTCCATGAGATCTGAAACGTATAACGTACGGTATTCCCTTAGAGAGCTCTGCCAGAACTTTTTCTATCGGAGCATCTCTCCATATTGCCCATTTTCCATAATATCCTCTTTTCATTTTCAATCTCTCTTGTTCTTCTGTGGCGATTTTAAGCTCGTCTTCTGTACAAAAACATAAGTAAGCGTCTCCCTTGGAAAATAAATGTTTTGCATATGCGGCATAAATATCTTTTCTTTCTGACTGTATATATGGTCCGTATTCAGGATTTTTATCATAAGTTAAATCATAATCCTTTAATGAACTATGGATTATTTCCTTAGCACCTTCAACTTCTCTTTTTTTATCAGTATCTTCTATTCTCAGGTAAAAAACTCCGTTTGTTTGATCAGCAAATTTTTTATTAAGTAATGAAGCATAAATAGTACCCAGATGCATAAACCCTGTTGGTGATGGGCAGATACGAGTTACCATGGCTGTAGGTGACAAATCCCTTAGGGGGTATTTTGCCTCAAGTTCTTGTATTGAAGGAAGGTTTTCAGGGAAGATTTTGTTGATGATGTCTTGCATATGGGGATTATATCATATTTGATTATTTTTATAAATTTGACATCAAATTAACATTATTTTTACCCAACTTACACCACCAAACATCTCTTTCTCTAAAAAAATGTTATTTTGAGTTATATTCTTCTTTTTATTATTCCATTGATCATAAATATTTTTGTTTATCATTTACACATAATAAAACACCGGAGATAAAGTTCTCATAAAGATTTTCCAAATAAATAATGAAGGAATTATAAAGAAAACATAAAATCTACCTTACTCTTACAAATCCCATCTTACCTTTTTGTATAACAGAATCCTTGTCAATATTGACGTCAAGACTTGACACAACCTCACTGTTTACCCTAACTCCACCCTGCTCTATCACACGTTTTGCCTCGCCTTTTGACTCAACAAGTTTAGACTCTAAAAGTACACTTATAATATTGTAATCTGTAGGTGTAATCTCCTCTATATCATCAGGAATCTCTTTTTTTGTAAATGTATTTATAAAATATTGTTCTGCTTTATCAGCATCTTCAGCTGAGTGATACATTTTAACAATCTCTTTTCCTAAGAGGATTTTTATGTCTCGAGGGTTTGTTTCTGGTTTTTTCAACTCATCTTCATATTCTTTTATTTTCCCTAAATCAACACGAGTTGCAAGTTTAAAATATTTAATAATAAACTCATCATTTAACGACATTATTTTTCCAAACATATCATTTGCAGTATCCATAAGATTTACACCATTTCCATAACTTGAACTCATTTTTCTTCCATCCAATCCTTCTATGATTGGACCCATAATAATATCTTGAGTCTCTTGTTTATAATGTCTCTGTAAATCACGTCCTGCAAGTAAATTAAACTTTTGATCAGTTCCACCAATCTCAACATCAGCCTTTAATTCTACAGAATCATAGCCTTGCATAAGTGGATACATCAATTCACGAAGTGACACTCTTTTACCTTCATCAAATCTTTTCGAAATATTTTCACGAGATATAAACTGGTTTATAGAAAATAAATCAGCTTGCTCACAAATGTCAAAATAGTTTAACTTAGATAACCATGTACTGTTATAAACAACTTCAACTTTTGATATATCAAGTATTTTTCCAGCTTGTTCTATATATGTTTCTAAGTTAGTTTTTATAGTCTCCTTTGAAAGCATAGGTCTTTCACTTTCTTTATCCGATGTATCTCCAATAAGTCCTGTAAAATCACCTATGAGTAAAACTATCTTATGACCTAAATCTTGAAAATCTCGAAGTTTTAAAAGTGGAATAGAGCGTCCTAAGTGTATGTTTGGACTAGTTGGATCTATGCCGAGCTTTATTCTCAGCTCTTTTCCTGAGTTAAGTTTTTTTAGTAAATTATCTTTATCTATGATTTCAGCAACTCCACGAGTTAAAAGTTGGTCTATTTTACTTTGGTTATCGGATGACATAAGTGGATTATATCATAAAAATCAACAATAGTAATTTTTTATAAACATAACAAATAATCAAAATATTTATATAATTGGTTGCAAATCATATGGTTTTTGATAGTATGAAAAAAGTCAGAATAAAACATTAACATATACAAACATGAACAGGCACAGTGCTTTAGTTATTTTTACAAACGCTTATAATATCCATTTAAGCGTTGGACAAGGTTCGGAGGAAGGTAGTTTATTTTCCTTTGCAATTATTCACGAAAAAGATAAACGTTATAGGCCAATATTAAGCTCTATACCTTATTTTAAAACCCTTGAGGAGGCAATCGAGGGAATAAAAGGGATATTGATATTAGCTAAGGATACTTCAACACAAATGCTTACTGATCCAGAAAATTCAGTGGCAGAAATAATAAATCCCGGAAGCCAAGAAATTGATCAATCTTTAGTATTGAATGATGATTTGATCGAAAAAATTATAGAAGAGTTAAAGAAAAATCAATCTGTCGATACAAGCACACTTGTTCCCAGGCGAGTGTGAATTTAACCTCAAAGACCACCGGACATAAAATCCGGTGGAGCTTTTTTTATACATATGAATACATATGAATTTAAATTAGACCAACAACATTATTCCTACCAAACAAACAAAATCCAAACCGTAAACAACATAGCAAGCAATCTATAACCTGAGCTGATAGCTATTTTTTTAACCATCCATTTATGTGCATCCCCTCCCCATATAATATTGGATACCGTTGTTGGTAAAATAAAACCAAACCACAATATAAATGTAGATATCAAAGCAACATATAGGCTATCAGATGCACTAGCTATGAAAAATAGAGTTAAGTTTATAATAAAAGTTAATACAAACTCTGCAGTCATAAATTTCCACATACCTTTCATATCTTTCTTTATCTCTTCTGGAGTTTTGTCTTTATCATGATGTATTTTCATCCATGTTTTACCAAATAGTTTTGAAAACCATAAGGACCCTCCCGTGAAAGTTATAACTGTTAATAATAATATTTTTAATATTGCCATGATTTTTGTTTATTAATAATTAATTTATGTTTATATATTAGCACAATTTGCGGAGAGAGGGAGATTCGAACTCCCGGTACACTTTCGCATACGCCACCTTTCCAAGGTGGTACTTTAAACCGCTCAGCCATCTCTCCTATTGATTTTATCAATAATAACATTATACTCATTTAAGTAGAACCTACAACCAATACATATTATGGATATAAGATTTTTTGAACATCCTCAGATTATTTGTGGATTACCCAAATCCAAAAAAAGTTTAAGATTTGTAAAAAGGAGATTTAAAGATTCCACTCTCAGTCAAATATTTCCTAATGATGATATCTTGTTGATTGAGTTTGAATATTTTATAACCATCAAACTTCAATTAATGATGTATGTTATGGACAATAGCACAACAACAACTCATGATAAGTTGTTGGAAAAAATGAAAATAAAAAAAGTAATTAGACCTTGTCGTATTTCAACTCTAATTAGATTCCTTCTAGAAGATTTGAATACTTTACTTTTACCAGCAATGCACACAGATACTATTTTAGTAATATGTGTAGATAGATTATTAAAAATAAACCCATTAACATCTTCTGTTGAGGTGTTAGATATGAACACAATAATTAATCCAGAAACATACATTATGATGGAAACGAATAGTATTTAAATCCAAACCAATTCCAGGACCTAAAACGTCCTGGCATTTTTTATTATATTTATTTTAAAAATACAAACTCCTCAACTTCTCTAACCTCTCCTCAACAGGTGGGTGAGTCATAAAAAATCTGCTTATACTATTCTGCCCTGAGAAAGGATTTGCTATATACATGTGTGCCATAGACTCGTCAGCTTTTAGCATAGGTTCTACATTGTTTTGATGTATCTTTTCAAGCGCATTAATCAATCCTTGTGGATTGTTTGTTATCTTAGCGGCACCCGCATCAGCCTGAAACTCTCGACTACGAGAAACCGCCATCTGTATCATAAACCCAACAAATGGAGCAAGTATCATGATAGCAATACCAACAATAGGATTTTTATTTTCCCCTCTTGATGCAAATATATATATCATGTGAGTTATCATACCTGCCATAACAGCAACCATAGATGATATGAGTATGTCTTTATTTCCAATGTGGGCTAATTCATGCGCCATAACACCGTCAAGTTCGTCTTGAGATAGTTTATTTATCAAACCTTGTGTAGCTGCAACCTTTGCATGTGCTTGATTTCTACCTGTGGCAAAAGCATTCATATTTTGATCAGGAATAATGTACACTTCCGGAGTTGGTAACCCAGCTTGATTTGAAAGTCTTTCTACAGTTCTTTGTAGCTTAGCACCATCAGGAGTACTGAGATCAGTCTTAATAGCTCCAGAATACTTTATAGCTATAGATCCAGAAAACCAATAAGCAATGATGTTTTGTATAACACCTATAACTAGAAATATATATAAGTAGTTAATATTACCTGTTCGAAGTGATATACCATAACCTAAAACACCAACTATGAGAAATATTCCCGCCATAAGCAGAGACGTCTTTAAAGTGTTTTGAAATTGATTTTTAAATAAATTTTGTTGATTCATAGGGATATTATAACATGTGTGTCAATGGTTTTATTTTGACTATATAATTAAAATATGTTATTATAATGTAATCTAGTTAAGTAGCTGGATACTGAAAAATAACAACAAAGTAAAGTGAAAAAAATAATTATTATCATAGCGGCGATATATGTCTCTGCAAAGGGTGCATCCCTTACAATTACACCGTCAAATATTCAAGGTTGGGCACCTTATGACATTCGTGGTGCCGGAACAGCTGTAATCACTGCAAATCATCCTTTAAACGGAGATGGTTCTCTAAAGCTTAACCTGACAACGTCGACAGATAAAGCAGGTTTTGCTTATCAATGGAATCCTATAGGTGTAAACCCTTTTGATACTGCAACCACACTTGGAAATATTGACACCTTGGGATATCATTGGCTCCGAAACTCTTCAAGTACGGTACCAAATCATTTACAACCATCAATCAAGATTATGTGGTGGAATGATAATGACAGTAATAACAACTTCACAGTTGGTGATACTAGTGGTTTCCTCGTCTGGGAAAGTGTTTACAACAGCAATCCTGGAAATACCGCTGTACCAACTGACACATGGCAAACACAGAATGTTATTTCTTCAAACTTGTGGCAATGGACTACAGGTAAAGGAGCAAATGAAAACTATAACGTTGATATAAGTGAGTGGATAACTGGTGGTGGATTAAATCATGCAAATAGTACTCCACTTTCGGCCAACACTTATATTTACGGAGTGATTGTTGATTCCGGAAGTGGGTGGAATGGCATATTCGAGGGTGCTGTTGATAATACTTCTATTGGATTTTCTGGAAACAGTATACTCTCAAATTTTGAAGTTATACCTGAACCATCAACAAATATACTCATCAGTGTTTTTAGTATTATTGGATTACTTCGCCGTAAACGATAATATAAAAAATAACACTTCAACCTCTCATGGAACGAATCTGTGAGAGGTTTTTATTTTATAACACGTGCAAATTTTGAAATATATATTTCTATTTTCCCTCCACAATCTTTATACCCAACTCAACCAACTGCTCCACACCCATAGTGGCCGGAGCTCCAGTCATAAGATCTCTTGCCTCACCAGTCTTTGGAAATGCTATTACTTCGCGTATGTTCGGCTCATTTTGCAAAAGCATAACAACTCTGTCTATACCAGGTGCAAAACCACCATGTGGTGGACATCCAAAAGTAAATGCTTCTAACATGTGTCCGAACTTAGCTTGTATTTGCTCTTCATTCATACCAAGAAGTTTAAACACATGATTTTGTACTTCTTTTTTATGTATACGTATACTTCCCGATGAAAGTTCATAACCGTTCAAAACTAAGTCATATGAGTTGGCGCGTATTTTCAAAAGATTTTCATCACCTGCATTTGACGACATGAACAATTCTTCATCATCAGGATGTGTTGAACAAAAAGGATGGTGCGCTGCTGATATGGATCCATCTTTCATTTTCTCAAACATTGGAAAATCTGTAATCCAACAAAATGCTAATTCATCCAGATCTTCTTTGTTGACTCTAAGGTCTGGTTTATCAGAACCATACTTTTCCATAGACTCGGCGTAAGTTAATCTTGTAAATGGTATAGTTGTAAACTTTTTATTTGGATATAAACCTTTAACTAAGTCTATAAACATTTTCTCTGTGTATTGTAGTATCGTTTCTTGATCAATAAATGACATCTCGAAGTCTAGTTGTGTAAACTCAGGTTGTCTATCGCCTCTTTGATCTTCGTCACGCATACAACGAGCTATTTGAAAATATCTTTCAAAACCAGATACCATAAGTAGTTGTTTAAACTGTTGCGGTGATTGAGGTAGTGCATAGAAAGTACCATTATGTAGTCTTGATGGTACCAAAAACTCTCTTGAACCCTCTGGGGTTCCTTTCATAAGTATAGGAGTTTCTATTTCAACAAAACCATCAGCCCTCATATAGTTTCTAAAAAAAGCTATAATCTTATCACGCATTATTATGTTTTCATGCATTCTTTTTCCACGAAGATCTAGATATCTATATTTTAGCCTCACTTCTTCATTTACATCTTTCGAATCATGTATGTTATAAGGCGGAGTCTCTGACTCATTTATAATAGTAATCTCATTTATTTCCATCTCTATGTCTCCATTGAAAACACCTTCCTGCACATTTTTGTCAGGTCTTTTATTTATCAAACCAGTTGCCTTGATAACGTATTCGTCACGACAGTTTTTTGCAATGGAAAGAGCCTCTGTTTTATTTGGTAAAACAACAGCTTGAATAAGGCCATCTTTGTCGCGTATCTCAAAAAAAATCATTTTACCTTGATCGCGACGTACATGTATCCAGCCAAATATTTGAACCTCTTCACCTAGTTTATCCTTAAGCTGACTTGTAAAAACTCTGTTTGTATATAGATTTGATTGTGGCATTACACCATCATACCACACTTAACATCCAACATCATCTATTTCAAACCGTTGATCACATTTCTTGTAATAGGTCCAAAGAAACCGTATGCAGGTTTAATATTGTATGCTTTTTGAAATCTTATCAAAGCTGCACGTGTTGCAGGACCGAAGAAGTTTGTCTCATTTCCTTTTGATCCGTTGCCTCTTGTTGAGACTATGTATCCCGTAGTGTTTAGAAATATTTGTAGGTTTTTTACATCTTGACCTCTTGAGTTTTGTCTAAGATTTGTTGAGAAAATGATGTTTGCGATGTTTGATGTTGTTGAAGTTGTTGATGTTGAAATAGGGTTGAGTGTTGATGTCGCTTGAGTGTTATTTGTTGTTGTAAATGATGTTAGTGAAGGATGTACATATGATGATGAAGATCCACCACCAGAGAAACCTCCTCCCCCACCTGATGAGACAACAGGTGCTGATTCTATACTAAATGATATAGATGTAGTTGCCTGATTACCTGCAAGGTCTTGAATAGTTACAATCTCTGTCTTAGCTCCTATTGAATATGGAGTTGTTCTTGTACATACAACAACAAGACTTGTTGCCGGTGTTGGCAAACATGTGAAGTCAGGTATTGAGATAGTGTCATCTACAACAGAAGATAGAGCTATTTGAGGTGATGTGTTTAAGCTACTGTAAGGTGAGGTTGAGTCTGTATCTACAGATACAATAGATGTTGTTGGGTCTGTAGTATCTACAGTAACAGATATGGATGGTGAAAGTGTTGTTTCTCTTATGTTATTTGATTGACTGTATTGTACTGTGTATACATCATCTGTTAATGTTGTTGCTGTAGTAATGTCAACTGAAGCTGAAGAACATGTTGTTGTTGCATTTAACACACTGTTTATATACAAAGATACAGTGTATGCAGTTGCATCACATCCTAGTGTAAATGTTGGAGTGTTGTCATTTGTTATATTGTCTATGGTTGATGTTCCTGTGTCTGATGATGTTTTTAAGTCTACTGGATTTGTAGGTGTTGAAACTATGTCTTTTTCTAGGCGGATGAGGTTTTTTACTGGGGAACCATTGTAGTTCTGAAGTGATCCTCCTACAAGTATATCACCGTTGTTTTGTATTATTGCTTCTGACACAATAACACCAAAGCCTGTACCTATGTCAAAAGTAGTATCACGACTTCCATCAGTATTTAGACGTATTAAACCATTTGTAGATACTCCGTTATATGTTATCCCAGGAAATCTTGCACTAATTAAATATTTACCATCTGATTGTATTTTTACAAAAATAGGTTCAGCAGAAAAACCTGTACCCATATCAAAAGTATTATCTCTCGTTCCATCAGAGTTTAGACGTATTATTCGATTTGCAGATACTCCGTTGTATGTTATAAAATGTCCGACAGCCAATATTTTACCATCATCTTGTAAGACTATAGTTGGTCTACTATTAAAACCTGTACCCATATCAAAAGTATTATCTCTACTTCCATCACTATTTAGGCGTATTATTCGATTTGCGGATACTCCGTTGTATGTTGTAAAATTCCCAAATACTAATATTTTACCATCAGACTGTATTAATGTTTTAGTAGGATTCTGATCAAAACCTGTACCCATATCAAAAGTATTATCTCTCGTTCCATCAGAGTTTAGACGTATTATACGATTTGCAGATACTCCACTGTATGTTATAAAATTACCAACAGCTATTATTTTGCCATCATCCTGTAGAACTATATTTGATACACTGGAACTAAATCCTGTACCTAAATTGAATCCTGTATCACGAGTTCCATCAGTATTTAAACGTGTTAAATACTTTCTATTAAAACCATTGTATCTAAGAAAAGTTCCTCTTACTAAGATTTTATTATCGGGTTGCATTATTATTTGTTCTACTTGCTCAGCATCTTCAAGATCACTAAAACCTTGACTAAAACCTGAATCAACAGTTCCGTCAGCGTTTAATCTAATCAATATTTTATATCCATAACCTTCCACGTTTCTTCCTCCTAAAAGGAGTTTACTATCTGATTGCTTTGTAAGACCATATAAAGCTGTTTCATTTTGCACACCATAATTATATTTACTAAAAGTATTATCTATAGTTCTATCTTTGTTTAGACGTAATAAATACAAATAACCACTCAAATTTATTGTATCAAAATAAGTAGCAAATGTTATGATTTTATCATCATTTTCTACAATAGTAGTTAAATTTGAATTTGTTACGCTGGAGTCATGATCAATAGTAGTGTTGGCTACAGTTTCAAATTCGGCCACATAATTTGGATCAGCCTGTATAACTGACGCTTCAATACCACCCTTATAACTTAAAGTTGATACGAAGATAAAGATTAATGTGATTATTTTTATTGTTTTCATTGTTTTTATATATTTATTTATTATATTCACTAATTTCTATATTTAATCCACCACTTTCTATATCCGATCCTGTAAATGCATTTTTTAATTTACCAAAAATATCTTCATTTAACCTTTCATTTTCAGACTTGGTAACCTCATAACTTTCCAATATCTTTGGTAGAGATAAAAAATACCAAAGTGTAAAAATAACAAAAGTTATAGTAAAAGCAAAAGAAAAAGCAAAGGCTTTTCTATGTGCCTCTGACTTACCTCGAAGTCTATGAACATGATGTTTTGCATGTCTATGTAGCTTGTGATGCAAAAGTTCATTTCGATAATTAATATTATTCATTACTTTTATTATACAATACTATGATTTAATAATATATACTTTTTGATCTTGACCATCTAAATCTTTTTTCTTTATTGTTAATTTATCAATCACCTCTGTTTTTTCTGATCCAGTTTCCTTTATAAAATCTTCTAAACATTTGTCTTTACTGTCTGTGAATCCCATAGGTATAACCGCTTTACAATCAATATCTTTCAAAAAAGCCGCTGCCTCTTTTGCAGAAAAACGTCCATCTCCTGATACGGGTATAAAAATAATATCTACTTCCCCATCGAGGATGATTTTCTTTTCTGATTTTGCGGCCGCGCCTAAGAAAAGTATTCTCATACCGTCAAACTCAAAAGTATAGTAAGTGGTGCCTGAGATATGATCAATACCATCATAGTTAGTATAGGCTTCATGACCTTTTATAAATATATTTTTTACTTCATACTCGCCTGGTCCTTTTATAATATGTGGTACTTTGTTACCAAAAAACATATCTTCACCCGCACCCATATCTTCATGTAGAGTAGTTTGAAGAACGATGTCAGCCCCGAACTTTGTGCCCTTGAAAGGGTCCAAGGCTAGGGTTGTGTCCCCTACTTGAAGTTTTGTAAATTGATTGCCGTAAAAGTTTATTATCATATGGAGTATTGTAGCATGAGGGGTGGGTCGGGGGCAAAATATTTATATATTTATTTTCAGACTACCGTTAAGGTTTATTTTTACTTTTAAATCTTTATTATTTCTTAAAATTTATTTAATATAGACTTATATATAATAAATACGTGAACTTAATCGATTCACATATTATTTTAAAGATTATGGAAATAAAAATATGAAAAACATCACCTCTTTGCCTTGGAATAATTAAATATGTATATTTATAGATATGAATTATATAAATAATGCAGAAAAAAATCGCATAAAGTTAATATTGTCTTATGTAAACATATTTGCTTTATGTTTTTCTGTATTATATTCAATACTTTTAATCTTAAGTTATATAAATAATTTTATAGAAAATAAAACAGTAAAATTATTTCCTTTATATTTTTCCATAATTATTCCTATAATATTCTTAATTTCTTATATTTTAAATTTAAAAAATAAAATTTATTTATCAAAAATTATACTAATATCAACAATATTAATTTTAAATTTTATAGCCGGTATATGGTGGGGTTTTGATTTACCTTCTATTTTAATCTCATATTTATTTTGTGTTGTTATACTGTCACTAACTTCAAAAACTAAGGAAAATTTTATCTATAATTTTATTTTGATAGCTTCAATTTTTATTGGAAATTATTTGCGTAATTATTTAAATATAAAAACATCTTGGCATAACAATTCATCTTTTGGAATAAATGATATTATAGAATTTTCAATAATGTTTATTTTTATATCATTCTTATTAATAAAATTTAATCAAGAACAAAATAAAACCTTAAATAGAGCTATGAGAGTTGAAAATATTCTCAAAAAAGAAAGAGATAATCTAGAGATAATCGTTAGAGAAAAAACATATGAAATAAAACAAATGCAAATGGAAAAAATATCTAAAATGTATCACATGATAGAATTTGGTAAATTATCTGGTGGACTTTATCATGATCTCATAACACCTATACAGACAATGAGTCTTCATTTAGAAAATTTAAATCATGAAAACATATCAACAGATAAAGAATTAAAAAATACAATTTTAAGTATTAAAAATACACATGAAAAACTCGTATCTATGTTGCAAAATATAAGAAAACAAATAGGGCTTAAGATTGAGGATGAGAAGTTTAACCTTGTTACAGAAGTAAATGAATTGATTCAACTTGTAAAGAATAATTATTTTAAAAATGAGGTTGAAATAATAGTAAAATATGAAAGTGTTGTGGATCAAATACTGTATACAAAAAAATCGATACTAAATCATATAATTTTAAATTTAATATCAAATGCATATGAAGCTTGTTTGCAGGACAAAGAAGTAAATTATAAGGAAAAATATCAGATTGAAATACTTTTAGGTAAACATGGTAATAAAAACTATGTATCCGTGTCCGACAATGGCATTGGTATCAAAGATGAAAATCTTGAGATTATATTTGATCATTTTTACTCGAGTAAAAATAAAGAAAAAGAAAATTGCGGTGTAGGCTTATCTTCAGCGAAGTATTATACGGAGAAATATTTAGGTGGAAAAATATTTGTTGAGAGTGAGTTTAATTGTGGAACGACTATGACGGTGGTGTTTTAGGGTTTATTTTTTATAGTTTATAACAAATCTGAATCTATGGTATACTAGCTAAATGGAATCATATTCACAAGAATCAAATAAAGATAAGTACACAGAAGTCAGAGAATTATTTCTTAACTCAATAAACAAAATAGAACTTAAATATTTTGACCCAGAAATACAAAAATTCTATGAAAAAATTCAACGGAAATATACATCAGGTCAATATCAACACTGTTTATTGTGGCATCTTGTTATAGGTAGTACAACAAATGATAGCAATACGGTTTTTGACACACCAGATGGAGATATAGAAGATTTTATTAGAAATGATTTACCTAGAATAGCTGAGAATAAGGAATAACCTGTTATCTCAACCCAAACCCTTCCAAATCCTCCTTCCTCAACCCCACCTTCTTCCCTGGATTAAAAATCCTATCTGGATCAAACAGATTTTTAATCCCCACAACCACCCCCTCATAAAGATCAACACCATAAAACTCTTTCAAAAAAGGTGTTCTTATTATTCCATCACTGTGGTCCGCGGACATGTTTCCACCCATCTCTTTCACGAGATCAAAAACCTGATCACATAACAACACTATTTTCTCTATTGCTTTTTTATGATGTTCAAAGTCTATGATAGGTATAACTCTTATAGCACCATCCCCTATATGACCGTGATATCCATATTCTATATTGTTCAGATTTAAGATCTCCATAAGTCTTGGTATGAACTCATCAAACTTATCTATAGGAACAATAATATCTTCTATACAAGGCACAGCTTTTTTTGTCACTTTATCATAAACCCTATCTCTCATCACACCAAAAGATGATCGTCTAACTTTCCATAAACTTGTAGCAACAGAATCATCATATATATATTCTGTTTTAGGTTCTACTTCTTTCAACTCCAAAAAAACTTTATGAGCCAAATCGTCTTCGTCAAACTGAGCCAGGATTATGAGATGCTCACCGTTTGCAAAATATTTTTGTATTTTCAAAGTATCCTCAGGTAAAAATGGTTTTGCTGATATGTAAGTGTTTACATCAAATGTTTCAACACTTTCTGGATCATTTTGCATTATTTTTTGCAACAAGAGTGGCAATGAGGCAAGGGAGTTGACAGGTATGGCAATAAGTCTTGTGTGAGTTGGCATATCTACAAGTTTAAGTTTAGCAGAATGAATAATACCCAAAGTTGACTGAGCTCCTATAAAAATCTTTGCCAAGTTCCAAGTATTTTTTTCTTTATTAAATATCTTATCAAGTTTATAGCCCGAAGCTGATTTGATGACATTGCCAATAGCTTCTACATAATCATTTGCATAATTTTTATATATTTCCCGTATTTCTTTATGAATATTTCCAATAAAAGTTTTTTGCTCTGACAACTTTAAACATTGATCTTCAGTTATTTCTTCAAAGTTATACAAGTTACCGTCGGACAAAAAAACACGAGCAGATAAAACGTTATCTATAGTTGCACCGAAGCGTATACTTTTCTCACCTGACGCGTTGTTTCCAAGCATACCACCTATACCGCAAACGTCTTTTGACGATGTATATGGTGCAAACATAAGTCCAAGTTTTGACACTTCATGTTCAAGATCTCTATAGTAAACACCCATATCAATATCAACTGACTTGGCGTATTGATTTATTTTTATATCAGTAAAATGCCTGGTTAAATTCATTATAATATCATTGTTCAACGATCCTCCATCCATGCAACTTCCACCGGCACGCACTGATATATGCCTTTTATTTACCTTTGCATGCTTTATAATATCAACTATTTCTATTTCGTCTTTCGGAAAAATAACTTGCTTTGGATAAACTTTAAAAATACTTGAATCTGTACTATGTGTTTCTATATAATCTTCTTCGGGTTTCATATGTGTTATTATAATACATATATTCCTATTATGAAATGTATCAAAGTCTACCCCATACTAAAAAAAACTTTTTCTGATTCATTAACCTATTGGATAAATGAAGATGTTGAGATTGCCGATATAATAGAAGCACCACTACAAAACAGAAAGATCTGGGTGGTAGTTGATTCTGTTATTTCTGTAAATGAAGCCAAAGAGTTTATAAAATCGCAAAACTTTACAATAAGAAAAATTGAAAAAATAAACAGGCTGAATCTTTTCAGTCAAGATTTTATTTTTTCCGTACTTAAAACTGCTAACTATTATATAAAACCATTTGGCGAAGTATTTTCAGAAATGATTCCTAAAAAGATACTAGAAAATTTATCCAATAGTATAGAGATAACAAAATCATATACCAAAGAAATAAATATTTTTCCTGTACAAGAATATTTACAAGCGAATTCTTTAGAAAATAAAATATTACCTATAGACCTGTATAAAATAGATACTGAGACAATAAAAACTATAAATATATACTCAGCCGAGTCAGAATACTATCGTCATTTATTCAAAAAGTTTGATTATAGATATTTTATAAAAGAATACTGTACAAGACGAAAAATAAAACTAAACGAAATAGAAACAAAGCTTGAGCTAAAAAACAAAAACTTATATATAATAGAACAAAGTTCACAAAACAGAACTGCTATAAAAAAGAAAAATTTAGACAATGAAGTATATAAAGACAGACTAAACCTTATTTCACCTGAACTTTTTTCAGCTCTCAAAAAAAGTGAGAAAAATAACGAATCATTTTTACTATATACCCTGAAAAAAGGTTATGCACCTAAAACTATATGTCCTGACTGTAAGCATGTGATGCGTTGCCCTAAGTGTTTTGAAGATTTGGAAATAGATCTTAAAGGAAATGCTTATGTTTTTAAATGTAAAAATAATCATGTCCCTATAAAAATAGATGCACCCTGCCCTATTTGCTCAAATGAAAATCTTTTACCACTTGGAGCGTCTATTGAAGTTATATATAAAGAAATACAAAAAGAATTTGACATAGACATAATAAAAATAGACAATGAAAACAACACTAAAAGCCAGGTTAAAAAAACTTTAAACGAATATATAAACAATAAAGACAAGAAAAAGTCCACAATCTTTATAGGTAATGATTATTTAATAAATCAAAGTATTGGCCTTGATTTCAAGTTTGATAATATAGCAGTTGTATCTTTTGAAAGTTTATTTGCGATACCACTTCATTCTATGGAGTATGAGGTGTATAAAAAAATATCATTACTATCACATCAAACAAATAAAAACTTCATAATACAAACTCGGGATATAGAAAATCTTTTTTGGAAAAATCTCCAAGAAAATAATATAAATAAAATAAAAAATGAAGATGAATTAAAAGAGTTAAACCTACCCCCTTACTCTACTCATATACAAATATCCATTCCAACAGAAAAAAGTATAAAACTTTTAGAAACAATAAAAGAATATTTAAAACATTATACAACCTTTTTTGAAGCTGACGACAAGATAAAAACAACCATACATATACTCATAGGTAAAAAAGATTATTTGAAAAATCCGATTATATATTATCTAAAATCCCTGCCTCAATATATAAAAATTGAGGTTGATAGTAGAAAACTACTGTAGTAATATCAATATATGTCTATTCTTACTATTATAGAAAAAGGAAATCCTATACTCGACACACCTGCAAACCTGGTGCCGATAGATGATATTAAAAATCCTAAAATACAAAAAATCATAGCAGATATGAAAGAGACTTTAGCCTCTATTGGCGACGGTGTTGGATTGGCCGCACCTCAGGTAAATCTACCGCTGCAAATATTTATAGTTTCAAAAAGAGTCCTTGTTAAAGGAGAAAAAATGGCCGATAAAGATATAGTTTGTATAAATCCAAAAATAGTAAAATTTTCTAAAACAAAAAAATGGCTTGACGGTGAAGGTTGTCTTTCTGTTCGTTGGTTTTATGGTCGAGTACTTAGATCAACTAATGTCACTCTAGAATACTATGATGAAAATGGAACAAAACAATCACGTGGTGCTGGTGGACTTTTGGCTCATATATTTCAACATGAATGTGACCATCTCAAAGGAGAACTTTTTATAGACAAAGCTAAAGATATAGAATATCTAGATCCAAACGATCATGAATAATACAGAGCAAAAAAACAATTTTATATTTTTTTCAACAGGTTTTTTCGGTCTTGCTGTTTTAAAAAATTTACTCGCGCAAAAAAAAATCCCATCATATATCATAACCTCCCCAGACAAACCTGTGGGACGTCATCAGATCATAGAAGCTGGACCTATAAAAAAACTAGCTACGGAGTATAATATTCCATACATTCAACCTGAAAAACTTAAAACGGAAGATTCATTGCAAAAGTTTAAAGAAATAATAAAAGAAAATACCGTTTGTGTTGTTGCTGATTATGGAAAGATTTTACCTCAAGTATTACTTGATTTAAAAACTATTGATTTTATAAATATACACCCTTCTCTGTTACCGCGTTTCCGTGGTCCGGCCCCGTTACAAAACACGATTTTAGAAGATCAGCGTCATACAGGTGTGACTATTATACAAGTGGACGAACTTATGGATCATGGTCCTATAGTCTTGCAAAAGAAATATTCTATCGATGAAAATATATGGCCTTGTTCTACAAAAGAACTGTCTGAAATGTTGGCAAAAATTTCAGCTGATATGCTTATAGAAACTTTGGAAAAATATGAGAACGATGAAATAAAATACATAGAACAAAATCACGATAGTGCAACATATACAAAAATGATACAAAAATCTGAAGGTGAAATATTTCCTGACAAAGACTCTATCTCAGATATATACAAAAAATATCAAGCCTATAGTATATGGCCTGGAGTGTTTTATATAAACAAAGATGGTAAAAGAGTTAAGATAAAAAAAATGAGTGCGGACAAGATAGAAAGAATAGTTGTTGAAGGTAAAAATGAAAGTGATTTTACAGGATTTTAGTTGTTAACATTGCAACATTATTTGACAGAATCAGTATTTAGTATTAATATACAGAGGCCGAACTTTGAGAGAAATAAGTAAATAAACAACAATGCATAACATGAGACGAGCTAAAGTTGCAGTAAAGAAAACAAATCCATTGAGATTTACAACGGTCAAATTAATTGAGGATGGAAAAGGAAAATTAAAAACAAGGGTTTCTATAGGAATAAAAATAGACGTGTCCCTTACATTAAGTAAAGTAAGACACAGAGAAAAACCGGGAGATCATTTTATTCACCTTAAATCATTTGAAATAAAAGAAGGTTCAAGTTTTAACCTTTTCGAATCCAGCCTTAATGGTCGGAATCAACCTGCGATTAAAGAAATAAAAACCAGTGCAGAAACCAAAAAAGTACTCGTTACAGAAAAAATGATTTTCAGACTTCGATTAGGACAAATGCTAGCTTTTAACTATCGTGGTCAAGTTGTTTATATTGGAAATTTTTTAACTGATAAAGGTTCAATTATTGAAACCTTTATTTTAAATAAAAATGAAATTTTGCCTAATCAGGTAATTTTAGCATTATCGTATTTAAATCCTAGCCCTAACACAGTTGAAGCTAGTGAGGTATATAAAGGAGCTCAAATAATTGTCGGAGAAGAATGGTCTCCAAGTCAAAGTCTTGTAGCATCCTAACACACTATATACACATAAAACCGTTACCCCATTTTAAGGTAACGGCTATTTTTATATTCAAAAAAAATCAAAACAAAAAGCCTCACCTTAAGATAGTGACGCTTTTTGTTATATTATTTGTTTAAAGCAAGATTTTGATACTTACCCCAACAAGGACGTGATGAATTCCATGGTCTAGTACCTTGACTCTCATATAAGTGTCTGGCGTACTTCATGTTTCCATCAACTGTGTGTATATCAATACCCATTTTTTTAGAATCAGCTAAGTGATATTTTTCATTCACTTGAAAGATTCCAACGTCACGAGAGTTAACAACGCCTCTAAGTGAAGAACCATCTTTTTCAAATTGTCTGTTTCTTGACTCACAATATGCAATTTTTTGCATGATTGGTGTATCAGAGAAATAAACTTTTACTTTTGATTCTAAACCAGAGTTAGTTTTTGTCTTAATTGTTGAAGTACTTACTATTTCCGTACTTGTAGAAATAATACTATTTTGAGTAGCATTTGTATCAATATCAGTTGTGTTAATAAAACCAGCTGATACTAAAGATACAAAGGCTATTGTTGTAATTTGTAAAATAAGCGTTTCTTAACTTGTAATCTCTATTACTTTATCTACCCGCATCTGAAGGGCCAAAACCAGATTGATTATGTAAGACTATAATCCTGAAAACTGAGGCCGTCTGAGATAATGTATAGGTTGCACAAATTGAAAACCACTCTTACAGTGGCAATGTCATTGTAGCACATACTGAGATAAAATGCAAGTTATGTCATTATAATCACGGTGTGTCAAATGTGAGCATACTAGGTCATGGATATGTAAAAATGTCTACAAAATGGGTGAAATAGCTTGATATTAAAGGGTTTTATCCCCTGCCATGTTGATGTGGTTTCTGGGTGTTTTTTGACTTTTTCATTCAATATGATATAATATAAAAGTAGGTCATTAACACCGATATAGGTAAGTCGAACGTTAGACCTAGCTTTATAGATATATATTTACTATGTATCATTAAAGCTGAGTCTTAACTGGAAAGGGGACAAAAAATCAGCTTCGCCGAAAGGCAGAAATCTTTCCGATTATCCAAAAATCGAAACTAAATCAAAATATGAAAGCAGTGATCAGGTACAGTGTAGAGTTTACTATTCCAAAACTCCTCCCACACGCGAAGTGTGAAGAGAACGACAACACTATCTTCAGGGACACTGTTGGTGTTCGGGATGGATATCTCCAGCTTGATTCACATTGTGGTAACACAAGGTTCCAAAGCTGGACCGAAAATGAAGACTCTTATATAATTCCAAGTTGGGGTTACGCCCATTACGATGGGGCTTGGGGTGCCATGAATGCAGTTTGGGGAATTACATTCCCTGAGTGTAAGGTGGGTCAAATAGAATCGAGCTACGGCAAATATCAAACCCTAGCCCACTACGAGTTCGCTCGTAATATCCTGGATCCCTTGAAGCGTGCATTAGTGAGATCCTTAGGTGAGCGTGCTACTCCCGGAGAGAAAAAACGGCTTGCCAATGTAGAGCCAACAATTGGACAAATCTTGGATCTCAATGATCCTTGCCGCAATCCAATCATTCAAAAATAGATTCGAAATAAACCACGAATCGCGTCGGACCCAAAAAAGGTCCGGCGTTTTTTCATTGACAACTTCCTTATAAACCAATACTCTACATTAATACGAACCTTCTACAACCATGATAACCATCAACAAACTTCGTTTTCGAAAGATATTCCGACTTATTTTCAGAGCTTACAAAGAAAAAACTGGCATCTTCTCATCCCTTAACGCTGAGAACTCTGGACCTCAAAAACTCTACATTCCCCTTGGTCTCAAACCCGGTGATGAAAAACATATCTATTGGCTAGCTCTCGTAGCTATGTCAGACCGTCGTACCAACAGTAGAGTTCTCTACAGAAACTTTGCTTTGATGTTCAGTGAAAATCCACATCTCTTCACTGTCGGATTCTCTCCCTCTATTGATGAAATGACTAAACTCTTCCGACAATACCAAACAGCACTTCCACTTGGTGAGATCGGTTTTTTCATCAAAAGAAAGGATCACTTGGACCGATTTTTCAATGGTGACCCAAGAAAGATATATGAAGGAGTTTCAAATATTGATGAACTTATACACAAACTCAAAAAGATTGCTAGAAAACATGCTGTCAAAAACCTGTTTCCAGGAGCAAAGGTAAAAATATTTTCTTTGTTAGCTATGTTTTTAAGCGAACTCTCTGACTTTGATTTTGCTGATATAGTACCTATCGATGTGTGGGTCCAGGCAATTGTATCATCTACTAGTATTCTCAAAGGCAAGGGACAGATAAAAGTTTCAAGTCTTGAAAAAGAATTGAGACCACTTATGTCCAGGCTTCATAAAGAGTTCAGAAAAGACATCAGTTCGGTCAATGCAACCTGGATCTTAGGTAGATATGGATGCAATAGATGTGTTGGATCAAATATGAGTAACATTTGCCCAATATACACCCAATGCAAAGGTCCTTTCACTCGACATCGTCATGAAGTCTCTGGAAAGCATCTTGGTGTCATCACAGTACCTTCAGCCTTCAAGGCTAAGTTTAAAAAATAAAGCACACGTTCTCATATAGTTCGTGTGTTTTTCTATTTGCATTCAAAACGCACCTGTTATATAATAACCACACTGAAAAGCGGGAAATCGGAGTATCCGCTGGCCTGCGTGGCAATGGAGGGGTCTTCCGTCCTCCCAGTCGTAAAACACTCACTTAGGTGGGTTTTTTACTTTATATACTTATCTGTTTTTGTAGCAGACTTGATAAAAGCTGTTTTAATACATATTGATTCGTCCTCAAGGTTTATATCCACAACAACAATCAAGGCTTTAAGTTTATATCCTTTTTCAATCAACAAATAGCTATTATTTTTTATATCTTGAACAAAATTATATTCATAAGATTCAAGTAATTTAATCACTTTCTTAATCAAATTATCTAATTCCCCAATACTATATCCATCCTTCTTCCTCTTTTCCACTATATGCTTTATAGTCTTATATTTTAACCTTATATCTATCTCATCATCATGCACCACAAAAAAGCTCTGATGATTTTCTATAAACTCACCATCTTTCATATAGTAGTATTTCTCGATTAGGGATAAAATCTGATCCATATCATTTAAACGTTAAATATATGTAAATAAATAGTCCTACCTGCCCTAAAATCATCCCCACACTCAAAAAAAGCACCCAACAAGCCTTACACCTCGAAAACCCGATTTCCCTTTTATCTGTATTGATTTTTGTGATTATGTCGTGTATACTCATGCTATTATCTTTACCATAGATAATGTAAAATTTTTCAGGAGAAATTCTAAAGAAATTATTAAGAAAATATAAATTAAAAATAAAGAAATATGGCAACAAAAAAAGCAGGTGGATCGTCAAAGAACTTAAAGGATTCACAGCCAAAATATCTTGGAGTTAAACTTTATGGTGGTGAAAAAGCTTCTGCTGGATCAATAATCATAAGACAAAGAGGCAGTAAGGTTTTACCTGGTACAAATGTATCTATGGGTAAAGACCATACTCTTTTTGCAACTAAACAAGGGATAGTTACTTTTGGCTCAAAAAGAAAGATTAACATAGACAACACTGTTTCTGTTAAGAAAATAGTTCACGTTAAATAATATTAAAAACCCTTTTCTCTTTGTAACCCTTATTCATCCCCTTTGTTCATCACAAAGACCATTAACCGCAATAAGAACAATTAGAAAATACCCAATTAGACAAATGACAACATTAGAAGAACAATTTAAAGATATTCCTAATCCACCAAGTATTGGTGATGATATTGAAGGAAAAGTTATTACTCTATATAAGAGTAGACTTTTCGTAGACTTATCACCATATGGAACAGGAGTTATATATGGTAAAGAATTTATCATAGCCAGAGATATTATCAGAAAAGTTAACTCAGGTGATCTTATAACTGCTAAAATATCAGGCTATGATGAAAAAGATGGATATATAGAGCTTTCACTTAAAGAAGCAAGACAGGCACTTCTATGGAAAGATGCTGAGCAAGCTGTACTTGAAAAAACTCATTTTGATTTAGCTGTACAGGATGCTAACAAAGGAGGACTTATGATGTCATGGCAAGGTATACAAGGTTTTCTTCCTGCTTCTCAACTTAAGACAGAAAACTATCCTAAAGTTGAAGATGGTAACAAAGATAGAATACAAGATGAGCTTAAAAAACTTATTGGTAAAAAAATATCAGTATATATTATAACTGCTGACGCAAAGGAAAATAAGCTTATTTTCTCTGAAAAAGACTTTGATGGAACTCATGTAAATAACGCTAATCAAAGTAGAGGAAATGCTGCTAAGATGGCAGAAATGAGTGCTAAATACTCTGTAGGTGATGATGTTGATGGTGTTATCACAGGAACAGTAGACTTTGGTATCTTCATAAAGATAAACGACGAACTTGAAGGTTTGGCCCATATCTCAGAGTTAGACTGGGGCTTGATCGACGACCCTAGAACTATGTTTAAAGTTGGTGATGTAGTTAAGGCTCGTATCATAGACTTTAAAGATGGAAAAGTGTCTCTATCTCTAAAAGCTAGAAAAGAAAATCCATGGACTGAGGCTTCAGCAAAATACAAAAAAGATGATGAGGTTACAGGTATTATAATCAAATATAATAAACATGGAGCATTGGCTTCTATAGAAGAAGGTGTTTCAGGACTTGTACATATATCAGAATTTGGTGATGACAAGACTATGAAGGAGAAAGTTGAGATTGGAAAGACATATTCTTTCAAGATTTCTATCTTTGAGCCTGAGAAACAGAGGATGATATTGAAATTGAACTAAAGATGATTTTGAAAAAATACATCCGACAATAGGATGTATTTTTTTATTTCCTATGTTAAAATATTTGTATGAAAAAGAGCTTAAAACTTAACTTACTTTGTTTATTATACTTTACATTATCTTATATTATTTATTTTATAATCCTTGGTATCATAGCCAGTTCTGCACTTAGTGTTAGTTCTGATGATGGGATTACAGTATTTCTTTCAATACTATTTATAACAATAGGTTTAATATTTCAATCAGCAAGTATTGTAACACTTTTTCGAGCAAAAAAATTAAGAGTTGAGGAAATCTTTTTAGGAGAAGATAATTTTGAAACAAAATTAGGTTGGTATATTAATTTAATATTAAGTTTTATTTTATTTATATCAATATTAATTCATATATTTTTTATATTTACAATATAGTATCTTAAGTTTTATTAAGTGTTTTCTTTAACAATTTTTATTTTTTATTTACACTTTCCACAGCCCTATCAACCTCCCCACCCACAAACAGCTTCACCCCATCCAATATTTTTGAATACAGTTTCTTCATCACCTCTTTCTCATCAGGACCAAATTTCCCCACAACAAAATCAGAAATCTCATCCTTACTTGGCTTAACCTCAGGGCATATACCAATCTTCAATCTATAATAGTCTTTTATACCTATTATTGAGTATATAGAGTTTATACCATTGTGCCCACCAGAGTTCCCTCCATAACTCATTTTCACCTTTCCTATAGTTTGATCCAAATCATCATGTATAACGAGTACGTTCTTATTTTCACTACCAGCTTTAACATTTTTCAAAAGCTTCTTCAAAGCAACCCCAGACTCGTTCATATAGCACTCTGGGTTTATAAACTTAACACCGGCTATATCCCCCATATCATCCATAAGTCGAAAAACCACATCTTGACCGATATTATGTCTTGTATTTTTGTACTTTTTGGTCGGATTTCCCAATCCTATTATATATTTCATGTATATGATATAATATAGCAAAATATGAGTGAAATAGACAATATAAACATTTCAAAACCTAAAAATAAGAGTGGAGACATGTCTTGGACAAGTTTCTTTATAATACTGGTTTTTATTGTTATTTTTAGAGTATTTATTCTTGAACCTCATACGGTTTCAGGCTCATCTATGGATAATACTTTCAAAAACGGTGACTATGTTATAGTGGACAAAATATCTTATAGATTCAAAAACCCAGAAAAAGGTGACGTTGTAGTTTTCAACCCTCCAGCAGAAGCTGAAAATACAAATAGATTTATAAAAAGAATTATTTCAAAACCAGGTGAAAAAATAGAAGTTAAAGATGATAATACTTTTATTAATAATGAATTAATACCTGAGAATTTTATTTATTACAAAAGTCCAAAAACTTCACCTTTAATAAATCTAAAGAAAGATGAATATTTTGTCATGGGTGATAACAGATTTGCTAGTTTTGATTCTCGTTATTGGGGTCCTGTAACAAAAGAAGCTATAGAAGGTAGAGTTTTATTACGTCTATATCCGTTTGATAAAATACAAGTATTTCCAGGTATAAGGGAGTATATGAATACTAAATAATAAAATAAAAATATGAAAAAAATTGTAATCACAAAAAAAATAACAACAATTGAAAGTGTTTTACCAAACCATTATAGAATATTTAAAATATTACAGCATTTTGGTTTTAGACATACTCAGAAACCTGAATACACAAATTTAGAAAAAAAATTATTGTCAAAATATGATCAAGAGAATCTAATAGATACACTTTCTTTTCAAAAGAAAGTTATTGATAAAAAATTTGAAGGTTTTCAATTTCCTGCAAGTATAGCATATAGTAAAGACGAAAATAATTTTGTATATCACATAGTAGGTACTAAAAAAAATATATATGATGCAATGGTAGTGCAAACTGCTTATTCAATAATGCAAGAAATGTATGGTAAAAAATCTAATATTGTAGTTGATATAAACTTTATCGGTGACAAAGAATCTGTTCAAAAATTTAATAAAGAATTAAATCAATTTTTCAAAAAAAATCAAAAGAATATTCCCAAAAACATATTGTTATTATCTAAAAAAAATATATATGCAGCTTTTGCTGAACTTGAAAATGTAAATATAATTTCTGAAAATAAAAAAGGTGTGAAAGAGGATATTTCAATACCGAATCCAATAGATTATTTATCTGAAATATCTAGATTAGAGTTTAAAGATATATTAGAATACATAGAAAATCTAAACCTAAATTTTAAAATAAATACTTTTCTATTTAATAGCTCTGACTTATATTCAGGTATTATTTTTAGAGTTCAAAATGCAGATGAAGCAAAACCTGTGTTAACAATAAAAGGAGGTAGACATGACATAATTTCTAAAAAAATACTTGGAAAAAAAGAAATACCTACACTGAGTGTATATATAGAAGGTTTAAAGAATATATCTAAAAATCTTAAACCTTTAACTTCAATAAAATCAATAGATGATCATGATGTAAAGTTTTTTTATGCACAATTCGGTAATGAGGCTCGTTTTAAAACACTTCATGTTTTAGACATGTTGCATCATGCCAACATACTTATACATCATGATTTATCAAAAGATAAAATATCTATGCAATTACAATATGCAGAAAAACTAAATGTGCCATACCTGTTACTTGTTGGACATAAAGAATCCTTGCAAAACTCAGTAATGGTTCGTAATATGAAAAACTTATCACAAGAAAGTGTTGAGTTGCAAAACTTGATAGAATATATTAAAAAAATACTTTAAAATAAAAAAATAAATGCATCGATTCATAGGTCAACTAATATTAAACAATAAAGGTAAAGGGTTTTTAAGAAAAGAAAAGTCAAACAAAGATGAAAAAGATATAGCAATCCCCCACAACTTTATAGACTCTTCTCTTCCACAAGACAAAGTTGAAATAGAAACATTTCCAAGACCTAACAAATGGGGTGAAATAGAAGGTAAAGTTGTTAAAATTATAGAAAGATATAAAACTGACTTTTCTGCAACAGTCAAAGAAATCAAGGATAATGTTATTATTGCAATACCTGACAACAATAAATTAAATTGCTCATTTGAAATACAAAACCCTAAAGGTTTTGAAATAGCTGTAAATAAAAAAATACTAGTTACTTTAGACTTTACAAAAAATCCAAAAGTTACAGTCAATAAATCTGTCAATGATCGCGGATATACAGACATAACTGTAGTGAGAACTTTTTATGGAAATGTGTCTCAAGTTTTTGGAGACAAAGGTGAAAACAATGCTGAGATGCATTCTATAGTGGCTGATTTTGGTTTTAGTGTTGAACATAATCCTCAAACAGAGATAGATGCTAAAGCTGCTGTGGAAGAATATGGAAAAATAACAGAGGAAGAAGTTTCGAAAAGACTTGATATGAGAGGAGTTTTTACATGTACCATAGACCCAGTTGATGCAAAAGATTTTGATGATGCTCTATCTTTTCGCAAACTTGATAATGGCAATGTTGAGATTGGAATACACATAGCTGATGTGTCTCATTTTGTTAGACCAGGCAACGCGCTCGATGATGAAGCTAAAGACAGAGCTTTCTCGGTATATCTAGTAGATAGAACCATACCCATGCTTCCTGAAGTGCTTTCAAATGGTTTTTGTTCACTAAACCCGAACGAGGATAGATATGCATTTTCTACAGTTTTTGAAATGAATCAAGAAGGTCATATAATAAGTAAAAAAATATCAAAGTCTATAATACATTCAGATAAAAGATTTTCATATGAAGAGGCGCAGGCGGTACTTGATAAAGGCGATGAGTCAGAGTATCCAGAACTGTTTGAACTATCTCGTTTTTCAAAGATACTAAATGCAGAAAGAAAAAAAGCTGGGGCAATAGATTTTGAAACTGATGAGATTAAGTTTGTGTTAGATGACAAAGGCTTCCCAACGCAGGTGTATAAAAAAGAGAGAATATGGACAAATCACCTTGTTGAAGAGTTTATGCTTTTGGCTAACAGAGAAACAGCACTCTATATATTTACACACAACGTTGAGGGAAATAAAAAGTTACCCGGAGTATATCGTGTCCATGATCTTCCAGACTCTGAGAAAATACTTGACCTATCTATATTTGTTAATGCTCTTGGACTTGATTTCAGTCCTCACAAAAACATACATAGTAGAGACATACAGAAACTTTTGCAGCAATGTATTGGTTTACCATCTGAAACAATCATAAAAACAGCAACTCTTCGCTCTATGGCGAAAGCAGTGTATCAAACAAATAACATAGGGCACTTTGGTCTTGGTTTTGAGTTTTATACACACTTCACTTCCCCTATACGTCGTTATCCTGACCTTTGTGTACATCGTATACTATCTAAACTACTAGATAATCAAAAACTATCCCCTGTATACCTTGCGTCCCTAGACAAGATTTGTGAACATTCATCTTCTCAAGAAGTTAAAGCCGCTGAGGCTGAAAGAGCAAGTACCAAATATAAGCAAGTTGAGTACTTATCTAATAAAATAGGACAAGAGTTTGACTGTACAGTTTCAGGTATATCTGACTTTGGAGTTTTTATACAAGAACCGGAGTCACTTGCTGAAGGTTTGATACGTTTGAAAGATCTAGGAGAAAATAATTTTTGGGAAGTTGATAAAAAAAGTTATCTTGTAAAATCACAAGATGGAAAAAAAGTCATAAGTCTCGGAGACAAAGTTAGAGTAAAACTTCGTGGTGTTGATATGGATTTGAAAACGATTGATTTTTTGGTGTTGATGTAAGGTTTATACTAAAATTTATTTTCGAAACAAGATCCTCTAAATCCGAACAAAAAAATAGTCTTCATTTCTTGGAAGACTTTTTTTTGAGAGGCTTCTATTTAGCATTAAGTGACGCCTCCTCAAAACCTATCGATAACAACTGTGAATACCCAACACTACCCATAGTAACTCCGTACAGCACTCCTGCCCTACTCATAGTCTCTCTGTTATGAGTTACTAGTATAAGTTCAGAGTGCTTAGACAAAAGCTCTATCATGTCACCATAACGCCTTGAGTTAGCCTCATCAAGTGCCGCATCAGTTTCATCAAGTATTATAAACGGTGGTGGATTTACCTGACTCATAGCAAACAGCAACGCTATAGAAGTAAGAGCTCTTTCACCACCTGAAAGCATAGACAGTCCCTTTAGTTTTTTATGAGGAAGAGAAACAAACACATCTATACCAAACTCTTTAGTTTCATTTTCATCAACTTCCTCTTCCATATCCTCATCATCTATATCTGTTATTCTTTTCTTTCTTTTCTTTTCTTCAGTAACAACAAGTCTTGCCTCTCCTCCTCCAAACATTTGTTTGAAAAATGTTGAGAACTGTAGGTTTATTTTTTTAACACCTTCATTGAAAAGATTATTTATTTGTTCAATAACTTCAGCTATAAGCTGTTCCAGATCTTGCATGGACTTAGTCAAGTCTTCCATCTCTTTTAGTAAAAATTCATCTCTTTCATTCACTTCATTATATTCCCTAACAACCAACTCATCACCTGCACCACCAAGCTCTTCAAGTCTTATCTTGAACTTTTCAACTTGATACTTTCTATCATGTTGTTTTTGTTTATCAAAATCATGAGCTTGTATATCATCAAATCTTATAGCCTCAACACCAATAATTGCTGTAGCCTCCATCATATCTCTTTCGTATTCTGCATTTCTTTCTGTAAAGGCGATTTCACGAACTTTTAGTTTATCCAACTCTGACTGTATTTCGTGTTTACGAGACATAACTTTTAACAAGTCTTTTTCAGCTTCAACATTTTCATTTTTAAATGATTCTATTTTATTTTTTGTTTCTGTATATTTTTCTAAAATATTAACCTCTTTATCGTTTAAAGCCTTAATGTCATCTTCTATATTTACAATCAAAAGTTTTATACGATCTATTTCATTATAGTCAGTTTCAAAATCAACCTTTTCTCCTTCATTATTTTTTGATTTTACATAAGATTCACACTCGTTTATAAGATCATTTGATACTTGTTTTATTTCAGACTCATCTTTGTACACTCCTGATTTTATATCACCTAAAACAGTTTTTATTTTATTTATAAGGTTTTTTATTTCGAAAAATGAAACTTTTATATCTGTATTGTCTTTATTTTCAAGATCTAACTTTCTTTTATCTATGTTTTTATTTATATAGTTTATCTCACCTTCAAAGCGTCCCATAGAACGAGATAGTTCTTCTTTATTAAAACGAATATTTTTAAGTTCACCCTCTAGTTCAAACAACTCATTTGTAAACTCTGTTGATGTTTGATTTTGAGCCAATATTTTTTTTACCTCTGTCAACTTACTATCAAGACTTGACAACTCTTGCTCTGGAGATATACGAGACTCTTTAATATCATTTTTCTCTGAATCAAGAAAAACTTTTTCATATGCAAAATACTCTTTGTACAGATTTTTTAATTCATCTCTGATCTCTCGTGCTTTTTCTATTTTCTCAATCTGCTTTTTTAAAAATCTAATGTGTGGTGCAAGCTCACGTCTTAAAGACTCAACCTCTTTCATATGCTCTTCGGTTTTAACAAGTCTTTTTTGTGATTCTTCTTTTCTGTATTGATAAAGTTTAAGACCAAGTGCTTCCTCTATCATTTCTTTTCTATCTTTGTTTGATGATGATAGAAGTCTATCTGCTTCACCTTGAGAGATGATGTGATGTCCTGATGAACCAATGTTAGCCTCAGCTAAAAGCTCTATGATGTCACGAAGACGGACTGAGTTGCCGTTTATACTATACTCATTTGTTCCATCTCTGTTTACAGCTCTTTCTATAGTTACCTCATCAAAGCTATGTGTGTTAAAAAGTCTATTGAACTCAGCGTTTTCTTCAAGTAGTCTATTGTCGAAAACTATTTTAACTGACGCACGGTTAGACTTAGAAAGATCTCGTCCACCGTTAAAAATCATATCCTCACCCTTTTTACCTCGCATAGATCTCAAAGATTGCTCGCCTAAAACAAAACGAAAAGCTTCTACTACGTTTGATTTTCCAGATCCGTTTGGTCCTACGATCGAAGTGATAGGTGTATTAAAAACTAAATCAGTCTTTTTTGCAAAGGATTTATAACCGATGATGTGAATTGATTTTAGTCGCATGTTGGTTATATTATAACCTTTTTTTGACTATTTTGAAAATATTTTATTGGTGTGAGTGACTGTGAGAGTGACTATGCCCATGCCCTTTTCTATCTTTCTTATGTTCATAATTTTTCAAATAAAACACAGCCAGCAAAGTCACAATAGGTACAGTCATAATCAAACCAATACTTCCAACTATAGCTCTTATAATCTCGGTTGAAACACCTTCCATATTGAGTATTGTTTGCATATCATATCCATATGTTTTTATGAGAAGTAACAAAGGTAAAGCTGTACCAACATAAGCCAAGACTAAAGTATTTACCAAAGCTGACACATGCTCTTTTCCAACCCTTATAGCTTTGAGATAAACTTGTCTTCTGGTCAAAGATCTATCTGTGTGGAAAAGTTCAGTCACTACAGATGCTTGCGTCACAGCAATATCATCCAATACTCCTAGTACACCAACTATCATAGCTGCCAAGAGCAAGCCGGAGAAATCAAGTACACCTCCAGTATTCATATTTAGATACGTTGACTCATCACCTGTAAAACCTGAAAGATTTGTTATTTTAACAGCAGCCATGGCCAGGAGAGATGTAAGTAATACAGCTATCATGGTTCCACCATAAGCAACGCCTGACTCTTTGTTAAAACCATGTGTGAAAAATATGGCTAAAAACAGTATAGCAGCAGCTATGACAAAACTCGACAATATAGGGTTATAACCTTTTAGAAGTATTGGTAAAAGTATGTAAAATATCGCAACAAAAGAAAAACCTAGAGAGATGACGGATCTAAAACCTTGCCAGCCACCGAACAATATTATTATCAATATAAAAAGTAATACAAAAAATAATATAGAATTTACTCTATCTATATTTGTAATAGTGTAAACATCATTTCCAGAGTTTATATTGTAATTTATATATATTTTTTGACCTTCTTTTATATTTGGAAAATCAGATTCAAAAGCTATAGTTTGATCTTTCTTAGGTCCGTTTAAAAACTTAACTTCCAGGTTTTGATATTTTGCCAAGACATCAGAGAAGCCTATATTTTCTTCTCTACCTTCTGATATTGTTAAAATCTTGGCCTTAAAAGTACCTTGATAGTCAACATATAACTCTTCTGCGTGCGCAGGTTTTAGAGTTAAAATGTTTATGAGTATAAATGTTGATATGAGGAAGTATTTCATGTTTTTTTGATTAAAAGCTTTGTAATTCTAGCATTCTCTTGTACTGCCCACCCTTTTCTATCAACTCCAAACTTGTTCCTTGCTCAATAATCTTTCCATGTTCAAGTACTACAATAGTATCTGCTTTTTTAACAGTTTGTAGTCTATGTGCAATAATGATAACTGTTTTATTTTTAAACAAACGATCAAGTGCTCGAGTTATAGCTTCTTCAGAAAACGAGTCTAGTGCCGACGTTGGTTCATCAAGTATAATAATCTCCGGATTTTTAAGCATCAGTTTTGCAATAGCCAATCTCTGTCTTTCTCCACCTGAAAGCCTTATACCTTTTTCACCTATTTCGGCATTTAAGTCTGTTATAAAATCACACTCTGCATTTTTAAGTGCTTCATATAGTTGTTGATCAGTTATCGTACTCGCGACTTTATCAGATAAAGAATATAGCAAGTTATTTTTTATAGTTCCATCAAAAACCATCGGTTTTTGTGTAAGATACCCAACATAAGGATAATATGTCTTAAGTGCAGTACGAGATAAATCTTGGCTGTCTATAAGAACTTGACCTTCTTGTGGAGTTACAAATCCAGTAATAAGCTTAGCAATAGTCGTTTTACCTGAGCCTGATTTTCCAACAAAAGCTATTTTTTGCCCGCCATTTATTTTAAGATTAAAATTATCTAATATTTTTTTGTCATCATAAGAAAAGTTAATATTATTTAATTCTATAGAACCATTTCCGTGTTGAAACTTATCACCTTTATAATAGTTTTCAAAATCTGCAGTCGCATCAAGAAAGTTCCATAACTTTTTTATTTTTGGATAAGAATCAAATACCTGACTTACTACCCACACCATATTATACAAAGTACCTGTAAAACGAGTCGTAAAATAGATAAATGATACTAAAAATGCCGCATTAACAGGGTTTAATTCTATGTCTTGAATAATAAACATAACGCCGAGTACCGGCAGAATAACTGAAATACCTGCGGTAAAGAGTTCTGATAAATGTTTATAAACAGAACTTATTCTATCCTCTTTTGATTGTTTTTTTGTTATGGAAATTATATTTTCACTTTCTTTATTCTCGTTCACACTCAAAATAACTTCTTGTCTAGACATCATCACACGAACATAATCTTTATCCATCTCATTTTCCATATCTATAGCTCTTTCATCATGTTTAAGTTTCTTTTTTCCAAAATAATAATATCCTGTACAAGAAACTATAACTACAAGAATAAAATATGGTATGTATTTTGCATCAAAGTTTATAAGGATATATATACCTGTTCCTACACCTGTTATAACACGAGTTAAACCGTAAAGTATATTTGCGTTTACTGTTGTCCAATTTCTTATACCTGTTTTTATAATAGATTGCAATTTTCCAGAACCAATCTTTTCCATCGCAGTCGGATTTTTTAAAATACTTTTTCTAAAATACTTGTTGACTGAATAAATCTCATAAGCATATCTTGCATCAACCTGCCAACGAACTGTAAATGTTCCCACAACCCAAAGTATAATAGTTATAAGTAATATAATAAGAGAAAATTTTTGTATGTTACCATATTCACCATTGTTTATATAACCAATCAATATTGGAATAGATATTATAGGTATAAGATCATACCAAAGATATGAAATAAATGCATCTGAAACCAGTTTGAATGATTTCATTTTTCTATTTAAAGCAGGCTCGAATAGTCTTTTTAAGAATTTAAACATTTTTATATTATATCACGGATTTGACATGCTTTGAATATTTGATATTATATACACATGGGAGTTAACCTCTCTTTGCCCTCGGGCCGAATAACCACCGACTAAACACCGGTGGTTATCATATTTTTAAATTTTCTTATAATTCTCTTAAATTTATTTTTAGATATTGTATACTTTCTTTTAATAAATCTTTTTCTATCAAAAACTCGAATTTGATCAAAAATTACACAATGACACTTTAAATCATCTGTATAAATCTTAAACTTAAATCTACCCTTTTTTATCTTACTGGATATAGGTAAACAGATAAACATATTATTGTGTATTTTCAATATTAAAACAGGTCTAGTGTATTGATCTGTTTTTCCATATATTTCAGAACCAACATTTAAACCTATGTTAATCCACCAGATTTCTCTAATTTTTGGATAATGTATTTTTCTATGGGAAAAATTTATTCTCTTTTTTAAAATATTCCACTGATCGTAGTTTTTATTATTCATATAAAAACAATATCAAAACAATCATGAAATTCTCATAAAGAATAACCGTAAAATTGCCAAAGAAATTCTAAATTCTGATTTTCTCAAAAAATACTTCGAAACAAAGCTAGATCAAAACTTATAAATTTATTTACTGAGGTCAAGTGTCGTCTCAATCCCAATCTGATCAACAAACTCTTGCATGTGAGATATCACTATCATGGCACCTTGAAACTTTTTCAAAGATTCTGCTATCACTGGAAGGTGACGGAAGTTTATATGGTTTGTTGGCTCATCAAGTATAAGCAGTCCTGGGCGAAGTGCCACAAGTCTAGCGAAAGCAACTAATCCCTTTTGACCCTCTGACAAACGACCAATAGGAGTATAAGCTGCATCCCCCGCTATCAAAAACTGTGCCAATGTTTTTCTTATAAAATGCTCACTGTCATCTTTATCTGCACATTCTTTTATGATGTCATATGCTGATTTATCAAAATCCAAGTTTGAAAAATCTTGTCTATAATATCCTATCTTCACACCCTCTTTTACAGCCTCACCTTTAGCATGACCTCCAGCTAAGTTTTCCAAAAGTGTTGTTTTACCAATACCATTTGGTCCTTTCAAAAGTAAATGCTCTCCTTTTCTAAGTTCAACATGAACTTTTTTTGTTTTTAAAGATCCATCATTTTTATGTATGTCCATGATTTCAACAGATGAAAGAGAAAATAGTATACCAGACAAATCTTGTTGTGATTCTATAGTAAAAGGTTTTATAGTCTTATCTTCTCTTCTAACATCAACCATATTTTCTTCCGCCTCTTCTGCATCTTCACGCATACGCTTAGCCACAAGTCTCATACCACCTCCTTTGTTAGCAAAGAAGTTAGCTTTATCTTTATTTTCTTGTATTTTCTTTTCAGCTTGAGCATTGGCTCTTCTTTCTTTTTCAACACGGGCTGATATCTCAGCTACCACCGTGTTATAAGTACCAACATATTGTTCAACTTTTTGCGTATGTATATCAAGATAAATAACTCCTTCAGTAAAACTATTTAAAAAGTCTGCATCGTGAGAAATAACTATAACTGTTTTTGTATATTCTTTTAAAAATTTTGTTAAATGATCAATACCTGCTTTATCAAGATTGTTTGTAGGTTCGTCCAGTAGTATAAGATCTGCTTTTTGTATCAAAGCTTGAGCAAGTAAAAGTCTAGCTTGTTGTCCTCCAGAAAAATCTTTTATCTTTTTTTCTTTATCAGCCTTTAGATGTACTATACCCAACACTTCATCAATACGAGGATCTATATCATAAATCTTTTTATCAAATACATTTTGGAAAAAATCACGAACTGTAAACTCAAGTTCCGTGCGAGGTATAACCTGACGAGACACAGCTATAGTAAGATCTTTCTTTATATTTATATCTCCCTCATCGTTTTCAAGTTCTCCTGTTATAAGTTTAAAAATAGTAGACTTTCCTGCCCCGTTTTGACCCATAAGGGTTATCTTGGCGTTTTTACGTATGTTGAATGAAGCCTCTGTTAATATAGGTTTATTTTTAACATGAGAGTATGAGACCTCATCAAAACTTACAATTGATTCTCCCCAGTTCGTTGACATATTCATATACCATACACTATTTTTAAGATTTTGTCATTAAAAATTATAATAAAGACTGTAAAACTTTTTCAACTGAAACAGTAGCCACACCAACCACATCGTCAGCACCGCCATAATAAATAAATATTTTTTCATCTCTAATACAAGCACCGCAAGGAAAAACTACATTTGGTATTATTCCAACCTTTTCATAGTATGTTTCAGGTTCAAATATTGGTGCGCTTGTTCTTGATAAAACTTTCAATGGATTTTTTAAATCGAGTAGAGCTACGCCAACTCTATAAATATGATTTTGAGATGACACACCATGATAAAGCAATAGCCAGCCTTTTTTTGTTTTTATAGGCGGAGATGAAATACCAATTTTTTCAGCATCCCACATACCCTTTCTTGGTAACATTATAGGTGTAGATGTTTTTAATGGACCATCAGGAAAATCTAATGACTTTACAAAATCAGCACAAATATCTCCGTTTATTCTATGTAATATCAAATATTTTCCATTAATTTTTTCAGGAAAAACACAGGCGTCTTTATCATCTTTATTTTCAGGTGAAACCAATATAGGTTTACTCCAATTCCAATTATTTTTTTCAAAATCTTTTAAAGTTATAAATGTGAGAGCTACTCTAGGTGGGTTTTCTCCATCGTATGCGGTATAACACATATAAACTTTTTTATCGATAAGGGTTAAACGTGGATCTTCACAACCTGAGTTTCCAGGTCGACGTTTATTTTCAAATGACTCTCTTGGTATATATATTGGTTGATCTTCTCTTTTTATAATATTGTATCCATCTGTAGTAGATGCAAATCCAACATATGAGGTGTCGTCATCCGACATCGCTCTGTAAAGTATGCTTATTTTATTTCCAACCTGAAGAACGGCTGGATTAAATACACCATGTGCCTCCCAAGCAATATTTGGTCTCGGTTTAAGTATAGGATTGTCTTTATATCTCAAAACATATTCTGTCATAGATTTTTCTGACATACTGTTCAAAAGATTTTGTAAATTTGTAGTAGCCTTACAACAAAATGTATCACTTGCACCGTAGTAAATATTTAAATTTTCTTTATCAATAGATGCACCTGAAGGAAAAACTATATCTGGAAATTGTCCGTTTTTTTCATAAACTTCATTTGGTACAATAATGGGCCAATTCGTTATGCCTATTATTTTTTTTGGATCATTTAAATCTAGCAGTAAGGCTTCAATACCAAAAACTCGGGGATATGGATTATTGTCTCTAAAATAATTTTCAATATGACTATAAACAAGTAGCCAACCTTTATCTGTTTTTAAAGGCACAGCCCCAACCTCAACATGATCTTTGTCGGAACGACTTATGTTTATACTATGTTTATCCAATTCTTTGTACCATTTTTGCCAATATTTTTGATTCCAAATATCTTCTATGTTATCAAATTCAGCAAAACAAATCTTAGCTGGTGGCATATCAGTA
Source organism: Minisyncoccia bacterium (assembly GCA_041752275.1). GTDB lineage: Bacteria > Patescibacteriota > Minisyncoccia > Phycocordibacterales > CAIZLB01 > CAIZLB01. Next base: position 77,795 of record JBGSHK010000008.1, on the reverse strand, counting down.
TTAACTGATAACACAACAACATATTTACCATTTATTTTTTCTGGGAATAATGCCATAGCTTTAGCATTAAACGGTGTGACCAAATGTTTTTCCTCAATAGTTTTAAAATCTTTGGTTACAGCCACGGCAATCTTTATACTATTGGAATCAAATGGGTAATTTGATAATGCTGTATAAAAAATATAAAATTTATCATCAATTTTTGTAACTCTCGGATCTTCACAACCAAATTTTTCCCAATCATATTCTGGGGCAATAAGCTGTTTTGTTTCTGAAAAATCAATATCGTTTACACTTGATGTGTACCCGATCGATGAAATACTTATTGTATTATTAAAATATGATTCATGAGAAGACATAGCTCTATAGACATAATGAGTTATTAAACCATCTTTAACAGGACACCAATTAAAAACAGCCTTTGCCTCCCATGGATCATTTGTGTTTGGTGATAATAATGGATTATGTAAAGATTTTTTAACTGTAAACATTTTTTTATTTTAATAAATTAGGACAATATCACTTTTTTTATTGATGGTGTTTGATTTTTACTATTTTTTAAATTGTCTATAAATTCTTTTAATGATGAGGTGGCAACACAAACATGTTTATCACCACCGCCATAATAAATATATAACATATCTTTTTTTATGATGGCCCCGCAAGCATATACTATACCCGGCTTTGAATCATTTTCATACCACATGTCAGGAGTCAATATAGGTGCAGTTGCCCTTGAAATTATTTTTGTAGGATCATTTAAATCTAAAAGTAAAACACCAAGTTTATACTTATGGGTTTCATCAGCTGTGACAGCATGATAAAAAACTAACCAACCTTCAGGTGTTTTTAATGGAGCTGGCCCTACTCCACGTACCCAAGTATCCCACGATTTTGATTTAAATTTTCTTTCATATTTACTTTTTATTTTTGATTTACCTATTTCTAGATCTTCTAAGTTTTTTAAATAATCTATTTGTATATTAGGTGTAAGGCTATGTAAAACTGCAAATTTCCCATTAATTTTTTCTGGGAATATAACCCAATTTTTATTTATCTCACCTTGAGGTGAAATTAGCCTAGGTCTATCCCAATTCCATCTTTTATCTATAAAATCTTTCTCTTTTATGGAAGTATATGCAACCCTTATAAAATCCCAACCGTCAAAAGCATTAAATATCATATATATAGTGTCACCTATCTTTGTAAGTCTAGGATCTTCACAACCTCCCCAACTACCACCAGATTCGTATAGCACAGGGTCATATTTATTTTTAATATGACCATTTCCAAAGTGAGATTTTTTTAAAGAAAAAACAGGTTTTGGATGAATGTTTGCAAAATTAACTCCATCTACACTTTCAGAATAACCAATTCTTGATATACCATCTTCTCCAACAGCACGAAATAATAAATGAATTTTTTCATCAATATTAATAGCTGTTGGATTAAAAGTACCATTTAATAGCCACTTTTGTGTTGATAATGAATGGTTATCATTCGGTGAAATAATTGGATTATTATCATGCTTTTCTAGATTCTTAAATGATTCTAACTTCAAACTATTGTTAAAAGGTAAATTTAAAGTAACACTCAATATACCAGTTTTTTTTGAATACCAATAAATAGTAAAATTATCTTGATCAAATATAATACCCTTTACTTCAAAATCTTTTTCATATGATATTTCATTTTCAAAAATTGCATCATCAGATCTCCAGATTATTTTATTGGGATCACTTAAAGAAAACATCGCTAAACCTATTTGTATTTTCAATTTTTTACTTATTTTATCTTTATATGAAGCGTCATAAAAAACCAATATTCCTCTGTCGATAACTTTAGTTGCTAGAAATTTTAAATTGCTTTTATCAAAAAAACCTGGTCTAGGCTTAAGAACAGGATCTTGACTAATATTCCACTTACTTAGATTTAAGGTATTGGCTGTACTTATATTTGATTCACCAAAATACATATAATATTTTTTATTGTTGATATAGTCAGACACTAAACCACCCCTCTCTTGTATATCTAAAACTTGATTTTGAATTATCCAATCGTTTTTATTTTTCTTGATTGCTAAATAAAGTTTTTGCTTTTTATCTTCTTTATATATAAAGTTTATGATTTCTTTTTTTTTATTTATAGAATAAATAACATTATCAATTTTATCTATATCTAATTTACTCCTAAAAAGCTTATTTTTTATATTTAATTTTTCTTTATTTATTGAGAATTCATTTATATTCCCTTTTTTATTTTTTATAATAAATATATTCTCTGGCGTATTGGATGATTTGCAAAATATTGAGTAGTCATTATCTTTCTTTAAAAAACCTATAGGTAGGGTGGTGTCTATTTTTTTGTTGATTTTAAATTTTTTTTTATTAGTATTTAAAAACATAAACATATTACTATGATAATATCATACGACAAACAATCAAAGTTTACAACTAATCAATAAAAAGTTATAATTACAAAATATGAATTTCACTCAAACTAAGGTAGTGGTATTTGATTTGGACGACACATTAACTGAAAGCAAGCAGGAAATTGACATGGCCATGTCTTTACTTTTTATTGAATTATTAAAAATTAAAAAAGTAGCCATTATAAGCGGTGGTGGTTTTGAACAGTTAAAAAAACAAGTTGTAGACAAGTTAGATTGTGATCAAAAAATATTTAAAAACTTATATATATTTCCTACTTCGGGGGCTATGATGTATTCTTTTGATGAAAAGTGGAGTAAGGTATATGAAAATCCTTTTAACGAAGAGGAAAAAACAAAGATTAAAGATAGTTTTGATAAAATGTATGCTGAAATAGATTTTTTACCAAAAGATATATATGGAGAAAGACTCGAAGATAGAAATACTCAGTTTACTTTTTCAGCTTTAGGACAACAAGCCCCTATAGATTTAAAAAAAGAATGGGATAAAAACATGGAAAAAAGAAAGATGATAAAAGCATGTTTAGATAAATATTTACCAGAATTTGAAGTTAAAATAGGTGGATCAACATCTATAGATATAAATAAAAAATCTATAGATAAAGGTTATGCTATAAACAAGATTGAAGAATTACTCAATTTTAAAAAAGAAGAGCTATTGTTTATCGGTGATGCAATATTTGAAGGAGGTAATGATTATTCCATAGTTAGAACAGAAATACCTTATATTAAAGTCAAAGATCATAATGAAACAAAAGAAATAATAAAAAATATTATTAATATTAAATAAAATAAGATAGAATATAGCTATGAATATAAAATACGATGAAAGACCTTGGGGATCAGAAGAAATATTTACACAGAATGAAATAAGTACAGTAAAAATATTAACAATAAAACCTAATCAAAGATTAAGTTTACAGTATCACAACAATAGACAAGAATTTTGGAAATTAATTGAAGGTGAAGCTATTTTTGAAATAGATGGTAAAAAAATTGATGTCAAAATCGGAGATGAGTATATTATTGAAAAAAACATGACACATAGACTGATTGGTAAAAATATACCCGGGAAAGTCTTGGAAATAGCCTTTGGTGAATTTGATGAAAATGATATAGTCAGACTTGAAGATGATTATGGAAGACATGTTGATAAGGAAATTGTATAGATTGCGTTATCTCTGTTTTTTTGATAATATTTCAACAGGTTGGGTTGAGGTTGTTTCATTTATTATGCCCCCTGGGTATATTTAATCGAAAAGACTTCAGCCCATCCTAATTCATTCCTCTGTAGCTCAGCGGTAGAGCAGTCGCCTGTTAAGCGATTGGTCGTAGGTTCGATCCCTACCGGAGGAGCAAGTCAGGACGGACATCCACGAAAACTGGATTTGAGTCCGATAAATCCTGAAGATTTTTAGGTTCGAACAAGGCATTCTTCTGTTTAATTTCAGAGAATGCCTTTTCGATTTTCTGTATCAAAATATCGTTGTAAACATTGACTACTTTTCCATTTATCTTTAGGTTCGAACCAAATATTGAGAGTAGCTCCACCACCTCGTCATAGTCTCCTTTCTTCAATATACTCTCTATGTCCTGGGTTACCGAGAAGGCTCTGTAGAGGTCAATTTTGGCTTCAGATTGCGTTTTTTCTCCATACTCGTTACTTTGCTCGACTGACTTTATTTGTGCCTTTAAAGCGTCTTTTTTTGCCAAGAATTCGTCATCATCTATCATGTCTCGGAGCTTCATGTCGGTCAATTTGTCTAGTTTGAGCTTAAGGTCTTCAACTTGGTTGTTTACTGTATCTTTGATGGTTGTTTGTAGTTGTTTTTCTTCTGACTCTGATTCTTTAAGTTTTTCTACGATCCATTCTGTGAAAACTGGGTGTGCTATCCAGCTACTGTCAAAATGCTTCAGAACTTGCTCGGTGATCTCTTTTTCTGTGATACAGACATTCTTTGGACCGCCTGTATCTCTTTTTATTGGGTGATAGTACACATAGTCTAGATACTTTGCATTTATCATCTCCAATACTTTCAGATTACATTTTGGACAATGAGTTTTGTTTTGATATGCAAATTTGTATTTACATGTTGGACATATAACTTGAAACTTTGGTTCTGCGGTGAAAGGTATGTTGTCAGGTGTTTTACTAAACCTCTTGTATGGAAATTGTTTTACATATGTCTTTGGTTTTGGCTTACCCCTGTTTCCAAGTAATGCTTGTATCTTGTAATGTTCAGCTTCAGTGATTATTCTGGTCAGGGATTTGTTTGTCTCATATCTGATACTTTCTCCGAACTCGTCTTTGTGATAGAAAAATCCCGCATAGAATGAATCCCTTAACATGTTATGGACCGCCGATCTTGATAGTGGTCTACCTCCCAATCTTCTTTTCTGAACTGTTACTATCTTTAACTGATCCCTACATACTTCATACATGCTGTTTATAGAATAGTTTCCTGTTAGAAACATCTTCAAGGCTTTTTGAACAAGAGGCAATCTCTCGGGGTCATCGAGCATTTTACAATAGCCCTTTTCACCGAAGTCATTTTTGTATCCAACCTTGGCTGATGTAGGCAAATATCCTAGTTCGCATTTTCTTTTGTATCCCCTTTTTACATTTTCACTTTTGTTATCGTTTTCCATCTTTGCTTGGGTGCATATCATTCCAAAGAATGCTTTGTCAGATGGTCTGTTTAAGTATGTTTGTTGATGTGTGACTATGCACTTTAGTTTACCGTCATCCATGAGGTCTATTAGCCTGCCAACATCACCTGCGTTTCTTGATAGTCTATCAGGATGCCAGACTATTATTCCGTCGATCTTTCCACTCTCTATTTTCTGGACCAAACTATTGAATATAGGTCTTGTACCTGACTTTTTAGCAGACTTAGATTCTTGCATGTATTCAACACTTGATTGTGGGATATTATACCTTTTAATAAGTCTGTTATTTTCATTGATTTGAGACTGAATCGACAGTGCTTGTTTATCAGATGAGTCCTCTGATGATTTACGTGAATAAATTATAAATTTTGTTGATTTGATTATGTCTTGTTGCATATGTTTGTTGTTACTTTTTGATTAGTTAACACACTATTATTTTATGGAGGTTAAGTCTAGTAATCTTCTTCTTCATTTTCGTCCCGGAGCGACTTTTCCCTTTGTTCTCTTTTTCTTCTTTCCTCTCTTTTGGCTAATAATATTCTGTTTCTAGTTTGTACGGGTGATTCTGTTCCTTGATATATTATTTTGATAGTGTCTTGTGCTATGTCGTTTGGATCTACTAGTGTTGTCTTTACACCTGCTGATCGGAGTAATAAATCCATCTCTTTGTAACATTCTCTTATCTCAGCCGACAGTCTCACCCGGTCTCGTGCATCTGACTCTGCTAAGTGTGACCAGTTAGTCTTTATAATATTCTCCATTACCTCTATTCTCTTAACCCAATATTCCTCTACGTTGAACTTTTTTATCTGCTCATTTAACCATTTAACCTTATTCTCCCTGAATGCACTCAGGTCCCTGTCTATAGTCCTTGTATTTACCTTAAGAGCCTCAGCTATCATAGGTATAGATACACCTTGGAGATGCAGTATGAATACCTGCTTTTGTCTCATTTCTATTCTGTGTTCATCTTTGTTTTTTGTTGTTTTTTTAGACATTTGTTTTTTTAAAATCGCGACATTTGGCGACATTTATATTTTTATAAAATTATCCATTTTGTTGCATTGGGTTAGAGTTTAATCTTGTTTTGTTTTGTTTTTCTACATCCCTTTGAATAACCCTATTTACATATTGTTTTAACACATACTTTATTTTTTTATCGCGTTTCTTTTTCCGTCCCCTAAAAGAATTCTTCCCTATAAGGTGTTCTGATATATTTTTAAGATTTGCCATTGATTCACTAATCTCTTTATTTGGAATACTGAAATTGCAACATGATTGATTACATTCAACCCTCTTTTTCATTAAATTATCTATTAAATTACCATTATCACACTTTAAACACCTCATCTCCTGCAATCTTGCGAATAACCTACCCGCATAAATCATTCTGTTTTGTTGAAATAATTTAAATATTTTTGTATTCTTCATAGTTTTAGATTATATATAATTATTTTTTTCTCACTTACACATTCTTCCTGGGACCAAGGAGACTGAGAATCCCCCCCCTACCCCCAAGAGAATACTTGAAGGAAAATTAAAACTTTATTAATTCATTTACTTATTTCACCGTCTCTTGAAAAAGACTGTGGTACACATGTCGTCAAAAAGTAAATTTCAGAAATTATTTGGTATATGACGACCTAGGTGGCAAGCTCCTGCATTCTTCCCGTACACCAGAGGCCTACTTTCGCCCACGAGCTGTTTGTTTTACAACCCCCTCGCGGGATTCATCCCAGGGTTGACAAAGATCTCTCTCGAGATTGGTTTTGATTCTAATTTGATGTTTATTTATTAATGTTGCTAGCCTGGATAGTTTTTTAGATAGTTCAATTATTTCATCATCACTTAAAACAAGACCGAGTTTATCAGTCAATATTTTTTGTTTTGAATTTGTTTGTGAACTATTCATAAATACCCTGCGGGCATTATGAATGTATCATTTGAGCGACTTAGAATTACTTAAGTCGACTTAAGTCATTACAGAGACTTTTTATTTATCTGAACAGATTCACCTGATCTTATAAAAAGATCCTTTATTCCTTGTCTTTCTAGTTTTATATTTAATTGATCTAAAATATTACGAATATACTTAACATCTTTTTTTTCGTATGAATTTATACCCATTTTTTCCAGTATTACAGAAAACTGCCAATCATTATACAGCTCTTTACGATTACCAAATAAAGCTCTCAAAAATCTGTACTCATTTTTAAGTTTGGCTATTTTTATTATATTTGTATTTACCAATAAGATTGACTCATCTTCATCAAAATCAAGTTTCTCATACGTATATACTCTTTTAAATTTAGGCAAAACCTCAATTTCTATACCATAATTATAATTACCATACTCACGATAATCATAGTTATTATTAAAATTCCTAATCTTGATAAAACCTTTATCTTCAAAAGAAAATAGTGTGTGAAAGAATAGTAGATGTCTGTTGTCATACCTTTGTTTTATATCCATACCGGTAGGGTTTAAATTATCAAAATTCTCTTCAAACTTATTTTTTATTCTAAAGACGTCACCTATACTTTTATACATATCTTCCAAATACTCCTTGAACAAAGATTCATGTTTATTATAATTAAATATATTATTAGGAAAAACACCTATACCGTTTACATCTTTCTTAAATACAGGATAATTCAGCCTATCTTCAATAAATAAATCTAAATAAGATTTAAAATGATCTTTTATTGTAACCATTGATTCTTTATCTATCTCTATTATAAACCTCGAGTTATCTATTATTGATATAAATATTGGATATATTTTTCTATCAGCATCATACATTTCCCTATCAAAGTGTATAAGCATATATTTTTCAACATAATCCACAATATTATATAAATCTTTAATACTAAATTTATTGGCCAATACAGCTATAACTGAATCATATAATTCAACATCATTTATATTATTTTTAATACTACCTAAACACAATAATAATTCATCCCAATCTTTCTCCTTATTCCAATAGTTAGTACTCAAGTTAGATACTTTTAATTTGTATTTATCACATGCCTCTATTAAGAAACTTACCATATCAAAACTACTCCATTCTAGTGGCTTGTATCTTATATGAAAATTAATACCTAAATCCTTATTAAAGTAATTATTTATCAGTAACCAATACATTAACAAATCACCATCATCGATATATGCAGAAGACGATAAATCCCCAATATTTATATGTTTTTTCTTTTTTCTCGTATCCATAATCTTTTTTCTTGATTATATTATATTTCAGCAAATATTTCACACCTTTATTTTTAGTTGTTTTAGAGTTATATTGATACTGTTACCATCAACAATAGGACAAGTCGCATCACATGCGTATTTTTCCCATATTCGCGCCCTGTAAGGGTGGTCTTCATGGACGTCACGAGTATGGGTTTGTCCCTGCGTTGATGGTAACACCCATGGAGCCACCCTTTTTGTGTTGTATATAAATCTCCATAGGTATTATCATCTAAATCGCTCCGGGGCGAAAAATAAACATATGAAAGATTTTTTCTTATTAGCACTTACAAGTCTAATCTCATTACTTGGAATTGATGTAAACAAAGTCAATCAACCTAAAATTATTGAGAATAATTTAAATACACAAGTTTCGACAAGTACTCAAGAAATGGTAGTCGGAGATAATTTTATAAAACAAGAGATTAAGAGTGTTCCCGGTCCTAGCAAGGTAAAACCATCAGTTTCTACACCATCAAACAAACTACCTGAGTTACCTAAAATTGGAATACCTAATTCCGAAAAACAAGTATTGGATGTATATATAAATCAATTAATGTTAACTAGGTATAACCAGTTTTTGTCAGATGTTAAGTTTGAGAAGTTAAATATACAAAATAAAATAAATTTATATAATAATGGTCAACAATCTCAAAAAGATAAGATCGCATACTGTGATAAAACAAAAGCTTTAGAATTAGGAACATTCAAAATAGAATCATCACAAAGAATTAGTACACTACAAAATTCACTAGCACTGAGAGGGACATTGGGTGTATCTACTCAAGCTGATCAAACGCTGAGTGATGCTAGAGCTAAGGAAGATATGGCTGAGAAAAGCATATATATCAACTATGACATGTGTTTACTACGTGCAAAATCATCTGAACCAACAGATTATGTAGATAGACTTAATGCTTGGAATAATAAGATGGATTCATATAAGAGCGAACTTGGTAGTCTTAAGGCTGGAGATCATGTGTTATTTTTCTCAAAACTATCAAACTTCTATACAGAGTTAAATCAACAAATTGACTATAGAAAATCATTTGCAGGTTCTGTTGATAATAAAGATTTTATCAATCACATAGTTTCAACTACTGAAAATCTAAAGCAAAATCTTAACAAGACAAACTATTTTACATGTAAGGCAAAGTATTCATTTATGCCCGGATCAACAAATAAGATAATAGGATACACTTGTGGTGATTCGAGTTGTTCTATTTCAGGTAATAATGACATTAAGTGTGTAAAAAACTAAACTATGAAGCCCACCTCACTCTACAAAATAAGTCGAGGGTTTGACGCTCTGGTATTCCACACTGTCTTAAACGAATTTCAAACAATAATCAATGAAAACAAACTCGATGTTAAAGACTTTGACGTATTAGAATCCTATTACTATTTTCACTTCTTTGCACATAGATCACTTTATAGGATCTTGAATGACATTGGTGAAGATAAAGACTTCAGAGACATACTACTTAGCAACATGAAGCATGAGTTTGAGAAAAGTGTTGATGACTGTATAAGAACAAGTGGTGACATAAATGCTAAAAACAGATCAGATGAAAGATTCAAGGAGTACAGTAACTATTCCAATGAAAAGCATCATGATATAAAGTCACTTACTGATGCGGGTACTGTAAATATTCACATACCGTCAACTAAAGGCAGTATTGATGAGAAGGCTAACTTTGCAGTTGCTATGGGTGGTTTGGCTACCATAAGAAAGGTTGAGAGTTTACTCAAGTCTGATGTAAAGACCATATCAAGGGTTAAGCGAATACTCGCTTTTAATGGGTTTATAAAGAAACACGATGGGTATCTGATGATCGCCCTAAAGGGCTATATTTGGCTCGGATTGGGTGGTTACTTTGTTATTAGGTTCTTGCTCGACAATGAGTCTTTTGCCTTGTTTTGGCACCATTTTTGGCTTATAGCGATGGGTTTGGTTTTTGGTTGGATTTGGGTTAGGGAGAGGTAGTTTAAGAAGTTTGATTAATTTATTTTATTAAATTCTAAAACCAAGGAGTGTCCCTGTATCATCACCATCTTTTAGTGTTAGTACAATAGATTCATTGAATATTTTTTGGAAACTATCAGTAAAATCCTTGTAAGGTACATTATCTGAATTAAGGGCACAAATATATTGATATCCTTTTTTAAGTGCCTGTTCATGTGCTAATTCCAACGCTTTTGATCTCTGTCTCTCATCAACCCCGTCAAAAATAGTACTATCATGAATTAAAAACAGGGATTTGTTTTCACCAGACATTAAGGCTGTAAAAGTTAAATCGTAACAAAAAACTTTCATATATTGTATCCCTTGACTTTGGGAACCCTTAATATCAACTTTGTATCTGTAACCACTTTTTTCAATACTTATTGATAAAGTACCCGCATCATCATACAGATATTTTGAATATTGATTAAAAAGACTTACAGCCTTATCTATAAAAATAGTTCGATCCAGATTATCCATACGTGCATTCTGCATTAATTCCTCTAATTTAATTTTAAGATTACTCTTATTTTCTTCAAATTTATTCAATCGTTCAATTGCAGTTTTTACGTTTTCAAGTTTTCGTTTAATATCTCCAGATCGATTCTGAATATAACTATATTCATCCAAGGCATTGTGTGTTTCAAGAATTGAAACAAGACCAGATCTTTTATTGGACAAATCTTCCACCTTATCCGATAAGGTCTTAATCTCTTTATTGATTCTTGTAATTTCAGTTGAGAGATATTCTTTTCTATTTTTAACTATATCATCATGAAATTTACGCACATCAGTTAATCTATTCATTACTTTTTTATCAAAAACCAACCCTGCCTCAGAATATACCTCTGCCACCTTATCTGCTGAAACATCCTCTTCCTCAACTAAACTGTTCTTATATTCTGCCAAAATTCTTTGATCCAGATTGATATCATTAAGTAATGCGTGAATCTGACCAGTTATCAAATCAGCCTCTTCTTGTATTTTTTTATATTGAGTATGAACCTTGAAAGACTTAATTTGTAAATCTAATTCTATTGATTCCTCAGTCAACCTAACTCTTTCCGCTTGCAATTCACCTACTGATCCTAATATGTCGTTAAGTGAATCATCATTTATGTTTTTTCTTATAATATTAAAAGATTCTTTTTCATCTTTAATTTTTTGAAAACTTATTGCATGATTAATGTCTAAATTTAAAAGAAAATTATTATGCACTTGAACACTGTAATTTGGCTGATCGGGAAAATATTTAAAGGGATCAATAAATGCACCTACACCTTTTCTTATAAAATAAGAAATTAGAGTTCGAAAAGATGGATTATATTTTCCGCCATTCTCAATATTTAAATTAAATAACTTTTGACCTAAAACACCCTTCCACTCTTCAATAGAATATATGTTTGATTTGTAGTGCTCATCATACTTTGGTTTAACTGGTAAACTTGAAAAATCACCGTACATTTGTATCACGTTAGGATTTTCAATACTCCTCGTCGCACTTAGTGTATTGTTTTGTAACTCAAGTTCTATTGTAAAAGAATGATTCTTGCAATTTAGAGCCAAAAAACTTGTCTTACTCAAATCTGAACCTAAACAAAAATGTATTATCTCAATTAAAGTTGATTTACCAACACCGTTTCGAGAATCTTTATCTGTTGAATCTAAAGTTCTTTCAGCCAACACAACGTTAAAACCCTCTTTAAAAGTCACTGTTTTAAAATCTTTATTATTGCTTTTGATTGATTTAATCATTTGTCTTACTTATAAGATTATCAGTGATCTTTACTAATTTCAATGTGTATAAAAAATCTAAAACTAAAATAAATTTTCCAAAAGTATTAATTTTTTCTCCACGAGTTTTTAACCACAAAGAAGATACCGTTTCTTTATTATTTAAGATACCTAAAACAATCTGGCCGAGACCTAATAGTGAATTAGATAGTATTATGTTTTTATTAGGTAGAATCATTTTTCAAATATATCACAAGTTTCAAAAAAATAAGTCATAACAGCAATTGCAGCAGCTTTCTTTTTAATATCAACAGAGTTTCCAGATACATATTCTATCATATTTTCAAATAAAATATTTGTGTCAGATTCTTCAATTTTTGCTTGAGTATAATACTCAGACAATTTTGTTCTCAACCTTTCTGAAAAATTAACATCAGGATTATTGTTTAGGTATTCTTTAACATGTTTTACCCTTGTCATTCCCATTGTTATTAAAATAGCATTATCATTTGTTAGTTTATTTTTATCTATTTTTTGTTGAGGTGTAATGTGATCTAAAGAGTGATCAGGAGTAAAATTATTATCCGAAGACACTAAATAATTAACAACCACTTCTAGTTCAGCAAAGGTGATATTTGGAAGTTCTGATTTAATACAATTGAAAACAAACCTCAAATGATCTTTTTTCATTTTATGTAGAACTTCAACAGTGTACGTAACATCATCTCTATCGATCAAATCATGATCATTTGGGCATAATAAAATTAAATTATCATGTCCATTTCTCTCATTATCAGATTGATTAGGATTATATCTTTTAGACCCCGGCATTTCACCTTCAATATGTGCCAATTGACCAACTGGTTCAAGTGTTCCTTTTGCAATTTTTTCTATAACCCTATTTTTACATTTTGCACAATAGCCCGCGCTTTCACCCCACACTAGTTTAGTATTTTTTACAGAAATAGTTTTCTTTTTAGAATTTACCATAAAAACTATTATATATCTTTTTTAACTGAATAGCATCAATTTTCAAATATATACAAAAGAATGTAACAGAATTAATTAAAACCTCATTATCAAAATTCCTAAGACCTATGTCTTCTGTTATTTAATTACTTATACTTATCTCTGGTACTGTACTTGAAGATTTGGCTAGTTTTTTATTTCCATTCGTCATAAGAAAGTATAAAACTATTAAGTTCATCCTTCAGGCTTTTCCATTTAGGAAGATGCTTGGCCACCAAAGCAACAAACCTTTCAGTATGCTTTCTTTCAATTAAATGAACTAATTCATGGACTACCACATATTCAATACAACTAATTGGTTTTTTTGATAACTCTAGATTAAAAAGTACCTTTGCTGTTTCATGATTACAAGTACCCCAACGAGTTTTCATTTGTTTAATACTCCAAGAAGAAGCCTCAACCCCAATCTTTTTTTGCCATTTATCAACAAGCTCATTTAAAACAATATGTAGTTCTTCTCGATACCAATCAGTAATAATTTCTTGTTTCTTTTTTACACTAGTTTTTGGTTTAACTTGTAAAATAATTTTATTTTTCCCTTTTATTGTTATATTGGATGGCTCATCTTTGTATATAACTTCAAGCTTATATCTTTTACCAAGAAAATAATGACTCTCTCCTGAGACATAATCTCGTTTGGTTTGTCTTTGCTGTCCACTAAATTTTGCTTGTTGTTTTTTTATCCACGGAAGTCTAAGTGCCAGAAGTGTTCTTATGGCATCATCATTCATATTTTGTGGGGCAGTAACACGTACCCATCCATTTGGTGGTAATATCGAAAGATGTAAGTTCTTGACCGGTTTACGAACAATTAATGCCTCGATTGGACCAAGTTGCAAATATGAATTAATACTCATGTTGATTTTTAATAATTTCAATTAAAGTTTTCATATCTTCATCGATGATATCCGGTAACACTTTTCTAATTTCAATTTTAATTGCCCTCTCTTTAAGTTTATTACCTCGCCAATCTGCCTGCCTTGAACCCATAACAGCTTCGTGTACCATAACAGCTTTTTGTACATCTTGTCCGAGATTATCGTAGATAGCTCGTTTTGCAGATGTGTTAATTTCTACACCTACAGATTCGTCCATAGGATCTTTAACCTTTTTAGATAGCTCAATAATCTGTTTCAAGTACTCCCTGTATTCAACATCTGCTTGCTTACGTTTTTTTACCAATTCATTTAAAAGCTCAGACATACGTAAGTAATACTTAGGATTTGTTGGCATCTCATCAATAATAAGTTTACGTACATTGTTCTCAATTGTTTCAGCAACAGCTTCATGACTTTGCTTAATAGTGTCAGGTAAATTATTCAAAGCATCCTCACCTTTTTTAACAATCAAATCCACCAATGTCATATCATTGAAGGCTGACAGCTTCTGACTTTCAGTGGCTGATATATATCTATCAATAAGAACGCGCATGGCAGATTCATATTTTTTGAGGTCGATATAATCACCACTTGCAAGCTTTACTTCTGTACGTACCTGTTCATAATGCTTCACGTCTTTTTCGATAGCTTTTGCTTGATCTTTATTGTATCCAGCATCCTTCATATCATTCGCAATATCAGCATAAGATCTTATGAGATGACTTACAGACTTATATAACTTAACTCTTTTTACCTCATTTTCTTTAAGAGAGTAGGGATTTTCAACATCACCACAAAAATAGTTAATGTATTTTATAGAATCTTTTGGAGGAGCTACAGGCTCGCACAATGCTCGAACCACCTCTAAGGCTTCATCTAAATCTTTCTTACCTTCATCCATTCTATCCTTCAAAAGGCCTACAACATCTTCCTTATCAAATCCATCCAGTGCATCTGAAGTATAGTCACTCACGGCTTTTTCAAGCTTCTTAAAGAGGTCGCGGTAATCAACAATATATCCGTATTCCTTATCATCACCATCCAATCGATTTACACGACAAATTGCTTGGAACAATCCATGATCCTGCATATTTCTATCGATATAAAGATATGTAGCAGGCGGAGCGTCAAAGCCGGTGAGTAGTTTGTCCACCACAATTAGAAGTTGCATTTGTCCTGGTGTATCAATGAATTTCTTTTTTACTTCTTTTTCAAAAGTCTCGGTATCTTTACCTCCTAACATTCTTTGATATATAGCATATTCACGAGTATCACTTGAAAGAGCACCTGGTTCATATGAGGTTACAACGGCACATTTAGTAAAACCTTGTAACTGAAATATCTCATAATACATACAAGCTTCAGAAATACTACTTGCAACCAGCATGGCATTACCCCGACCACTCGCAAGACGATCCTTTTTATAGAAATCATCAAGAATATCAAATACTACTTTTTCTAAACGTGACTTTGAAGATAACAAACTCTGCATTGTACCCCAACGTTTTTTCAATTCTGCTTTTGCTACATCAGTAAGTCCTTGTGTACGTTCTTCAAACCATTCATCGATCTTATCTTGAGAAGATATATCTTGATCAACTCTACGAGCTTCATACCTTAAATCCAATACAACTTTATCAGCGACAGCCTCATTGTATTTGTATGTATGGATATAAGGACCAAATGAGCCAACACTATTCGATTTATCAATCTTTAGAAGCGGTGTGCCTGTAAAGCCAATAAAAGTAGCGTTTGGCAATAACTCCTTCATTGCCTCGTGGAGTTTACCTGTGTGTGATCGATGACATTCATCAACAAATACATATATATTTCCTTTTGCTGAGAAATCAGTTGGTAAATTACTTCGCAAAGAATCAACATCAACTTCCATCTCACCATTTGCATTTCTTCTTCCGAATTTGTGGACTAGTGAACACAGAAGCCACTTATCCTTTTTATTTAATTCAGAAAGCAGATCTTTAGCATTTGGTGCTCGCCATATTTCTTCATCAACACCATTAAATACTTGCTTAATCTGTTGATCAAGCTCTGTGCGGTCAGTAAGAAGAAGAACACGTGCATCAGAGATATTTTCTCGGATCCATTTTGCTAGCCACACCATAGTCAAAGATTTTCCAGAACCTTGAGTGTGCCAAACTATTCCACCTTCATGTCGGTTTAGATAATCCTGTGCTGATTTAATACCAAAATATTGATTATGTCTACAGGTCTTCTTAATTCCACTATCAAATACAATAAAATTATGAATAATCTCTAATATTCTATTCTTATCACATATCTGAAGTATTGTTTTATCAAGTCTAGATTCACTACCAACCCCCACCTCTTTCCATGAGAGATAATGAACCTCTGGGGTTTCCGTTGTACCATATCTTAATCCTTCTGTATCATTACCAGCCATTATCAATTGGATCGTTCCAAAGAATGTTTTTATAAAATCTTCTTTTTGATTTCCTATATTCTGTCTAATACCCTCTGATACAGAGACAGTACTTCTCTTGAGTTCAATCACACCAACTGCAATACCATTCACATATAAAACAATGTCAGGACGCTTTGTCTTATTCCCTTTGATAGTTACCTCTTCCGCAATCGCAAAATGATTCTTTTCTGGATTCTTCCAATCTATAGGCCAAATTGTCTGATAACTTTCCCCCAATCCTTCACGAACCTTAATTCCATATCTAAGAAGACCATATGTTTCTTTGTTGAGTTCATACAGTGATAGTTGTGGACGATTCGTAGACTTTTTTAGAGTTTCGATGGCTTTATCTATAAGTATATCACCATGACCTGATCGCATAAGAAATGGTCGCAAGTATTCTTCCTCAATATTGCTATTTTCTTCACGATCTTCCCAATTACCAAAATAATCATAACCTAAACTATCACGAAAAAGAGAAACAACACGGTTCTGTGTTTTTCTTTCGATTTGTCCTACAATTGTTGTTTGTGTTGTATTCATATTATTAGATTAATCTTATTTTACCTGTTAATAATGTTTGCACCATCCCTTGCTTTATATCTTTCCATTTTATCATTTCCGATTCAAGCTTTTCTATTTCGGTATCCATATCGGAGAGGATGGTAGCAATGGCGGTTTGCTCCGGTATTTGAGGATAGGGTATCGAGAAATTCTCAACTATTTCTTTGTTCAGATTATTTTGTGTTCCTGATTGACCCATTTGCAAAAACTTCTGCTCATTAAATGACAAATAATAATATAAAAATTCTATATCAATCTTTTTTGTATTGATTCCTAAAATAGCTTGATTACAACTTACATCAACTTTAGTAATTGAACACTTTCCTATTGATGCATACATAGCAAAAAGCAGTGTTCCTGCAGGAAATAATTTTGCTGAACTATTTTCAAGTCCTTTGTTTGTGATCTTTTTTTCTGTATCAAAAAGATATTTAGTTATTCTGGTCATATCAGCAATTACAACCCAAGGTATCCACCCACCATAATAAACCGGATTACTTGATAACGGTGTTCCACCCGACGACATGTCTGTGATATCACCAAGTCTTTTATAATCCCAATCACCACTAAAACCAGACAGTCTTCTTTTTCCCGTAAGTAATTCCTGCATTGCACCTTGTTTAATAACCCTCTTCTTTTCAATCAGACTTTCTGTCTTTTGGATTAGAGTACTGATATCGGAGAGCGCTTTAGTAATGGATACCTGTTCAGTCTTACTAGGTAAAGGGATTTGCATGTCAGCAATCATTTCCATTCGAACTGAATCGACAGATGATTTTGCGGTCATCTGCATAATTCTTTTATAGAAATTATTACTAAAATACAAGTAGAAATAATATCCATTTATATCACTAGAGAAGTCACTGATTTTGTAAACTCTCTGATGGATATCAAACTTACCATTTATGTAATGAAAAACCTTACCGGTACCAACACCGTCTCCAGCAGTTAGAATAGCTTCACCGTTATAAGAATAACTATTTATCCTCTCAACTACTTGGGATCGCACAAAGAATGGGTAGAGGCCAGTATCGATTTTGTCCTGAGTGTTTTTAGACCCTGTTGTAACCTTTGCAATATAACTTATTGGTTGGACATCCCAATCAGTAGGAACAACCCCGATTTCAGTTTGTTTGTATCCCTTTGGAATTGTTTTGATTACACTTGTCATAAAGTTTATTTAATATCAAATCCCATCTTTTTCAGATGTCTTTCGACTTTATTTTTTAAATCTTCAACCTCTTCCACAATCTTAGGCATTGGTTTTACATATCTCTCCGCAAGCTCTTTTACACGGCCAGCAAGAGTCTGGGACAATCTATCAACTTCGCCGAGTATGCGAGTAGAGAGTTCATTCATCCACTTATCTTCAACGACAAGTGTTTTTACCTCATCGATAGAAAGTGTCGGGTACTTTTTAAGGACCTTCTTTTCAATATCTATAAGGGCGTCTTTGATTGTTTTTTTAGTATCAAATTCCTTTTCAAATAGGACAGTATATTTTTCTAGGACCGCGAGTTCATCAGTATCATCATTGCTATGCTTGATTTCTTTGATTCTTTTCAAAACACTTACCTTGCTGATCTTGTCATTATCAATCACCTCAGAAAGCAGACCTTCGTCTCCACCATGTTCATCTTTGAGAGTATCCATGTCTACACCCACCTGTTCAAGCGCAGAATTCAATCCATAAATTACTTTTTGTTCCTTTTCAAAATAAGTCTTAATGATAAGAGATGTAGGAATAAGTCTACCTTCAAGACCGACAAGGCCATCAATATCTTTTTTCTTTCCTTTATTCTCTTTTTGCAATCGAACTATTTCATTTCCCGATTTCCAACCTTCAACTGTTACGATATGTGTATCATCCTGCATTATTTCTTCCCAATATGACATAAGGTGTTGATAAATATCATATTTATCAATCAGTGTAAGATCAGCAAATTTTTCAAGTAGACTATCGGATATTTTTTCAATAATCGCTTTTGGATGATCTGTAACAGAAATACCCTTCAAATATGAGGTGATTGGAGTTTGCCATTTTGCAAAATGTAACAACACATCTTTTCTGAATGTCTCAAATTCAGCATGACCAAGAATCGTCTTCTTAACTTCATCGGGTGCAATCTTTATCTCACTATAACCTTTACGGCCATTGGCTTTAAAAAGTGAATGTTTCAGGGTTGAACAGATTTTCCAATAGGGAGAAAGGATTTCAATATCAGCTTCAGGAATTCCACCCTTAAGATGTGCTTCGATATCTTGAATATCCTCTATTTCTTGAGCATCAATATATCTCGGAAGGTTGAGGTTATAATCATTCTTCTTAATTTCTTCATTTGTAACAAAGCGGGAAAACCTTGAAGTCTCCAGCTTGTCTGTCCACGTATCTACAATCTTGCGAATATCCCGCTCACGAAGACGATTCTTATTTCCATCTTTAATAAATCCTTTTGAGGCATCTACCATGAAGATGCCTTTGCGTGTAGTGGCAGTTGCTTTGTCTAACACGATAATGCAGGCAGATATTCCTGTTCCGTAGAAAAGGTTTGCTGGTAATCCAATTATTCCTTTGATATATCCTCTTTCAATAATGTTCTTACGAATTTCAGCTTCTACATTTCCACGGAATAAAACACCGTGCGGAAGGATGACTGCACCTGTCCCTGTGCTTTTAAGTGATTTCAAAATATGCAAAAGAAAGGCAAAGTCTCCTTTCTTTTTTGGAGGAATACCAAAACCGTCAAAACGATCGTACTGATCGTGTTCTGGTTCAAAACCGTTACGCCATGATTTGTAAGAAAAGGGTGGATTAGCTACAACATAATCAAACGTCTTGAGAGATCCATGTTCTATAAAGAGCGGTGTGGAGAGTGTGCTTTGCCCTTTTCTTATTTCAGCTTCAGGTTTGTTATGTAGCCACATGTTAAGTGTTGCAAGTCCTGCGGTTGCAGTATCAAGCTCTTGTCCATAAATAGAAATTTTCTTTGCTTCCTCTGCGACTTTCAAAAGCAATGAACCACTACCACAGGCAGGGTCATACACTGTATGCATACCACTGTCAGCTTTATTTGCTTCAATAACTTTAGCTACAATTCGGGAAACTTCTGCCGGAGTATAAAACTGTCCTTTGCTTTTACCAGACTCAACAGCAAAATGCTTCATAAGGTACTCATATGCATCGCCAAGTAGATCGTCGCCCTCAGCTTTGTTTTTACTAAAATCTAAATCAGGATTTTCAAAAATAGCAATAAGGTTTGAAAGTCTATCTTGCATATCCTTACCTTTACCAAGCTTTTCTTCGTCATTAAAATCAACTGCATCAATAACACCTTGCAGTCCATTAGCCTCAGCAAGTTTTGCAAGAACTTTATTGATACCATCTCCAATATGTGATTTTCCTTTCAAACTGGCAAGATCTGCAAAACTACCACCCGCTGGAATTTCAACCAATGAATCTACTTTACCTGAGTATTTATCTGAAACATAACGTATAAACAAAAGAACAAGTACGTAATCTTTATATTGTGAGGCATCCATTCCACCTCGGAGCTCATCACACCCTTGCCAAATAGAACTATATAGTTGTGATTTTTTAATTGCCATTATTAGATGATATTTTACCACCCATTAGATATTTTTGCTATTATATCTTCTTTATTAATATTTATAAGTATAAATACCTTCATTATGTATTAATCAAATAGGTTCTAACATCCCTCAACCCGCGGAGCAAATCAAAAGTAGCCTTATTTTGTAAGGTTATTTTTCTATTATATCTTTATTATATTTGACTTTTTAATACTAATATTATATTATACATAAGTTAATCATTCAACAGAAAACAACCACCATGTCAACCATAAACATCGCTTATACGAGTGAGTTCGGAAATCGCACACATCTCGAAGATGCTCGTGCTGAATTGCAACAAATCATTGCTGAAGAGTTCAGTACTCCTGATTCACTGATCCAACCACACCTCGTCGGAGTCAACATTAATACCAGTGAATCGATAACTGATTCCAAGGGTGTATCTTGCTCTTGCTCGATCACCATCACGGGGACAAAATCTGGTGGACAGACGGAACAAATCTGGAAAAACATCTCTGATAGGATTCGTAATATCGGATCTCTGAAAGACCCTGGACACTTGTCGAGTGGAGATGATTTTGGTAGAGGTGCACAACGAATCCTCCTCAACCTTTATCTCCAGGAGGTCTTCGAGGGACAAATTCCAATGTTCTATCCTGATCATTGATCAAATCTCGGTATATAAACCAAAAAGATGAATCTAGATGTACTTTCTAAAGTTGCTGGGTTCTTTTTCTTTTATACAAACCTAAACCCATTCCTCTTCAACAACCTACACCACTCCCCCAGTTCGGTAAAAAGGTAACTCGGGAGCCATTAAAATCACCTTATTCTGTAGGGTGATTTTGGTTACCCAAACAGTGTTCAGAACTTGTGCTATAATATAAATTATTAATTAAATTTTAAATAAAAAAAATATTATGAAAACTCTTAAATGTGATTTATGTGAAGTAACTGCCCAAGGTAATACTTTTGAAGAATGGATGACAAATCTTCAACCTCACTACATGCAAGCACACCCTGAAGTAATGAATGACCCTAATGGAGATATGGAAAAATGGATGGCTGACAATAAAGCTAGATTTGAAATGGCACCAGAAGATGTGTCCGAAGAAGAGGTTAAAGAAGTTGAAAATTCACAAGTTTAGATTGAATATTCCTCCAATTTAAAGTTCTGAACTCGTGTACTAGAAGGAGCTAATTAGACAAATTAAAAAGAACGTGATATAAATATGTCGTGTTCTTTTTAGTTTCAATCAACTTAACCAGCCCTTGAAAGGAGGTAAAATGCAAAACGAACAACCATACGATGAATCTGAATCAAAAATTGACGCAAGCGAAGGGTGGTCCATCGCACGCAACAATATTATCAACAATTTCCATCAGCACTTCCCTTTGGGCGATGTACCTGTTCCTACGGGCAACTCGGAGGGTACATATCGCACCCTAATGCGAGAAAATGGCGGATGGGATAAAGTTTTCAGGGATACAATATCCGAAGAAGACAGGAAACACTATTTCAATTCAGAATTGCGCCTAGGACAAACAGGTGCCGAGTTCTATCAGATACTTGACGGTACGATTGAGAGGTTGGGCATCCCAATGCCTACGATCTCCGAGGCAATCAATACAGTGTACCTTGATACGACAGAAAGCAAAGATGAAGCAAACCACAGACTACTCATGCTGCTTCTCCCTATCTATGTTGAGATGAGAAAGAAGGGCTATAACCAGATCGACCTTCGAGGTTAGCTGATAACTGGATAAACTCTTGCTACCAACCACCGCCCCTGCACGGAACCATTCGTGCCAGGGGTGGTTTTCATTTGCACAACAAGGTTCGAACATCCTCCCATGCGCGGAGCAAGTGTTGACAAATACGTAAAAAGTGTTATCGTAATAGGTAGCACTTTTTACTGACTGCAATCAACTGTAACAACAAAATATGAAAGTTCAAGAACACAAAAACAAGGAACTCTGGCATAGGATATTCGTTATTCTTACTGCCGAAGGAAAATCAAATGTCCCCAATAATGATAGTGAAATTCTTGAGGATAATGCATCAGGAGACTACCCTGAACTACACATCACGGGAAAATTCTTAAATTCTAACGGGGTTAACGTGTCAATATCCTTTGATTACGAAGCATCTTGGGATGAAATATCAAAACCACAAATTTCATCATAGAAACATTGAATACCCCTCCCGTCACAGGTAAAGCTGACGGGATTTTCATTTTATATAAATCTAAACCCATTCCTCTTCAACAATCTAAACCACTCCCCTAGTTCGGTAAAAAGGTAACTCGAGGAGTATTGTTGACAAATATATAAAAAGTGTTATCTTAACGGTAGCACTTTTACTTTTCACAACCAACAACAAACAATAAATCATGAAAAAGTTCCTTCGTTTTTTACCCGGTAGTGCTCCTTTCGTTATAGGGCATGCAATATGGAAACGTTCGAGAGGTAAAAAACCTTCGATGTCATTTAATGGAGAAAGGGGTCCGGCCAAGGCCCTTCGACTTGCTCGGGAAATGTTTGGAGAAGGATCTCCATATGACCCTATAGTCAATCCTTCACAACCGGTAAATTATTCCATGATCACCGCACCTGCAAGCTACAGATGCTGTCTGTGTGGTGCACGTGGGGTAAAACTCTGGCGAGAGTACCAAACGTTTCTCGACCACCAATCCTTGCTTTGTGCACCATGTGCTGCAAGGATTGGCAATAAAGATATCAGTGACATCGACTCCGAAGGGTGTCGCTCATCACTAGGTGGCAGGACGAATCAGATCGGCTGGTACATTCCTGCAGTTCCAACCGAGCAGAACGACACCTTTTGGGGGTACTCTTCAGTTCCGCAAGAAGGATGGGGGGTGGTGGCACAAACTACCCTCCGTCCCTAACAGTATCGTTGAGCAGAAACCTGTCACGAACATATGTACAGTTCCCGACAGTATTTACGACAAAGAAGGTACTGTTGACATTGATACTGTGGACTAACTATCCCGCGCTGGCAACATCAGCTAAAGCAAAAACCGTCCGTCCGAAAGGTATGGCGGTTTATTTTTGCACCAACAAGGTTCGAACATCCTCCCATGCACAGATCCAACAAAATCACCTTATTCCATAGGGTGGTTTTTCTTTACCTTATTGTAAGCTTGAAACTACTCCAATCTCCACCCCACCATATTCCTCTTCATAACTTTCTTCATTAACACCAAAATAACTAACCATTCTTTTTTCAAAATCTACAACATATCGCACAACCCCAGCCTCCCAGCAGGATTTTAAAAATTCATCGAAAGTACTTTCCCCTATTTGATCTTTTCTAATAGCTTTAACAAGAGACTCTTGATCAAATACAGCAATATCAACTAAACCTGACACTAAAGGATTTCCTTGCTGTACAACACTTCCCTCATCCATAACATATATACTCTGAGCACTTGGTAATGACCATATATTGTAACTTACACCAGATTGCCTCATACATTCTGCAAGAAAAGGAAAACCTCCTATTTTGGGACGATTTTCCATAGCGTATTTAAAAGTGCTTTGTATTTTTTGTATTTGATTAGCCATCTTTACTATTATATCTAATCGATATATAAAAAACTATATTTAGTTTACCTGTGTTTACAACCTGCCCAACAACATGGTCTTCTTTGCCCTTTTTTAAATTTATCTAACATGATATTTATTCTTCTTTGTCTTGTTTCAACATTCTTAGTATCTTCTATCCAACATATAAATTCATTGCGAGACAATGGAGTAATATCTTCCCAGATTTCATAAAATTCAGGTTTTGAAATTAAAATCTTTTTTACATCTATAGGTATTTTATGTACCGTACCACCAGAAATCCGTTTTATAGTCATGTAATAATTTTAACAAATTCTTCATTTTTTTGATATCATATACATATGAATTACACATACAAACAACTTCTATCTTCAGATATTGAAAACCTAAAACAACTATTATTTGTTTTTGGAAATGCATTTGATGATATTTCTACCTATCAAGACAATGTTCCATCAGACAAATATTTACAAAAAATTCTTTCAAAACAAGATTTTATAGCAGTTGTTGCATTATGTGATAACAAAATTGTTGGCGGTTTAGTTGCTTATGTGTTAGAAAAGTTTGAACAAGATCGGAGAGAAATATATATCTATGACTTAGGAGTGAACGAAGAAAATAGGAAAAAAGGTGTTGCCACAAATTTAATCTTAAAACTTAAGGATATAGCTAAAGAAAAAGATGCACATGTTATATATGTGCAAGCAGACAAAGTAGATGAGCCTGCAATCAAACTATATGAATCTTTAGGAGATAAGAATGATGTGTATCATTTTGATATTGATGTAAAATAAAATTCCATTATAATCTGAAAAAAGATTTATGTTATAATAAAACCATGAAAAAACTATATTTAAGTGAAACGGATAAAAAGATTTGGGGAGTACTTGGCGGTATTGCAGAGTATTTTGAAGTTGATTCAACTATTATTCGTGTAGCTTTTGTATTTATATTAATAATAACAGGTTTTATTCCTGGAATATTATTTTACATTTTTGCAGCACTAATAATACCTAAAAAAACTGTTGTCATGTCGGATGCAACAGTTAAAGAATAAAAACTATTCACTCAAAACCCCATCAAAATCTTCTTCATTTTCCATAGCATCTTTTTTAGTAAAACGAACTATACCATCTTTATGATGTGCTGGTGTATATATAGTATACATTTTAAGATCTTCAAACTCTGAGGTGTTTATAACATTATGTTCTGTTCCTGCTGGTACTATAACAGTGTCTCCATCTTCAACAGTATATTCAGTTTCACCTACTATTACCTTTCCATTTCCTTTTTCAAAACGGAAAAATTGATCGTTTTCTGTGTGAGTTTCTAAACCAATATCTTCAAGTGGCTTCAAACTCATAAGTACAAGCTGCATATGAGCACCGGTGTACAAAACTTTTCTAAAGTTTTCATTTTCTATTGTCAGTTTTTCTATATTATCAAAATATCCTTTTTTCATATATATAATATTAACTTATTTTATTTATTTTTGCTCTTGATCCTCTAACTTAACTGCGGCTTCTGGAGTTGAAACAGTTTTACCCATCAAAAATAGTTTTATAATACCTGCAGCCAATACCCAATACACAGCCATAGCAAGTAGTGTTGTCCACTCAAATATAGATCCTTCGACTATACTGTTATTTCTAAATACGGCACGAAAGGGTTCTGCAAAAACATATGATAGATTGTAAATAAAACTAGTAAACCCTGCACCAGCATTTGCTCCTAAAAGTTTTAATACGAAGCGAAAAGCTAAAAGAACTTCTACTATTCCTAGTATATACCAGACAACTTGAGTTGCACGATATGTTGGTTTTGTTGATGCTGAGTTATGTGATGAATTCATAATTTTATTTTTTATTAGTTATTTTGTGCACTTACTTAAGTTTAGACCTGTCATTGACAATATACAAGCTTAATTGCTATATGACACATTTAAGTGATTAAACCTAGTAATACTACTTCCTTAATCCAACCTTATAATGTAATATGTTTTCATGAATTCATATTTACTAAAACTCACTTTCATATCAGGCCTAAAAGATGTAGTCCTGGACGAAATAAAACCACATACTATAGTTTCAGAGTCTGAAAAAGATATTTATTTGGAACCGCCTGAAAACCTCACAAACATTCTCTCCTTAAAATCCATAACCTCGGCATATATAGTAAAACAAGATACAAGATACAATCCGAAATATATAAACAAACACAAATCCATACTTGGTGAACTTATAGAAACAGTGATAAAACAAAATCCTAAAAGTTTTAAAACCTTTAGACTTCGATGTGCAGGATCACAGTCAGATGAAATATTACAAACAGAAAAATACATACAAGAAACATACAGGTTAAATAAATCTCTTGACGCAGATCTTGAAATATACATAAACAAAATCGACTCTCTTTGGGAAATATGTGTAAGACTTTCCTCTCGACCTTTATCAGTAAGAGAATATAAAGAAAAAAATATTAAAGGTGGTTTAAATCCCACTTTAGCATATACTATGAATAGTTTTTGTGATTTAGAAAATATAAATTCTTATTTAAATATTTTCTCAGGTTCAGCAACATTACTTATTGAAGCCGCATATATTAACCCAAACATAAAACTTATAGGACTGGACATAGATAAAAAAACAAACTCTTTAGCTATACAAAACATCAAGAAAGCGGGTCTGATAAAAAACATACAGATAAAGACGGGTGATATATTTGAAGAACCAGAGCTTGGAAAATTTGATGCAATAACAGCTAACCTACCCTTTCGGCATGCAGATAAACAAAGGTCAGGATTTAACTAAACTATATGAACAATTTATCAAATACAGCCAAAATGTTTTAAATCATAATGGAAAACTTATAGTATATACGACCGAATATGAAATCTTTGAAAAGTTAATAAAAGAATCTCCATTTGAAATAGTTGAGAGGCTTGATTTAACAATATATTCAAGTATAAATTCTTACCTTTATCCTAAAATATTTATTTGTAATCTGATATAATACACAATATGACAACTGAACAGATAGATATGAGACCAGACTATGAAAGAATACCCTTGCTAGAAAGGATGCGTTTTCAACATGAGCTTATAGAAGAAATGTTAGGTGCAGATTTTAGATTAAAACCAAGAGCAGAACAAATACAACTCGAAATAAATTGGGCAGAAAAATATGCCAAAAAAGTAAGTAGTATTATAGATGATGTTGAAAATAAAGAAATAAGAGAATTTATTTTGAGTGGACATTATGTTGAAGCAAGTGTACTTGTTTTAGACATTTTAAAAAAAGATATTGTATAACCCTAATTCTTATATAGATAGTTGTTTAAAAATAATTATTTTAAAAATAAATATGACAAAAAGTTATCATCTTTTAAAATAATTTTTAACCATTCAGTGTAGTCTTCCGGATTTGAAATAATATCTTGTTTTAACCAATCCATACTAACCCATTTATAATCACAAACTTCATCTGCATTTGGATTTATTATTTCATTATTATATTTTCCTACAAAAACATGATCATATTCATGTTCTGTTAAACCGTTAGTAAGTTTAACATTATATATAAAAGAATAAACCTCTTTCAAATCTTTAATATCAAATCCCATTTCCTCTATCAATCTCTTATGTATTGCCAAGTTTAAATCTTCATTAAATCTTGGATGACTACAACATGTATTTGTCCAAAGTCCTCCCGAATGATATTTTTCAACATCTCTTTTTTGTAATAACAAATCACCCTCTTGGTTAAAAATAAATATAGAAAAAGCTTTATGTAGCAAGCCTTTTTCATGAGCTTCAAGTTTTTCTATTTCACCTATCACCCGCCCTTCGGTATTTACTAGACTTATTGTATTTTGCATTTTTTCATATTAACCAATTTTATACATATATACAATATACAAAAAAACACCTGTCTTACTCGGTGTATTTTTGTATTTTTATTTTTTTACTAATTAACAATCAAATTTATATTAATTTGAAGTTTGAAAAGTTGAAGGAAGAGTTATACTTTCATTACCTGCTGCATCTTTTACATATACAACATAATAATATACAGTATTTCGACTTAATCCTGTTATTGTTCTAGAATGTGAAGTACTAAAATCATTATTTAAGTTAGTCATTGCACCTCCAGATATCATGAATGGTGAATTATCTGTCGCCTCAGTTAATGTAAGTGGTGAAGTACTGTAATAAACTGACGCTGTAGTATTTATACTTGTATTCCATGAAACTGTAGCCTGATTATTTGAAGTACTTAAGTTCAATGGACCTATAACAGCTGAGTTAAATGTATTATTGTTTCCACCATTCATCCATATAGAATTTATAAAGGCCAATGTTTGTGGACCAACACGTCCAACTGAAGATATACCATTTCTAGACTGAAAATTAGAAACAGCAGATTTTGTTAATGTTCCAAAATAACCTGTTACAAGACCTTGTGGGTATATAGTCCTATCTTGCGCAAGAAAAGTTTGAAGTGCACTCACATCAGCACCGGACATACCTAATTGCAATTGACGAGTAAGAGTAGCAGCACTAGTTAAAAACGGAAAAAAGGCTAAAGTTAAAACTAAAGTTTTTAATATTGTTTTATTTTTCATATATTTATTATTTTTGTAGATTAATTATTATCTTTATAATAGAATTTCCGAATATTTTGGCATTTGCATTTATAAAAATGAAATTTATAAAGCAAAGCAATTTCTTGTGTTTTTAAACATGTTAGATAGAAATCCTTGCGTTATATTAACTATATTCTTAATATTGACAAAAAGCAATCTATATTGTTATATGACACACTATTGCCATTTAACCTAATACATAAATTTTATGATAATATATGAAACATGTTTTCAACAATACTTATAATATTAGCTACTATACTTTTATTTCTTTTTTCTGTTAGTAAATTTTCAAATAACATTGAAAGAGTTGCATGAGAAAAACTTAAAAAAGTTTTAACAAAAACAACTGACACTAAAGCAAAATCAACTTTTACAGGTTTTATAATAAATGCTATTTTTCAATCTAATACTGCGATAACAGTTACATTGGTAGGACTGGTAAATGCCGGGCTTATAACTTTTCCTGGTGCATTAGGTGTAGTTATAGGTTCAAATGTAGGTAACACCCTTACATCACAACTTATAGCTTTTAATATTATGGCTTTTGCACCTATTTTTATAGTTATAGGTTTTATGATGAGAAGATTTAAAAATCCAGTTAGACATTATTCTGGTCCTGTTTTTTATTTTGGTCTTATGTTTTTATCTTTAAGTTATTTACAATTACTTATTTCTCCATATATAAATGACCCTATTGTATTAAATTTCATAGCAGGAGTTGATTCACTTTATTTATCTATATTTATAGGTGTTGTAGCTGCATCTATTTTTCAATCATCTACAGCCATATCGGTTTTAGCAATAACTTTTGCAGCACAAGGTATTTTAAATTTTGATCAAGCTTTTGGTATAGTAGCAGGTTCTGGTATAGGTACAACTGTTACAGCACTTATGGCATCTTTTGTTATGAATACAGCCTCACAAAGAACGGCTTTTGCACATATGTGGTTCAATGCAACATCAGTGATATTAACAATATTATTATTTAATCCATTAAAAAATATTGTATTTTTCTTGGATACAAATATAGGTCAATCAATAGCTAACGCTCATCTCCTTGTCAATATTATTGCAGCAATATTTTTACTTATATTCTTTAAATGGTATATTAAATTTATAGAATATATTATTCCAAATAAAGGTTTTTTTCATAAAACAAGAAATACAATAGAAAATAAAATATAATAAAAATATGAAATACTTATCTCAAACACAAAATTTACTATCATCCATAATGATAAAAGATGTATTTGATATATTGATAATAGCTGTTTTAACTTATTTCTTAATTATTTTTATAAAAAAGACAAAATCATTTTTTATACTTAATATATTTATATTATTGTTTGGATTAAACTTTATAGCACAAAAATTTGATTTGAGTTTAACTAGACAATTATTTGAACCACTTTTAACTTTGTTTATTGCAATTTTTGTTATTGTATTTCAACAAGAAATTAGAAAATTTTTCAAGTGGATATCATCTGGTAGACTGACATCTTTTTCAAAATCTTTAGATTTACCTAAAAACAACATACAAACTATAGTTAAAGCTGTTTTCAATATGAGAGATCAACATGTTGGAGCTATTATAGTTTTTCCCGGAGAGTTTCCGCTTGATGATTTACTTGAAGGAGGTTTTCCTTTAAATGGGAAAATAAGTGCAGCTCTTATACAAAGTATTTTTGATTCATCGTCTCCTGGGCATGATGGGGCTATACTTATAGAAGGATCAGAAATAAAGATGTTTGGACTACATTTACCTTTAGCTCGTGATTTTACTGAATACAAAAAAGTTGGTACAAGACATAGGGCTGCGGCAGGTATAACAGAAGGAACTGATGCAATGGCAATAGTTGTATCAGAGGAAAGAGGTGAGGTTTCTATATCATCAAAAGGTATTTTAAAAAAAGTAAAAACACCAGAAGAACTTGTCGATATAATAGCCAAATTTACAGGTCAAGAAGAAAAAGTTTTACAAGTAAATAAAAATATATTATATAAAATATTCATAAAAAATGTTTTGTATAAAACAATGGCTATTATTTTTGCATTAAGTTTTTGGTATTTTTTATCATATAAGACAGGTATAGTTAAAATGGAATATTCAGTACCAATAGAATATAGATTTGTAAATAATAATCTTATTATAAAAACTAGTGTCCCTGACTCTGTAAACATTACGGTTACAGGTAATAACAGAGATGTAGCTAAACTTAAACCAGAAAATATAAAAGTTGTAGTTGATGCAAGTGATTTTATATTAGGAGAAAATATATCAAAAATACAGGAAAGTAACATTCAGACACCTTCATATATACAGCTAAACAATTTTACACCCAAAACCGTTAAAACAAGGACGGAGGAGAAAGATAAAGTTGAGGATAAACAAGTTGAGGTAAAAATATAATGGTTATAGTTATGATATAATTATATTTATGAAAAAAACATATGTCATAGTGTCAACACTGTTTATAGTAATAGTAGCCGCTGTACTTACTAGTATAACTTACACGGAAAAAGATGTTACTATTTTACAAACTGAAATAAATAATATTAATAATCCCACTACTACAATTGATACAGAAATTACAATACCTAAACCTGAATTAGTTATCAACATAGATGAAGATAATGGAAATATGGGTCCCGGTATTTTTGATATGGATTTAGATACAAAGACATGGACATGGATCAGTACAACTTATAGTGATGGAAAAATTATAAAATCAAAAAATTTAGATAAATTTAAATTAACATTTAAAAACAACGAGGGTGGTAAGACATTTTCAGCGACAACTGATTGTAATGGTGTTGGTGGTGAATATATTGCAAATGGAAAAAGTATAACTTTTGAGAAAATGATATCTACACTTATGTATTGTGAAGGATCACAAGAAGCTGAGTTTTCAAAGGCTCTAAGCCAAGTATCAAGTTATCATTTTACAGATAAGGGTGAGTTAGTGTTTGATTTAAAATATGATAGTGGTTCTATGGTTTTTAAATAATCTAATTCAAACCACCCATATTTGTAACATTCTTATATTGTATAAATTCTAATACACTTTTTGCCATAGTGGCTCTCGCACCTGATGCACAATACACTTTTATCTGATCATTTTCCTTGTCTATATCTTTTAAAATAAACATAGCAAAATCACTTCTATTTAAAAGCTCATCTATAGGTAGATTTATTGCATTTTCTATAAAACCATTCTTATATTCTTCCGGACTGCGAACATCGAGTATATATGTTTTCATTTTCGTATATTAACATAAAAACTACCATCTTCCACTTGAACCACCACCACCTGAAAAACCACCTCCACCAGAGAATCCTCCTCCACTCGAACCACGACCAAAACCTCCCCAGCCTCCATAACCACCACCTTTAGCTTTAAACATATTTGGATGCTTTGATACTATCATGTCAAGCAATAATCCAAGTATAGTTAAAACAAAAGCAATTATAAAGCCAGAAAATAAATAGATGATCAAACCAATAATAAATCCAACAACACCTCCAGCCCAATATGATTTTGATTTAGAAAATATATTAATGATCATTTGAAAAAATATAATTATAAGAAAAAATATTGGACCCGCCATTTCAGAATTAAGATCAAGGTCATAGTTTTTACTCTCCGTATCCACATAAACCTCATTTTTATTTATTCTATCTATAATCTGATCAACACTTGAGTTTATACCACCCACATAATCCCCATCCCTAAAAGCTGGAGCTATAACATCTCTTTGTAACCGCCCTGTATAAACGTCAGGTATGATAGGCTCGAGACCATAACCTGTTTCAAATCTGTTTTGTCTATCATTTACTGCTATCAAAAACAATAATCCATTATTTTTATCTTTCTGCCCTATAGTATTTTCCTGAAATATTTTATAGGCATAACTTTCTATGGTTTCATTTGATGGAAGTTCTTCTATTGTTAATATTACTATTTGATTTGTAGTCGAAGCAAAAAAAGCATATAGCTTATTTTCCAATATCACTTGTTGTTCATCAGGAATAATATTTGCATCATCGGTTACATACTGAGTTAATTTTTGAGCTTGAGCAGATAAAGAAAAAAGACTTATCACAGAAATAATAAATATTTGTAGATAAATCTTTTTCATATATTTAGTTTACTAAATCAACTGTAGGTGGTACATCT
Source organism: Minisyncoccia bacterium (assembly GCA_041752275.1). GTDB lineage: Bacteria > Patescibacteriota > Minisyncoccia > Phycocordibacterales > CAIZLB01 > CAIZLB01. Next base: position 44,766 of record JBGSHK010000008.1, on the reverse strand, counting down.
GATCCTTCTGTTGATTCGAAATATGGTTGTACATCAAAACCAAATATTGCAGCGAATATTGATCCTGGTATTCTTTGTACTTGAAGATTATAATTTTTTATAAATTCATTGTATTTTTGTCTTTCTACAGAAACACGGTTTTCAGTTCCCTCTAGTTGTACCAAAAGATCTTGTACAAGTAATGATGATTTTAATTCAGGGTAATTCTCAGTTATAACTAAAAGTCTTCCAAGTGCTGATTCAACCCTTGAAGCTGCTTGTACCTGTTCCTCTTGTGTTTGTGCTCCTGAATACTGTGTACGAGCTTGGGCTATGGCACCAAACACTTCAAGCTCTTGATTAAGTGATCCTTTTATAGCATTTACAAGGTTTGGAATAAGGTCAAAACGTCTTTGATATTGATTTTCTACTTGTGACCATTGTGCGGTATACTGCTCTCTTTGACTTACAAGTGAGTTATAGGCTGATAATGACCAAAGTAATATAATACCGACTATTACTAATATGATTATTGTTGATTTTTTCATAGTTTAATTTTAGCACTTTTTGAGCGGGATGCAATTTATAGGTTGGCTTCTTTTTCTTTTTAGGTATACACTTAAACTATGAACAATACATACAACTGGTACTCAACACTTATTAGACCAACATCGGCACCTCCATCATATCTCTTTGGACCAGTGTGGACTTTCTTATACATATTGATAGCAATATCTTTTGGAAAAGTTTTTTTAATGACTTATCAAAAAGAAATATCTTTTATGATAGCTTTACCTTTTATTTTAAATATTTTATTTAATGCTATTTTCACACCCATACAATTTGGTTTGAAAAATAATCTCTTGGCTGCACTAGACATATCTTTAGTTTTAGTAACTCTAGTATGGGCAATGATAGCAATATACAAACACACCCCTTGGATAAGTTATATACAAATACCTTATCTATTATGGGTATGTTTCGCTACAGTTTTACAGTTTAATATTACTTGGTTGAATCGATAAGATAACTCCCTCCTTCCCTAACATAGTGACATGTATACCCTTTTGGTACTTTTACTAAATAATCCTGATGATATTCTTCTGCTTTGTAAACTTTATCCATATCAAGTTTTTTAAGTTCGGTCATAACTGGTCCTGGCCATCGCTCTGATTTGTTTACTATCTCGATAAATTCTTTTGCTTCATTCATCTCGTTTTCATCATTGTAAAAAATAAGTGATTTATATGATTCACCGATATCATTACCTTGTCTGTTATAAGTTGAAGGATCATGTATTTGAAAAAAGAAGTCTAAAAGATTTTTAAAGTTTGTTTCTTCATCGTTGTATTCTATAAGCACAGCTTCTGTATACCCAGTATGATTTTCATATGTTGGATTATCTATAACACCACCAGCGTAAACAACGTCAGTATTTATTACACCTGGTAATTTTCTGATGAGATCTTCCATGCCCCAGAAGCATCCACCTGCAAGTACTGTTTTTTTTATCATGGGTTTATTATAGCATTTTTGAAAATGAAAAAAATCCGTCATTGTATTGCGACAATGGCGGATTTGAAAGGTAAAGTGCAATAGCACAAAGGGCACAAGAGTAAAGCTCAACTTGCGAAGGACAGTACAGGATTGTCGGTGTCTCGATCGTCACTGAGCCAATAGTAGTCGTGGTCCCACGAACCGTCAATGTCCCGACGGATACACAACGCACATTGACCACCACGAGGAGATAGGAGAATTCTACGAAGACTTTCCATCCAATTAACTCCATATGTGTCATGAAAATATCGCAAGGTCCTCTGATCACCTTCTTTGTAAAGGCTCCAAGGTAAATCTGGGTCGGCAAAGTTTACGTTTGGAATAACTTTGATTCGGTTTTCTCCCGTAATTACTTTATTGCCTGCAGTAAGACCAGTTGCAAACAAAAGTCTGTAACCTTGATCTTTGGGCAGTATGGATGCCTTGAGTACTGCTTCTTGAAATCCTGTGACTCCATCATTTTCGGCTGGACCATTGATTTCTGGAGCAAATTTCCACCCAGAACCAAAAACTGCTTCTGGATCAAACTCAATGATAGGAAAATCAAATATTTTAGATATAATCATTTCAAATTTAACTCTTTTTTCAATTTTCATGTTTATTTTTGTTTTTGTACTTGCGAATTACCGACCACGTAGTCGATTTGAATGTGAACATGGTAACACAATATAAACTAAAAATCAAATATTTTATTTCTCCCCCGCCTTAAAATTCATACTAATAGAATTCACACAATATCTTATATTCTTCCCTGTCATATTTTCCCCTCTAAAAACATGCCCTAGGTGCCCGCCACAATTATTACAAACTATCTCAACCCTTCTTCCATCAGCATCAGGCAATTCTTTGACTGCCCCATCAACTGCATTGTCAAAACTTGGCCAACCGCAATCAGATTCAAATTTATCTTCTGATTTGTACAGCGGCGCATCACATCTCTTGCAAGCGTAAATTCCCGCATCTTTAAAGTTTACATATTTACCTTTAAAAGGTGCTTCTGTTTTTTTATAGACTATTACATCTTCCTCTTCAAATGTTAGTTTGTTCATAAAAATATTATATCATAACTTTCTCATCTTTTATATTCACTCCCTCCTCTATTAAAATTTTTATCTTCATCTTCTGATTTCTTTTTCCTTTATATGTATACTCACCCACTTTTCCATCTGACCTTATAACCCTATGACATGGGACCACTATTTGATTTGGATTTTTTCCTACAATAGTCGCCACCGCCCTTATGGCTTTTGGACTACCTACTTTTAAAGCAAGTTCTTTATATGTCAAAACCTTACCCTTTTTTATTTTAGAGATTTCTTTATATACTTTTTCTTTGAGATCTTTTATTTTAGCCATTATTTATATCAAAATTTTCCAATGAAGTATTTAACTGCCTACTCACCCTAATAAAAGTTGTTCTCTTTGATAATTCTTTTATAAACCTTGCTCCTAGATATGTACATGTACTTCGTAGGGATCCAAACAAATCTTGTATAAAAACATCAATCTCACCTTTGTAAGGTATAAGTACATATCTTCCCTCTGATGCACGATGTATATCTTTTTTTCCATAAAATTCTTGTAGTGCTTTATTTGAACTTGAACCAAAATATTCTTTATATTTTTTTCCATCTTTATCTATAGTTTCTCCACCTGATTCTTCATAACCTGAAAACAAAGATCCTGACATGTTGAAGTCAGCACCACCACAAAAAGCTTTAGCAACACATGATGGATATTTTTGACCACCATCAGCTATCACAAGGCCGCAATGCCCTTTCTTATTTGATATACCGTGAGCCGCATCAGCACATTCTATAACTGCAGAAAGTTGAGGATAACCAACCCCTGTCATACGTCTTGTCGTACACACTGATCCTGGACCGATACCAACTTTCACTATGTCAGCGCCAGACAAAAGTATTTCTTCAGTCATTTCATTGGTAACAACATTCCCTGCTATTATAATATGTTTTGGACATATAGCTCGTATCTCTTTTATAACTTCCAAAAATCTTTCTAGATAGCCGTTCGGTACATCAAGACAAATAAAAGAAAAGTTATCGAGTAACTTTTTTGTTTTCATCTTTTTTAATTTTTCTATGTCTTCATCTCGTATACCAAGTGTATAAGCTACATAATCAGGATTTTTAAAATTTTTGAAAAACTTTGCATAATCTTGCACCCCATAATATTTATGAAAAGTAGTTATGATTTTATATTTACTCAAAGCTTTAGCCATCGAAAAAGTTCCACAAGATGCCATGTTGGCTGTCATTATAGGTACACCAGTCCATGTTTTAGGAGAATGCAAAAAAGTAAAAGTTCGCTCGAGTGTGATATCTTTTCTTGAAGTGAGAGTAGATCTTTTAGGTCTAAGTAAAACATCGTCATAATCAAGTTTTATATCATTGTCTATACGCATATGTGTTATTATATTCTCATAGAACTAATAAAAAAGGTTAACATATTCAATAATGTATTTTATATTAGGTGAAGGGCTATTTATCCATATAAGTGGCTTTTTATCTTTATTTATCTTACTATTTTCTATGGTGTATTTTATCCACTCTATAACTTGTTGTTTGTCTATGGGATTTTCTTTATCAGTTAAGTCTGGCAGTTCTGGTTTATTTTTTTTTCCTTTTTCCTCTTCATCTCTTGACACAACTCTTGACAGTATAGTTGACAATAACTTGATATTTTTATTTGTATATAAAATAATACAATTTTCTTTATCTATGTCTTCCAAAATTTTTAACAAAGAGTTTTGAGCTTGCTCAGATATATTGTCAAAAATAAATATACCAAGTTTTTGAAAATCAGAACTTGACTCAAAGGAGGTTTTTTGAAAATGATCTTGGAAATCACGTATATCATCTATGGCTATAGTTTTATTTTTTAAAACAATGGTGTCCGGATTTTCTACAAAAGTATTATTTACAAAATCAATTCTTTCTTCAAAAGTTTTATTTGTTTTTAATAAAATAGCTTCACCTTTTTGTATCATGATGTTAAATTATCTTTTTGTTATAACTGCTTTTTTATATGCATTTAAATGATCAAGTGCTATACCAGTTCCTTTTGACACACAGTATAATGCATCGTCAGCAACACGGGCCTTTACCCCAGTTCTACGAAAAACTAATTCGTCTAAGTTTCTAAGTAATGAAGATCCTCCTGTCATGGTTATACCTTGATCTATAATATCAGATGCCAACTCAGGTGGAGTTTCTTGTAACACATCTTTAATAGCCTTTATCATATCTCTAAGCTCTTTTGATATAGCTTTAACTATTTCATTTGTTTTAAGTTCTACAGGTCGAGGTAAACCCGTTATATAATCACGTCCTTTAATGGTTATAGAAAGCTCCTCTTCTACAGTAACGGCTGAACCTATTTTTATTTTTATATCTTCCGCAGTCTTTTCACCTATAGCTAGGTTATAATTTTTCTTTACATAATCAATAATAGCACTATCTATACGAGTTCCCGCACATTTAACTGAAGAACAAACAACTATGCCTCCTAGCGAAATAACCGCAACATCTGTAGTCCCTCCACCTATATCAACTATCATGTTTCCACATGGGTCTTGTATAGAGATACCAGCTCCTATGGCTGCGAGTATAGGCTCTTTAACAACATATGCATTTTTAGCTCCAGCTCGTATAGCAGCTTCTATAACAGCACGTCTTTCTGTTGATGTAACCCCGGCTGGAACAGATATCATGACCTCTGGAGCTATCATGTTCCATCTACCTAAAGCTTTGTGTATAAAGTATCGGAGCATGGCCTCAGTGACTCTATAGTCGGCAATAACACCATCTCTCATGGGTCTATAAGCTATTATAGAATCTGGTGTCTTACCAATCATATCTTTTGCCTCTATACCTACTGCTAATATCTGATTATCACCCTCAGAAACAGCTACAACAGAAGGTTCGTTTAAGATGATACCCTTACCTGGCAAAAAAACCAGAGTATTTGCTGTTCCTAGATCGATTCCGAGTTTTTTTGAAAATAAAGACATTTTTGAGTATATATTATATAATTATTGTTATTATAATTTAATATATCACAAAACAAAGAAAATATGAAAAATTTTATGGAAGAATTTAAAGCCTTTGCTATCAAGGGAAATGTGATGGATCTGGCCGTTGCTGTGGTTATAGGAACAGCTTTTGGTAAAATAGTCACTTCGCTCGTTGATGATATTATCATGCCAAGTATTGAACTTATCGGAAATACTGATTTTTCTGCCTTGGCACCTGCAGGTATCAGGTTAGGTATGTTTATAAACAACATAATCAATTTTCTAATAATAACAATTTCTGTTTTTGTGGCTATAAAATTTTTAAATAAAATAACTGAAAAAATAAAAAAGAGAGATATTGAGCAAGAGTTGGATTTACAATAATTTTAATTATGCAAACTTTGAAGATAATTGGTGTTTATATACAACATTATTTTCTAAACTGGAAAAACGGCCATCAACAAAAGTAAATCTTTGATTCATTTCTTTTCTTAAGTCAAAAATATCACCCTTGAGTTCCGTTCTTAAATCACTAATATCTTGTTTAAGCTCTGTTCTTAAGTCACTGATATCTTGCTTGAGTTCTGTTCTTAAATCACTAATATCTTGCTTGAGTTCAAGTTTATTTTCATCAATCACTTCAAAAACCCTATCAAAACCGTCAAGAGTTGATTTTCTTAAATCTGCAATAGATGAAACCATAAGATCATATAGTTGTTCATTTGTGATTATTCTTTTGTCATTTTGGTTTATATTTGTTTTCATTGAGAATTATTATATACCTCAATTTTGACACTCTGCAAATTTTTATATAGTTCCAATATACCTTTTTTTGATGTCAACGAAAATAGTACAAAATGGCTTTATAGACGAACATATAATATTTTTTACAATATATCTGTCAGATTTTTTAATATACTTTTTTATTTAGAAAAATTTATCTAAACCCTTATTATCTCCTCTATAGTTTTTTCTTTGTCTTTATTTAATCTAAAAACTTTACTTATATTAAACCAAAATACCAAACAAGATATCCAAGAACCTATAGCAAAGGATGTTGCTATACCCACAGCCGTTTTATCAGATAAATATGCCAAGGTTACTATTAATATTGTCGAGAATGTATTTAAAATAGCAGGAGTTAAGTTTTGTCCTCTGGCATAATAAACCCTAGTAATAAGTAATTGTATACATTGTGGTATTAAAGATAATACAAATATACCGAAGGCTAGAGCTATAATTTTATATGATTCTATATTTCCAAGAATAATAAGAACTATATAATCCTTCAAAAACCATACTGCAACAGTTGCCAGTCCACAATATATAAGAATCTTTTTTGTAGTATATTTGAAAATATTCCAAAAAGATTTTTCATCCCCCTCACTGTATTTTTTAGCAAATCTAGGAAAAGCAGCCACAACAAAACTTACACCGATCAAGGCCATTGGTACACCTTGAAGGTTATTTGCAAAGTTCAATATCGAGGTATTGCCTGCAGTCGACAACGATGTAAAACTATTGAAAAATAAAAACTGTATTTGAAATAAAGAAAGTATAAAGGCTCGAGGGAGTGAACTTAAAACTATTTCCTTCACTATACCCAAATCTTTTTTGTTAAATAAAACAAAAGCTGGCAAAAACTTATGACTCTTTACAAAAGGTACTTGTATAAGTCCGTGCAATATACTTCCAAAAATAATACCGTATATAACACCTTGTATGCCGTATATTGGATACAAGAAAACTAAACCAAGTATTGTGGAGAAGTTATAAATAAGTGGTGAAACAGAATAAAGTAAAAACCTCTCCTTCATCTGAGTATAGGAACCTAAGAGGTTTGAAAGTCCTAAGAAAAAAGGTTGAAGTAACAAAAGTCTAGAATACAAAATAATATTTTCTATAGCATTAGCATCTATAACTCCTGGAGCAACAAATTTTTTTATAAGATATGGCATAAATACCAACAATAACAAAATCACAACAGTAGAGAAAACAAAGAAGACTGAAAAAAGAATATTATAAACTTTTTTCATTGTGACAGAGTCTCCGTTTTTGTCGTATTTTACCAAAAGAGGTATCAGAACTGTCACTGAAACTAAAGCAGTGAAAACAGCAAACAATATATCGGGTATCTTAAATGCATAATAATAACTGTCGAGAACAAGCCCTGTGCCAATCTGATTTGCGAACAATCTATCGCGAACTAGGGATAAAAGCTGACTTAAAAAAGTAAAGAATGCAATCATGAGAGCCGTTTTTTGTATGGACTTTGATTTTAACATGTCTATGATTTTCATTGGGTTTATTGTAGCATAAAACAATTTTTAATATACCTAAAAAAATTGACAAAAACCCAAAAACAGTATAAATATAATACATCCTCCAAACAGACAATCGCTGTATTTCTTTAGAGAAAACACAGAGGAAAGTCCGAACACACGCGTGGATTTATCCATGCAGGATTGTAAAGGGTAACTCCCTTCTCTGGCAACAGAGAGATGCGAGCAGTGACGTGTGTCAACGAAAGTTGATACAGGCCTACACGAGGTCAATCTTATTGTTAGTGTTGTAAAAACAATAAGGGTGAAACGGCTAAACTCTTACATGTGTGCAAGGCCGTGTGCGTGTTTACACGTAAGTGCCGCTCGAGGTGAAGAGCAATCTTCATCCCAGATAAATGATTGTCGTCAAATTTTGTTTCGATAAAATTTGATACAGAATTCGGCTTATAGTTAGGAGGATGATAAAAATGCTGACTTATTTTTATAGGTCGGTTTTTTTATTTTTTGTAAATACTTAAATTTATTTATGTAGCGAAATCATCCGCAGAAAAATTGTTATAATTTTTCGAGGACCGTGGTTGAGCAAAGTAAATAAATTTTATGTTAGAATATATCTATATGATGCAAAATTTTATTTTAAGTGTTTTGATTTTAGGTTTAGCACTTTTTTTATATTTGTTACAAACAGATCAAATAAGTCAGGGTGATTTTAATATATCAATATTTAAATCTGATACATATTTTGAAGTAAGGAAAAACAATAATGATACATCTTTGAAATCATCTGATGTGTATGTAGTTATACAAAATAAAGAATATAAAATATTTAATTTTACGGGAAATGATTTCAAAAAACTAATAAAAGCAGAATATCCTTTGGTTGAATATAAAGTTCCAGCAGATGCAAAAGATGCAATATCTGGAAAATTACTCGGGAATAGATACGTTTTTTATATTTTAGAAAAAGTAGATACTGAAACTAATGATAAAATATATGAAATATATAAAGCTGAATACCCTACAGATGAATTAAGTAAATTAAAATATTTTTTAATAAAAACTATAAAAGAATCTGAAGTAAATAATGTTATAGAAGTTAAATACTAAAACAAAGAGTCAACCGCATTTTTAACATCCATACCTTCTGCTTTACCTTTTAAATCTTTCATAATCTCTGACATAAGTTTACCTTTATCTTTAACATCTGTTATATTTAGCTCTATTTTTTTTGATTCTACTATTTTTTTCACATCCGTAAAACTCATCATTTGAGGGAGATATACTTCAAGATATGCAAGTTCTTCTTTTTCAGACACCGCTAGATCTTCCCTACCTCCTGCAGTAAACTGTTCTATAGAATCTTTTCTTTGCTTAACAGCACGACGTATAAGAGTCAAAACCTCATCATCAGTAAGTTCTCCTTGAGGTGTACGCCCTTTGTCTACCAAATCGTTTGTTATAGATGAAGAAAGGCCACGTAAAACAGATAAACGTGTAGCATCTTTGGCTATCATTGCTTCTTTTATTTTATTTTTGATTTGTTGTTGTAAGTTTTCCATATTACACCATCATACCACACTTAACATCCAACATCATCTATTTCAAATCATTGATCACATTTCTTGTAATAGGTCCAAAGAATCCTGAAGCTGGTTTTATATTTTTACTTTTTTGAAATCTTATCAAAGCTGCACGTGTTGCAGGACCGAAGAAGTTTGTCTCATTTCCTTTTGATCCGGGACCGTTTTTTGCAACTATAGACCCTGTACTGTTTAGAAATATTTGTAGGTTTTTTACATCTTGATTTATAAACCCTTGTTTAAGATTTGTTGAGAAAATTATACCATTAATTGTTTTATCAAGAGTATTATTTGTTATAGTGTTTGCAGATATAGTTTTATTTGTAGAAGAAGCCATTACAAATTCATTCGTACTTGTACTTGTGTTTGAAAGAACAGATACTGTGTTGATTGGACTTGAAAATGAACCTCCACCACCTCCGCCACCGGAATTACTATTACTAATCGAAGTATTTAATACTAAATCAAGTATTAAAATATTTAAAAAATTATTAACATTTTCAGTTATTCTTTTTTTATTATTAAATCCATTTATGAAAATAGACTCTAAATTGTCACTAATATTATCATTAATTATTTGAATATTAATTGTTTTTTCAATATCCCCTGGACTAAAAACAAAATTATAATTATCTACAACATAATCGGTGGTAGAAATAGCATTAGAAGCTATATTATCTATATGTAATGAGCCTGATATATTTTTTGAATAAGCAGAAGAAAGTCTAAGTTTCAATGAAAAAGTCTCCCCTTCTTTTAAAGTAATTACTTGCTGATTTAAATCTATTGATAAAGTAGGTCTTATTGTATTTGTTATTAACAATCTTACTGGAACTGTTTTATACACATCATTTTCACCTACAGGTTTAACACCCGCAACCAGGTTAATTATTTGCCCTCCTTCTATGTTTTCTAAAGTAGAATTGTCACTTGTATAAATATTTCCACTTGAGTCTATTGAAAAATAATTATTATCATTACCTTCTGATATTTCATAATATGTAGTTGATATACTGTTTATATCTAAAATATTTGCTGTAACCTGTCCTATAAAAGTAGATGTTGCTATAGTTTCATCTAAAGAAAATACATATTCGCTTTCAGTAAAGTCATAATTTTTATCTTCAATATTTATAATAATATTTTTATCTGTGGATAATTTTTGTACTGTATTTCTTTCTTTTACACGTATAGTTAAGTTAAAAACAGTATTTAAATCATAATCTATGTGTTGATTATTATTTACTCTCAATTGACCTGTAGTAGTTGATATGCTAAATGCATTATTAGTATTTCCTGAAACTATTGAATAATCGAGTGCATCGTTATTTAAATCATAACCCTGAAAAGTGGTAACAAGTGAGTTATTTGATAATAATTCTGATATAGTCAAACTATCAGGAACATTTATAAGATATGGTGCTATGTTTTGTTTTATTTTATAAGAAAATCTTGAAACATATCCTGTTGTATTTTTAACAGCATTTATTGTTAAACCCATATCGGTTACAGTTTGAGGTATAGAGGTTGTTGCCAAAGTTAATTCTCCAGTTGCTGTATTTATAGCAAAATAACCACTATCATTTCCTGAATATATGGAAAATGTTATGGGAGAATTGTCTATATTATACTTTACAGTACTACTACCAAAACTATCACCTAAAATCATAGAGGTCGAATAATCTCTATAAGGATTTTCATTCATAACAATAGGACTATCAAAACAATTTATATCCATATCTGATATATCATATTCTCCACCCATTAAGTCTATAGCACTTTCTATTTGATTTTTATAATAAGGTAAAGATGGACCATTAAAAGCCTTAAAGTGAGTAAACAATAATACAGGTTTATTACCTGTAATCACAAATGCAGGATTACCAGAATCACCACCTATTAATAACTCTTCAAACATGAATCTATCTGAATTTATTTGATCTATATTGTGCTGTATACTAGTTTGACCAAATAAAAATCTTTTTGCTATATTTTTAATAAGTAAATTATCTTGTTGATCTAAAGTTATTAAAGGTAAAGTAAAACTATTCATATCTATACCGTCATTTATATATTTTTCAAAAGTATCACTGTCTATTATAGGATAATGAGTTATAGTGTTAGGTACAGGAGAGTTTAGTTTTACTAACTGTATATCAGTGGACGCTATTTGTGCCTTAGCAACAACAGTTCTTGTGACGATAGTATTGTCAGAAGCGACAAAAAGCATAGTATCACCTACTTCTAATAAATAATGTTCTGCCAAAATAGCATGTTGAGGTGTAATAAGAGTTCCTGCCCTGGTATATCCACCTCTAGAGTTCCAAGGAGATGCACCTGTTAAATCAATATTTCCTAAACCATCTTTATTAATCCAAGCATCAGCATTATATACCCAAGGACTTGTCAAACTGCCTCTTATATCAAAAAGTCTTTTATCATCATCTGAACCTGACAAACCTACTATTCTTTGATCTATTTGATTTGCAACATGATCATATAATTTGTTGGGCGTACATAGGTTTGGGGTGAAAACCGTAGCATAAATGTTATTAGGGGTAATGAATAATATAATAAACAGTAATATAAGTATTTTATCGGTAAATCTCATAAACAAAATTTTAACATAAAATATGAATTTTTAAAAAAATATATGATTGACTTTATACAATCATAATTGTATTGTATTTATCGTATGAACATAATAACAGATCAATCATCCAGTGTCGCATTATCCGAACTTAAACCCTTAACACCTGAATACTCAAGATTTGAACATATTGTACAAAACAGATGCGGTGTAAAATTTTCTTTAAAAATTATGCCGAGAGCAATACTTTTGAGAAGTTGCCCTATGACACATCCTCTATTTCCTTGGAATACAGATCATCAAAGATTTTTAGAAATAAGGCCGGTCTCATCAGATCATACTATCAGTTTTAAATTTTTAGACCCTATTTATGGACGTCTTTTAAGAAACAGAAATGAGGCAGAAAAGTATATAAGACAAGAAATACCCAATCTCGACTCGGAAAAAGTTGAAATGATAATATCGCCAGTAGAAGTTAAATTGTTTTTTATATGTCATCATTGTGGTTTAATGAAAAACGAAAGTAGAGAAATAGAAATAAAGCACCCTGAAAACTTTTTACTTAACTTTAGCTTTATAAATAAACTACCTTGCCCAAATTCTCGGTGTGGACACTTTATAAATACAGAAATTTACACACCGGACCACATAGCAAAACCGAGAGATACAAATGAAGATTGTGATTGGTACAGAGTATATTGAAATTTAAAAAACCAAAACACACATCAAAAAACCAGACTTTGTTTTTAAGCAAATCTGGTTTTATTTTTATTTATTTTATTTTGGTTTTTACAAAACAAAACTAATAATTTTACCTTTAATATATATTGTTTTTTTAATAACTTTTCCTTCTAAGTGGTTTTTAACTATTTTTTTTGCTTCCTCGACTACCTCTTTTTCTAAACTATCAGGTGACACTTGTATATCGCCACGAAGTTTACCGTTTATTTGTATACCTATTTTTACAACATCTTCTAATACTTTTTTACTATCACATACTGGCCAAGTTGCGACATTTATAGAATTCTTATTTTTTAAATTTATCCAAATCTCATCCGTTATATGTGGTGCAAATGGAGCAAGTAGTTTTATAAAATCAAGAAAATCATTTTGATTTATTTGCTCACCTTTTTGCTGTATTTCTTCAAAATCATTTAATAAAATCATAAGTGAAGACACTGCGGTGTTAAAAGCAAAACCTTCTATATCGTCGGTAACTTTTTTTATTGTTTTATTTATTTTTGAAATAAGTTGAGGGTTCGTTTTAATCTTTTTATTTTGCAGATTTTGTGATTCTATAACATAAGACAAACGCCAAACTCTATCTATAAAACGACGAGTACCGATGATACCATCAGTAGACCAAGGTAAAGATGAATCGAAGGGTCCCAGAAACATCTCATACATACGAAAAGCATCGGCACCGTAAGTGTTTATACAATCATCTGGATTTACTACGTTTCCCCATCTCTTACTCATCTTTTGATTATCACTTCCTAAAATCATTCCTTGATTTCTCAAAGCTTTAAAAGGTTCTTCGGTTACAGTCAAACCTATATCGAACAAGAACTTATGCCAAAAACGAGAATACAGTAAGTGTCCGGTTGTATGCTCCCTTCCTCCTATATACATATCAACTTGTTTCCAATAGTCTATAGCTTTTTTTCCAACAGGAGCTGTTTTATTGTGGGCATCCATATATCTCAAAAAATACCATGATGACCCAGCCCAACCTGGCATGGTGTTTGTCTCATACCCTGACTTAACCCAGGATTTTATTCCAGCCAACGGTGAGTCACCACTTCCAATAGGTTCATAAGAGGAAACTTTTGGAAGTTTAAGTGGTAACTCTTTTTCTGTCAATGGAGTTATGTGTCCGTCGGACTCATGTTTTAAAGGAATAGGTTCACCCCAATATCTTTGACGGGCAAAAACAGCGTCACGTATCTTATATTTGAAAACTTTTTTTAAACCTAATCTTTTTTCTATAGATTCTGGTTTTTCTATAATGGTTTCTTTTACACGTATATTATAAACTGAAGCAAAGTCAGCATCTCTTTCATCCATATCAGGTACACCCATAACAGAACCAAAACCATAATCAGATAAAACATAGTTTGTTACATATATAGGTAATTTACTTTTATTATCAGGATGTATAGCATAAACATTATCAACAATAATACCTCTTTTTATTTTTATATCTTTTTCATCTGTTCCCCAAGACTTTGTTTGATTTATTATATTAGAAAATTTTCCAGGATTTTTTGATATCAAATCATGATCCTTTGATATAGCTAAAAATGTAACACCAGATAGGGTGTCTATTCTTGTAGTAAAAATTTTAACACCTTTAACTTCCCCACTTTCCCCTTCAAGTTTAAATTCCAACTCATGCCCAAAACTTTTTCCTATCCAATTTTTTTGAACAGTTTTCAATGACTCATCAAAGTCCACCGTGTCTAGTCCTGATATAAGCCTATCAGCATAATCAGTTATACGTAAAAACCATTGGCGCATCATTTTTTTGACAACTGGATAACCACCTCTTTCACTTTTTCCATCTATAACCTCGTCGTTGGCCAATACAGTTCCCAACTCTTCACACCAGTTAACCTCAGAAAAACCTTCGTAAGCAAGTCGGTATTTCATTAACTCTCTATCTTTATCAGCCTGTGATAAATGTGCAAATTTTCTCTCCAACTCAGATATCGGTTTTGCTTTTTTAGCTTTGTGGTCATAATAATGATTGTAAAGTTTTAAAAAAATCCACTGAGTCCATTTATAATAATCTTCATCCGTTGTGTTTATTTTTCTTGACCAGTCATATGAAAGACCTATGATTTCAAGCTGTTTTTCATATGTTTTTACATTTTTTAACACAGCTTCACGAGGGTGAACCTGGTTTTGTATAGCATATTGCTCTGCCGGCAAACCAAAAGCATCATAACCCATAGGGTGTAAAACATTGAAACCTTGCATACGTTTCAAACGAGCATATACATCAGCCGCTATATAGCCACGAGGATGGCCAACATGCAAACCTGCCCCAGACGGATATGGAAACATAGATAAAACATACATTTTCTGTTTTTTTGAACCTGTTGTAGCTTTATAAACCTGGTCCTTTTCCCATTTCTTTTGCCATTTACTATCAATCTTTTTGTGATCGTAGAATTGATTATCTTGAGAGGTATTTTTTTTGACTTGAGCCATATATTGTAAATATATCATAAATATGATACTATATGCCAATATGTCATTAAATGTATCAATAAACAAAAACCAAAGTGAATCACCTTCTTCAGTATTAAGACGTTTTACAAAGAAAATGCAAGAATGGGGCGGATTAAACAAATCTCGTAGTAAAAGATATGCAGAGAGAAGTCTTTCATATTATAAGATGAAAAAAGAAGCTTTAAAGAAAATCAAAAATAACGAAACTCGTTTAGCTGATATCAAGATGGGAAAATATTTTAATGCTACTACAACAGGTAAAAAGAAATAATTTATATTATAAAAAAATAATATCATGAGATATATACTAGATAAAGAAAATCTTGCAGTATCTTACACAACAACAAAAGCACCTAAGATAGATGGTGTTTTTTTGCATACTTTGAAAAATGAAATTCTGGGTAAAAATTATGATTTAAATTTGTATTTTATAGGCGATAAAAAAATGAAATCAGTCAACAGTAAGTATAGAAAAAAAGATTATGTAACTGACATACTCTCATTCCCTTATGATGACTTTGGTGAAATATATATATGTGAAAACAAAGTTATACAAAAAGCAAAAGCTTTCGATACGACGACTGAAAATTATTTAAACTATTTGTTTATACATGGCATGATACATCTTTTGGGACATGATCATGGTGAGACAATGGATAAACTAGAAAAGAAATACACAAAAAAACTTAACATTTTCTATCCTTACTAGTATACTATATAGAATGAAGAAAAATGATTCAGATGTAATAATAATAGAAGTCTCAACAACAATGTTAAGACTAATAATTATAGACAAAGAATCATATAAAGTTATAGCAACTTCAAATTTACCTATAAACTATATAAAAAGAGGTATAGTTAAAGATGTTGATTCTTTAACAAAAAGTATAAGAGAACTTATATCTCAAACAAATAAAAACTATTTAAACAATATAAAAAAAATAGTTATAGCATTATCAGGAGGATCTATATCTTCCATATCTTCTTCTGCTGAAATAAAGATAAACAATAAAAAAAACATAGTTGATCAAAATATTATAGATGAAGCCTTCAGCAGAGTTGAAAGTAAAATTCCGGAAAATATATCTCAAAATAAAAAACTTATACAATTAATACCTCAAAAATACAAAATAAATGGTAAAAATATAAACACAAATAAACCATCAGGTTTGTCTGGAAATATTTTTGAACTTCAGGCATTGTGTATTTTTGCAACAAAGCAACATCTTGAAAACATATTGCTAGCTTGTGAGGATAATAATCTTATTGTTGAAGATGTCATAGTATCCGAATATGCTTATTCTAAAAATATAATAAATGAATCAGACAGGTTGGCAGGTGTGTGTGTTGTAAACATAGGTGGTGATACAACAACAGTTATAACTTATGATGAAAATATACCAATATTAATGGAAGTTATACCTATAGGATCAGAAGATATAACTAGAGATATAGCTTTAGGCTTAAAAGTATCTTTAGATCAAGCAAAAAATATAAAAATAAATCCCGATATGGAGCTTAGAAGAATAGCATCAGATCTCACAGATGTTTTCATGAATAAGAATAAAATTAATGTAAGAAAAGATCAAAAAGATAAAGCTTTTTTTCTTTCTCTTCAAGAAAAATATCATGAAATAATTTATGCACGTATAATAGATATTTTTGAAATGATACAAAAGCATTTAAAAAAGATAGGTAAAGATAGGCTTTTACCTGCAGGTATAATTATTCATGGTGGAGGTGCTATGATAAAAGATATAGATCTTATATCCCGAGAAATGCTTCGCTTACCCACTCAAATAAAAAAAGAAAGTATTTGCGACAAAGATTTATTAAAATTTAAGCAAAATCAAAATATTTGTATAGACAATGGAGATACTATGAGTATATATGCTACTGGTTTGTATTATTTAAATCAAGATGAAAGTGAATATTATGTAAACAAAGGACGTTCCGGTTTTTCAATGAGAATAAAAAACATATGGGAGTGGGTAAAACAGTTTTTACCATAATTTAATTAGTCAAATGAAAAAGCCTTTCTGACACCAGAAAGGCTTTTGTGTTACTCAAATTTCAAACTTCGCACAAATCATCAACATGCCAAGAAAGTTCTATTTTATAAGACTGTCTAGGGATATTGTTATCTTCATCTAACTTGGAATGCAAGTATTTTAGAGCCTCATTACAAATTAACCCTTCCGGAACAGCTACTTCAACTAGACATAGCTTGTATATTCATTCCGCAGATTCAATCTCTCTTGAAAAGCTAAAATCTATATCATTCAAGCTCACACGATCTCCTACTTTATCCTTGTGACTATCAAAAACCTTCAACTCAACCATTTTTATTCTGTAGTGAATAATCCATAAATACAAAACTATTACAGAGAAGTGTTCTTTATTGTCCAAAAATTCAGAATTTTTATTTTCATTATCCGATATCCGTCCACCTAGTCTACGCTCACCTTCTGCCAAAAAGATTTTCTGATTAACAAAAGGATCAAGACTTGAAACTGAAAACATTTTTTCATGATTGAGTCTTAGAAAAAAATCCAAAAGATAAGATCTCTCACTTCTTCCGACTGAATATCCGCCAGAACTATACCTACTGTTCAATGCGAGTGCGAGTCCGTATGCGATCTCAAAATTTGTCAATTTTCCAACACTTTCAACTGTATTTTCAATGTTCATAGATAAATAATAGCACAAATCAGAACACATAATAGTTCCCATCTCAAATTGGCATGGTCTAACTTGCATGATATAATCATAAATCATGGCACAAATAAAAACAGACATACAAACATTTGCAAGAATAGAAGTAGTTGGTGTAGGTGGTTCAGGAAAAAACGCTACAAATCACATGATTAACTCAAAAGTTAAGGGTGTGGATTTTTTGGCCATAAACACTGATGCTCAAGACTTAAACAATTCTCTAGCTACTAAAAAAATACATATTGGTAGAAATCTAACTAAAGGTTTAGGTGCTGGTATGAATCCTGAGATAGGTAGAAATGCTGCAGAAGAAACTAGAGCTGAGATACAAGAGGCTTTGAAAAATGCAGATATGGTTTTTGTTGCAGGAGGACTTGGAGGAGGAACCGGATCAGGTGCTTCCCCTATAGTTGCCAAGATTGCAAAAGAAATGGGTGCTCTTACTATAGGTGTTGTTACAAAACCTTTTATGTTTGAAGGTCAAAGACGTATGAGATTGGCAGAGGAGGCTTTAGGTGAATTATCAAAATCAGTTGATGCGCTTATAGTTGTTCCTAATGATAAGCTTATGGGTGCAATATCAAAAGACACAACTGCAAAAGATGCCTTTGCTATGTCAGATGAGGTTTTAAAACAGGCTGTTGAGGGCATATCAGAGTTAATAACAACTCCTGGAAATGTTGGTAACATAGATTTTGCCGATATCAGAGCAGTTCTTGAAAATGCAGGATCAGCACTTATGGGTATAGGTACTGGTACAGGTGAAAACAGAGCAGTGGACGCGGCAAAAGCTGCCATATCTTCTCCACTTATAGATGTTTCTATACATGGTGCCAAAGGTGTACTGTTTTCTATCGCTGGATCAGACGATCTTACCATGTTTGAGATATCAGAGGCAGCTCGTGTTATAACTGAGTCAGTTGATCCAGATGCCAAGATAATATTTGGTACAGTTAAAGATGAAAAACTTAAGAAGAACGAAGTACGCATAACTGTGGTCGCAGCCAACTTTCCAGATAAACTTACTGCAGTAAGAAACATATTTCGTGATAGAGAAAATATGATGAATGAATCTGTGTCATCTCAAGATGATATGAATAATACAAAATATTCTGGTAAAATATTTAACTCAATAACTATAAATAAAAAAGAAGAGTCTGATACAAACGATGAAAATACAAACATTATGAAGCCGACTGCACCCGGTGAAGATGAAGATGACTGGTCAGCGGTTCCTGCATTCCTCCGACGATCTAAAAATAGATAATGTAAAGAATACTTTACAATAGAAAAACACATTTATGAATGATGTGTTTTTTTGTTTTATGATATAATTTTTAGCATATGACACAAGAATATACATACGATTTAGTAATCATAGGTGGTGGCCCTGCCGGCTCTGCAGCTGCAGTTTATGCTGCTAGAAAAAAAATAAAATCGGCCATACTAACACCGGAGTTCGGTGGACAAAGTGTAGTGTCTGATGATATACAAAACTGGATAGGTACACCTCATATATCAGGGTTTGATTTAGCCAAGTCCCTAGAGTCTCATGTTAAAGAGTACCAAGGAGATATTTTAAATATAGTAAAAGGATATGTATCTGAAGTCACACAAAATGAAGATAAAACATTTTCTATAAAAACAAGTAAAGACATAGTTCTGACTGCAAAAGCTGTTCTTGTAACAACAGGAAGTGTACGTAGAAAACTTGATGCCATAAACGCTGATAAGTTTGAACATAAAGGTGTGACATATTGTGCATCTTGTGATGGTCCAGTATTTACAGGAAAAGACGTTGTTGTTATAGGTGGTGGAAACGCGGCCTTTGAGTCAGCCTTACAGTTGACTGCATATTGTAAATCGGTAAAGATTTTGAACAGAACTGACAAGTATCGAGCAGATGAGATAACTGTAGATAAAGTTTTGAAAAATGAGAAAATACAAATCATAAATAACGCTATTGTAAATGAAATACACGGAGATCAATTTGTAAATGGATTAACATATAACAATACAGAAAAACTTGATGTTGAGGGTATTTTTGTTGAGATTGGGCAAATGCCAAACACGGCCTATATTGGCTTTGTAGAGAAAAATCCTGCAGGTAACATAATTGTCGACCCGAAGACACAAAAAGCGTCTGTGGAAGGTGTGTGGGCCGCTGGAGACTGTACAGATGGGTTATATCATCAGAACAATATAGCTACAGGAGATGCAGTGAAAGCGTTGGAGAGTTTGTATATTTGGTTGCAGAGGTAGATTTGACACCAGAACAAAATTTGATATTATATAAAATGTAACAAGCAGATGGAGGGACAAAGGTCCGTTAGACCACTAGAGTTCAAAAGACTCTCACCTCTTAGCTGGCGCCCTGTCGCGTGGAATAAAAATACTCTTAATTGAGTATTTTTATTTTGTGTTTTAATAATCCATAAATATAACCATTCTCTTTATTTTTATTATCGGTAAGTGATCTTAACAACCCAGCAATATAATCAGCCAACCTAACCAAGGGTTCGTTTTTGTCATTCATAAAAATAACCTTATGAGACTTTTGTAATTTTTCTTTTAATAATCTTTTCAACTTTAATTCATAATCTTTACCTTTATTTCCATCTATAACTATTTTAAATAAATTGTCCCCCTTTTCTATTACCTTAGGTAAAAAATCTTCCAATATATTTTCTTGTACAATTGGATTTTTGTATATAATTATTTTACAATTAAAATTAATATTTTTTATCTGTTGGGCAAATTTTAATCGTATTTTCCAAGGCATATCAGTCCAATGTGTATATGGTATTTTTAGATTTCTTTCTATATTTATAATTTTTTGAGCTATATATTCTTTATTTAAAAATCTTACATAGACAGCAGTATAAACACTATTACCTGTTTTCGATAATATATTTGACTCGTCAATGTAAACTATATATTTATTTTTCATACAACCATACTAACAAATCAATTATAAAGTTTTTATAAAGAAATTATCAAAAAATACTAAAATTTTAATAAAAAATATACAATAGATTTAACATTTACACCACGCCTGATTTATGATATTTTGAAACAGTAAGCAAACAAAACAACAAAATATCATGAAAAATATTGACGAATTCATAGTCTGGGTTTCAGTAAAACTAGCGAACATTTGGTTTATTGGATCAATTATTTTTTTGATTTTATTTATGATTGGTGAAAAAAAAGGTCAGATTTCTCTTAAAGTTTTTCTATGTGTTTTAATCTGGATTGTATTAATTACATACATAAATTCCAGAAAAGATGATTTATACAAACAATTCTGGTCAGGTGACACAGAAGATACAGACAAACTTTATGACATACGTGGTAAAAGTGTATGGTTACCATCTTTTATTGGAACTATACTTTTATTCATTATTAAGTAAAAAATTTAATCAAACAAACAAAAACCCGGCCTCGGCCGGTGTATTTTTTTATTAAAACTTTTTTATTTCTTAGACGATCTTTCTACATACTCTCCTGTCTCAGTGTTTATAGTAAGTATATCTCCGGGCTCTATAAACATAGGTGCAAGTATAGTTGTTCCGGTAGATAGAGTGACCAACTTATTTCCTCCTTTAGCCGTATCACCCCTTACTGCAGGTGGAGCTTCGGTAACTTCCAAACTAACTTTAATGGGAAGTTTAACTCCAATAGGAATCTCTCCAAAATATTTTATATCTAAAATATCATTTGCAAGGATGTATTTTTTAGCATCACCTAGTAGTTCATCTTTTAGTATAAATCTGTTTGATGCATTTTTTTCATCACAAAACCACCACTCCCCTTTGTTGTTAAAAAGATACTTAACTTTTTTCATCTCTATTTCAGCTTCTTCTACTTTATCAGTTGCTTGAAAAGAAACCTCAATAGTACGTCCTGAGAGTAAGTTTCTTATCTTAACAGCGTTTACTGGTTTACGCATTTGTTTACGGAAAACATGATAGTCCAGTACCTCATACGGTTCATCATCATGTATAATTGTTTTTCTTGTAACGATTTCGTTGTATTCTAGCATTGCCATAGGTATATACTATATGCTTTTTTTGGTAAAATGGCAATACTTAAATATCTCTTGATTAATTTACGAATGAGATCATCGGCAAGACTATTTTCAAAGAAAAATAGTCTGAGGACCATGATTGAAATGAGTAAATTAATGAAGTATAAACCAACCATGATTTTTAGCATATCTCTTCAATCTTTTGTTTGGATTTACAGCATATCTATATGTTGCCTTTTTTAAAAGTGGTATATCTGAGTTGTGATCACTATATGCAAAAGACCCTTCAAAGTTATATTTATTAAGTCTGTTTACCTTTTCATCTTTATAATTAATTTTACCTAATATTTTTCCTGTATACTTTCCATTCTTAATCTCAAGTTTTGTTGCTACATAATCATGTATATGAAAAAACTTAGCTGCATGTTTTGCTATAGGTTCAAAAGAAGTGGTTACAAGTACAACTTTTTTATTATGAGTATTATGTTTTTCAAGCTCTTCTACAGCTTTTATATTTTTAATAGCATCAAACTCTGTAAAGATAAAAGCTTTTATTATTTTATCAAGTCTATCAGTTTTTACACCATCAAAAACTCTAGCCAAATGATTCATTTTCTTATCTATATTTTTGATAAAAAGTAAAATGAATTTATAATAAAAAAATCTAGATACAGAAATAATTCTCCTTCGTCTTAAAACGTTGAGTACTATTTCATAGCTATTTTTAGTAATAAGAGTTTTATCTAAATCAAAGAATACATAAGACATGGGTAATACATTATAAGTCATAGTAAAAAAAATATCACCATTGACCTATATTTAATCTTTACCTGTAATATCTGTTTTTAAATCATCGATGTTCGGCTCTCCGTCAGGCCAAGAAGTTATAATTTCAAGTGCTTTTTTTATACCGTTTTTTTCTATAAAAAGATCGAGTTTAACAAGAAATTTCGGTCCAAATGCCAGATCAACTTCTTTAGAAAACTCCCTCCATTCGTCTATTGCAGTAGTTTTGTCATCCTGTCTTATTTTTAAATGTCTAAAATATATTTTTGTTAAGAGGTTAAAATCCAGTTTTGTTTCAGGTTTTTTCTTTTGATTTAATAAGTCTAATAACTTTCTTTCTTTATTATATGATTTACTATTTTCAGCATTGTTAAGCTTTATGGTCAGGGACTCTGTCACCGCTTCGTTTAGCCAAATAAATCTATGATTAGATAATCCAGAAAACATAACACCTGAAGACTGATTACCTTTATTTGAAATATTGTTACTTTTATTTTTATATGAAATAATATTTTCATAGTCATTAGTCAAGACATGTAAAAACTCATGGTAAAAGGTAATTTTGAAATTATCAACATTATTAAAATAATTTTCTAAATAAAATAAAACGAAATGAGTGGAGTGATTGTATGCCATAGTTTTTGTTGGATTTTCTATATCAACAGAATAAAATCTGACATCAACACCCTCAATCAAATCATCAACTTTTTTCAAATCATATTTTTCCTCCCCCAAGTTTTGTAAAAAAACTTCAATATCTTTTTTAAATTCACCTCTAAACTCTAAAACTTTTTCTTTTAATTTTAAAAATAATTCAACTTGTCTGTTATCAACCTCCTTTAAAAAATTTAAAACATCCTCTCTTAAATCTTTTTTTCTACTTATAGAATCATATATATGCAAAGAAAGGTTTTCATTTTCTGAAAGAATGTTTTTTGCAAGAACTTGCAACCTCTCAACACTTTCCTCCCTTTCAGAAATGTTTTTTGCACTATCAACCTTCTCATACAACTCAGTAAACAAATCATGATATCCTATAAACTCCAAATCACCCATATCCTGAGTTTCTTTTCTAGTATAAAGATTATCCAACGGTCTTATTTCCATCTCTTTTCCCTCGAATTTCATAATAAATTTATTATATCACAAACTATTCCCAAACTTTATCCATAACAATATTTGCAATTTTTTTATATCTAACTATATCATCTTTATAATTTTCATCATTTTTCAAACTTTCTAAAACTTTATCTATAAAAACAATTTCTTTATACTTTACCTCTATTGTAGGTCTTGAAAATGTAAAAAATACTTTAAGCCAATTTATATTTCTTAAACCCTTTAGCTGTACTGGTACAATATCAGTACTTGTATGCTCAGCCAAAAACCCTATACCACCCTTTACTTCTCCAGGTTTAAAAGTTTCCATACCCATTTTTCCTTCAGGGAAAATACACAATGCTTTTCCATTTTCCAAAAGTTCTATATGATTTATAAGTGAAGCTTGATAATCGCGTATACCTTTATAAGCAGGATATGCACCTAGTATTTTGAAAAATTTTCCACCATAAAAATACTGTCTCCAACCAAATCTTTCATTCTGATAATGCTCTTTTGTTAAAGAAACATAATACATAGGCATCAATGGCATGATTAATGGCAAAGCATATCTCATGATCAGTACATCGTATTCACTAATATGATTTGGTGCAAACAATAAACCCTTTTCAAGATCTTTATACTCTTTTGATTTTTTAACAACATTTTCAACACCTTCTACTTTAAAATTAAAAAATATTTTTAATATTGATAGAACGACAAGACCGATCACAAATTGTAAAGCAATTTGTATATATTCTATATTATGATGTTTTTGAGATCCTATACTCATATGTTCTTATTATAGTACTTTTTTAAGATAATGTCCAGTATGACTGTTTTTGTTGTTTGCAACCTCCTCAGGAGTACCTTTTGCAACTATATTTCCACCCTTATCCCCTCCTTCAGGACCTATGTCTATAAGATAATCTGAACATTTGATCAAGTCCATGTTGTGTTCTATAACCACAACCGTATTACCTGCTTGAACAAGCCTTTGAAGTATTTCTATAAGTTTTCTTACATCATGATAATGCAAACCAACAGTGGGCTCATCAAGTATATATATAGTTTTTTGTACATGTGGTTTATATAACTCTGAGGCTATCTTTACACGTTGTGCTTCCCCTCCTGAAAGCGTTGTTGCGGATTGACCTAACTCAAGATATCCAAGCCCTACTTCTTGCAAAGTTTTTACTCTGTCATATATGGCAGGCATTTCCTCAAAAAACAAAACTGCATCATCTACTGTCATAGTAAGCACGTCATGTATGTTTTTATTTTTATACAATATTTCCAAAGTCTCTTTCATAAATCTTTTTCCATTACACACATCACATTGAACGTACACTGTTGGTAGAAAATGCATCTCAACTTCTATAGATCCATTTCCTTGGCAATTTTCACAGCGACCACCTTTTACATTGAAAGAAAAACGGCCAGGTCCCCAAGCTCTTGACTTTGCCTCTATGGTTTCAGCAAATAAATCTCTGATATGTGTAAAGGCTCCTGTATAAGTCGCAGGGTTTGAACGAGGCGTTCTACCAATCGGAGACTGGTCTATCATGATAGTTCGTCCAACATAATCTGTTCCTGTAAAAGTTGTACAGTTAGCTAGCTGACTTGTTCTATGTTCACGATCAAGTTTTCCAAGTAAGTTTTTATACAATATTTCATGAACAAAAGTTGATTTTCCTGAACCTGATACACCTGTAACTGTTACAAGACGCCCAAGAGGTAACTCTACGTTTAGGTTTTTTATATTGTTGGCTTTTCCTCCGGCTATTTTTATAAAACCTTTGTCTTGTACTCTGCGGTTTTTTGGAACCTCAACTTCATGTGCACCGCGAAGATAGTCTAGTGTAAGTGAACCTGTAAATGAATCTGGATCAGCATGTTTTTTATTTATTGGAAGTGATTTGATTGGATCTCGTAAAAGATTTTCAAGATAACCTTGAACAACTACATTTCCACCATCCTTACCAGCCCTTGGACCTATGTCTATAAGATAATCAGATGCGAGAATAGTGTCTTCATCATGCTCTACAACTATCACAGTATTACCCATATCTTTAAGCTGTATCAAAGTTTTAATAAGTTTATCATTGTCTCTTTGATGTAATCCTATAGTCGGTTCATCGAGTACATACAACGCTCCTACAAGACCAGATCCAAGTTGTGATGCTAAGCGTATACGTTGTGATTCGCCACCAGAGAGCGTGTGAGCGCGACGGTTCAACTGAAGATAATCTAAACCAACCTCTTGCATAAACTCAAGACGAGACAATATCTCTTTTATCATCACCGTTGATATTGCTTTGTCTGTTGGTGACAAGTCCAGTGACAAAACATAGTCTATAGCTTCGTTTATAGTTAGGTTAACAAAATCTATGATATTTGTTTTTTTATCCAAGTAGACTTTTAAAGCCTCAGGACGAAGTCTTGCACCTTGGCAGACCTTACAAACCCTATTTACATAAAAACTATCTGTTCCTAAACCGTTACATTCTGGACATGCTCCGTATGGAGAGTTGAAAGAAAAGATGCGGGGCTCGATCTCAGGAAATGAAAAACCATCATAAGGGCACATGAACTTTGAAGATATAAGATGTTCTTCTTTGTCTGTGTATATACGTAACAAGCCATCAGTTTCTCGAAGTGCACGCTCTATAGCATCGTTCAGTCTTTCTTTAAAACTTTGTGACGGCTCGTTTATCTCTGATATGTAAAACTGGTCGATCAATATGTCGATGTTATGTTTTTTTGTTTTTGTTAACTCTATCTTTTCACGAAGTTTATGTTGCTTTCCGTCTATACGAACCTCTTCAAAACCCTTACCTAGATAGTCATAAAGCATTTGATAATATTCACCTTTACGTCCAATAACAACAGGTGCATATATTTTAAAAATTTCAGAATCAACATGAACTCCCATGATTTCTTTTTTTCCTTTGAGTTCTGTCTTTTTTATAGACTTCACTATGTTGTGTATTGTATCCACTATCTCTTCTTTCGAAAGTCTCTTGATCTCTCTATCACATGTTAAACAATGTGGTTTTCCTATACGTGCATAAAGTATACGAAGATAATCATATATCTCAGTTATAGTTGCGACAGTTGAACGGGGATTGTTTGATCTTGATTTTTGATCGATCGATATCGCAGGGGACAAACCTGTGATCTCATCAACATCTGGCTTTTGCATTTGTTTTAAAAATTGTCTCGCGTACGATGACAGTGATTCCATATATCTTCTTTGCCCTTCTGCAAATATGGTGTCAAAAGCAAGTGAAGACTTTCCTGAACCTGAGAGTCCTGAGATAACAGTCATTTGACCACGGGGAATAGACACATCAATGTTCTTGAGGTTGTGTGTTCGTGCACCTTTGACGTGGATCATGTCTAGGTCGGGTCCAGTTTTGGTCTTCTTCGAGGGAGTTTTCATGTGATAAATATATCATAAATTGAAACAAAATGAACGATAGAAAGATTGAGGAATATATAAGAAAAATGACCGCCGACCCTGGGTGAGGGTGGGCGGTCTAGTTTTGGTTTTTTCTGAATTATGCGCGAATTATAGGTTGACGACGACGTTTGGGTTGAGCAAACGACCTGCTATCTTCCCACTCTTGTTTTTGACGATTTAGGTGAATTTCGAGATGGTGATAGATTGTTTGATTTACCTCTTCTATAGATTTGTTACCATCAACTTCAATAAGGCGTAAACCTTGTGATCGAAGTTTTTTATGAACCCTCTCTTTGTTTCTCTCCCAGTTTCTATAACGAGTTAAAATAGTTTTTTCATTATAATCATCTGGGCGACCTTGTTTTTCAAATCTTTTTTTAGCACGAATCAAAGCAACTTCTTCTGGTATAATAATGCTGTAGCCACACATAAGTGCAGGCTTTGCAAATATAGTACCTAAGTTAGCAGCTTGAGGTCGGGTACGAATCAAACCGTCACCAATGATAACACCTTTTTTGTCAGCAATCTTAGGAATGAATTCCCGTATTAACCCAAAGACGATATTGTCTGGAAGATACTTTCCAGAATCTAGAAGGTGACCATATTTATCCGCAAACTCAGAGCATGTCTCACGCTTTTGACGAGCAATATCACCTGTGGAGATGTGAACACCTCCCATAGCGGATACAATTAGTCTAGATTGTTCTCCTTTACCGGAAGCAACTGGGCCGTCCATGATGACTGCAAAACGGTTATCTTTTGGCGTATTAACAATATGACACATAATGTTTATGTAGTTTTTAATTTTTTATTTATAGATCATGAAAACGAGTACTCACCCGAATCCAAGACTATATAATACATAAGAAAAAGCCCTTAGTCAACCTAAGGGCTTTGATGAAAGTAAAACATTATTAATCACCTTGAATCATCCCAAGTCTAGTCATTGCAGCCTTAGGCGTACTTCTATAGTGTATAACCGTATCAATAAAATTTTCTCTTTCGGGACACATTTGCTTTAAATTTTGAAATCCATCATTCATATCATGTTGTTTTTGGGTTAATAATAACAACACTCTTAGATCAGGCTTATTTGCCAATAAAAATTTAATTATTTCATCTAAATCTGCCACACAGAAATTTGATACTAGATTTATTAGATTTGGACGTAAAAAAGATTCTTTCATTACTTCCATAAATTTTACCAGATTTTTTTCCTGATCAGGAACCGTACTATTTCTAAGATAAATATCATAAAAGGAACCAAAATTATTAGAAGATAGATTGTGTGTCTTAGATTTCATTCTGTATAGACCTTCCATTATATCTATGGAAAATGCCTGACCATCTGAATCAGCGCTTAAGCGAGGAATAAGGACTATATGTGGTACTTCTTGTTGTAATGTGCTCATATTCGTATTTGGTTCGTACATTGATCAACATATCACATCTACGCCTTATCCTCAACCATTTTCCCTATTGCCTTTATCTCATCACGCAGTATTGCTGCAGTCTCAAAATCCAAATCCTGGACCGCAATTTCCATATCTCTCTCTTTCCTTTTTAGTATGATTTTTATATCTTTTTTCTTTATATTCTTAACATTGTCAAGATCTATGTCAAGAGACAACATACGCTTCACAGTTTTTTCATGACTTGACTGTATCGATGCTGTTATATCATGAATGCTTTTCTTTATACTTGTTGGAGTTATATTATGTTTTTTATTATAAGCTTCTTGTATAGCCCTTCTTCTGTTTGTCTCGTTGATCGCATACTCTAAAGAATCAGTCATGTGATCAGCGTAAAGTATAACTCTACCGTTAACATTTCTAGCGGCACGACCTATAGTTTGCACAAGTGCTGTGCGTGATCGGAGGAACCCTTCTTTGTCTGCATCAAGTATACCGATAAGTGAAACTTCAGGAAGATCAAGTCCTTCACGAAGCAAGTTAACACCAACCAAAACATCGAACTCACCCTTACGAAGTTCTGTCAGTATCTGTATTCTTTCAAGTGTTTCTATGTCACTGTGAAGATACTTTGTCTTTATCCCCTTCTCTTTTAAAAATTCTGATAAATCCTCTGCCATACGTTTTGTTAATGTCGTAGCCAAAACTCTTTCACCTTTTGAGACAACTCTTTGAACTTCTTCTATAAAATTATATATTTGACCTTTATAGGTATCGTTTGAAGTTACTGGTTTAACCTCAAGTACTGGATCAATAAGACCTGTTGGACGTATGATTTGTTGTATTATGTTTTTCTCTTCACAGGTTTCGTATTCATATTTTCCCGGAGTTGCTGACACATATATAGCTTGATCTATTTTCTCCTTAAACTCTTCAAACTTAAGGGGTCGGTTATCTGCAGCTGACGGTAATCTAAATCCAAAGTCTATGAGATTTTTCTTTCGTGATGCATCCCCTGCATACATACCACCAATCTGTGGAATAGTTACATGAGATTCATCTATAACCGTTAAAAAACCATCAGGAAAATATGATAACAATGTGTCTGGCGCTTCACCTACTTTTTTACCAGCAAAGTGTCGAGAGTAGTTTTCTATACCGTTGCAATATCCAACCTCACGTATCAATGCTAGGTCATAAGTTGTCCTTCTTTTCAATCTTTGATACTCGACTTCTTTATTTTCACCTTTCAACTCTTTCAGTCTTGCGTCCAACTCCTTTTTTATATCTTCTATAGCCCTAAGTCTTTCACTGTCTGAAGTCATAAAGTGTTTTGCTGGAAAAATAAATACAGACTCCATGTCTCCATCAATAATCACACGAGTTATATGATCTATTTTTTCTATACGACCTATTTTGTTCATATCAAAAATAAGTCTATACACGGTTCTTTCATGTATAGGCATGATTTCTATGTTGTTCCCTATAATACGAAACTGGCCTTGACCCAAGTCGGCTAGTGTACGAGAAAATTGCATTTGTATCAATCTTTTTGAAATCTCATTCCTATCTAACACCTCACCCTTTCTTATGATGAAGTTAGTCTCTTCATATTCTTTTTGAGAACCTAAACCGTAAATACATGATACTGACGAGACTATAATCACATCGGTTCGTGTAAGTAAAGCTTGGGTAGACGCATGGCGAAGACGGTCTATCTCCTCGTTTATCTGAGCCTCTTTTTCTATATATGTGTCACTATGTGATACATATGCTTCTGGTTGATAATAGTCATAATATGATACAAAATAATGAACTTCATTGTCCGGGAAAAATTCCTTAAACTCTTGAGCCAGCTGAGCAGCTAAAGTTTTGTTGTGAGCAATAACAAGTGTTGGTTTTTGTATTTGTTGTATCACGTTCGCTATAGTAAAAGTTTTACCAGTACCTGTGGCCCCTAGTAATGTCTGATGTTTAAGTCCTTTTTTTACACCGCGAACCAAAGACTCTATGGCAGTCGGTTGATCACCGAGTGGTTTATGCGCATGTTTAAGATTAAATGGTTTGCTGATTCTCATAATTTTTATTTTTACCGTTATCTTTATTTTTATCTTTATTTTTTTTGTGGAAATGATAAATCAAATACAATGTAACCAATATTGTTAATATTATACCTATATTTGATATGTATTTTTCTATTGTTCTGAAATTATTTCCAAAATAATAACCTATAATGATATATAAACTTACCCATGTAAATGATGCAAGAATATTATAAAACATAAATGTTGAAAACTTTAAGTTTATACTTCCGGCTATCAATGGCAATATAGATCTAATCGGTCCTATAAATTTTCCTAAAAAAATACTTTTAAAACCATGGTTTGAAAAAAACTTTCTACCTTCTTCTATATGAGAAATCTTTAAAAGTTTTTTATGTCTCAACAAAAAATTGGAGCCATATTTTCCAAGAAAGAAACCGGCAACATCACCAATAATAGAGCCGACAAATGCTGCAAATATAATAAGAGAAATATTTGTTTTTAAAATAGAACTCATAAAACCAAAAAATAGTAAAAAAGTGGTTCCTGGAGTAAGCGCCCCTAAAGCAGGTATAGCCTCGGCCAGAGCTGAGAAAAATACTATTATAGGAAAATAAACAGATAAAAAATCAGAATGTGCGGTCAAATAATTTATAAATAAATCTACATATTGGGATATCATATTGTTATTTATTTGTTATTTTTAATAATTACAACAAATTCACCCTTAAGTTTTGTTTTGTTTTCTTCATAATATTTTTTAATATTTTCTACAGTATCGAACTTTATATCTTCATACATTTTTGTAAGTTCTCTGGCAACAAATATTTCTTGATCTTTGTTTGTGTTTAAAATATCATCCAAGAGTTTAGTGAAACGATGTACTGATTCGTATAAAATAATGTTTTTGTTTAAAGCAAATAGTTCTGTCAAAATCTTTTTACGTCCATTTTTGTGTGGTAAAAAACCATAAAACAAGAAAGGTGTCTCTCTTATACCTGAAACTGACATGGCCGTTGATATGGCTGATGCACCCGGTATAGGTACTATCTCTATATCTTTTTGACGACAATATGATACTAAAACAGCACCCGGATCAGATATACCAGGAGTTCCTGCATCTGATACATAAGCAACATTTTTACCTTCTGTCAAAAAACTATATATATAGGCAAGATTTTCTTCTGTGGCAAACTCGTTTATAGATACTATGTGTTTTTTTGGTATAGAAAGTAAAGATAAAAGTTTTCCTATAACACGAGTGTCCTCCGCGGCTATAACATCAACTTCTTTCAATGTTGAAATGGCGCGAATTGTTATATCGTCTTTGTTTCCTATTGGAGTTGCTACTATATAAAGTTTTCCTTGCATATTTTTTAAAATAATAAAACTAATACTCAACTGGCACAGAGGCAAAAGAATCTCTTGTCACAACAACATGATCAAGCAAGGCTATGCCTAAAACCTTTCCTGCTTTTATAATCTGCTCTGTAATAAGTTTATCTGACTCTGATGGTGTTGAGATACCTGATGGATGGTTGTGTACAAGTATAAATGCTGCTGCACCATACTCTATGGCCGGTTTAAAAACTTCTCTAGCATGTATAATGCTACTGTTTATGGTACCAATAGACAAAACTTCATCATGTATTATCTTATTGTGAGTGTCCAGATAAAGCCCTCTTAAATGTTCTTTTGATAAACCATGCATGTCTTTTGTGTGTTCATAAACATCATCAACTGTTCTTATGGTTTTTACCCCATTTATATTTTTATCAAAAAGTCTTTTACCAAGTTCCCCACATGCAATAATCTGACATACTTTAGTTATAGGTAT
The DNA here is from genome assembly GCA_041752275.1 of Minisyncoccia bacterium. Taxonomy (GTDB): domain Bacteria; phylum Patescibacteriota; class Minisyncoccia; order Phycocordibacterales; family CAIZLB01; genus CAIZLB01. Next base: position 12,116 of record JBGSHK010000008.1, on the reverse strand, counting down.
ATCTAAATCTTTTGATATTTTATTTAAATCAAGTCCAGGATTTGAAAAAATACTTTTTCCATATTCTTTTATGACACGAGAAGACATGGATAAAACATCTTCTTTTTTAGTACCTGTCATGAGTACAATAGAAAGTAACTCTGTTAATCCAAGTGATTTTACACCTAGGTTTAATAGTTTTTCCCTAGGTTTATCATGATCAGGAAGATCTCTTACTTTTAAAGGGTAAACTTTGCCAGCAATAAAACTAGCTGATTTATTGCCGTAAGTTGTTTCATTTTCTATAAATACCAAATCACCATTATATATTTCTACATATGGAGATTTTATTGGTATATTTTTTTTTGTGGATGTTTTTATGTTTGGCACTTATCTATTATATCATAATGGTCAAGAGTTACTCATTGTTTATTTATGAATAAGATCATCCGCAGAAAAGAGCTATCCAAAATAGCTCTTTTTGAGGACTATGATCGAAATGAATAAACTAAACAATGCTATACACAAGTTTTCCATCAACTTCTTCACATAACATGATCTTGTCTTGTGATTCAAAAGATATAGAGTTTTTAAGATCTAAAACGGTATCATTTTCTATCATTATAGGTGTTAAAGCATACCCTAAAGACATATTTCTAAAATCCATAATATCAGACACTCCTGCATAGATAGTTGACATTGGATGATATGCAGACAACGCTTTGTTAGCCTCAAGAGAAATTTTTGTTACTATGGCTGTAATTTTTTCAGAATTTGCCTTTTCAACAACTTCTTTTGCCCAAGTAAATAAAGGATCTGTTGATACCGGCTCTGCTGTAAAATGAACAAGTTCACCTCTCATATCTTCTGTATATTTCATAACTCTATGCATTACGTTTGTAGCCTCAAGAGGATAATCACCAAAAGCTGTTTCATCACTCATAGATATACCATGAGTCCCGTCTAGGACCGCGTTACCAATATCAAGAACTTCAGCACGTGTAGGAGATGGATTTTTAACCATATTTTTAAGAACTTGAGTTGCAACTATGCAGTATTTTCCTTTTTTCAAAGTTGATTCAACCATTTTCTTTTGCATATAAGGAAGCTCTTCAAGAGGAACTTCGGCCATAAGGTCTCCTCGGGCTACCATAAGTCCATCACAGTTATCTAAAATACCATCTCTATTGTCAAAACCTGCTCTATTTTCTATTTTTGCTATAATTTTACCTTTATAAGCTGGATATTCTTTAAGTATTTCTTTTATATCGTTTAAATCTTGAACATTTCTTACAAAAGAGTGAATGATAAAATCTATATCATTTTTAGCACAGAAATGTATAAAGCTAACATCTTTTGGAGTAAGTGAGGGTAAGTTTATGTGAACATTTGGAACATTTAAACTTTTTTTATTTTTTATAATAGCATCATTTTTTACTATACATTTTATACCGTTATCAACTTTTTCTTCAACTATAAAAGAAGCTGAGTTATCGTCATAACTTATAAGCTCTCCTACAGGTATTTCATTGTGAAAATTTGGATAATCTACACCTATAATATTTGAACCTGTTAAAGACATATCACCTGTGAAAACAACATAATCACCTTTTTTAATTTCCAAAGGATTTTCTAATCCTTTTGTTCTAGTTTCAGGTCCTTTTGTATCAAGTAAAATAGACATTTTTTGATCTGACACTTGACGTATTTTGTTGACAACATCGAGAGCTTCTTCCTCACCTTGATGAGCAGTGTTTAGCCACATAACATCAATACCGGCCTCTATAAGAGATTTTAAGTATTCTGGTTCTGCGTTGTTGTCAGCTATTTTGGCAATTATTTTTGACTTACGTCCATGTGATTTAATCATATTTATGTTTAATGTTTAATTTTATATATTTTGATAACCTATGTTAACACAATATATTAAAATACACCATTTATACTATTATCTATCTGGTTGTATTTCATAATATTGAATTAAAAAATCTGTTAAATCCATAAAAGGTGTAGCCAATGATTCTGATGCATACCTTGAAGATTTTGGATCTATAGTATATAGCAATATTATAAATTCTGGCTTATAAGCAGGAAAAAAACCTATAAATGTATGCATATTTTTACCGTCAATATATCCACCTGATTCAGAGGCTATTTGAGCAGTACCTGTTTTGGCCGCTATGCTATGTCTGGCATTTTTTCTAGAACCATTTAATAAAACATTATCAACATTATAAACCATCATAGATTTTACCTCATCTATTGTTTCATTTTTTAATAATATTTTTTTATTTTCTTCTTCAGTAGCGTTTTTTATCTCAAAAGTATTACCTATTTTATATTTAATTTTATTTACAACATGGGGTTTTACAATATAGCCACTATTTGCTATCACAGATAAAGATCTTATTGTACCTATAGGACTCATGGCAATACCTTGACCAAAAGATATAGTTGCATGCTCAACATCACCTTTGTCTAAGTTATTTGTCAAAGGAGATGATTCATTTGGCAAGTCTATACCGGTTTTATCTCTCATACCGAAACTTGTAAAATATTTAGTTAAATTTTCATTGCCAACAAGTGTTGATATGTATACAAAAGCAGTGTTAAGAGATTGAGAAAAAGCAGTTTGCATATTTATATTACCTCTGGCTTTTTTATCAAAGTTATATATTGTTCTATCGCGAACTTTTACAAAACCATTATCTTTATATGTAAACTCTGAATCAACTTTACCCAGATCAACACCAACTGCCATAGTTAAAGGTTTTATAATAGATCCCATTTCATAAGAATTTTCAACCATATCGTTTTTATAACTTGAAATATCATATTTTTTATTGTCATGAGAAAAAGTTGGTACTTTTGCCATAGCGATTATTTCCCCTGTATACGGATTCATTATTATTGCACCAGTTAAATCAGAATTCTGCTTATCATTTACTTGAAGTATTTTTTTTTCTAATTCCTTTTGTACTATTGGTTCTATTGTTGTATATATATCTCCCTCCAATTTATCTCTATCAGAAATAATTTTTTTAGCACCAGAAAATAAATCAACAAAAAAATTATTATAAACTTTATTATTTCTTGATAAAGTATCTTCAAAATATTTTTCTAATCCATATCTACCTGCGATTTGATTACCTTGAAAACCTAAGACACCTATAACATTTGAAGCTAAGCTGTTGCCTGGATAATACCTCTTTTTTTCAACCCCTAAAGATAGAAAATCAAATTTTAAATCTTTTATAATATTTTGCTCTTCATAAGATAATTCTTTCAATAACTCTAAGCTGGTATCATTTTTTTTATCTTTTATTTTCTGAATTTTAGTATTTAAATCTTCTTTTTTTTCTGATTCTATTTTTAGAGAATTTATTAAACTAGAAGTAACTTCAGACAATAGTTGATCTTCTGTTTTTGAAGTAGTGTTTTTATATGATTTTAAAAAAGTATAAAAAGATTTAGGGTTTATATAAAGAGTATATTCATCTCTCATAGTTGCGGCAACAACATGGGTTCCATCTTTTTTTGTAAAATATATATCTCCCCTATCATGCATGTTTGAATTTTTTTTAATATATTGTCTATCTCCTATATCAACATATTTATCATGATTTAAAATTTGTATTGTATACAATCTAGATATTAACAATAAAGCAACTAAAACAAAAAAGATAGATATTATTCTTATTCTTTTAGCAAAAGTAATCATTATCTTCTAGCAAATTCTGTATTATCTTTTATATTAGAGTAAGCTATCATATTTTCTGAATTTTTCTTATAACCTAAAGATGCTGCAGTGTCTATATCAATAGATGCAACTTTATCTATATAATCAAATTCTTTTTGATTTATAATTTCATTTATTATTGCTATTTTTTTATTATTTATCTCAGAATCAGACGCTAAAACAACTGTTTTATATATACAAACAATATAAGAAAAGCTCAAAATTAATACCATTGTTAAAACCGATAAATTATAGATATTTTTTGATTTATTTTTCATATTTTTATTTTTTATACTTTTGTTTCTTATTTTTGTTTTTTAAAAATTCTTAATTTAGCAGATCTTGATTTTGAATTTTGTTTTATTTCCGTATCTGTTGGTATGATAATTTTCTTATTTAAACGTATACCTTTTTTTTCATTTTCCAACTTTTTAAAAAATTGTTTAGTTATAATATCCTCTAAACTGTGATAACTTATAACTGCAATATATCCATCTTCTTTTAAAGCATCGTATGCTGCATTTAAACCTTGCTCTAAAGCCTGAAGCTCCCCATTTACAGCAATACGTATAGCCTGAAAAGTTTTTGTAGCTGGGTGAATTTTATTTTTTTTATTTTTAAAAACTTCTTTTTCAATAATATTTGCGAGTTCACCTGAAGTTTCTATTTTTTTATGTTCTCTAAGCTCTACTATCTTATTTGCTATACGCCATGCTGATTTTTCATCGGCATATTTTCGTAAAATAAGACAAATATTATCTAGTGACCAAAAGTTTATTATATCGTATGCGGTCAACTCACCTTCTGTGGCAACCAATGTCGAGAATCTCATATCTAATTTTTCATCAAATTTAAACGAAAAACCTCTTCCTGCGCCATTAAGTTGATAAGTACTTAAGCCTAAATCAAATAGAATGCTATTAAATTTTATATCTTTTATAAGGTCTGTAATGTTCGCAAAATTACCTTGTATTATATTTATAGAAACTTGTTTATTTTCCTTATACTTTTTTAAAAAGTTTTTACCTCTAGATATAGCATCATTATCTAAGTCTAATGCATATATAAAAATGTTTTTATATATATTATCTTTAATCAAGTTTTCTATAAAATATTCAACATGTCCCCCGTCGCCAAAATTGCAATCTAAATGATAATAGTTTTCAGTTTTATCTTTATTTATATTATTTTTTACAATGTTCTCGTATATTTCTTTTGCTAAAACAGGTATATGTCTAATCATATTTTTATATAGCTCCAATGGAACTTAACTTGGAAGCTAGACTATCTGCTTGTTTAAGTATTTTTTCTTTATATGATTTCCATCTTTTTTCTTCCCAGATTTCAATACGTGTATGTACTCCAGTAAAAACAAGTTTTGTATTTTCTTTTTTGTCCTCTACTGTAGAAACTCCAGCGTATTGTCTTAAGAAATCTGGTATAAGAATTCTACCTGCTGTATCAATCTCAACCTCTACAGCACCTCCTAGCATGATTCTGTTGAAACCTCTTGAGTCTGCATTTCCAAAAGACATATTTCCAAGTTGTTCTGCGATTTTACCCCATTGAGACAAAGTAAACATAAACAAACAGTTGTCGAGTCCGTGTGTTATTATCACTTTTTTTCCAAGTTCTTTTTTGAACTTTGATGGAAGTGATAGTCTTTTTTTGTCATCTAATGTGTGTGTAAATTCGCCGATAAACATAATTTTAATAATTTTTTATATATGACACTTTATCCCACCTGTACCCATTATATACCACTATGATACATTTGCGCAAATAAATCTAAAACAAAAAACCACAGTATTGTGGATAATTGTGGTTTTTGGGTAAAATTGAGATAAAAAAATAGCCACCGTCCGGGACGAAGGTGGCTTTTTTGTTGGCTGGTTGTTGGTTTGTGGTGTCAGTTTGGGTTATCAACTAACCTTCTCCATATTCCCACATAGGATCCATAGCGACTACTATAAATTCATCGCCTTGTATGTGTAGATTTTGAATAACAAGTTGTGTTTTTTTATATCGCATACTCTGACGATCAAGTTTCAAATAGTGACCACGATTTGGTGGTATACGGAACGGAATAACCATATCTACCACTTTTACATTATGCACACGAAGCCTTTCCTCAATCAATTCTAAGGATTCGATTGGTACAGGCTTAAAATCATGGTCAGCAAGGAATCCACTGATGTCTGTAATAGTTGATTGAAAATGAGCATTTGCAATCTGAATCTCTTCATCTTCAACTGCATTCATCAAGAATGCGATAAATCCATCTCCTAAAGTAATCATTTTTTGAACTTTTCGGTTGCAGATTTTTTTTATTCTTTGTGGATTCAATCCTATAACTAGTCCTTTTTTCATAATAACTAATAACTTTCTACTTTTTTTGTTGTTTTAGTCAAATGTTCAAATAATTTACCCTTCCCTTAGGATATATAAAGAACATTTCCTAAACATAATAACACCTAAACTGATATTGTGCAACATCTAAACCTCATGACTTAAAGCTATGTTTAAAACCTCATGAGCTATGGTTTTTGCCGCATCAGGCGTAGAAAAAACCTGTGCACTTTTAATCATTTTTTCTCTGAGCATTGTATCAGATAATACTCTGTTTATTTCATTTAATAAAATCTGCCCTGAAAGATTTGATTCTTCTATAACTTCACAGCCACCAGCCCTTAAATAATTAAAAGCATTTTTTCTTTGATGATCTCCGTTTGAATCAGTAATAGGTATTAATATACTAGGAACACCCCAAGATGCTATTTCAAACAAACCTGATCCGGCACGAGATATTATTATATCTGAAACACCTCCAAGCATACGCATAGACATTATATTTAAATAATCAATAGGTTTATATCTATCTGATTTTGTAGATCCTTCAAGTGTAAGCTTTGCCATACCTTTAACAATAGAAAAATTAGCTTTACCTGTTTGATGTACTATTTGATATTTTTCTACAAGCTGAGGTAATATGTTTATAATAATATCATTTATTTTTTTTGCACCTGAAGAACCTCCTAAAATTGATATAGTTTTTAAATCCGGATCTAGGTTTAAATATTCATGAGCGCCAACTTTTATAGGTTTTAATAATTCATTTCTAATAGGTTGTCCTGTGTAAGCAACTTTTTTAGCATCAAAATATTCTGCTGATTCTTTAAAAGACACAGCTATTCTTTTTGCAAATTTTGCAGCCCATAAGTTGACACGACCGGGAACAGAATCTGATTCATGAATAATAACTGGTATTCCCAGAAGTTTTGCCGCAAAAAGTGTAGGAAAACTAGAAAACCCCCCTTTTGCAAAAACAACATCAGGAAATATACTAAAGATTTTGAATATAGCAACAACAACACCAAAGCCCATACGGAAAATATCAATAAAATTATTGACAATGGCCATACCTTTTGGATTTATACGTTTTTTACCTGCGGGTATGTTTATATATTCTATATCTCTATCAAATAATTCTTTAATATTGTATGGATTTGGACCTGTATAGTAAATACGTGGATTTAAAATTTTTTGATCTCTACATTCTTCCAAAATTGCATCAACAACTGCAAGTAATGGATAAAAATGTCCACCTGTTCCTCCTCCTGTTATGACTATTTTCATAATGTTAAATTATACACCACCTTTATTTTATTACCACCTTCTTTTCTCTTGAGGCTGATAATATTATTCCTATAGACATAAGTGATACAAGAAGTGATGTCCCGCCCTGACTGACAAATATGAGCGGTGTTCCAGATAATGGCAATATACCTAGCATAGAAGACATGTTTACAAATGATTGTATAACTATCAAAGATAATAGACCGACCATGACTAGAGACCCGTATGAAGAAGATTTTTTAGCCAACTTAAAACCTCTCATCAAAAATGCTATATATAAACCTATTAAGAAAGTAGATCCTATAAAACCAAAGTCTTCTGAAGATACTGCAAATATTGAGTCTCCGATAGGTTCTGGTAAATATTTGTATTTTTGTATACTTTGTCCAAAACCTCGACCGGTTAAACCTCCTGAGCCTATAGCTATTAAAGATTGCTGAAATTGATAACCTGAACCTTTAGGGTCTAAACCTGGATTTAAAAATATCTCTATTCTTTTCATAACATATGGACGAGAAAATATAATAGCAGATAAAGCGATAATACCTATAGTTCCTAATATTACAATATCTTTAATATTTCCACCTGATGATAAATACATAATTATCAGAGATAAAGATATAACACCTAATATATCTGTGTCAGGCTGTAGTAAAAATAATATAGCACTTATACCCAATATGATAATGAGAGGTAAAGTTCTAATAAAGAAATTTTGAGTATTGTCGAGTTTTTTTCCAAAACTTCTCATAAACCACAAAGACATGTATAGAACAGCACCTATTTTATACAATTCTGCAGGCTGAAAACGTATACCAAAAATTTGAACCCATCTACTAGCGCCACCATGTGATACACCTAATCCAGGCACAAAAACCATAATCATGGCAATAATACCTGCTATATAAATATAAAAAGAATATTTTCTCCAAAAAGATATGGGTATATTATAGCAAATAAGCATTAAGACTAGTCCCCCACCAAAACCTAGAAAATATTGATTAAATCTAACACTTTCATATTTTACTGTTCCTATAAGCATAATGATGGCAGAAGAAAAAATAATAAGTCCGGAAAATACAAGCAAAAAAGTTATGATCATAAAGGGTTTATCTATACTATTTTCTATTCTAGATAAAGTTTTTGATTTTTTGGGTTTATTTTTTGTTATTATATTTAAAATATTTTTCATTTTTATAAATTATATCATTATTTACTAAAATTTATTTCTATAACGACACTTTGTCCTAGATAAAGTGTATCCATAACGAAGTGAGACTGTAGTCAAATAGAGAAAATAAATTTGACCTTAACTTATAAATGCAAGTATTAGACCTGAAACAGAGCACATAATAGATACAATCCAATATCTCATAGTTACACGAGGAGAAGACCATCCTATGGCCTGAAAATGATGATGTAGCGGGGCTATTCTAAATATTTTTTTCTTAAAATATTTTTTTGAAAACATTTGCAATATCGATGATGCAGATGTGACAAGTAGGGGTAAAGCTATAATAGCCAGAACAACAACTTCATCTGTTAAAAAAGCAAACATGGATAGCACTATGGTCAAACCCAACATACCTGTTTCTCCCAAATAAAATCTAGCAGGCGGTATATTGAACCATAAAAAAGCCAGCAGTCCACCAACAATAGAACCTCCGAGTGCGGCTAAGTCATATTGTTGATTTCCAAAAGCAATCATCGTGTAAGCTAAAAAAGCTGGTATTAAAACACCTGCAGCTAAACCGTCTATGCCGTCTATAATACCACCTGAAAATATAGCTAAGCTAACTATTAGAAATAAAAATATAAATCCAATACCTAAATATAAATCCCCTGCAAATGGTATATGAATTGTATTCATTCCCAATTTGAAATAAAACCAATAAGCACTTATTGCAGCTATAAATAAAACAAAAAATATTCTTGTTTTTCTTGATATACCGTCTCCTAGTTTCAAATCTTTACCATATATTTGAAGTAAATCATCTATAAGTCCGAAAACAGAACCTATGATAAGCGCACCTATAAGTAAAGCTGTTTGATTTCTTGAAAAGAAATTTATTTTATCTAAAATGTTGTGAGTTATAATATGTTCATAACTAATAAAATCTTTTGCTACATATTGAAACAAGAAAGTTATAATTATGGTTAATAAAATAGACATCCAGACTATTACTCCACCAACACGAGGCGTACTGCACTCTTCTTTCTCATTGTGTATACTTTTAAAATCTTTAGATATAGCGTCAGTGTTTTCAGTACTACGTGATTTTTTTTTCCACATTTTATGTTTATACATAAAATTTGCTAAAGGTGAGGTTATAAGCATGCCAACAATGAAAGAAATAAGAGTCGGTATTAAAACCTTTAAAATAGATATTATCATATACTTGATTGTAGCAAAAAATTAGCTATATTTTGAACATCGACAAATCTATTTTTCTCTGTTGAATTAAGAACTATGATAAAAATTTGTCTGTTTAAACCTTTTTGAAATGATACAAATAAATTACCTCCGGATAAACTTGTAAAACCTGTCTTACTTGCATTTAAAAAACTAAGCTGATCTACTTTATAATTCGTATTATTTTCCAAAATAATAGTTTGATCAAATATTTCAGGGTATTTAAAATAATATTCTTTTATAAAAGATAATAAACTTAGCATATCAGACTCCCCACCTGCCAATCTTTTATCTGTATTTTCCACTAAAATTAAATCCAATCCTGAAACATTTCTAAAATTAAAATATCCAAATCTTTGTGTAAAATTATTCATATATTCAACTTGCTCATAATTATTTTTACCAAAATTTAATGCTAGATTTTCTGCATCCTCATTGTTTGATGTTTTCATCATTTCCCTTATCTCATTTAAAAGATTTTCATCTTTTTCATAAACAATAACAGATGTGATTATCTTTGTTAAAGATGCTAATGAATATTTTTTTTCTATATTTTTACTTGCTAATATTTTATTATTCAAATTATCATAAACAATAACACCTTCAGCTGTTGTATTTTCAACTATTTCTTGTAGTTTTTTGTTATCACTTTCTTCTTCTAAATTTTTTATCTCAAAAGTATTTTTTTCAATATTTGGTAAATTTTCTTGTTTAAAATTATTGAATATAAACAGTAAAACAAATAGTAAAAATGAAATATAAAATAATGTTTTTAACTCTTGCTTAATGTTCATGTCTTATATGTTGAAAGAATACTAATCTTTACCTTCTGATTTAAAATTAGATAATTTAACTATAACATCATCAAAATCTGGAAGTTGTTTTATATCAGTTATACCGAGAAAGGACATAAGTTCCAATGATGGTTTATACAAAAAAGTTCTTTCATCAGATGGATCATCAACACGACTTATAAGCCCACGTATCAAAAGATTTCTTAAAATAAATTGAGAATTTACACCTCTGATATAATCTATATCGGAACGTCTAACTGGACCTTGATAAAGAATAATAGCTAAAGTTTCAAGAGCTGATTTTCCTAAATCTTTTTGCAAATCATCTTTGATCATTTTTTCTATAAAATCACTTACATCAGCATGTGTACCAAGCGTTATCATGTCATCATATTGTATCAAAACAATACCTGAATCAGTCTTATTTTTTTGATTTAAAATTTCTAAACATTGATCAATTATCTGCATATCAACATCTAAAATTTTAGATAAATTTTTTAAATTTACAGGTTCACCTTTAAAAAAAAGGTATGCTTCTATTTTTTGTGCTATTTTATCAATATTTGTCATAATTTTATATTTATATTTTATATATTACCATATTCTGGCGTATTAACCTTTGTGCTTTGTAAATCTATTTCTTGAAATAAGTCACCCTGCTCTGCTAAAATCATGTTTTGTTTTATAAGTTCTAGTAAGGCTAAAAAACTAACTGCTATATGCCTTTTATGATCACGAAACTCTTCTTCATCTTTGAAAACTTTTTTTACACCACCTGAAAAAGTTGTAAACTTCATATTAAATGCACCTTTTATCCTTTGGGATAAAGTATTCATCATTTCTTCAATACTTACAGTCTTTTTTATTTTAACTTTTTCTACTTCTTTTTCTATTTTTGGTATTTTTGAAATGACTTTATATATTGACTCTTTTATATTTGAAAAATTTATATCATCGCTTGGTGTAAAAATAACTATGTCTTTTTTAAAATTACCTTGAAAATAAAGGCTTTTTTTATTAAAAATTAATTCTATTTTTTGACCATATTCACGCATCAATGTTAATATTTTTAATCTTCTCTCCAAGTCTTCTATTTCGACATTTTCTTCTGATGTGGTTTCAAGATTTGGTAAAAGTGATTTTGATTTTATAAGAAGTAAAACCGATGCTATGGATAAAAACTGTGTTTTATGTTTTAAATAAAATTCATCATCTTGATCCATACTTTTTATAAAATCTATAAAATCTTCAGTGATGACTGAGAGTGATATTTGATTTATAAGTAATTTTCTTTTTTCAATAAGACTCAATAATATATCAAGTGGTCCTTCAAAATTTTCAGTTTTATATATATATTGCTGAGACATAATAATTTTAAAAATTAAATCTTTATAGATTTTAATTCTTTTAAAGCTTTTTCAGACTCATCTCCGTTAGGAGCTTTACCGTGCCATGTATAATCACTTTCCATAAAAGAAACTCCTTTACCTGATATAGTTTTAGCTATAATAATTGAAGGTTTATTTTTTATACTTTTTGCAATCGATATAGCTTC
>JBGSHK010000007.1:0-15582 GCA_041752275.1 Minisyncoccia bacterium | reverse complement strand
TATTAAAACTGAAAGAGGTTTACAAAACATGGCAAAATAGCTTAAATCACTTTCCAAAATCTCACAGATATACACTGGGTTCTAAAATAGATGATTTATTTTTAACTTCAATAGAGTATTGTTTCCTAGCAAGCTACTCACCTATCGGTGAAAAAATACCAATAATAGATAAAGCTATATCTAGAGTTGACCTTATAAAGCTTATGCTTCAATTGAGTTTTGAAATCAAAGCTATGGATACCAAAAAATATACAAACCTCGGTGAAAACTTGTATGACATAGGAAAAATGCTCGGTGGGTGGAGAAAACAAGTTATGCAAAAAACTCTCAAGACAGTGTCTCAAGAGAAAAAATAATAGTTGCGACAAGGAAGTGATAGTTCGCATTCCAGTCATTCGTCCAGTTGTTGAGATTGAGCTTACGCTTGGAATCGTTGACGTTGCGATAGGCAACATACTCGTTGGAGTCATCGGAAACCACCAGTCAATATATGTATATTATGTCTTCTCAGTTTGGTTTGTGTAATCTAAAAAATTACTAACATAGTATACCAACTTGTATTTGTTTTTAAACACTTCTATAAAATACACTCTTGCAAATCTTAACCTACAAGACTCTGATTGTATAGTTTGCGGATAAATTACCTAGAGCCTTGACCTTAGATTTTTCATTTATCTTAAATATTGTAACATGAAAAAAGTCGGTCCCACGAGGTGGAACCGACTAAAGAGTCAAAGAGTCTGAGAATCAAAGTGTAGAACACAAAGTTACTCAGATTTTGAAATCTTTTCAAACACGACAAGGAAGTGACAGTCCGCAGGCCAGTCACCCGTCCAGCTGAGGAGATTGAGCTCACGCCCGGAACCGCCGACGTCGCGACAGGCAACATACTCGCGGGAGCCATCGGAAACTTTTTCGCCGAGGGCAACAAGGACAGTATTCTTAAGTTCCTCGTGGAACATAGCTTCATAAGAGGCAAGTTCTTCAATGGTTGCAGGACGACCTTTGTAGGTCTCTCCGTCGATGACGGTTGTCATCGACTTCATGGCTTCGTCAGTACTCTCGGATGAGATGATGCGATTTGGATGCCAGATTCCCATATGCAGGGTACCTGGTTTATGAACCAAGACTTCACTGTCTTTGATGTTTTGATTGACGTAACCGTAGCCGGCAGCAACAATTGTATCCTGGACCTGACGGTCCGGAACATTGACTGATTTTATATCCATTTTAAGTGGTTGTCCGATAATAACTTCGTTCATGATGTTTGTTGATTTTGGTTGTTTGTGTACTTGTGAAGTGTCGACCACGTAGTCGATTACATACCTATATATTAGCATAATATGTAGTAAAAGTCAATATTTCCGTAATAGACCAACACCCTATAAACAGCCTAACCAACCTCAGCTTTTTTCATTTTCCAAAATAAAAACAAAACAAACACCCCATACCCAACCAACATCACCACACTCACCCCCTTATCAAACACCAGATATGCACCCGGCACCTCCGACAAAAACTCCACCAAGAAAAAAATTATTTTCAACACCACATTATTCACCAAAACACACACCTCGCCCACCAACAAAAATAAACTCAAAAAACCAAGCAACATCACTATCGGTAAAAGTGGTAACACTAAAACATTCGACAAAAGAAAAACCGTAGAAAAACTCCCACTCATAAATATAATATATGGAAAAACAAAAACCTGAGTCGCCATAGTTACAGAAATAATCTCTCTTAAAAAGTTTGGTAAAAAATTCATCCAAGAAAAAATCATCAGCTGATCAAAATATTTTGAAAATAAAATCAGTCCATAAGTAGCACAACATGTGAGATGAAATGATGGGTCATAAATACTCCCGAACGGATTGATAATTGTCATAATAAAAATCACTACCGTCAAAGCATAAACTTGATCTGTTCCTTTTTTAAAAAGTACAAGTGCACAGACACTCGAAATATATGCTCTGTATATTGGAGCACCACCGCCAGTGAGCAATACAAAACTTGTCACTGACAGTATAGTCAAAATCTTTTTAATAATCTCTGTAGAAAAACTTTCTCTAACTCTAAAAAACAATAAATCAAAAATATATTTTATACAAAAAATTATTATCGACACATTGGATCCAGACAACACTATCACATGAGACAGAGAAACTTTTTTAAACATCTCAAGTGTGTCTTTAGACATGAGTCCTTTTCCGGCGATCAAAACTCCAGCAACTAACCCTGCATAAGGTTGATCGTATTTTGTTAAAAATATTTTTGTGATCTGTATTTTATGATTCAAGAAAAATGATAAAACTTTTTCATAATGATTCAGGTTCGGACATCTCAAAACTTTCTCCACTGAGTTTGCCCGATACAAAAAATAAACATCATCCTTAGCCAAATATTCTTTATATGGAAAATTGTACAAAGTCTCACCTGAGCTCATAGACTCAGGTCTTGATATATTTCCTATGATCTTAAGACAGTCTCCGAAGTTTATATCGGTTATCTCTGGACTTGTTATCTTATATTTAAAGTTTTTATCTTCACCAACAAAACTTAGCTTGAAGTTCGAACTACTTATCTCACTTTTTATCTGGACAATAGTTTCAAGTTTTATGTTTTTTTTAGTTTCAAAAATCGTATCTAGTTCTCTTTGCTTTGCATTGAAAATATCATAGCTTCTATAAGTCGCTATAACCGAGATCGCTATGAGTATGATAAATATGTAAAATTTCATCCCCCCATTGTTACACAGCGATGTTAAAGTTTTTTTCAAGATGTTATAAACTTTTTGATATCAAAAAAAACCACCTGAGTAAAGAGTGGTTTTTTATTTATAAAGATTATGCCAAGTCTCAAAGTCACCTTCATAGAACACTTTTGTCATACCTTCGTCAGCACAAGTAGTAGCTATAACATCAGCTCTCTCGTTAAAAGGATTGTCAGCATGACCTTTTACATAATTCCATTCTATCTGTATACTTTGCTGTGAAACTGTTTCAACTGTTTTATCTAACTCTTGCCACAAATCTTGATTTAAAACTTCTTTTTTAGCAGCTGTTCTCCAACCATTTTTCTTCCAACCATGTATCCAGGTCGTTATACCTTGTAAAACATACTTTGAGTCAGAATAAACTTTTATATTTTTTATACTCCCATCAATGTTATTCAGTGAAACTTTTAGACCTTCTATAACACCCTTAAGCTCCATCTTATTGTTAGTGGTGTGTTTATCATGTCCACCAAGTTCTATAACTTTATTACCATGTACCACAACAATAGAAGCAAAACCTCCAGGACCTGGATTGCCACGTGATGAACCGTCTGTATATATAGTGATATTATTTTCCTGAAACATTTATGTATTCAACTTTAACACGAATTTCTTTTTTACCCAAAAAATTACTCTCTTCAACTCGTCCATATATATCATATTGAACATTAGTCTTTATTTCTTGCAATAAATTGTCAGCAAAAAAGCTTATATACTTCACAACGTCCTTCCTGTTATAGTTTGATGAATATTTATATGCATCCTGAAACAATTCTGGTGTAACAGTTTCGACTATGTTTTTATCGTTTAAAAACTGTTCAACCACAAACTCTATATGTTCTTTTTGTTTACCGAAATATTTTATATCACGAAATGAGACCTGCTTAATACAAAAAAGTGGGCTGTGATTATTCATACCAAAAGGCTTCATCTGTGAAAGATGTTTAATTAAAAAATTATCAACATTGTTATGTGTGATAACATATACCTTCTCTGAAATCTTTTCTTCGTCTTCCAAAATTATACTATCTTTAACTTCTTTATACTTTCTATAAGCCTCTATCATCTGGGCTTCAAACAAATCTCTCTTTTCTGTAGCAAATGCAAAACCGCCAGATGCATGATGTCCTCCTGATTCTATAAAAAAGTCCTCTGAAACATGATTCATGATCTCAACAACTGATATACCAGGAATAGATCTGCATGAGCCACGAAACACATCTTCTCCTGCTGATGCATAAATGAAAACCGGTATCTGAAACTGTCGTACCAGGTTTGATGCAGCAGGACCCAAGATAGTGGGTGACCGGTTTTCGTCTCCTATAACAATAATATCACTCACTTTACTAACATCTATTTTATTTTTGATATCTTCGATCAAACTATCAGCAGATGATTTTCTAAGCTTGTTTAGCTTTATCAAAGTGTCGGCAGATCGAATACACTCATTTTCATCGTCGGACGAAAGTAAGTTAAAGGCATCTATAGCATGACTCATTCGTGATGCCGCGTTTATACACGGTGAAACAGAAAATCCTATATCTCCTTCATCGAGATATTTTTCATTTATCTTAAGTTTACTTAAAAGACTAGATAAACCTTTTCTTTTGTTTTTTTGTAAAACTTTTAGACCGAAATATGCGAAAACTCTGTTCTCTCCAATAAGTGGAACCATGTCAGATATAGTAGCTAAGCCAACCATATCTAGTAGCCATTTCTCATAGCCGGCTGGAATATTGTATTTTCTTTTTCTAGCTTCATCTATCAATAAATGAACCAGTTTGAAAATAACTCCTGAGCCACATAAGTTTTTATCAGGATATTTACAACCTTCTTGTTTTGGATTTAAAATTGCAACAGCATTGGGCAATTTTTCATGAGGCTCGTGATGGTCAGTTATAATAACATCTATTCCCAGAGCATTAGCATGGTCAACTTGTTCAACATTGGAACTACCTAGATCAATTGTAATAATTAATTTTACATCATCAACTTTAAGTTCGTCTATTAAGTGTGTGTGTAGACCGAACCCATCTTTGTGACGATGAGGAATTTTTACAACAACATTATTTTGATATTTAATTTTTTTGAAAAAAGAATAGAGCACCACAGCCCCAGGAACTCCATCAGCATCATAGTCAGAATATATAGCAATCTTTTCCTCTAGATCTATAGCTTTCCATATCCTCTCAAGGGCCTTGTCTATATCCTTCATCTTTCTAGCATCATACATACCTCCCACAGACTCTATGTACACAGGGTTTAAAAACTCTTCTGCCTCACCTTTGCTAAAACCCCTATCTTTAAGGATTTTCTTTATAAAGCTTTGATCAATAGTCTCAAACATGCCATATATGATATCATAGTTTTATGAATACAAATGATAATAACAAAGAAATACATGATAACTCTTCCATTGTCAAAGACTGTATATTTTGTAAAATTATAAGAAATGAAATACCAGCAGTTAAAATATATGAAGATAATGAGACTTTGGCGTTTCTAGATATAAATCCAGACACAAGAGGTCATACTTTAGTTATTCCCAAAAATCATCATGAAAATATATACAGTATACCTGTTGAAACTTGGTGCCTTATGAATATAACGGCACAAAAACTTGCCATAGCTATAAAAAACTCTTTGTCAGCTGATGGTATAAATATAACAATGAACAATGAATCAGCAGCTCATCAACTTATTTTCCATGGACATATACATATTATTCCAAGATACAATGATTTTGAAGATAAAAAATACACATACATAGCCGGTGAAATGGAAGAGTTGGCAAAAGAGATAGAAGAAGTGATGAAATAGTTATTTTACGTTAACAACTCCAGGTAAATTACCATCTCGCTCTAAAAACTCAAGCATGGCACCACCGCCTGTTGATATAAATATTCTATCATTTTGTATATTTAAACTGTTTACAGCCGCAACAGTATCACCTCCACCTATAAAAAGATTGCTATCTTGATTTGAATTTATATAATCAACTAGATCATGAGCCAAAGTGAGAGTTCCTTTTTTAAACTCATCATCCTCATAATAACCTAAAGGTCCATTCCAAACTATAGTTTTATAATTATCATTTTTTAAAATATTAACAAAATATGTAATACTTTCTTCTGAAATATCTTGTATTATTTCATGTTCATTTATTTCATTTATATTACTTATTCTTACAAAACCTGTATTTATATTTTTTACGACTACCTGCTGTGGAATATATACTTTATTTTCAAAGTTTTTAGTCTTAACCAACATATCAACATATTCAGCCTCATCATCTATTAGAGATTTACCCACATTGTATCCTAATGATTTTAAAATATTGTTAAACAATGCTCCGCCTATAAAAAGTTTATCTGCATTTTTTAAATATTTATCTATAAGAGGAAGTTTTGTTGTAAACTTTGCACCAGACAATATCACAGCAAAAGGAGTCTGTGGATTTAATATTTTTGATAAATTATCAATTTCTTTTTGCATTTGTATACCAAAACTTTTATGATCAATATCATATAAAGACGGTAATACTGACACAGACATGTGATTTCTATGCGATACAGCAAAAGCATCGTTTATATAAACATCTGTTATATTTTTAAATCTTTCAGCTGTGTTTATATCATTATTTTTTTCACCTTCAAGGTTTCTAATATTTTCCAAAAGTAAAAAGGCGCCGAAAGGTAAAGTCTCTATTTTATCTTCAATGCCATCTAAGTTTTCTGTAAAATGAATATCATACTCTGGATGATTTGTTTTTATATAATCAAATACTGGTTTTAATGTTGGTTTATCTGTATCTTTAGTTTCTATGTGTGAAATGATTATAGTTTTTGCTCCATCATTTTTCAACATATTCATAGTTGGAAAAGTTGATACAATTCTGTAATCATCCTTTATAGCATTGGCTTTTATAGGAACATTGAAATCAGCCCTGAGTAATACTTTTTTATTTTTTATTTCCATAAACTTGTAACAAACTTTTTTTAGGATTTATAATCACATTTTTTATAATACTAACAAGACTGTCAACTTCCCATGAAGCACGTCCAATCAAAAGCCCTTGAACTTCTCCATTCCACATTATATCTTGTGCGTTTTCTGAAGTTATTGATCCACCATATACTATATTTATATTTTTAGAAATATTTTCACTGTATTTTTCTAGTAAAATCTTTCTTATATATATAACCATGGAGTGTAGATTATGTGCATCGATAGAAATATTATCTTTATTGTTTATAGCCCACACAGGTTCATAAGCTATAATTATATTTTCATATTTATTTTTATCTATAGAATCAAAAACTGTTACTATTTGATTTTCAATAACTTTTAAATATTTTACACCTTCATCTCTATCCTTTTCTCCGATACAAAGTATAACCTTTAAATCACCTTTAATAGCATTTTTAACTTTTTGTACAATTATGTCTTGTGTGTCGCCGCATTCTCTTCTTTCACTGTGACCAATAATAACATAATCTATACCAGCATCTTTTACAGAATTTGCAGTGACTTCACCTGTGTGTGAACCGTTTTCAAAAATAGATATATCTTGAGCAGACAAGTTTAAAGTTTTCTTAAAAAGAATTTTTAAACTAGGCAAATGTAAAAAAGAAGGGGCAATTATTAAATCAACTTTTGATTTATCTTTAACTAATTTTTTAAATAATAAACTTATTTTTTTTTCAACTTCTTTATAAACACTATTTGAAGACTTTAAGTTTGCTATGATTATTGGTTTTTTTGAAATCATTCAAATATTATATCATAACAATAACATCTACCAACCTAAAACCTCTTTCCAAGACTGCTTTACCCAAGAACCAGATGGTCCTGATGTAAAATTAACATCTGCTAGACCTGATTCATATGTTAGATTTGTTGAGCCGCTCATTATCATCATTTTAGCGACAACAGCCTTTACAGCTGCTGATCCTGTCATAACAACACTTCCATTTAACGCATTTAAAACTACAGCTCCCGCTGAGCCGGAAACTGTTATAGATGGATTTGAAGTACAGTTTGCAACTGTAGTACAAGACTTATTTGAGTTAAGTACTATATAAGATCCAGGTGTACCGGAACCATATAGTGCTGCTGATCCACCAACAGACATAGAACCGTCAGCAACAACAATACCACTAGCAGAACCTAACGATGAGTCAACATATATCTTAGAAGATCCATCAAAAACAACATTTCCTGTAACATATATTGGTCCTGTTATATATAACTTTTCAGAACCTCCAATATTCATATTGCCATTTATTTTTATAGGTCCAAGTTTTCTAGTTCCACTTCCTGAAACACTTACAGTTGATGTTGACCCTCCTACCGTAGCCTGCTCTTTATACTCATCTATATTACCTTGAGATATTGGATATGCAACAGTGACTGGATCAGCAAAGCTAGTATTACAAGCTTTGTTATTACCTGTACCACTTTTACATTTAAGATTACCTGTAACTGTTACATTTGTTATATTATTTGCCCATGCTTCTCCTGTTCCTGATGTACCAACTCTCATGTTTCTAATACTTCCGACATCACCCCCAACTAACACAGAGAGATCAAAATCTAAAGTTGATGTTGCGAGGTTGACCATAGAGTTACCAAAACGTCCTTGTTTTGTAGCACCAGAAGCATAAAGATTGTTATATGCTGACAATGAATAATAGTTTGAAGCATTGTTTGACCCATTGTCTACAACAATCCAATAGGTAGTTCCCGAAGACAAGTCTACAGAAGTTGTCATAACTACTGGAACATAGGCAAAAGAAGTTGTTACAGTTGAAGCATTTAAGGTGGCTGAAGTTATCACCGTGGAACCTGGTACGCCAGAATTATTATTTACAATTTTTACAGTTGCATTTCCAGGGTTACCATTTTTCTTTATATACAAATCAATTTGATTTATAGCTGTTGTAGTTGCGGCAACAAAAGATTGTGCTATGTCTTGATTAGTATTATTTTGACCAAAAGGAACAGATATCATGGACTGAGTTGAACTTGATATACTAAAACTTATAGTTGGATTCGACAACGTGGCAGCAATAGCTGATCCTGTTATATATGTCTGCTGACTCCATTCATTACCTTCACCGACTATATCACCGTTAGCATAAACATTGCCAGATATATATGATGACCCAGACATCTGTAAACCACCATTACCAACCTGTAAACCATAGTTAAAAGAAACTCCTTCATCTGTTTCAAAAACAGCCTTTATATATCTATCAAAAAAGGACTTACTTCCTTCGACCACAAGATTTTTTTGACCGCCTACATCTGTCAAAACAGCTGTGGCTGTAGCACCTAAAATAGATATAGTATCAGGAGCATCGGTTTTGCCTTTATTAAATCTATATAATGCATTTTCAGCCTGACTGTCAGCTATGTTGTAACTTGATTTAGATATTAAAAATTCATTTGTACCTTTTATTTGATTTGATATTGGCGAAGATATTCCAATCAATAATGTTGTAGATAATATTATAAAAAATAAAACAACTATAATCATAGCCGCTCCTTTTTGTTTTGTAACTTGTTTTGATTTATCAAAACAGAAGTGCCCTTTTGGTATAGACTTTTGTATCATATACAAACATTATATATTAATTATTCACGAAGTTGTATAGTAGTGTAAAAGTTTTTTGAAATAGGTAATGTATTTAGATGTGGAATAATTTCAAGATTTAACTCAACTTTTATAGCCTCAGTAGAAGATGCATTTATATAATATATTTTAAAATTAGATACGGCAACATTATTTGTTGAGAGATTTCCAAAATATACACCATCTTTCATGTATTTTATTTTATTATTTTCAAGATAAAACTTGACACTATTAGTCACCGCCTCATTGGTTGAGCTCGCAATGTTGAGAGACACAGAACCCTGCGCTACAGAAAAAGATGAGTCTACTATATCAATGCTTTGGGCATCTCTAGTATCTCGTGTCAATTTATCAATTATTGATATGGCGTTGTATTCTATATATTGATTTGCCTTAATGACATTATAATTTTTAAAAAGATTTATTATACTAGTTATTACCAAAGTTGACATGATAGCAAGCATTGAAAAATATATAATAACTTCAACTATAGAAAATCCTTTGTTTTTATTATTTGTGTGTTTGTGGAGATTTTTATTCATATAAATTAAACATATAAAAACTTGTTGATTTTGTTGAAGTTGAGCCTTTATAACTCCAGGATACATCCATATTTATGATTTTACTGTCAGGGTTTAACACACCACCATTTTCTACTATATTTAAAGTACTTGGATCCCTGTAGACATCTGATACTGTGTATTTTCTTATAAACTTATCATCAACAAGTGTCTGAGTCGTTGTTGATTGCCATCTGTTATTTTGCCAAGTCAAATAATAAACAACATCTGATGTTGAAGATCCTATAGTCGACCATGCATAACTTCTCATAGTTTTTATTGCTTCAACCCCTTCATCTACCAAAAAAACAGCTTGCACTTTATAAGTATTTTCTAAAGACAAATTTAAAAAGTTGGTATATACATTTGATATATATATCATAGATAAACCTATAATAGATGAAGCTACAACAACTTCTACCAATGATATTCCTTTGTGAAAATTTTTTAATTTCATTATTCTATTATTCCTAAGTTGTTTATTATTATACTACTTGTAGCTATAACCGTGTTACCTTTTTGAAGTTTGTAAACTATAGTCCCTGTTGCATTTGGAAAACCGGTAAGTCTTGAAAAAGTTATATTTTTAGTATTTGTTGTATAAGATGACAACGTTATATTATTTTCTAAGTTTATAGTTTGACCAGCATAAGTTATAGATGTAGTTGCAAAAGAAAAAGTTTGATCCATATTGTTCATTGAGTTTATAGCATTGATTCTAGTTTTGTTTATAGAGGACTTTATAAAGTCCACCTGTTTATCTAGTGATTGCTTATTGTTTAAAGCAGAAAATGAAAACAATATTAGAGATGAAATCATAATCAAAAGCCCAAGAGAAATTATTATTTCTATAAAAGAAAAACCTTTTTGCAATTCTTGTGTTTGTTTTTTATAAATTAAAACTTTAGTCATTTTTATATATTATTCATCACACTATACATAGGTGTAATCATCGATATAGCAAAAAAGCCAACCGCTATACCAATAAAAACCATAAGTATAGGTTCTATTATAGTTGATAAATCTTTTGTTTTTTGATCAACTTCATTTTCATAAAACACAGCAACACCTTGAAGCATACTGGCAAGTTTACCTGTTTCTTCACCTACACTTATCATCTCTGCCACAAATACAGGATAAAGATTTTCATGTTTATTGAAAATGTCTGACATCGGCTTACCTTTTTCCACACTTTCTTTTACTTCAGACATAACCTTTTTATAGAGATTATTTTGTAAAACTTCACTAGTTATTTCAACAGATTGTATCAAGTCTACGCCAGCCCCTATCAATGATGATAAAGTACGTGATGTCTTAGCAGAATTTGATTCTTTTATAATGGTTCCAAAAACAGGAAGTTTTATAACTATTCTATCAAAAAGATTTCTACCTTTATTTGTATGTAAAAGTTTATAGAATATGGTCATAACCAACAGTAATACTAATGGTAAAAGTATATAATGATCTCTCAAAAAATCACTCATAAAAATAACAAATTTTGTTGATCCAGGAAGTTCAGCTTTCACATCTGCAAAAGTGGCAGTGAGCTTTGGTACAACAAAAACCATCATAACTATGGCTATCAAAATCATAACTGTAAATATAACAGAGGGGTACATCATAGCTCCTTTTATTTTCTTTTGAAGTTTATATGTTGTTTCCATTTGATTAGATACTGACTTTAATGAATTTGCCAGATTTCCTGATTCTTCACCGGCCTTAACCATAGATATAAAAACAGGGAGGAAGATTTTATTCCACCTATTTAAAGCATTGTGAAAAGTTTTACCGGCAGAAATATCTAAATTTAATTCATTATATATATTTTTAAGTTTTTTATTTTTACTTTGTTTTTCCATTACTGATATAGAGCGAGTTAAAGACAGACCTGCTTCAAGCATATTAGCAAGGTTGTTTGCAAATACTATTTTATCTATCATTTTTATTTTTGAAAACATAGAAAATATCTTTTCAAGCAAATACTTAGACTTGGTATCTCTCTCTTCTTTATAGGAGACAAGTGTGTCGCCAGTTTCTTTTATTTTATTAAATAAATCAGTTTTAGAGTTTCCAACAAAAATACCACTATAAGTTGAGTTATCTACTTTCTTGGCTATATAAGAAAATTTCATATACATATATAATAAACAAAAAACACGATTTTGTCGCGTCTTTTGTTTATTTTCAATTTAATTTATCGAAAAAATATTTTTTTCTAAGAAGATTAGTATCCTCTTGAATATCCACCACCTTGTCCACCTCTTGATGAATATCCTCCTCTATCTCCACCTCTGTTGTATCCACCTCTATCACCTCCTCTATCTCCACCTCCAAATGAAGGTCTTCTAGGAGCTCCACCTTCTGTTTTTGGCATAGCGATGTTTACTCTTAGTTCTCTTCCATCAAGCTCGTGTCCGTCTAGTCCTGCTACTGCCGCTGCTGCTGCTTCATCAGTTGCGAACTCTACGAATGCGAATCCTCTTGATCTACCTGTCATTCTATCTATAGCAACTTGTGCTGAAGTAACTTCACCAAACTCTGCAAAAGCAGCTCTAAGTGAGTCATCATTAACACCCCATGATAGGTTTCCTACGTATAATTTTTTATTGTTTACTGCGTCCATTTTATTTATTCTTATTTTTTTTATTTATATTAATCTGACTAACACTACTTTGTAATCTTATCTGATTTATTCCAATGAAAGTCACTGCAATTGGTTATAAATCAAGCTCTGTATTCACTCAAAGTCTGTGGGTATACCCTTGTGAGTTGAGTATAACACATGAGTTGGTAGATAGATAGGGGTAAATATATGTATAAAAAAAGAGCTAGTGACGTGAATCACAGCTCATTTTATGAAATAGTTTATAGTTTATAGTTCAAACATTAATCTTATCATATTGGCAATCTCCACCTTGCCTAACCTGTCTAGTTCTTCAACAAACACTTGCTTATTTAGAACTTGTTCATCGAGTTCTTTCCTTAGTCTTGAGACAGCTTCTGAATATCTATTATAGTCCTCTCTTAAATTAGGAAAACCATGCATCATAACGGAAAATGTATCAAAACCTCCATTATTAGCAACCATGGTATTTCTATTATTAACATTACTACATAGTTCTTCTGCTATTGAAATGTTATGTTCTAGAGAACTTTCTACATTATTTTCTGGTAAATTTTCCATATCTGTATTATATCAACATTTTAAGTTAAATCAAAAAGCATTACTCTATTAAAGTAACACTTTTCACATATTTGTCAACCTGATTATTTACCCTCCAACAATTTCCACACAAGCTGATTAAGCTCAAATCTCTCCACAAACATTCTCACATTATCCTTATCTGCACTTACATGAGTTTTAAGTATTTGCTCAACCTGCTCATCAACAGCAACTTGATCAGCTTTTAGTTTTTCTTCGTTAGCTATCTTACTTAAAACAAGTTGAGTCTTTACTCTCTTGTCCGCCATCTCTTTTCTATCTTCTTTTATGGCATCTTCTGTTTTATTTATCATTTTAAGATAGTCTGCAAAAGGTTGACCGCTTTGTGCAACATCAGCTTTCAACTCCTCAAGCATTATAGCCTGCTCAGATCGGAGCAAGAACTCAGGATATTTTATTTTTGATTTTTCTATAACTTCATCTATAAGTTTTATTCTTCTTTTTTCCACTTCTCTTTGTGCTTTGTTGGCCACAAGATTATTATAGATAGCTTTTTTCATTTCCTCTACTGTTTGAAATGGTCCGACTTTTTGAGCAAAATTATCATCTACTTCAGGAAGATCCAATTCTCCATGTGAATGATCATGAGCATCGTGATTTTGATGATATTCATGATGAGCTATTTCCCTTTGAAGGTTTAATATTACAGAATCAACCTCAGCATCAGTAACTTCTTCTGCTTTTGACTCACTTTCTGATATTTGTGTTTTAGCAATCTTTTTATAATCAGCGACTTCTATCTCCGGAGCAACAGCAAATTCTATTTTTATTTCTGCATCCTCATTTGGTGTAAGTTTTGTTATAGATATATTTGGTTGATTTATTGGAAAATGTTTTGAATCTTGTAAAATAGTTACAAAGTTTGTATCAATAAACATACGAGTAGCCTCCTCATATATTGCATATTCTCCAACTTTCT
Source organism: Minisyncoccia bacterium (assembly GCA_041752275.1). GTDB lineage: Bacteria > Patescibacteriota > Minisyncoccia > Phycocordibacterales > CAIZLB01 > CAIZLB01. The sequence continues at coordinate 1,467 of JBGSHK010000007.1, read as the reverse complement.
CAACTATAACTTTAGCTGGAATATTTCCAGGTCTAAAACCATCTATCTTTACAGATTCACCTATTCTTTTAACAGCTTCGTCTTTAAGTTTGTTTAGCGCTTCTGATTTAACCTCTATCTCTAGAGTTATTTCACAATCTTTATCTGTATTTGTTTTTTTGATTTTGTATTCTGCCATATTTTTATTTATATTTTTTTAGTCTGTAATTAATTTGGTAATTTTAACATTGGTATAATCTGTTTTTTTCGTGAAATTATTCCCGGCAAAACTTTAGTTATTTCATCTGATTCAATATCTACTTCAAACGAAGCTGAGATCAAGTCCTTTGTAAATTGATCATAAACAATAACAGTTGCCTCCTCTTTTAAGATATCTATTATAAAAAATAATATAGAGTCAACATCTTTTTCTTCTATTAATACATTTTTCATTGCCTCAATTATTCCGTCAACTCTATCAAGGGCAATTTTTGTATTCATAGTTTCAACAACTGATATGCGTATATTTTTATCTCCAACCATATTTTTCTTACTATCTAAATGCACGAGTCCAATATCTGTAAAGTCTGATATATCTGATTTAGCATTAAACATTTTCATTGAATATTCTTCGATATTTATATTTAATTTCTCGGCCAATTTTAAAGCTATACTTTTATCATGTGTTGTTGTAGTTGGTGATCTAAAACCTAAAGTGTCAGACAATATACTTGAAAGTATAAGTCCCGTTATGAAGTCAGGAATATCATTTGCATGTGTCCCCAACATGTCATATATAACAGTAGTAGTAGCTGCAAAAGGTTTTATATGTATGTCAACAGGTTTTTTAGATTTTAATGTTCCTGTCAATATATGATGATCTATTATTTGCACAATACTTGCATCATTAATATTGTCAAAAAGTTCTTGAGCATTATTAGTGTCAACTATTATTACTTCATCATTTTCATAAACAGACTCAAGTAGTGCTGGTTCATTTACATTCCATGTATTTAAGACAAATTCTGTTTCTTTGTTAAGTTTTCCTAATATAAAAGGTTCTGCTTTAGTTGAAGTGTAAGTGTTTAAATACCATGCCCAAACTATAGCCGAAACCGTAGCATCAGTATCAGGTGATTTATGTCCAAAAACTTTAATCATTTTTTTATTTTAATTATTAATTAATTAGTAATTTATTCCGATATTTATTCTGACGAACTATCAACGCCTTCATCTACAACTTCTTCCATATCATCTCCTGCTATTGCTTTAATATCTATTCTGTACCCAGTTAATTTAGCAGCCAAACGAACATTTTGACCTCCTTTTCCAATAGCGAGTGATTGCTGATCTTCAGTTACGACAGCATATGCTATCTTATTTTCATCATCCACATCTACACCTAGTATTTTAGCTGGAGATAAAGATCTTTCTATATACTCATTTAAGTTTTCTACATATTCTATTATATCAACCCTTTCACCACTC
>JBGSHK010000006.1:0-12878 GCA_041752275.1 Minisyncoccia bacterium | reverse complement strand
CAACCCTTTCACCACTCAATTCTGACATTACAACGTTTACACGAGAACCTCTTTGTCCAACCATGGCACCTACAGGATCTATAGAGTCATCATTGCTCCATACTGAGATTTTAGATCTAGAACCCGATTCACGTGCTATTGATTTTATTTCAACTAAACCCGATTTTATTTCAGGAACCTCTATTTCAAATAATTTATATAGGAAACTAGGATGTGATCTCGATAATTTTAAAAATACACCTCTACCTGAATCATCAACACTTACAAGATAAGCTCTAACTCTTTCACCTTGTTTAAATTTTTCATTTTTAATCTGTTCATCATAAGGTATAACACCGATAGCCTTACCTAGGTTTATGAAAACAGATCCCCTATCTATTCTCTCGACTGTCCCAGAAACTATTTCACCTGTTTTATTGCCATATTCATCAATAAGATTAACTTTTTCAGCCTCTCTTATTTTTTGCATTATTATCTGCTTAGCTGTTTGTGAAGCTATGCGACCGAAATCATCTTTATGTTCTAAAGGAAAAACAATTTCTTCGCCAGGAGCTATATCTTTTTTTATTTTTTTAGCAGTTTCTAAAAGTATGTGCTGATCATCATTAAATTTAATTTTATTTAAAAAAACTTCATTATCAACATTGTTTAAATTGTTTTGTTTTATTTCCTCAATATCCTCTTCTGTTAAAATATCTTCAGGATCTATAGCTGTTTTCACTTGATAAAATTCTGTTTTACCAGTATTTAAATCAAATTCACATTGAACAATTTGAGATTTTCTACAATATTCTTTTTTATATGCAGTAGCAAGAGAAGCTTCAATAGCCTCTATTATTTTTTCTTTGGAAATGTTTTTTTCTTCTTGCAATTGATCTATTACAAGATTTATAGTTTTTAAATCAAACATATATTTTTTTATTTATTTTTATAATATAATTTAACGTAAATTATTTTTAATTCTATTTAAAACAAAAATCGCCCTGAGTAAAGTGCGATTTCTGTTTATGAGAATATCTGTAAAATAGATTTACTACTCTTCATATACTATACTATAATATATACAAAGTCAATTTTAAATAATATGAATATAGACAACGAAAAATTATACAAACTAATCATGGATTCAGAGTTAATGTCAAAAGAAGATTGGCGAAACATTGAATCCAAATCAAAAGATAGTAAAAAATCACTAAAAGACATTATTATATCATCAGGTAAGATAAAGGAAGGTGATTTTTTAAGAATTCAAGCATATGTTGCAGGTATACCTTTTGTTGATTTATCTAAAATAAAAGTTGACTTAGAGATATTGTCACTTATTCCTGAACCAATCGCCAGAAAACACAATGTTGTTGCATATAGTAAAAAAGATGATTATTTAGAGGTTGCATTGATTGATGGCGATGATTTAGGTTTTATTGATTTTATTAAGAAAAAAACAGGATTGAGGGTTTTACCTAGACTAACAAACACCGAATCTGTAAAAAACCTTTTATTACAATATCAAAAAAGTTTAAAAGCTGATTTTGGAGACATAATTCAAAAAGAAGTATCTAATATAAAGCTAGTAGGCGGTGTAGATACGGAAAATGATAATGAAGATAATGATATAGATAAAGTGGATAATCTGAGAAAAATGGCTGATGACTTACCTATAGTAAAGATAGTGGAAACTGTTTTAAACCATGCTGCAATACAAGGTGTTTCAGATATACACATAGAGCAAGGAGATCAAAACATATTTATCAGATATAGAATAGATGGAATGTTGCATGATGCAATGATTTTACCCAAAGCAACAGGACCTAGTATAGTTGCACGTATAAAAGTTTTATCAAAATTAAAGTTAGACGAAAAACGTCTACCTCAAGACGGAAGATTTAAAATAGAACTGCGTGGGGAAAAAATATCTTTTCGTGTATCTGTTTTACCAACATATTATGGAGAAAAAGTTGTTATGAGACTTTTACGTGAAAATGTTTCAGGTTTTACCTTGGAAGGTTTAGGTTTTCACGGTCAAGCATTGGAAGATATGCACAATGCATTGAATTATTCTGAAGGAATGATACTGACAACAGGACCAACAGGTTCCGGTAAAACAACAACTTTGTATACAATGCTTGATATATTGAACACTCCAGATGTAAACATTTCTACAGTTGAAGACCCTATTGAATATCAAATAAAACGTATAAACCAAACACAGATACGTTCAGATATAGGTTTTACTTTTGCGTCAGGATTAAGGTCTTTATTACGTCAAGATCCTGATATTATTATGGTTGGAGAGATCCGTGATAATGAAACCGCGTCTCTAGCCATAAATGCAGCATTAACAGGACACTTAGTTCTTTCAACATTGCACACCAACTCTGCAGCAGGTGCAGTTCCTAGACTTATAGATATGAAATGTGAACCTTTTTTACTTGTTTCAACTATTAAAATAATAGTTGCACAGAGACTTGTTAGAAAATTATCAGAAGATAAAGTACAATATTTTTTAAACGATAGCGAACTAAAGGAATTGAGTTCAAAAGTTGACTTAAATAGACTTATGGATTTTCTTAGAAAAGAAGACGTTGTAGACAAAAAAACAGATTGGAAACAAATACCTTTTTACAAACCATTGAAAACTGATGAAACAAATGATGGATATAAAGGTAGAGTAGGTATACATGAAGCATTAAAAGTAACACTTACAATAAAAGAACTTATTATAAAAAACGCAACAGCAGATCAAATACAAGAACAAGCAAAAAAAGAAGGTATGCTAACTATAATAGAGGATGGTATTTTTCAATGCGTAAAAGGTATGACAAGTATAGAGGAGGTACTAAGAGTAGCCAATGACTAATATAAACACAGAAAAAAATTATAAGTTATCTTTTACCTCAAAAGACTGTCTAAATAATATAAAAGAAAAGATAACGCAAGCTAAACTAAGTATTGATATTGAAATATTTTATTTTATGGAAGATAGTATAGGATCTGATTTTTTGATTTTATTGATAGAAAAAGCTAAACAAGGTTTAAAAATAAGGATTATTTTAGATCATGTGGGAGCATATGATTTAACAAACTCGAAAACATTATCCATTTTAAAAAACCATAATATAAAAGTTTTATTCTTTAACTCATTACTACCGTTTTCTAAAAACAGAAAAACTATTTGGTATTTTAGAAATCATAGACGAACAATTATTATAGATAAAGAATATGTTTTTACAGGCAGTGTCTGCATAGGAGAACCTACATCAAACTGGATCGAATTAGGAATCTTTATAAAAGACAATTCACTAGCAAAAAAGGCTCAGACTATATTTAATCAGACATACAACAAAGTCTATCAATCAACTTTTAATATAGGTTCAGTTTCTCAAGTGGAAATAGAGTCTAAAAATGATTTTAACTATATAACACAGTCACCTCTTCAGTTCAAAAGATATATTTATAAATACTATCTAGAATGTATTAAAAATACACAAAGTGATATATATCTAGTCTCTCCATACCTTGTTCCAAATAGAAAATTTATTCACTCTCTGATTATTGCATCAAAAAGAAACATTAATATATTTATTATTGTACCCAGAACAACGAACTGGTCAGTTGTAGACTTGGCAAGAAACACTCACATAGATAAAATCTTGAGAAATGGTATTAATATTTATTTTCATAAAAGAATGGTGCATAGTAAGTTTGCAATATTCGACAACAAAGAAGCGTTTGTTGGTACAATGAATCTCGATAACTTGAGTCTGCGATATAATTATGAAAATGGTGTAAAGATACTGAATCAGGATTGTATATTAGAACTAAATAATCATATTAAAAATGATTTATTACCCAACTGTGTAAAAATAGATTTAAAATCATGGAGAAATAGAAGTTTATTTTTAAAAATATTAGAAAAAATCGTTTGGATAGTAAGGGCTTTTTTATAAAAATTATAAAGAAAGTATTCCACAACTAACAATAGCTGCGGTCTCAGCTCTCAAAACATTGTCCCCCAATCTTATTGGTTGAACTTTTTCATTGTTAAATAAGACTATTTCAGTATCTGAAAAACCTCCTTCAGGTCCTATGAAAACAGAAACTTTTTTATATTTATCTGAAACATTGGCTATAAAAACGTCATTTTCATTCACAGAACCATAATACACAATATCTGATTCTTCTTTAGATAAGATAACTGCTTTCCCTAAATCCATACTTTCACCTATTTGCATTAACTGTATTCTGCCCGACTGCTCTGTTGCTTCTTTAACTATTTTATTTAACCTTTCATAATTAAGCTTGTTTTTAATAACTCTTTCGGAAACCACGGGTATAACTTTAACAACACCCAACTCTACAGCTTTTTCAATAATCATATCGAAGTTAGAATTCTTTATAATGGACATATACAGCCTGAGTTCTTTTTTATGACCTTTATATAAATCTGATTTTTTTATATGTCTTTTATATAGAAAAGATATGTCCTTTTTATTTGTGTTTATTATTTCAACCTCTATTTCCCCCACTTTTTCATTAAAAATCACGATTATATGACCCGTTTTATATCTAAAGACATTTTTAAGTTGATGTATAAGCTCTGTTTCTTGTGTAACAATTATATTTTGATCTGAAATATCTATATTTTCTATATAAAATCGATGTATTTTCATATATAAAATATAGCACATATAGGAATACGTGAAAAACTTGCATAGTCTGCTATAATAGACGCTATGTTAATACCAACAGTAATAGAAAAAACTCCACAAGGAGAAAGAGCATATGATATATACTCTAGATTATTAAAAGATAATATTGTATTTTTAAACGGTGAAGTTGACCACAACTCAGCCAATATAGTTATAGCCCAACTACTTTTCCTAGCATCAGAAGATCCTAAGAAAGAAATAAAGTTATACATAAACTCACCGGGAGGATCTGTTGTAGACGGTATGGCGATTATCGATACAATGAATCATATAAAAAATGATGTATCTACAATATGTGTAGGTATGGCAGCTTCAATGGGTGCCATGATTCTATCTTTCGGTGCAAAAGGTAAAAGATTTGCTCTACCTAACTCAGAAGTTATGATACATCAACCTTTAGGAGGTCATGAAGGACAAGCATCGGATCTTGAGATTCGAACAAAGAGAATATTGGAGATAAAACATACTTTAGCGAAGATGATATCTGAAAATACAGGACAGTCATTAACGAAAGTACAGAAAGATATGGATAGGGATTACTTCATGTCTGCTCAAGATGCCAAGAAATACGGTATCGTTGACAAGATTATATAGTTATATTGTGATAAAAAACTATTGCAAAATATAGATTTTATATCTAAAATTAGTATATTACTCCGGTAATAAAGATTAATCATTATTATACATAACTTAAAATCAAAAATAAAAATATGAACAAAGCAGCATTGGTTGAAAAAATACACGAATTATTAGGGTCAACAAAGGTTCAAGCAGAACAAGTTGTTGATACTTTTATAGATTCAATTATAACAACACTTAAAAAAGGAGAGGAGGTTTCTATTGCAGGGTTAGGTATATTTTCAGTTAAAAAAAGAGCAGCTAGACTTGCAAGAAATCCAAAAACTGGAGAATCTGTTAAAGTTCCAGCAACAAATGTTCCAAAATTTAGAGCTGCAAAAGCACTTAAAGATTCTGTTAAGTAATTAACAAAATATTTGAAAATAAAAAAAACACTTTATATTAAAAGTGTTTTTTTATTTTATGTGCGGGATAAGAGAATCGAACTCTTGTCTACTGCTTGGAAGGCAGTCATTCTACCACTAAACCAATCCCGCTTTTATATAATTTATGTTATAATAACAAATATAATGCATATATACAATAGTAAAATTATTTTTTACGCAACATTGTTATCATTTTCACTATTTTCTTTTGATTTTTCTTATAACAAAAATAAAGAAAACATGGTAGAAATACCTTACGGTGAAACAGTTTCAAACCAAAAAGATGTTTTATTACCTTTAATATCAAATCAAAAAACAGAGAGTAAAAGTACAGTATTGAGAGATGTTATCTTTACACCAATAAAGACTGATCCTAAAAAAATAAACCAGAACACAACCCCCTACTTAATAAATATATTTTGTACCCAGTCTCATCAGCAGGGTCTAAAAGTGGTTAGTGGTAGTGGTGTTTTTTTATCAAAACCGAGTGATAACGATGGTTTTATATTAACAAACGCTCATGTTGCTAGACATTTATTAGATTTAAATAAAAAATGTGTAGGCAGAACAGGTAGTCCTGCATTAACAACGCATACATTAATATTGAGATATATTCCCTCTCAGTGGTTAAATGAGCATAGTAAATACATTACAGGTGACTTAGATCAAAGTTCTACAGGTGAATATGATTTTGCAATAATAGAAACAAAAAAAATAAAACCTTCAAAAAAAGATTCTAATATATATTCAGCATTGGAACAAAGTCTTAAATTAAAGATGTCAAATTATAATGAGGTAAAATATTTAGATAATACATATATATACTCATATCCTGCACAAAGTATTTTAAGTAAAAATATAAATAATTCTATTTATCAAAAAAAAGATCTAGTATCTGTATTAAAAACATATTCAAGTCCAAAAGAAAACATAGAAGAGAGCTTGCTTGATGTAACAGGATCAAGATACATAGAACAAGGATCTTCTGGCGGTATGGTTATTTCTCAAGGTTTATCAAACTCAATAATAGGTTTATCAAGTGTGCTTATAAAAAATAATTATCCTCAAACAGTTAGAGTTGTTACAATTAAACATATACTTTCAACCATACAAAAAGATATAGAGAAAATAAACACAGCTCAAACAGATCCCTTTTTATATTTAATTAAAGAAATGTTGAATAAAAAAGAAATAGATATTTCCCTTATACAAATATTAAAGAACAGTAAACTTACCTCTTCTTTAGAAGAATATACAAAAAATACTCTTGTAAATATAAATGTTTTAAAGAAATAATTATTTAATCTTTTTTTGTATAGATATCATAGTTTCTATTGAATCTATGTCATTCAATGTGTTTTTCTTTTCAAAACAACAAATCAAGCATTTATGTGTTACATATTTATCGTTATTGGTATACGAAATATAAACAGGTTCCATAAGACCTTTGCATGTATTTAATCTATCTCCAGGATTATTATCTACATGTTTACTAAAAAGACACATAGAGCAATGATTTGTATATCCATCGCCTATATTTTTAATACCGCAATTTTCACAAACAAAGTCTTCTTTGTTTTTAATAAAAGACATATTGTCGGAGCGCTGGGATTCGAACCCAGAGTCACATCAGCCCAAGTGATGCATGTTAGCCGTTACACCACGCCCCGAATAAAGTCATAATATCATATACAAAAAAAATAAGATACCTATATCAACAAATTAACGTCTTTAATATAACTATAAATATAACAATTATCTTTAATATACCTAACTAAAGCTAAATCAAAATGAACTTCAGAATATTTTAAAATATCAAATTTAATATCTATTTCAGATTTTATTTTAAAGATATGTGGTCGTATAAGTCTCCATTTTTTGGAAATGTTTAAAGTTGTTAAATCAAACTCATAATTAGCCCTTGTTTTAACCTCAATAATTCTTATATCCAAAGTATATTTAATGTTATCGTATTTATAAACCACAACATCTATTTCAGAATCAAGGCTTTTAATATTTTTCTTATATAATGAAAAACCTTTTGTCTTTAACTTGTCTATTACATACATTTCCCCTTTAAAACCAACGCTTTTTTTACTTTTATTGTTTATATATATCATGTCTAATATATTAAACAAAGACACATGAAATTATAATAAAGAAATTATAAAATCTTTATAAAGAAAATATAAATATATTATAAAGGTATTTTTGATACACCTATTTTGTTTAAATATAAGTCATGTTGCAATGTGTCTTTTATACACATATACACATAGTTATCCACAATTTGACTTATATGTGTATATAAAAAAATAGATCATGAAAACAAAAAACTTATGTATTGTGCGGAATAGGAGAATCGAACTCCTGTCTCATCCTTGGCAAGGACGTATTCTACCACTAAACCAATTCCGCATTGTATCAAAACCACCCTGTGCACCCACCAGGATTCGAACCCAGAACAGCGGTTCCGAAGACCGATGTGATATCCATTTCACCATAGGTGCTTTTAATTTTACTTAAAAAGTATTATATTTCAAGTATGAACACTAATATATCATACTTATGAATAAATCAACAATAATAAAAGACATAAAAATACCCGAGGAAATAACTCAAATACTTAAAACCTTAAATCATAATGATTTTGAGGGCTATTTGGTTGGTGGTTGCATAAGAGACATATTAATGCATAAAGAGCCTAAAGACTGGGATATAACGACAAATGCAAAACCTGAACAAATTCAAGGTCTATTTCCCGATTCTTTCTATGAAAATGATTATGGTACTGTAGGTGTTAAGACTGAAATAGGTGTTGTGGAGATAACTCCTTATAGAAAAGAAGGTTCTTATTCAGATGGACGAAGACCTGACACTGTAGAATACACAGAAGATATAGCCTTAGACCTGTCTCGAAGAGACTTTACTATAAATGCCATAGCCTACGACCCTGTAAATGACAATTTAGTTGATCCATATCATGGAATTGAAGATATTAAAGCTAAATCAATAAAATGCGTTGGTGACGCAAACAAACGCTTTGGAGAGGATGGTCTCCGAATCATGAGAATGATCAGATTTTCAGCCCAACTCGACTTCTCTATTGATTCACCTACCCTTGTTTCAGCAATGAAAAATCATGAAATATTAAACAAAATAGCTAAAGAAAGAATAAAAGATGAGTTTTGCAAAATACTGATGTCTAAAAATGCAATAAAAGCATTTATTTATATGAGTAAAATAGATGTTTTACAGTATATAACAATACACTTAAAAGAATCTGTCAATATTAAACAGAATGGTTGCCATGCTTATGATGTTTTTGAACACCTTATACGGAGTTTACAATGTGCTGTTGATAAAAATTATCCTTTAGAAATAAGACTCGCTGCCCTGTTTCATGATATAGGCAAACCTTCAACTAGAGTTTTTTCAAAAGAAAAGAATGATTATACTTTCTATAATCATGAAGTAGTTGGCACAAAGATGACAAAAAAAATACTTACTGATCTAAAGTTTTCACATGAAACAGTAGATAAAGTTACAAAACTAATACGTTGGCATATGTTTTTTTCAGATACAGATCAAATAACTCATTCTGCTGTTAGAAGGATGATATCAAATGTCGGACGTGAAAACATATGGGATCTTATAAATCTAAGAATATGTGACAGAGTTGGAACAGGTAGACCAAAAGAAGACCCTTATAGACTTAGAAAGTATATGTCTATCATAGAGGAAGTCATGTCAGATGCTACTGACGTTTCAATGTTAAAAATTAGTGGTCAAGATCTTATAGACATGTTACACGTGACACCTGGACCTATAATTGGACAAATATTGAACATTTTACTAGATAAATGTATAGAAAACCCTAAAATAAACACAAGAGAAGAACTTTTGGGCATATCAAAAGAGTTGTTACATATGAAACCAGAAGAATTGTCTAGTTTATATGAAAAAGCTTTAGCCTTAAAAAAACAAGAAAATGATGAAAGGGTTCATAAAATACGTTCAAAATACAAGGTGAGGTAACTTACATGTTTCTCATGTAACATATAAAAACCCAAGGTTTTCAGCTAAACCTTGGGTTTTTTATGAAAGTTCTTATGTATACCTTTTAAATGAGAATCTGTCACATGTGTATATATTTGAGTTGTTGCTATGTTAGCATGTCCAAGCATCGCCTGAACAGATCTTATGTCTGCACCATTTTGTAAAAGATTAGTAGCAAAACTGTGTCTTAATATGTGAGGTGTTATTTTTTTTGATATTCCAGCTATAATTGCATATTTTTTAACTATCCTTTCTACAGTTCTAGGTGTCACGGGAAACAATTTATCATTTGTTATTTTTTTTCCTTCCAAAAACTTACCTTTATACTCCTTTATTGCAAACATGGCGTCATCTGTTATGAAAACTACCCTGACCTTATTTCCCTTTCCTCTAACAGAAATCTCACTTTGAGACAGGTCTAAGTCACTAGACAGTGAACAAAGCTCTGAAACACGTAATCCTGTTGAAAAAAGCAGTTCTATTATAGCTATATCTCTATATTTTTCAGGGTTTTCTATATTTATTTTAGATTTTGGGGCATTTAATAGAGCATTTAGCTCAGAATCAGTCATAAAAGATATATGTCTTTCTGGTATTTTTGCCAAATCAATTGTTTCTGGTGAAACAGCCTCTATTTCATTTTTCTGTAAAAACTTTAAAAAAGACCTTATTGATATAAGATAGTAGTTTTGAGTCTTTTTACCTATATATTCGTCTTGATTTTTATCAAATCCAGATGTCTTTTTACGATTAAGAAACATTCTAAAGTCTCTTATATCTTGTCTTTTAATGTCTTTTATGTTTTTTATACCTTTATCGTACATATATTTTTCAAAAAAAGACAAATATCTACTGTAATTATCTACAGTTTTTAAACTACGACCTTTCTCTATTTCTATATATTCTAAAAAATTTCTAATACAATCACTTATCTTCATATTGATATATTGTATCATTTTTTGATTAAATATATTATTTTTATAATTAATTTTTACAATTAATATTCTTAATAAGATTATGGAGAAAGAACTAATACTCATATTTGCATAATTAGTAATTGTATGCTAATATATTTAAATGATTTCTAAAACTAAAAAAGCGAAAGTAATAGCAAAAACTAAATTACATGATACTGATACAGGATCATCTGATGTTCAGGTTGGTATATTAACAGAAAGAATCAATCAACTTGCAGATCATTTGAAAGTTCATAAAAAAGACAATAGTTCAAGAAGGGGATTGTTGAAAATGGTATCAAAAAGACTATCTCATCTAAAATATATCAAAAAAGCAGACGCAGAAAGACATATTGCTTCTGTTAAGGTATCAAAGTCTAAATAATTATCAAACTTAAAGTTAAAATAATTAAAAATAACCTTATAAATTCAATAAGGTTATTTTTAATTATTGTATAATTGATATATAATTAAACATATGGATAATTTAAAACACAAAGGTCAAAGAGTTGGTATTTTTATAGATACACAAAACCTATATCACGGAGCAAAGAACCTATATAGGTCTAAAGTAAATTTTCAAAACATAATTTCAGATATACTTGCAGAGAGGGATCTTATTAGGTCTATAGCTTATGTTATAAACACAGACTCTATTGAGGAGCAAAATTTTTTTGACGCATTAGAGAAGATTGGAATTGAAACAAAAATAAAAGACATACAAATATTTAGTAGTGGGTCAAAAAAAGCAGACTGGGATGTTGGACTTGCAATAGATGCAATAAGAATGGCGCCTAAGTTGGACGTTGTGATAATAGCATCAGGAGATGGTGATTTTGTTCATTTGATACAATATCTTCAAGGTACTTTTGGGTGTAGGGTTGAAACAGTGGCCTTTGGTCAGTCAGCTTCATCTATGGTAAAAGAATACTCTGACGAATTTATAGATTTATCTGAAAATCCTTCAAGATACTTAATTTTTAATAAAAAAAGTAATTCAAAAAGTAAGAAATTAAAATAAAATGGCATCAGAAAAAGATAGTAATGTAGATAAAAAAACAGTATCTCTCCATACACTTGAGAGTGATCTTGCTTCCGTTGTAAATGATAAAAATTATGGGGGAAATATAATAAAAATTGTAACAGACCCAAACAAGAAACCGGTTACAGATAAAAAAGAAGAGGTTATTGCGGATTCACAAAACAATAACAACATTAATACTAATAAAAAAAATAAAAATATATACATTAAATTATTTTTATATTTTATTTTATTGATAATTTTATCCGCAATGTCTTATTTTGGATATGTGTATTATAAATTAATATTTACAACAATAACTCCCTATGAAGATTCTCTTGTAAACAATGACTTAAATACAGTAGGTGAAGACACCCAATCAACATCAACAATAATTATTAATAATAATGACCTGCTGAACTCTGAAATAATACAATCTTCTGATTTTTCTAAACTTAATAGACTCCAGATTATATCTGAAATAAATAAAATAAAGCAATTGTTAATTGATAAAAATATTATTAATAATAACAATATATCAATAAATACGAATTTAACAATTGTTCAGTTTTTTGAAAAAATTAGATATTCTGGAAATGAATCTTTTTTAAGATCAATTGGTGCAAGTTATACTTTTGGATTTTATTCCTTAAAAGATAATCAATTTCAAACATATTTACTATTAGATGTTGAAAACTTTGACTTATCATTTAAGTCAATACTTGAATGGGAAAAGTACATGCCCATAGATTTAAAAGATATCTTTATAGGAAATACAGAATTGAAAAGTACCTCAACAGAACCTGTTTCAACAAATACAGACAAAATAGTTAAAAACTATAGTAAAAAAAATACAATTGTTTTTGTAGACAAAATATTAAAAAATCAAGATATACGAGAATATGTTAATAATGAAAATAATATAAATATTATTTATGGTTTTGTAAATAATAAGTATTTATTAATCACATCGGGCGAAACTTCATTTTTAAGTATAAAAGATAGACTTTTAAAGGAAAATATAACTCGTTAATCTTTATATTTTTTTTATAATAAATTCATATCTATTTTGATAATATTTATGAATGAATAAAAATAAAAAAATATACTCAATAGAAACTTCATCAAC
>JBGSHK010000005.1:0-1510 GCA_041752275.1 Minisyncoccia bacterium | reverse complement strand
TCAGGATTATCTGGAGGGAAACCTACATCCATAGGACCACCTATAATATAAGTAACTCCCTTTGCAGTAATATATCTTTTACCAATACCATCCGACATACCTTCATTAAAATCCGAAGATTTTTTTACAATTTCAAAGAGCATACCCCCGGCTATAGGATTGCTAACTGGTTTAAATTTTATAACTAATCCATTGTTATCTTCCTTAACTGTATATTTATTTCTCCAAGATGCTGGGAAAATAACAGAAAAACCCAAATTATTACTGATATATTTTTGTGGTGATGCTGACGGCACTGTTTTGGCTGGAGAAACGGTTTTTTTTGAAGGTGTTACAGTTGAAGTAGGAACTTTCTTTTGAGAAGAAGTTGTTTTTGTTTGAGAAGCTGTTTTCTTTGATGGAGATACCGTTGCTTTTGATGAAGGAACCGTTTTCTTTGAAGGTGTTACAGTTGAGGTAGAGGCTATCTTTTGTGAGGAAACTGTCTTTGATGGAGCAACCTCTTTTTTTGGAGCAGGTTGTGACTTGGGTTGCTCTAATGGATTGCTGGCACTCTTAGCACCTACTGTATTTTTATTATTGGTTTCTGTATAATTTTTTTTTGCATTTTTATTAAATGATTTAACATAAGTTCCGACTGAAATTATGAATACAATAATTATTATAGACAATATAAATGATTTATTTTTAAATAGAGCGATCATAATTAGCCTCCATTTTTTATTAATATAAATAAAGTTAGTATATTTTATATTTATACTGAACTTAAACAATACATGTAAATTATAACATAAATTTCTATTAAGAGCATTGTTTCACAATCTTCTTTTATCATCAATAAATCAGAATTCATATGCTGGGTAGTTAAATAAGTTATTCCTTGTAAATAATCTTTAGCACCATCAACAGATAACACAATTTTGGTAACTATAAAAACAACTTTGGATTAATTTGCCGGTAAAAGACGTTAAGAAATCAAAAGAGTTTTTCACTAAAATCGGCTTTTCTTTCGACGATAGTTATATTAATAGTGATGAAGGAGCTAGCTTAGTCATTGGAGATAAAAATATTATCATAATGCTTTTTAAGGAATCAGCCTTTAAAAATTTTACAGGGACTGAAATTCCAGATCCGAAGAATGGTGCGGAAGTATTGTTTTCTTTTGACGCAGAGTCTAAAGAAGAAGTAGATGAACTAGCAGAGAAAGTAATTAAAGCCGGTGGTACAATCTATGCGGAAGCAGGAGATACTGATGGCTGGATGTATGGTTGTGGTTTTGTCGATTTGGATGGTCATAAGTGGAATGTTTTGCATATGGATATGAGTAAGATTCCCCACTAATTAAAAAATAATATATAAAAAAGACATTTAACACAATGAAAATATTATTGTGTTAAATGTCTTTTTACTGTGCAAATTATAAGTCCACATTACCAGAGCACACTTTGTTTCTACCTGAATGTTTTGCAGAATATAAACCTATATCTGATATCTCTAAGAGCTTTTCTAT
>JBGSHK010000004.1:0-31717 GCA_041752275.1 Minisyncoccia bacterium | reverse complement strand
CCCCACATTCCCATTACTCAATATCGTCATTGCATCATTTCCATTAGTTTTAAAACTCAAAGCTTGATTATCATTTGTTCCAAGTATAAGTGTATTTCCAAATGAGTTACCATTTTGTAGTATTGCATCTGATGATGCACCTAGAGCATTGTTCCAAGCTGTGGTAGATGCAAAAGTTGGTATGGTATAACCTGATGTAAGTGATAAAACTCCTGTTGAAGTTGAATAATCTAAACCTTCAACGGTTTCATTATTAAATGATGTTAATTGTACATAACAGTTTAAGTCAGCTGGACCACAACCTCCCCAAGGTGTTGAAAGTGATCCTGGATCTTGTATATTATCACTTGGTAGTATTGGGGTTGAGGGTGATGCAGAAAAAACACTCAATGAGAAAAACATTGATAAAAAAAGTATAGAAATTTTTAATTTTCTTGGGTACACAATATATTCATTATAGCATTGAAAAATGAATGTTTACAGTCTAAAATCTAATTTATCTTACTTAAAAATTCTTCTTCATTTAAAATATTTACACCCAAACTTTCTGCTTTATTGAGCTTACTTCCAGCACCTTCACCCACTACAACAAAATCAGTATTTTTAGATACACTTGAAACTATATTTCCACCTAACTTTCTTATAATATCCCCAACTTCGTCTCTAGAATATTTTTCTAAACTTCCAGTTAGTACAACATTCTTATCCTTAAAAAAACTATTTTCTATAACTTTAGTATTAGTTTTTTTTATTGTCATAAATTCTAACAATTTATTAAGCAAATTTATATTCTTTTCATCTTGAAACCAATCATGGAGATTTTGTGCAACAACTTTTCCTATACCATAAATATTTTCAAAATCTTGCAGACTCATTTTTCTTAATTTTTCAAAATCATAATCACATACTTTTGCAACATCTCTGGCAGTCTCTTCACCTACCTGAGGAATAGATAAAGCAAACAACAAACGATACATATCTGTATTTTTAGCTTTTTCTATAGAATTTATAATATTGTTTGCTGACTTATCCCCCATACGAGGAAGTGTTTCTATATCACCTTTTGTTAAAGTAAATATGTCTATAAAATCTACAATCAAATCATGATCCATGAAAAGATCTATTTGTTTTGGACCTAGACCATCTATATCTAAACATTTTTTGGAAACAAAGTGATAAAGTTTTCTTTTATTCAACTCATCTGAGTCCATGCAAACACATCGGTAAGCTGCCTGACCTGTTATCCTTTCTATAGAACCATCTCCTCCGCAACCTTCAACTTTTTTTGGAAACTTGAAAGGCTTAGATTCTTTCGGACGAAGGTCTGTTAACACTTGTATAATATCTGGTATAACATCTCCTGATTTTTGTATAATAACAGTATCACCTATACGTATATCAAGTCTCTCAATCTCATCTTCATTGTGTAAAGTAGCTCGCGATACCGTTGTACCTAAAACAGAAACAGGTTTCAATATAGCCACAGGTGTTATAACTCCGGTACGTCCAACCTGTAGTTTTATATCTTCTAAAACCGTTGTAACCTGTTCGGTTGGAAACTTAAAAGCTATACCAAAACGAGGTGACTTTCCTGTATAACCCAAATCTTGTTGCAACTTATGGTCATTAACTTTTACCACTACCCCGTCAATAAGATAATCTTGTTTTTTATATATATTTTGCCAATGTTGCCAAAATTTTATAACACCATTTATATCCGGAAATTTTTTAAAATGAGTATTAACTTTAAAACCTAAATCTTTCAAAAGATTCAATTCTTCTTCTTGGGATTTTGGTATGTTTATTTTTTTTTGATTTTTTAAATCGAGTTGTGCGATATCATAAATAAACATATCAAGATTACGACTAGCCGCTATCTTTGGATCAAGTTGCCTTATACTTCCAGCTGCGATATTTCTTGGATTTGCATACAGCGGTAAATTATTTTTCTGTTGAATTTTATTTAATTTTTCAAAATGACTTTTTGTAATTAAAACTTCACCTTCAACTATTATATCTATATCAGACGCGAGTTTTAATGGTATGGAATATATAGTTCTAATGTTATGAGTTACATCCTCTCCGACAACACCGTCCCCTCGTGTCGCAGCTTTGTACAGCTCTCCGTTTTTGTATTCAATAACAACTTTCAGGCCATCTATTTTTAGTTCGCACACATATTCAACATCCTCTTTTAAATCCCTTTTAAGAAAACGATTTACTCTTTCATTGAAATCTTTTATATCATCTTCAGTAAAAGCGTCAGCAAAAGACCATTGACGAACTTTGTGTTCTATCTTGGCAAATTTTTCAAGCGCTTTACCTGCGACTCTTTGCGTTGGAGAATTTATGTCATAATACTCTGGATATTTTTCCTCTAGATCAACAAGTTCTTTTTTAAGAGAATCCAATGCTTCAGGCGAAATACCTTCAACATCAAGAACATGATAATTATATCTTTCTTTGTCTACAAGAGTTCTGAGTTTTAAAATACGATCAAGTATATTTTTAGACATAGTAAAGTAAATTTTTTAATATGTAATAGTTAAACCTCTTTCTACTAATTTTTTATTTTTTATATCAGAAAGATTACAACCCAAACTGTCAGCCTCTGTATTATACCCATAAGAATCTATTCTAGTTGATGATTCTGTTTTTGTTACCTTAACTTTCGCACACATATTATCATAACTTACATCAAAAGTTGTTAAAAATCTTTTAGGTGAATCCGATATTTTATTAGATGTTAAACCTAATACATTAACCCCGCATTTTATTTTTTCTGTTTTAAAATCAAGTGTACTACTGCCAAATATAGATGTTTCTATGTCTAGATTAGTATTTATATCTTCATCAGTCGATGAAGCTATGTATAAAGTATCATAATAAAAAGCACAGTTTAAAGCAGAGTCTGCAACAAAAAAAACAGGTTTTGATGCATTATTTACACTTGAAATACGAATCTGTCTTAAAACTATATTTGACACAGATAAAGATATAGACAAGAGCAATGTAACCGCTGTAATGGCGATAACCAATGTTACACCTTGTTGTTTTTTATTTTTTAATTTTTTAAAGTTTTTTTTCATTTATTATATTTTTTAAGAATTAAAGAAGTATTTATAATCTATATTATATAATGATTTTTTTAATGTATATTTTTTATTTTTTCCAGTATTTTCCCATTTTATATTTACAACAATCTCTGCCTCGTCTTGATTAGTTAAATTTTTTACAATATAAAATTCTCTGATAAATTTTGAATATGTTTGATTACTACCATCAGATTCTCCGTATATGACTTTTTTTTCTGGGTCAAAAAGCATGTTTGGGCAAATTCCTTCATTACAAAGTGAAAATGAATAAGATATTGTATTACCTGTTGTTAATGTTGTTATGTGACATAAAGCTGCGGGAGTAGTCGTGTCCCTAACACAACTAGATATAAAAGATAAAAAATCATAATCTTCTGCTGTGTTTTTTAATGAATTTGTATCCATGTTGTTTTTTACAACCTCAACAACTTCTTCTGCCAAATATTGAGCTGAAACTATATCACGACTTTCTATTGTATTTCTCAGAGAAAGTGAAGATATATATATAGGACCTGTTATGGCTAAAGTTAATATAAAAATAGCCACAAGAGTTTCTAGTAAAGTAAAACCTTTTTGTTTTTTAATTTTATTGTTTTTATATATTTTATACATTTTCTATTCTTTAAAATCTGTTATATTTATAAATCTTTGAGAAATAAATGTTTGTAAAAAGAACTTTGAAGCATCTATTTTTTTATTAGACGACTCACCTTTTATTGATACAAAAACATATGGTTGACCATATGTACATGTAACACCACCTGTCCCTAAACAATCAAGAGGATCTGGATTTTTTACATTAAAACTTAAATCATTTATATTTACATTACTTCTGTCAGTTATACTATAAGAAGATGGAGCGCCAGCTCCGTAAACAGTTTTTTCTATGTAACCATTACCACTTTCTTCTTTTGGTACAAATCTATAATTCACAAGGGTGTCAACACCAGATATTGTAGATATAAGAGTTAATCCATATTCATTTGTACTAAAATCTTTAACTCCACATACACCATCACCTTTTATGAGGGATGCTTTATAAGCAGCTATGGTATTGGTTTCATTATAATTACATTTATAAGCATAACCTGTTTTTATATCACGAACCATGGAGTCTACAGAATAATTAAGATTATTTACAACAGAGGAAATAAATTGATTTCTTCTGTTTATATCAATAACAGAAACTATAGTTCCACCAGACATGATCAAAACAACAGAAAATAATGTTATTGAAACCATAACCTCAATTAAAGTAAATCCTTTATTTATTTTTTTATTAAAAAATTTCATATATATTATATTAAATGCATAAGCTTTTATCTATTTGTATTGCACCTGTTTTATATATTACAAGAGAACGACATTGATTAGAATCAAAGCCTATTGTTAATCCAACTGAACCTTGATATTCAGTTATTGAAGATTCATCCATACCTGTATAAAAATATGCTTCAGGATTAGGTCTTTTAAAAATAATATTTAATTTAGTAACTGACTCGTTGCAGGTATTATCAATAGTTAATTTACAAAGATTCATGATTTTACCAGCTCTTTTATTTTCTATTTTGTAAACCTGAATATTTTCTGATATATCATCATATTTATTATTTTTATTTAAATCAGAAAATAAAATTATTTCTTGAGGTTTAAGATAGTCGAAATAAACACCCTGATTTGTAGTTGTAGCTACTCCATTAGTTGAGAAAAGTTTTGAACCAAGTCCGGAAACTTGAGCATCTCTTATAATAAGATTTATTTCATAGGCAGTATTTGAAAGTAAAACAGCACTATCAAGCCGAGAACTATTGAACAATGTTAAAAGACTTATAATAGATATTATAAAAACAACAACCATTAGCTCTACTAAAGTAAATCCTTTTTTTAAGTTTGTATATTTTTTTTTAAAAAAGTTTTTTATCATTAAAATATAATTATTATATACCTGAAGATATGTTATATATTGGTATCAATACAGAAGCAAGTAGGAAACCAACACCTAAACCAAGCATAACTATCATTATAGGCTCTATAAGATCAACAAGAGTATCCACTGCTGTCATAACCTCTTTTTGATAAAAACGAGCAAGTGTTTTAAGCATAGTACTAACTTCACCCGTTTCCTCTCCCAC
This sequence comes from Minisyncoccia bacterium, assembly GCA_041752275.1. GTDB lineage: Bacteria > Patescibacteriota > Minisyncoccia > Phycocordibacterales > CAIZLB01 > CAIZLB01. The sequence goes on along the minus strand of JBGSHK010000004.1, from coordinate 26,490 downwards.
GCGAACCATAGCTATCAAAATACCTGGTATTTGAGGATGTTTACCAAATGAATCTGACAAAGGAAAACCCGCCTTAACGTCTTCTATAACTTTATTTATTATATTTTCATATTTTACATTATCTATAATATTTGAAGTCAATTCTAAAGATTTTATCATAGGCACACCTGAAGCTAACATGGTATTTAAGTTATCTGATATTCTTGATAAATATAACTTTTTATACAAGCCTGAAATATATGGTATTTGTAGTTTTATATTAGATACAAAAACTTTACTTCTATCAGATAATAAAAATTTTGTCATAAAAAAACCTGAAATAACCAATAATACTAAAAATAAAGGACCAAAATTTATAAGAAAACTACTGGCTCCAATAACTATTTTTGTGTACACAGGTATTTCTTGACCTGAATCAACAATAATAGTTGCTATTTTTGGTATAATAACTGTTAACATCAAAACCATAACTGCAACAAAAGTTGTTATAACGAAAGCTGGATATATTAAAGCATTTTTAACCTTGGAAGAAACTTCATAATTTCTTTCCATATAATCTGCCAAATATTCAAATGTTTCATCTAATTTACCTGACTCTTCACCTGCCTTAACCATGTTTACATAAAAGTTATTAAAAACTTTTGGAAACTTTGATATTGCTAGAGATATAGATGATCCAGTTTGTATATCGTCAGAAACATCAATAAGAACATTTCTAAGTGCAGGTTTTTCCATCTCAGCGGCTAGGAGTTGAAATATACGCAAAGCTGAAACCTGTGCAGAAAAAAGAGTCGACATTTGTTTAGATAAAATAACAACATCTTTATTTTTAATACCACCAAAAATGTTGAAAGTTTTACCAAAAAAACCTTTCCTTTCATTTAATGCATTTATTGAAATTATTGTATATCCTCTTTTTTGCAAAGATGATATAGCTAACTCTTTGTTACCAGTTTCTATAGTTCCGTTTATGGGTAATTTTTTTTCGTCTATAGCTTTATATGAAAATATCATGCTTTAATTATAGCATTTTTTACAGGTCCGCCAAATGTTCTAATGAGAAAATTTTAAAATTAAACTAACCTTTGTAGCATCTTTGGGTTTAAACTATGAGCATATGCATCTTCAAGTGTTATTTCACCTTTTTGAACAAGTTCCGCTAAACATCTATTCATATCTATCATACCATCCTTAGAACTTGTTTCAATAACTGTATTTATTTCATGTGTTCTTTTTTCGCGTATAAGATTTTGTATAGCATTGTTAGTGATCATAAGTTCAAAAACAGGAACAAGTCCACCTGATATACGAGGAACAAGTCTTTGTGACAAAACACCAGCAAGAGCATTTGAAAGTTGTATACGTATTTGATCTTGTTGATTTGCAGGAAAACTATCGATGATACGATCAACAGTTTGAGCGGCATTATTTGTATGCAATGTAGATAAAACCAAGTGACCTGTTTCAGCGGCTGTTACAGCAGCAGCCATAGTTTCCCTGTCCCTCATCTCTCCAACAAGAATCACGTTTACATCTTGACGTAAGGATGATATCAAACCTGACTCAAAAGATTCTGTATCTATACCTATTTCCCTTTGATCAATTATAGATTTTTTTTGCTCATAAACGTATTCTGTCGGATTTTCTATAGTCACTATATGTTCAGCTCTTTCCTGATTTATTGATTCTATTATTGCAGCAAGTGTTGTTGATTTTCCCTGACCAACAGGTCCAACCACCAAGAAAAAACCTTGTTTTTTATGAGCAAACTGTTCAAGCTCTATGGGTAACATAAGTTCAGAAATAGTTCTTATTGTTTTTGGTATAAAACGAAGAGCTATAGAAAGTGAACCTTGTTGATGATATGCATTACCTCTAAACCGAGCCTTATCTTTAAATTTATATGAAAAATCTAACTCTTTAGAATTTATACTAAAATCTTTTTTTAGATTTGATGTCATTATATTTACAAACTCAACTATATCTTCATGTGTCAAGATTTTAGATGATACTATAGGTATAAGCTGTGCCGATGTTCGTATTGTTGGATACCTACCTTCTGAAAGATGTAGATCTGAGGCATTTTCATTTACAACTGTATCCAATAATTTTTCTAATTCTTTTTCATGATCCATTTTTTTATTATTTTTATTTTAAATTTATAAATTAAAGATTTTTTTAACTTCATCAACTATTTCTGATGGTATGGTTGTAGCCTTAACTATGTATGATTTTACGCCTAATTTTTTAGCCGCATCAATATCTGTAACTTGAGATTGATTTGTTAAAACAATTATCGGAACATTTTCAAAAAGTTTTTCTTTTCTTATATTCTCCAAAAACTCAATACCTCCCATAATTGGCATTATAATATCTATAAGCAATATATCTGGAACATAACCACTTCTGGCTATATCCAATGCCTCTTGTCCATTTGTTCCAAGTTTTAAATTAAAACCCTCTTTTGTAAATTTTATATTGTACATATTTAATATAAAAGCATCATCATCAACTATCATCACTTTTATATCTTTTATTTCTTTTGTATTATTCATATATTTTTTATAAATTTCCAACCTCTTCGAATGGAATTATTTTATTGAGTGATTTTATTATAGCATCTTCTTTCATTGTTATCATACCCTTTTCTTTTCTTAAATAATTATATATTTCAGCATCTGTGGGACTTTTTAAAATAATAGACTCTAATTGTTTATCCATTTCATACATTTCAAAGACACCAACTCTACCTTTTATACCTTTAGGGCATTCTGGAGTTGGTTTAATAGTTCTTATTTCTTTTATTTCTGGAATTATTGTTTTATATTGATCAGGTAAATCAAGAAATTGATGGTCTATTATTGATTTAACACTTTCGGATACGGGTATTATTTCTGTAGCAGATTCATCGGCTTTACCTGTAAGTCTTTGTGCCATACCTAATATCAAAGTTGGCGCAATCAAATACGGATCAATACCCATATCTATAAGACGAGGTATTATACCTATAGATGTGTTGGTGTGTATTGTTGATAAAACTAAGTGTCCAGTAAGGGCTGCTTGTATAGCAAGTTGAGCTGTCTCTTTATCGCGAATCTCTCCAACCATAATAATATCAGGGTCTTGACGCAGTGTAGTTCTTAAACCTGAGGCAAAAGTATAACCTATCTCTGAATGAACTTGTGATTGACTAACCCCATCCATGTTGTACTCTATAGGATCTTCTAGAGATAAGATATTTTTTGTATCTCTATCTAATTCCATAAGCATAGAATATAAAGTAGTTGTTTTACCTGAACCTGTTGGTCCTGAAATAAGTACTAATCCGTGTGGTCGGCTTAATGCTTTTTTAATCATAGCAAGCTGACCTGGTTGAAAATTTAATTTATCTAAAGCCTGAACACCCTTATCTTGATCCAAAATTCTCATAACGACTTTTTCTCCAAAATATGTAGGGAAAGTTGATACACGAAAATCTATTTTTCTACCATCTACACGAGCAGAAAATCTACCGTCTTGAGGTTTTCTTTTTTCATCAAGTTTCATTTCTGATAAAATTTTAATTCTTGCAACCAAAGCTTCAATTACATTTTTAGGCAATTCTATACTTGTGTTTAATATTCCATCAACTCTATATCTAACCCTAACTTTATCTTTAAGAGGTTCTATGTGAATATCAGAAACATTTCCTTCTATAGCATATCGAATAATAGTAGCAACAATTTTTTTAACAGGTGCATCTTCTATAATATGAGTTTCTTTATCTGGAGATTCTTTTATTATAGTATTGTCCAAATCATCCAAATCGCCAAACTCTTTTTCGAAATTTGTTAAAGCTTCATGAACTTGACCTGTTAAGCCTGTATACATTGATATACACCTGTTAAAGTCTTCTTCAGATATCAAAAAAAGTTTATAGGTTATATTATTTTTTGAAGATATGAAATTTAATGCATCTATAGCCTGTATATTATCTGGGTCATATATTCCAACACTTAAAACACTGTTTGCTATACTTATGGGTATTATTTTATAGTGGCGAGCCGACTCTTCTGGTATATAGTTTAGTATTTCAAAAGGAATCTCAGTATCTCCAACATAATAAGGTTCTATATTTAAATACTCAGCTTTTGCCTTAAGTATGTCAGTTGTTTTTATACCGTAGTCACGTAAAACAGAATCAATAGACTGATTTGTTTCTAAAGCTTTCTTATCTAAGACGTCAGATGTTTCCTGATCTAAAATATTTTTTTTTACTAATAAATCTATATAGCTCATTTTTTTAAATTAAAAATTTTTCCTAATAGGTTTTATTGTTTCAGTAGTAGATGCTGATGATGTAGAATTTTTAATATTATTTGTAATAGTAGTTGAAGTAGAAACAGCAACCGGTATATTTCCTATATTTAATTGATTTTGAACACTTGTATTATTGTTTACACCTGATTCATCAATACCAATAGGTAAAAATGGATTTGTACGTCCACTTTCTCTAAAAAAGTTTTCTGGAAAAGGTGTTTCTGGAAAATTTAATACTTTATATGTATTACTTTCAAAAATAGACGTATCTAAATTTACAGAGTTTAAAGTTATTAAACTTGCAACAAAATCCTTATCATATTTGGTACCTGATACAGAAGGTGCACCTGTACTTAAACCAGACAAACCAACACCTTCATTTGTTGATGTATCTTTTTTTGAAACAAAAAAATACCAATAAGCAAAGAAAATTATAAGCGTTGCTATTATTAATAATATTGTTTTTTTGTGGTTGGCTATATTCATATATTATTTACTTTTTAACCAATAAGTTGTTAATTTAAGATTAACACTATAAATTATTTCATCTGGATTTGCAGTTTTGCTTTGAGGTGCAGAAAAAGATATTGAATTTATATCGAAAATACGTGTTGAATTTTCCAATCTTCTCAAAAAAGAAATAAAATCTCTATATGTTAAAGAAACCGTAAAGCTAAAATCGGCAACACCAACATTTGACGTGTCAAAATCACCATCAAGAATCAAATCACTTTTAGACATTTGAGGATTTTCTATTGCCAAGTCAGATATGTCACTACCATTTACTCTCTTATATATATCCTGAGTACCATTTTCAAGAATCATAGATTGCAATATATTATCAAAGTAAATTATTAACTTAATGTTTTCAACATTATCAGGTACCATTTTTTTGATTTTTTCAAAATCAGACTCTGTTATAGCATTTTTAGTTTTTAACAATGAATCAATTTTAGACTTTAATTTTTTAGCATTATCTTGAGCAACATTTAAACTTTGAACTTCTTCTCTGTTTACTTTTAACTCACTCCAAGTTGGTCTAGTGAAAAATACAAAAAAAGATATCGCTGCTATTATTAAGATAATTGATATTATTGATTTCATAGTTATTGATTATTATTTAATACCTCTGAAAAATTAAGTGAATTTTCAGATATTGTTGCTTGTACACCAAAAGAAGCTATATCTTCCCCTTTTGATTTAGAAAAATTTGTTATACTTGTATTTTTAAAAAATTTTTGAGATTCAGCAGAAGTTAATAAATCATCTTGAGCAATTACAGAAACATAACCTACACCTTGAGCAGATAATGATACAGAGAAAGATTTGTCTGGATTTTTTACCAAAGAAAATGAACTGTAAGATACTTCTTTTATTGTACTTTTACCTAATTCTGCAAATATATGAGAAACGGCAACATGGTTATTTATAAGTGAATTTATAATAGCTAATCTATTGTTTAACGCCTTTAACTCCTCTATTGTATCTTTATTTATATCTTTTTGAGATTTAGATAATGATTCTATTGCTGAATTTTTTTGAATAATGGCTATTTTATTCATAGAGAATACTATACCCGCAGAAACAACACTACATACAAATATAAAGAAAGATATTAGAATAAAAAAACTAGATGAACCAGAATTATTTGAACCAGAAGATCGTTGTATTTTTCCCTCACTATTAACAACATTATCTAATGATGATTTTGGTATGAATGAATTTGTTTGAAATCTTGTTTCCATATTTATATATAATTATAACAAAATCAATTCTGTAATGCACGTAAAGCAAGTCCAATAGCTGTAGAGAAAGTGGTTCCGGTTACTTTTAATATTTCCCTTAAGGATACAGGTGTTTCTATTTTTGAAAAAGGAGACGCTATTTCAACTTCACAAGAGAAACTTGATTTTACTTTATTCTCAAAACCATCAAGAACAGATGAACCTCCTGTGAATATTATCTTTGATATTGTCATATTTTTATTTTTTTGAAAAACTGTTAAAACTGTTTTTATTTCTGATATAAAATATTCCTCATGAATATTGATCAAATCTCTTATTTTAACTTCTTCAGGTAAAACAATTTTTCCCAATGATCGCTTTAAACGTTCAGCATGATCAAAGGGTATATTTAAGCCTTTTGATATAGAAAAAGATATATCTTGACCACCTTTGTTTATAGTATGAGAAGATACTAAAACACCGGCGTCTATTATGTATATTTTTAATGATGAGGCCCCGAAATCAATAATCATGACTGGTTTTTTTTCTCCAGATAAACAAGATCTAGCTGTTGCAAAAGCTTCGACCTCGAAAAAGTCTATTTGCAAATTTGAATCTTGAACTATTTTTGAATAATTATTTAAAATCTGATTGTGTATAGCAACCAATAAAATCTTTTGAGTTTTTCTATCTTCAGAATTTTGTGTAGGGGTTTTATCTTCAGAATCTTGTTCTATAAACTCTAGACTAGAATCATCGATTTGAGGAATTATTGAATAATCTAATGTTACTTCTGATATTGAAACAGGAATATATTTTCTAGCCTCAAGCTCAATAACAGTTTTTTCATCTTTTTGTTCAACTTTTGGAATATTTATAACGCTAATCAAACTTAATTTTAAAGGTATAGATATACCCCCTCTAGTCACAGAAACATTGGCTTCTTTCAACAAATCTAAAATTATTGATGAATATTGATCCGGTGAGAAGTTTACCGCCTGACCTGTGGCCAATTGATTGTATGGACCTAGACCTAATTCTCCATAAGTTTGAAGTATAGCCCTGCCTTTTTCTTTTTTTATTTGAACAATTTTCAAAGAAGATGAACCGATATCTATACCGATAACACTTGATTCAGATTTATCAAAAATTTTACTATTAAAAAAAGACATATATTTAATTAAATTATACCCTATAATTTATTTTAAATCTATTGCTTATTTATATATTCTTTATAAAAAATTTATATATATTGATATATAAATATATACATGCAATCAAAAAACATAAACATGACTGATGAAAAAGAAACTCTGATTCCTGTATATTATATAGACAGGTATAAAGATCTTGATATTAAAGCTATATTTAGTGAATATAAGTTTAAAAACTCTAGATATAATAAATACTTATTGAATTTATGTATTGACATAAGTATTGACATTATAACTAAAAATCCTGAATCAAATGTCATCTTTACATATCCCCCTTCAACTATGTTTTATAGGAAAGAAAAAGATATAGATTCTATGGGAAATTTGATTATGCAAACTGAGAGATATTTTAACTTTTATTTTCGAAAAGATGGTGAAAAATATTATTTTAAAAAACTATTTTCTATAAATAAAAAATATTTAAAAAATAAAAAAGCTCAGCATTTGGATGGGTCAAAAGGTGAAAGAATTAAAGATCTAGATAAACGATATTATATAAACTTTTGGAATAAAAGGTTTTTGCGAAAATTGACTAAAAGAAAAACCATCATCGTAATTATTGATGATGTTTCTTCTACAGGAGGGACTTTGCTGGCTTGTAAAAATAGTTTAAAAGGATTCGATATGGAAGTTGAACTGTATTCTTTGGCACATTAACTCAACTAAGTGAAAAATACACATTAGCCTGCTGGGTGGTATAATAATAATTATGACCATAAAAATCCCAGAACCAAAAATAAATAGAACAAAAGAACTTATACATACAAGTAGACATATTTCATTTGCTACTACAAATGCAGACGGTTCACCCCATAATAGTCCTATGAGATTTTTATATGATGAAAAACTTGAAAATATATACTGGGATTCAAATACCGAGGCGTTACATTCTCAAAATATACTAAGAACCGGTCAAATATTTGCAGTTTTATTTGACAGGATAGAGGTGGGTGGAGTTTTTATAAAATGTGAAATTGGTCATATACTTGATGGAAAAGAATTAGAAGTTGGATTGGAGATCACTAACTCTTCTAGGGTGAATGAAGGAAAAGAAAAAATTAATCTGGAGTATTACTCAGAAGGTAGTGTTCAAAAAATGTGGTCAGCGAAAATTACCAATCTTTGGATAAATATGCCAGTGAGAGATGAGGATGGTTTTATATTAAGGGATGAGAGAGTAGAATTAGAAAGAAATATTTTACTAAAAAATATTTAAAGCTAAAAAACACAAACAAAAAAACATCCTCACCTCGGATGTTTTTTCTTTAAACAAATCTTTTATACAAAAGTAAACGCCTTTCCTGTTCTACCAGCACGTCCAGCACGTCCTACACGGTGAACATAGTCATCATGAGTTTGTGGAACTGTGTAGTTTATAACATGTGATATATCTTTGATATCTATACCACGTGCTGCAACATCTGTTGCAACTAACACGTTAAGTATACTTGTTTTAAAATGGTCCAAAGTTCTAGCTCTTTCTCTTTGTCTTTTATCACCATGTAAATATCCAACCAAAAGTCCAGCTGCTTTAAGTCTATCGGCAACTTCTTCAACTTCTCTTTTTGTTTCAACGAAGATAATAGTTTTTGTAGCTTTTTCTGACTCTAATAGTTTTACTAAAGTTTCAAACTTTTCTCTTTTATCAACTCGTATAATATCTTGCTCTACTGACTTAGTTGAGCCAGGAACTGTTATATCTATAGTATGTGGATCTTTTTGAAACTTTTGTACTAAAGTTTTTATACGTGGAGGCATAGTCGCTGAGAAAAACAATGATTGTCTTTCAGGATTTAATCCTTTTAATATCTCTGTAATATCATCGATGAATCCCATGTCTAACATATGATCAACCTCATCAAGCACTATAGATGCAAACTCTGCATAGTTTATACATCTTCTTGTAGCAAGATCTTTTATACGTCCTGGAGTACCTATAACAAAATGATTTACCATTCTTAGATTTTGTATTTGTCTAAAAATAGGCATACCACCAACACAAACTGTTGAAAATATTTTTAATCCAGCAGCAAATTCTTCAAACTCTTTGTTTATTTGCATAGCAAGCTCACGAGTAGGAGCTATGATCATAACTTTTTGATTTTTATCTTTTAAAATCTTTTGTATTAAAGGTAAAAGAAAAGCGGCTGTTTTTCCTGAACCTGTGTTAGCCATACCTAAAACATCTTGCCCTTTCATAGCGTGAACTATAGTTTGATCTTGTATAGGTGTTGGAATCTCATAACCTTTTTTCTCAAGGTTTTTCATTACTTGCTCGTCAAACTTAAAATCAGCAAACTTATGTTTAACTTCTATGTGTTTTATTTTAACTTCTTTATCTCCTGGTTCTGGTTTATTTATAAACTTTGAAAAATCTATATTTTCACCTCTTCCACCCCTTGACCCTCCTCTACTACCACCTCTACCTCCACCGAAACCACCTCTTGATGGCGGACGAGATCCAAAAGTTGGACGACCACCAAATGAGCGTGATGCAGGGCGGCCTGTTGACCCACCTGATAAACGAGGTCCTGATGCAATATAACGTGATGGTGCAGCTGATCGATATCTTGGTGTTGAATGAGCTGCAGCATTATCTTCTCTATATGAAGCCATTCTTGCGGGTGCGTCAGTACGTCTTGGAGAACGACCAAATGAACTTGACCTACCTCCATCAGAAAAACCACCGAAATCACTGTCTCGTCTAGGCGCTCTGTTGTAAGTTAAACTTGTTTTTTCAGCTCTTTTCTCACTACTATTAATATTATTTTTTTTGAATCCAAGATCTCTAGTAGAACTTTTTGTTTTTACAGACTTACTTTTATCATAAGCTCTAGACGAGTTGTCGGACTTTATTGGTTTTTTTGAGTACATTATTCTCATATACTATCATATATTTTGATATTTAGCAATAGAACAAAAAGTCTTGATATTATAAGGATAAAAACATATAATTTATAAATGGAAACAAGAAAAACAATAAGAAATGTATCTACATCAAACTTAAACTCAGATGAACAATACCCAAAAGAAAAAGAACTAGGTATAGAAAATGAATACAAACCTAAAAAAGAAAAAATATTATTAAATAAGATATTTAAATTACTTTCACAAAGAAAAAATATTTATATAGTATCTTTGGTTTTAATAATTATTATATCTACCATATTATATATGATTCCGGCGCCTGAAAAAAAAGATCCCGTGGAGCAAGCTAAGCTCGAGGCTTCTATGATAAAAAAAGAATTGTCTAAACATATAATCTTACCAAAAGATGATCAAATAGACATAAGAAAAATAACAGAAAAAATTGAAGATCCTTTTTTTGAAGCTGCTGAGATTGGTGACTATTTAATAATATTATATAAAAATAGAATAGCTTATATATATTCTATAGATAAAGATATAATAGTTAATGCAGGCGTTGTTTTTATAGATCCTAAAACAGCAACAACTACAGATAATTTAAAAACACAATAAAATAATATGATTTCATATATAGAAGGAAAAATTAAATATATAAATCAAAAAAATATTTGTATACTAACAAATTCTGGTGTTGGTTATGAGGTTCAAATAGATAAAAACCAAATAGACAGACTTTTAATAGACCAAGATATAAATTTACATATTTATACACATGTAAAAGAAGATGCCTTTGATCTATATGGTTTTTTAGATAGATCAGAAAAAATAATGTTTGAACAACTAACTTCTATATCTGGTATAGGTCCAAAATCAGCTTTACAAATATTGTCTTTATCAGGATCTCAGGTTTTATATGAAAATGTTATAAAAAACAATGTTGCATATCTTACACAGATATCTGGTATAGGTAAAAAAATAGCCGAAAAAATAGTACTTGAATTGAAAGATAAATTGCCTAAGATAGCTTTTGAATTTACCAATATCAATAGTGAAAATAATAATATAAACATGTCAGAAAATATGGATGTATTTGAAGCATTGAAATCTATGGGTTACACACCACGTGAAGCAAAAGAAGCTGTAGAAAAAATTACAGACACGGATTTAACTTTAGAACAAAAAATAAAATTAGCTCTGAAAAATGTACATAATTAATCCTGCACAAACGGAAACATTCACAGATTCTTTCTTACCTTGCATAGGTATCTCTACCGTATAGTCAGCTTTTTTTAATATACTTTTATCTATTCCCTCTACTTCATTACCAAATACTATAAGTATATTTTGTATACTCTCTTGTTTTTTTATTTTTAGAAAATTATCTAAACTGATAGACTTTTTATCTTGTTCTATACAAACTATATGAAAGTTTTCTTTTTTTATTTTTTTAAAAAATGAGTTTAGGTCTGAAATATATTCCCAAGGAATATCTTTCTCTGCACCTAAGGCTGTTTTTGATATCTCTTTTTGTGCACCTGAATTTGTTCGACCAAATCGGTCGACAGGAGTTGGCGTAGTTCCTGATAAGTAAATCTTCTCGACACCAAAACAATCAGCTGACCTAAATATAGATCCAACATTATAAGCACTACGTATATCTGGTAATAGAATATGGACTTTCTTTTTCATAAGTGCTATTATACATGAATATTGATAAAATGCGTTCGTAGCTCAGTCGGTAGAGCACCTGCCTTTTAAGCAGAGGGTCGTAGGTTCGATTCCTACCGGACGCACATGAGAAAAACCGCCTAGAGGCGGTTTTTCGATTGGGCGTTCGAAGGAGCGAATAGTTTCGCTCCTGTGTAGGAATCGAAAAGCTTTACCTTATTTTCGAAGAACTTTGTTCTGAGAAGATGGTAAAGGTATACTGATCCTGTAAGGATCGATTCCTTAATTACCTCACCACCCACCTTTCCAACCCAACCCACATCTCCTCCTCCCCTCCATGCCCATCATGATATATGTCCAACAATCTCTTCATACTCTCTTTATCCTTTGATGCATATTTTTTATACCTCCACCACAATATTCCAAAAAATTCCTCCGGTGCTGTACCGTTTTTCCTAACCTCGTCTATTTGATTGATGATATCTATCTTATCTTGTGTAGTCTTATTTGTTTTCATAATAAGCGCGGCAAGGTTAAACAATTTTCCAGAATTATCTTCTTTAAGGACAGTTTTAGTTTTATATTCTTTCAAGTTAACTGCTTTTATATTTTTTACCTTATCCAGATATTTATCATCTATATCATTTTCAAGAATAATATACAGATGATTAGATTCAACAAATTTATCCAGGTTATTTAAAACATAATCTCTCACCTCTTTTTTAGCTTCTATAAAGTTTTTAAATACAAAAATATGTTTATCAAAAAATAGACCTTGAGCAGATTGTTGAGTTTCTAGATTTTCTTTATTAAAGTTTTCGGGGTAAAAGTAAAACACCTGAGCAAACTCACGTTTTGCTTTTAGTCCTTCGATAAGCTTCTGTGAAGCATCGAGTACTTTTTTTATATCATTACCGTGGAATATGTAGAGCATGTTTTTAAATAATTTGATTTTAATTTATATTACCACCTATCCCCAACTTTCACATTAGTCACTATCGGCACGTCAACTTTTATATTCCAAGTCTCCAAAACATTTTCCATGATGTCTTGTATATCCTTTATCACTTTATCTCCTCCTTTCTTCACTTCAAACAAAATTTCATCATGTATAGGTGCTAACATTTTTACATCTGTCTCCAATTTATTTTTTGTTATATATTCATCTATCTGAACCATAGCCAGCTTTATCATATCTGCATTTGTTCCTTGTATTGGTGCGTTGATGGCCATACGTTCACCTGATGCTCTTATAAAAGGTATATTTGATTTTAGTTCTGGAAAATATCGACGACGTCCAAAGAGTGTTGTTGTGTATCCATTTTTCTCAGCGTCTATCTTGCAGTTCTGTAAATAGTTCGCCAATTCTTTAAATGTAGCATAATAGGCCATATAAAATTCTTGTGCTTCAGACTCGCTAACTCCGATAGATCTTTTCAAAGCCTGCACACCCATACCATAAAGTATGCCGAAGTTTATAGCTTTAGCATGACGACGCATCTCTGGAGTTACCTGGTCAAGTGAGTCTAGTTTATAAACCTGCTTTGCAACAGCGGTGTGTATATCTTCACCTTTTTTAAAAATATCTCCCATCGTTTTATCTCCCGACAATATGGTTGCAATACGAAGCTCGATCTGTGAATAATCAATAGACACAAAATCATAACCTTCTCGTGATACAAAACATGATCGTATAGCGCGACCAAGCTCTGTCTTTATGGGTATGTTTTGCACACTAGGATTAGTAGATGCCATACGCCCTGTCACCGCTCCAATCTGTATAAATTCTGGATGTATGCGATGATCTTTTTCGGCTTTTGCTAAGTTCAAAATAACATCTATATAAGTAGATAAAAGTTTTGAGTATTCACGATGCTCCAAAATCTTTGGAATAATAGGATGCAAATCTACCATCTTATCGAGCTCTGACTCTTTTGTAGACCTTGCACCGGCCCCTGTTTTTTTGATACGAACTTTTGAACCTTTGGTAATATCCATCTTGTCATACAGTATTTCTCCCAACTGTTTAGGTGACGATATATTGAACTCTTCACCTGCAAGTTCATATATTTCTTTTTTGAGATTGTCGAGATAGTCTGTATATTTTTTTGACAAATCCTCAAGATATTTTATATCGACTTTTATTCCAGTTGCTGACATTTTTTTGAGTATTGGTATGAGCGGTTTCTCTATTTTCAGATAAAGATCTTCTACTCCCTCTTCTTTCAAATACGAGTCTAATGACTTCCCTTTATCAAAATTATTTTCTAAATCTATCCTTTGTGGATTTGTTATATGAGAACGAAGAACTAAAGCTTTTATTTTTTCTTCATCTGTAAGTGGTGTTTTATCTTCTATACCCCAATCGTCTTGAACGATCTTTAAAGGTTTATTACCTTTTTGTATTTCTATAACACGCTCGAGTTTTCCTCTTATACTTTTCAACTCGTATTTTTCTATAAGTTTGTTAAAAGCTGGCACATCGGCGCAACTATACCACGGATCTTTTTGTACAAGATCAAAGTCTGTGGGTGCATCAAGTCTTATGGTTGCCAAAGCTTTTGAGAAAATGGCGTCATCCTCGTGCTTTAGTAAAAGTCCATAGAAACGCTCAGTTATGCCAGCCGCTTTCATACGGGTATCGGTTTTGGAAAATGGTGTTGCCTTTAAATATTCATACATACTTTCTATACCACCAAACTCTTGTATGATCAGTGTGGCGGTTTTTTCACCTACACCAGGAACACCTATAATGTTATCAGATGCATCACCTCGAAGTCCTTTATAGTCTATAAGTTGTATCGGCTTCATGCCGTATTTTGCAATCACTGCATCTTCGTTGTAGATAATAGTATCGTTTAAACCTTTTTTCAAAGTATAAACCAAAACCTGATCACCTTTTATAAGTTGCATAGTGTCCATATCTCCTGATGCGATGATAACTTTATATTCTTCATCTTGATTGTTACCCTCTGCTGTAACTTTGTGTACTATAGTCCCGAGTATATCATCAGCTTCGAAACCGGGTTTGTCATACATTGGTATACACAAGTTAACAAAAATCTCACGAGATGAAATAATCTGAGTTACAAGATCATCATCACTTTTTTTTCTATTTCCTTTATAGGCTTCATATATCTCATGGCGATATGTTGGATGAGGAAGATCATAACAAGCTATAACTGCATCGGGTTTGTATTTTTCTAAGATACCAAAAAGCATGTTGATAATGCCGAAGAGTGCTCCGGTTGGAACTCCTTGAGAGTTTCTAAAGTCAGGCACCGCATGATAAGCACGGTGAATGATGGCATGTGAGTCTAGTAGGAGTAGAGTTTTTTGCTTCTTCATGGGATTATTATAGCAAAATATAGGTGTTTTGGGGTGTGTTTTCTTTTACTCCACCGTAACACTTTTTGCCAAGTTTCTTGGTCTATCTACATTCAACCCCCTTTCCAATGCAAAATAATATGCAAATAACTGCAACGGAATAATATTTAATATTGGTGACAACATCTCCATAGTCTTTGGTACTATAAAAATATCATCTGACATTTCTCTTATCTCTGCATTGTCCTCGTTAGTCAAAACTATAACTTTTCCTTTACGAGCTTTTATTTCTTGTATATTTGAAATATTTTTTTCATATACAGAATCATTTGGAACTATAGCAAGTGTTGGAAAATTTTCATCAATCATAGCAAGTGGACCATGCTTCATTTCCCCAGCACCATAACCTTCGGCATGTATATACGAACATTCTTTCAGCTTAAGTGCTCCTTCAAAGGCAATAGCATAGTTATACTTTCTACCCATAAAAAGAAAATCTCTTGAAGCGGCATATTTTTTAGCAATCTCTTGTATTTCTCCCTTCTTTTCTAGAATCTCTTTTATTTTTTGTGGTAGCATTTTTATTTCTTCAGCTATCATTTTACCAGTAGATGATGACATATCTCTTTGACGTCCGAGAAATAATGTTAACAGCGACAATGCTGTAAGTTGTGAAATAAACGCCTTCGTCGAAGCCACACCGATCTCAGGACCAGCATGGTTATATATTCCTGCATCAGTCTCCCTAGCTATTGTTGAACCTACTGTGTTAACTATTCCCAAAGTCAAAGCTCCTTTTCTTTTTCCTTCTCTTATAGCCTCCAATGTGTCAGCTGTTTCGCCTGACTGTGTTACCGCAAGTACTATGGTATGTTCATCTATAATAGGTTTTCTATATCTAAACTCTGATCCAACTTCTACTTCAACAGGCATACCGACATATTCTTCAATCATATATTCGGCAACGAGCCCAGCATAATATGCAGTTCCACAACCTACTATAATTATTCTTTTTTTTGTTCGAATCTGTTCTGCTACAGCATCAAGCCCTCCTAGTTTAGCAACCCCTTCATCAACTAGCAGTCTTCCTCGTGTTGTGTTTTCAACAACCTCAGATCCTTCCATAATCTCTTTCAACATAAAGTGCGCATATTCGCCTTTTTTAGCTTCTTCCATATCCCAATCTATAACTTCTTTTTTTCTTTCTATAGAAATATTTTGGAGATTATATATTGTATGTTTGTTTGGAGTTAAAACTGCCACATCTCCATCTTGTAAATATATAACATCTTTAGTGTGTCTTAGTATTGGTGACACATCTGACGCAACAAAGTTTTCACCATCTCCGAGCCCTATAACCACAGGAGCGCCTTGTCTTGCTGCAATTATTTTCTCTGATTCATTTTTACATGATACAACAATCCCATATGTACCCTTAGCATCATTAAGTGCCGCCAAAACAGCTTTTTCAAAATCTTTTTTATCTTCCATATAATACCCAATAAGTTTAGCTAAAACCTCTGTGTCGGTTGAAGAATAAAAAGTGTAGCCTTTGCTGATTAACATTTCTTTTAACTCTTTATAATTTTCTATAATGCCGTTGTGTACTATCCAAATAGTTTCTGACTGATCATGGTGTGGGTGTGCATTTTCCTCAGTAGGCTCACCATGTGTTGCCCAACGAAGATGTGATATACCACTGTTACCCGGCATAGGTAAAACTATTTTCTTTTTTAAGTTATCTACAGCACCAACAGACTTAACTACACCTGATTCGGGTATGTATATACCAGCTGAATCATACCCTCGATATTCTAGACATGTAAGTCCGTCGAGTAATATTGGTAATGCTTGTTTTGAGCCAGTATAGGCGAATATTCCACACATATTTTTATAATTGTATCATAAAAAAGCAAACGAGACTCTATTTCTTAGAACCCCATCCTGCCATAGTCACCAATAGGTTTGAACCTACAAATATAGATGAATATGTTCCTGCCAATATACCCACTATAAGAACAAGTGCAAAGTTTTGTGTTGTATCTGGTCCCCATATGTAAACAGCAATCAATGCTAATATAGTTGTCAATGAAGTATTTATGGAACGTATCATAGTTTCTTTTAAGGAAATTCCAACTATGTGATCAAAAGCTTTATCTTTGTTAACCCTCAAGTTTTCACGCACACGATCAAAAACAACAATAGTATCGTGTATAGAAAAGCCTAAAACAACAAGAAGTGCTGTTACAAACAATGCGTCAACTTCATATCCTCCAACAAAATAATTCATGAAAGCAAAAAATCCTACAGGTATTATAATATCGTGAAATAATGCGATAATGGAAGCAACACCGTATTTCCAAGAAGCAACAACGCCTGAAACTTTTCTAAAAGCAAAAGTAATAAACAAAACTATGGCAATAAGAACTAATACTATAGATGTTATAGACTTTTGTTTTAACTCTGCACCCAATGCAGGACCTATAGTATCAACTCTAGCTACAGCATGTGTCGGCAAAACAGAGTTAAGTTTTTCAGAAAAAACAGTATCACCTGCAACAATAATATCTTTTGTTTTTATAATAAAACCTGTTTCTCCATAAGGGCGAATAACAGCTCCTTCAAAACTTTGATCTAAAACTTTTTTAGCATCAAGTTGATTTATAGGGGTTGAAGTTGAAACTGGTTGTATTTCTATACTTGAACCTCCTGTAAAATCAATGCCGTAGTTAAGTCCATAGTTAAAATATGCAAACAATGAAGTGCCTATCATTAGTGTTGATAATATATAGAATATAATTCTGTTTTTTACGATGAACATATGTTTTTATTTATTTTTCTTTGAAATTGCTAATAATAAGTTTTTAGAAACAGTGATTGAAGTAAACATTGAGACTGCCACACCTATGAAGAATACAAGTGCAAATCCTTTTATAAGAGACGATGCTGCAAAACTATAAAGTATAATCGCTGTTATCATAGAAGAGATATTTGAATCTCTTATAGATGGCCAAGCTCTTTCAAAACCCTTTTGCAATGCTTCGTATTTATCTTTACTACGTCTCAACTCTTCTTTCATTCTCTCAAAAATAAGTATATTACCATCAACCGCCATACCTAAAGATATGATAAATGCAGCTAAACCAGCTGAAGTAAGAACAACTCCAAAAATTTTAAATACTATTAAGTTAAGTATTGTATATATAGCTAAAGCAATAACTGCTATAAGGCCACTAATTCTATACCAAAGTATCAGAAACACTGCGATGATTATAAAACCATATATACCAGCCTCTATACTTTTTTTCAAAGCTTCAGTTCCAAGTGACGCACCTATTGTCTGTGTACCTATAAGTTCTATAGAAACAGGAAGCGCACCATACTTCAAACCACGAGCAAGTAAGTTAGCTTCTTGTATAGAAAATGTACCTGTAATCTGTGCTTGACCACCAATAATTTCTCCTTGAATAACAGGGGCTGAAATAACTTGTCCATCCAAAAGTATTGCTAAAGCTTTTCCTATATTATTTTTTGTAATATCTGCAAATAATTTTGCACCATCATTATCAAAAATAATACCTATCATCGGCTTACCTGTTCTTTGATCATATTCTACACGGGCTGTTTTAATATATTTTCCAGTCAACTCTGTTGGTACTAGTAGTTGTTCTGTAGTACTTGATGTACTTGACGCAAAGTCTTCAACTAAAGAAAACTCCAGTACAGGGGTTTGACCTATAAGGTCTATGGCTTTTTGTGTGTCATTTATACCCGGAAGTTCAACAGTCAATTTATCAATGCCTTCAGTTTGAATTATAGGCTCAGAAACTCCAAAAGCATTTACTCTAGCTTCTATAACATTTTTCAAAGTTTCCATAGATTGGCCAATATCCTCTTTTGCAATCTTTGAAGTATCAGCTTTATATGTAAGGTGTATTCCTCCATTTAGATCAAGCCCTAGTTTAAAAGGCTTAGTTTGATAAGTGTTGTTTAGGTATAGAGCCAATAATCCTGAAATAAGGATAATAATAACGGCCCAAAGTCTTGTTCTTGTCATATAAGTTATTATTATACTGATTTTTGGGAATTTGGATAGTGGTTTATCTTATAATTTTATAGAGCTGGTGAGATCATCCGCAGAATTAACTTTTCCTAGAAAAGTTAATTCGAGGACCTCTGATCGAACAAAGCGAAATAAAATTTTTAGTTGAAGCCGACAAATTCATTCTTCAATTCATTCAAATGCACCCCTGTATTTTTCTTCCTCATGGAAATATTTGAAACTATTCCAAGCGCAATAAACTCAATCAATATATGTGATCCACCATAACTCATAAAAGGTAGAGGTATACCTGTTATGGGTGTAACACCTAGATTCATGCCTATATTTATAAAAATATGCACAGAAAGGAATATAAAAACTCCAGAAGCTATCAATGCATCAAAGTTATTGTCAGCTTTCATTGCAACATGAAGTATTCTCAGCAAAAGTATAAGAAATAAAATAAGCACAAATGATACACCGACAAAACCCCACTCTTCAGCAAAAGCTGCAAAAATAAAATCTGTTTGATACTCAGGTAAAAACTTTAATTTTGATTGTGTTCCGTAGCCGACACCTTTACCCAACATTTGACCCGACCCTACAGAAATAACAGCTTGATATTGATTGTAACCTGAACCTCTTATGTCACGCATAGGATGAATAAAGTTCATAATTCTATCTTTTTGATATTCTTTAAAAGCAAAGCTCCAAGCTAAACCTAATATAATAAGCGCCGTGCAAGCTAAAAATATAATATGTTTTTTTGATAAACCTGATATGAAAATAACACCTCCCCATATGGCAAATATAGTCACAGCAGAGCCGAAGTCGGGTTGCAGTAAAACCAATAAACCCAGAATACCTGCATAAAAACCTGAAATAAAAATATGTTTAAAAACAGAAATTTCAACATATCTTTTTGAAAAATATTTTGCCAAAAGTAATATAAGTGCAAGCTTTGCTGGATCAGTTGGTTGTATAGATAAAAAACCTAACCTTATCCAAGACTGTGCTCCTTTTGCAACATATCCTGTAGCAAATAAAAGTAATAATGAGAGTACTGATAATATATATAAGCCTAAAACAAATTTTCTATTTTTTAAAAAATACAAATTTGTTTTTTGTAAATATATAAATATTCCAAGTCCAAAAAAAACCCAAACTGATTGTTTAACAAAACGTGTAGAAACTTCACCAAAAGATATCAAAGTAAATAGTGCCAATACAGACAATATAAGTGCAGGTAATATAAGATACCAATCTACTTTTATTTTTTGAAGAAAACTTGCCATTGGCTATTTATATTGTTTTAAAGAAAGATTTGGAATAACTTCTATCTTTGAAGGTTTAAAGTTTATAGGTTCAGGCCAAGTAAAAACAACATCGGCTTCACCTTTATCTCCAATACTATCTATATATGTACGTGAAGATAAAACACCATTACCTTCTTCATTATATATGATAGCTATAACTTCAACATTTTTGTATGAGTTCAAAGTTTTATTTACTATCTTTGCATCAAGTTTAGGTTGTGTGTCAGCACGTAATAATCTTTGTTCAACAACCTCAAGTTCTGGCTTATTTCCAAAATATTCTATCCAAGTTACAGGTTCAACAAACTCAAAAGTTACAAGTTTTGGAATAATCTCTCCTGTTTGTATAGTTGCTTCAAAGATTGGAAAAATTTTTGATGTAGGTATTCCAACCACCCCTTCACGAGTTGCAACTAAAACATTTTTATCATCGTAAACCTTAAAAACATACTTTGTAGGTTGTGAAATATAATCAATATTTGGGTTTTGTATATAAGCAACAAGATTGTATGCACCTTTAGCAACATAATATGCTCGAGACCATTGTATATCAGGATCTTGTTTTACATTTGCAAAACAAGCTATTTGGCAAATACCACCACAATCCACACCTCTTTCATCTTGGTTTTGTATACCATCAGAACATGATGCAGGACGTTGTAGTTTTTTATATAAATAAAAAGACAAAGGTGTTCCAAAGAGTACAATCAATACGAATATTATAATTAGTTTTCTTTTTGCAGACCAGGATAACATGGGGGTATTATAGCATATACAAATAAAAAAAATCCCCCAATTGGGAGAATGCTTTTTTAAAAAACATCCGGCTACTGGGTTGATACCAATATAAGAACAGGACCTGAGGCCACCTATATTCTTGTTTTAATTAAACTAAGCCGGAAAAGAAAAATCGACTACTTTGTTCCGGCGACAAGCTACTCTCCTTGCGTAAAGCTTGTACCATCGCCTTAAGAGGGCTTAACTTCTGAGTTCGGAATGAGATCAGGTGTGGCCCCTCCAACGAGTCACCAGAACAAAAAAGTCGATACTTTTTTTCTTATTCGATTTTAAAAATCGACAATTACAAATTTAATTAACATACACTTTCACGATTGGATATACATATTTCCTAATAGTATGGACTAATTAGTACACCTCGACTAAACACATTGCTATGCTTACATCTGGTGCCTATCAACGTGATAATCTCTCACGAGTCTCATAACGATATCTAATCTTAGGGCTGGCTTCGCTCTTAGATGCATTCAGAGCTTATCCATTCCCGACATAGCTACCCAGCGGTGCCGCTGACGCGACAACTGGTAGACCAGAGGTCAGTTCATCTCGGTCCTCTCGTACTAGAGACAAATCCCTTCAAATATCAACGCCTGCAGTAGATAGGAGACCAACCTGTCTTGCGCATGTCTTTCACACATTACTGTGTGCATTGGACTATATCATCATCTTTCTCTAAGAGTTAAGATGGTTAACGTGTAGTCTCTACGGGTATCTTACGACTTCCCTCGGTATTGTCCGTAACATTTCGTTACTAGGATTTCACCGATATTAGTTAACTTTATATCATATATATTTCTATATGTGACCGCCGCAATATACAAATTTAATTGTATGGTTAATCTCAACATTCTTTGTTAGTTATTTTATATTCCTCGTGTGGATTCAGACTGTGTAAATATCAAATCAAATATTGCTATTGTCATTAATACCTACACGGTCTGAACCCAGCTCGCGTGACTTTTTAATTGGCGAACAGCCAAACCCTTGGGACCTTCTCCAGCCCCAGGATAAGTCGAGCCGACATCGAGGTGCCGAACTCCGCCGTCGATAAGGACTCTTAGGCGGAACTAGCCTGTTATCCCTAGAGTAGCTTTTGTCAGATAATCTTCCCCTGCATCTAATGCAAAGGGTCGGTTCACTATGTTCTACTTTCGTATCTGCTTGACATTGACGTCTCACAGTTAAGCCCACTTGTGCCATTGCGCTATCGGCACGGTTTCCATCCGCGCCTAGTGGACCTTAGTAAACTCCTCCGTTACTTTTTGGGAGGATAGCGCCCCACTAAAACTACCCACCAGATACTGTTCCTGAGAGTTTTTGCCTCTCAGGTTAGAATATACACTTTTATAGAATGGTATTTCACTGACGAATCCACATAAACCAAGATCTATGCTTCAAATTCTCCCATCTATGCTACGCAATAAAAACGTATATTCAATACCAAGCTGTAGTGAAGCTTCTAGGGTCTTTTCGTCTAACTGCAGGTAAGCGGCATCTTCACCGCTATTGCATTTTCACCGAGCGAGTCTTCGAGACAGTTTACCACTCGTTACACCATTCGTGCGCGTCGGAACTTACCCGACAAGGAAATTCGCTACCTTAGGACCGTTATAGTTACGGCCGACATTCACCAGGGCTTATATCAGTCAGCTGCCATATTGCTATGTAACCGCCAATATTTGACCTTCTGGCATTGGTCAGGTGTCACCCCCTATACATACTCTTGCGAGTTCGCAGGGAGCTGTGTTTTTGATAAACAGTCGGTGGTAAAACTTTTGCTGAGGCCTACCTTGCGGTAGGCGAACCTTATCCCTAAGTTACGGTTGCTTTTTTGCCGAGTTCCTTGAAGACCTCTCACTCGTTCGCCTTGGTCTGCTCGACCTGATCACCTGTGTCGGTTTGCGGTACAGTTTTAATATAGATAAGTTTAGAAGCTTTTCTTGGAAGCGTGCTTTATAACCTTACGTCAAGTTACTTGGTATCGGTATTTAAACCAGTGCCCGGATTTACCTAAGCAGCTACCTCATAACCCAAACTGGAATTCAATAACCAGCGTTATATACTACACTCCGTCACTCCGTCACTCTATATCAAAGTCATGGAATATTAACCATGTGTCCATCGGGTTCGGTTCTCACCATCCCCTTAGGCCTGACTAACCCTCAGTCGACAATCGTAGCTGAGGAAACCTTGATCTTTCGGCGTCGATGTTTTTCACATCGATTGTGGTTACTTGTGCCAACATTCTTACTTTGCAATGCTCCAGAATGGGTCACCCCTTTTCCTTCATCGCGATGCAAACACTCTCCTACCACTCATAAATTCCGAAGAATTTATAAATCCCAAATTTCGGTACTATGCTTGAGCCCCGATCATTTGTGGCGCAAAATCTCTTGATGAGTGAGCTGTTACGCTATCTTTAAAGGATTGCTGCTTCTAAGCAAACCTCCTCATTGTCAAAGAAATCTTACATCCTTACTAGCACTGAGCATAGATTTAGGGACCTTAAGTATGGATCTGGGCTGTTTCCCTTTTGACCAGTGAAGCTTCGCCCCCACGGTCTAACTGCCACGTTCTTAACTCTTAGTATTCGGAGTTTGATAGAGTTCGCGAGATTGCTCCCTGTCGAACTCTTCCAGTGCTCTACCCCTAAGAGGAACACGTGACGCTAACCCAAAAGCTATTTCGGAGAGAACCAGCTATTACCAAGCTCGATTAGCTTTTCACTTCTTATCACAGATCATCCCAATGAGTTGAACGACATACGGGTTCGGGCCTCCATTCGTCTTTCGACGGACTTCACCCTGTCCATGATAAGCTCGCATTGGCTTCGGGTCTAATATATAAGACAATGGTCGCACTATTAGTACTCGGTTTCCCTGTGGCTCCGACCTTTTCGATCTTAGCCAAGCCATATATATTAACTCGTTGGCTCATTCTTCAATAGGCACGCCATGACGGACATAAATGCCCGCGCTGACTCCTTGTAGGTGTGACGGTTTCAGTATTATTTCATCGTCCTCCCGGACTAATTTTCACCTTTCCCTCACGGTACTTGTTCACTATCGATCACAACATGTATTTAGCCTTAGCAGTTAGTACTGCTGGATTCCCCCAAGCTATTCGTGTCCTGGGGTACTCAGGAACAGTAGTAAGAGATATAAATTTTTCGCATAAAGGACTATCACCTTCTAGGGTCAAACTTTCCAGTTTATTCTGCTAAATTTATACTTTGTAACTCTTTGAATATAAATATTCGTCTACTGCCCTACAACACCAAGCTACCCAATGCATCAAACGTAATGTTTTTGATAAATCAAAAATAAAAAATGTGATGCATCGGAAAGCTACGGTTTGGGCTGTTTCCTTTTCGCTCGCCGCTACTTAGGAAATGGTGCACATACGTGCTTGTTTTCTTTTCCTTCAGGTACTGAAATGTTTTACTTCCCTGAGTTTGCGAATGAACTTTAATGTTCAAACATGAGAATCAAGTTCTCATAGGTTTCCCTATTCGGAAATCCCCGGATATAGCGATTGCTAGACATCTCCCCGAGGCTTATCGTTGTCGTGCTACGTCCTTCGTCGCCATGTTGTGTCAAGGCATCCACCGTCCACCCTTGTATTTCTATTAGGAAATACATATACCACAATCGTGAAAATGTATGTTAATTATCCTTCTGCGTTTACCTAATTTTTCAATCGGCGGCTTTCCTGAGAAATACCGATTGCCAAACTGTTTACTCAACAATTTGTTTACGCGAAGGTTTGTAATTGTCAATTTGCGAAGGAAAATCCGCTTCTCGTGAAAAGCGGATATGAAAACTTTAAGCTATTGCTTTGGTCTTTATATCCGCTTTTGTTGAGTCTTTATTATCATACTGTATGGACGTCTATTATATACAAATCGAAAATAAAGTCAAGCGATTGCATAGGTTAAACTATCATTAAACTAAAGGACATAAAAAAAGCTATAAAAACAATTGAAAAATAAGGTTTTTTGTCCTGTTAAATGGACATGGACAATTTAGATAGACAGCTGAAATCTACTTACCTTCTTTCATTCTCCATTCATCAATATCTTTATGATTACCTGACAATAAAACTTTTGGTACTTTGTATTCTTTATCTTTATAAATCAAAACTTCGGGTCTTGTATACATTTCCGATGAAGATATTCTAGACTCTTCTCTTGACTCAAATTTTCCAAGAACACCTTCAACTTGTCTAGCCATAACATCTATCATAATAAGTGCCGGCAACTCACCCCCTGTTGTAACCCATGGACCAACGGAAACATCTGTCATAGGAAAGACTTTTTTTATACGTGCATCTATACCTTCATATCGTCCGCAGATGATAATGATGTCTATATATTTTTTAGAAAATTTAGTGGCAAGTTCTGTATCAAATTTAACACCAGATGGAGACAAAAAAACTATTAGTGTTTTCTTTTTATCAAGAGTTTTTTTAGAGAAAATCTTTTCCAAACTTTTGATCACAGGTTCGGCCTGAATAACCATACCTGGACCTCCTCCATATGGTCTATCATCAACTTTTGATATGCCACTTTTATTTGCTTTAGCGAACTTTTTTGGATTATAAAAATCTACTTTTATTAACTTGTTTTCTATAGCGCGACCTATTATAGACTTATCTATGTAAGAATCAAAAGACTCTGGAAAAAGAGATATTATATGAAAATTTAGCTTAGTGTCACTGTTGCCTTTGTTTTTTTTAATAGTATTCACACCCATAGTCGACTAGCCGAATGCGAGCTCCAAACGAAATGTATATGTGAGTGCAGTGGCTAGTCGACTATAATAATGAATACGTTTATTTATTATAAGCTTATTTAGTTTTTTTGCAAAATTTATGTGATTTGTTGAATATTTTAATAGTGCTTTTTTAATGCTTTTTAAGTAAAAAGACCTCAATCAGCAGATCAAGGTCTTTTTACATTTCGTTTGGGATCTAAAGGTTTTTGTTACTTTCATAACATCTTCCCTTAACTCACATAAAACATGATAGCATAATCAGAATTTAAAGTCAAGTATTTTTCAGACTTTAAAACTTTTGTAAATTATTTTTTATGAGTTAATTCATCAGCAGTTTTATTTAATATACGTGCAGCCATGTCTTTTCCACCTAAACCAAAAGCTAAACCTGATGCTAATGATACTGCAATAACTATACCTATAAACATAGTGTTTATAAGTGTTACTGCTATACCTAGC
>JBGSHK010000003.1:0-31196 GCA_041752275.1 Minisyncoccia bacterium | reverse complement strand
AGCTAATACATTAAATAAAGTAGATACTACAGTTACAAATTACGGTCTACTTGCTCAAAATGTAGAAACTATATTTCCAGAATTGGTCACAACAGATTCAAATGGTTACAAGCAGGTTAATTATTCAAGGCTGCCGTTGTACCTTTTGAAATCATTACAAGAATTAACAAAAAAAGTTATAGGTTTTGCTGATGAATTTAAAACAAAAAAACTTTGTGTAGGGGATACATGTATAAATGAAGAGCAACTAAAAATGTTGCTACAAAATCAAAATATTCAACCCGCTCAACCTACCCCAACTCCCACAACTGTCGTTATACCTGAGCCTACTTTAATACCTGAAGTTGTTGTTGAAACAATATCAGAACCAGAGACTTTACCTGATCCTGTTGTAGAACCAATACCTGATCCTATTATAGAGCAAATACTTGAACCTGTTGTAGAAAATATTGTTGAGACATTACCAGCTCCGGAAACAACACCTGTAGAAAACCCAATCACAGAATAAAATAAAAAAAGAGCGCAAGAGAAATAATCCTCTTGCGCTTTGGGTTTTTGTAGGTTTTTTTCATAGCAGGTATTTGTTGCGTACGTACTGTAGGTATTTAATTTTCTCCGAGTTTTTCAAGTCGAACTTGAATTCTGGACCAGTATAAAGGACCACAATAAAATTGTCCCAAGCCTTGGTAATGTCTCCACTTTTGGAATGGAAATCAAAAACCAAAGCTTTGTATTCAGGACTATTTTTATCGTAACCCTTTGCTAATGCATAGTTTTTAGCTGCTTTACCACTTTTTACAGCTGAACCTGTGTCCAATGCAACTCCGACAATTTTTTCACCTTGCTTATTTTTTCCAATAATAATACTCCCGTAAGGGATTTTATTTGGATCAACTGCAACAACTTGGAGACCAAGTTGTTTTACAGTTGATATTGAAATAAGAGACGATGTCTTACCTGCGGCACTTTCAGGGTCACAGGCATTATAACTTGTTCCACGTGCCAGTACTTCAATTTTGTTTTTTTTATTGTCAATTGTTTTGGGATTATTTTTCTGTTCGTCACTGGCAGTCTCCGTAGAGAATACACTAGTAGTGATAGTCAAGAAAATAACTCCGATAGTTTTCAGTATACTTTGTTTGTTCATGATTGCTGTAATTTATTCTGGTATTGTCTAAGCTACATAGCCTTGACTTATATATCTTAGCGTATTGAAATTATTTGTCAAGTTTTTGTCAATTGAAATTTATTTTATTTCGTTCAATCATGGTCCTCAGATAAATTTTTCTAGGAAAAATATATCTTCCGGATGATTTCACTCCATAAAATAAATTTGTGGTATACTTTTACCATATGCAAAACAGAATATACATAACAAGAGAAATACCAGATATCGGAATACAGATGTTAAAAGATAAAGGTTATGAAGTCACAGTAGGAAAAGAAAAAGCACCTCTTTCACAAAAAGATATTATACAGATTTTAAAAAAATCAGAAAATAAAGGACAACCATATAATATACTATTAACACTCTTAACAGACAGGATAGATAAAACAGTATTTGATATTGCGCCATCTCTTAAGATGGTTTCTAACTACGCTATAGGATATGATAATGTTGACATAAAAGAAGCCTGTCATAGAGGAATAATGGTCACAAACACACCGGGGGATTATATGGGTTCTATAGCAGAGCATGTTGTGGCCATGACTTTGTCTTTATGTAATCGCATTGCAGAAGCGGATTATTTTGTAAGAAAAGGGCGGTACAAAGGCTGGGACCCTATGCTTATGATAGGACATGATGTTAGTGAAAAAACTATAGGTATAGTAGGTGCAGGTCGTATTGGTGAAAAAGTTGCACATACTTTCAATAAAGGTTTTGGTTGTAAGATAATTTACGTTGATCAACATATAAATGAAAATATAGAACGTGAATGTGGAGCCATAAAAGCTGAAAATATAGATGATTTATTAAAACAGTCTGATATCGTATCATTACATGTGCCTCTAAACGAGCAGACTCATCATATGGTAAATGCCAAATTTATTTCTAAAATGAAACCTGATTCTTTTATTATAAACACATCACGAGGTGCTGTTATAGATGAAAAATACTTATATCAAGCTTTAAAAGAAAACAAAATAGCAGGGGCAGGGCTCGATGTATTTGAGTTTGAACCAAAAGTTATAAAAGGTTTAACAAAACTTGGAAATGTTATATTGACCCCACACATAGCCTCAGCTAGTCTAAAAGCTAGAGACATCATGGCGACAGTTGCTGCACAAAATATCATTGATTTTGTTGAGGGTAGGGAGGTTGTAAATAGTTGTGCTAAAACTCAATAAAAAAATAAGGGTACCCCAATACAAAAGGATACCTTATTTTTTTATTTCACTTTCAGGAAAGAAAGATACTGTTATTTTTTATCTCACTTTAGAATAAAATACAAATATTTTTTTAAAAAAATTTCCATGCTATAATAAATAAATATGAAATTAACATGTACTATTCAAACTGATTTAAAAAATGCTTACTTAACACCAAAGATAGGTGTTTCGTCTACTGCTGATGGAAGTTTTCTAAAACAAGAGTCATATGAGCTTGCTAAAGATCTAGGTAGAGAGATTGTTGATCAGGGAGGTATTTTGGTTACAGGTGCATCAAGTGGTTTTCCATATTGGGCGGCCCAAGGGGCAAAACAAGCAGGTGGTTTATCTATGGGTTTTTCTCCAGCCATAAGTCCAAAAGAGCATACTGATATATACAGATTACCACTTGACTATATGGATATGGTTACTTTCACAGGTTTTGGTTATCCAGGTAGAGATCTCATATTTACTCGTTCTTGTGATGCTATAATCATAGGTCCAGGACGTATAGGTACTATACATGAGTTTACTATTGCTTATGAAGATGGAAAACCACTTGGCATACTTCAAAGTGATGGGTGGGAGACAGATGAGTTATTGAAAATGATTATAGAAAAAAGTCACAGACAAAATCCTTACATAGTTTTTGAAAAAGACCCTAAAGTTTTGGTTAGAAAAATGATGGATATGATAAGGCGACAAAGAGGGGAGATGGTTTAGTTTCTTGCTTATTCCGCCGAGAGGTCCTCAGAAATTCTTATAGAATTTCTTCCGGGTCGGCTCTGCGAAGCGCTTTGCCTAGGGCAAAGTGTCAACACAAGAAACTAAATAAGTATAAAGTGACCTTACAGGGTCATTTTTTTTGTTAATAATCTTTAAAAACAAAATTCAAATACAATAAAAATATATAAGCAAGGTCAATTTCAAAAAAACTATATATAAAAAGGCATGAATAACAGACAGGTGTTGTCAACTTTACAAAATACAGTAACATTTCATTGCACACGGTAAGTTACAAATGTTATTATTTACCTACGTATGACACAAGAACAAAATCAAAAGATAAAATCCATCTTAAAAAGAGATAATACTGTAGTTGATTTTAATTTTGAAAAAATTGTTAAAGCCATAGATAAGGCATTAGAAGAAACAGGTGAGTATAAAGAAGGTTTATCTTCAGATTTAAGTAAGCTTGTTATTAAAAAAATAAGAGATGCACATCAAGAAGAGGGTTATATACCAACAGTTGAAACTATACAAGATGTTGTTGAGATAGTTTTGATGGATTCCGAATTACACCTTACAGCTAAAGCATATATTTTATATCGTGAAAGAAGAGCTGAAGCTAGAAAAAAAGATATTTTCAAAAAAAGAGTAGCCTTAAGACCTAATGAATACCCTGAACTTTTAGAATATGTTGATGCCATAAGGCATTCATATTGGCTGCACACTGAGTTTAACTTTACATCTGATATACATGATTATAAGGTAAATATAAACGACGCTGAAAGATCTGCTATCAAAAACGCTATGATAGCCATAGCTCAAGTTGAAGTTTCTGTAAAGACTTTTTGGAGTGATGTATATAAAAAGATACCAAAACCAGAGATTGCAGCAGTAGGTGCCACATTTGCAGAGTCGGAAGTTCGTCACCAAGATGCATATGCAAACCTGCTTGAGATTTTAGGTTTCAATCATGAGTTTGAGAATATTAAAAATATTCCACCTTTGATGGATAGAATAAATTACATAGAAAAAGCTATAGCCCATTCAGGATCAGATGAGTCAAAAGATTATTCAAAAACACTATTATTATTCTCCTTGTTCATAGAGCATGTTTCTTTATTTTCCCAATTTTTAATAATAATGTCCTTTAATAAACAAAAATCTCTGTTTAGAGGTATGTCCAACGTTATAGAGGCGACTTCAAAAGAAGAGCAAATACATGGTTTATTTGGTATAGATCTTATGAAAATCATCAAACAAGAAAACCCCAAGTGGTTTGATGAAGAATACGAGCAAAGTGTGGTCGACATATGTCAGGAGGCGTTCGCCGCAGAAGAAAAGATTATAGATTGGATTTTCGAGAAAGGAGAGTTAGACTTTTTACCGGCAGATGTAGTAAAGGAATTTGTAAAAAATAGATTTAACAACTCATTGGTGTCACTTGGTATGAAAAAGATATTTGAAATAGATGAGACTAAGCTTGAACAAACAGAATGGTTTGATGATGAGATAATGACAACTAAGCATGGTGACTTCTTCGTAAAAAGATCAGTTAACTATAACAAAAGAACGGGAAGTGCCACAGGAGACGATTTATTCTAAGACTTAAGGTTTTGGAAAAAAAACAAAAAACAAAATTATAAAAATTAAATTAAAATACAAAAAATATGCATTGGTTAAACGAAAATAGTAGAAAATTCTTAGCTAAAGATTATATAAATGACGGATCAACAGCAGAGGAACGTATTCGTTTTATTGCCAATCATGCAGAGAGCATCTTAAAAATAGACGGCTTTGCAGATAAGTTCTATGGGTATATGGAAAAAGGATATTATTCACTGGCTACACCGGTTTGGGTTAACTTTGGTTTTGCTAAAGGGCTTCCTATATCATGTTTTGGGTCTTATGTAGGGGATACTATGGGAGATATATTGTATACAACCGCCGAGGTTGGTATGATGAGTAAAAAAGGAGGTGGTACATCTGCATATTTTGGTGACTTGAGACCTCGTGGTGCTCAGATAACTAACAACGGTGTATCTTCAGGTCCTGTGCATTTTATGCAACTTTTCGACACTGTTACAAACATAGTGAGTCAAGGTTCAACACGTCGTGGACACTTGGCAGCTTACTTGAACGTCGAGCATCCTGATATAGAAGAGTTTTTAGATATAGGGACTGAAGGAAACCCTATACAAGGTCTTACAAACGCCGTTACAGTAACAGATGTGTGGATGCAGGAGATGCGCGACGGGGATGAGAAAAAAAGAGCTATCTGGGCCAAGGTTATAAAAAGAAGAACAGAGATGGGTTATCCATATATCATGTTCTCAGACAATGTGAATAACAATACAGTTGAAGTATACAAAGAAGGTAATCATAAAATATATGCAAGTAACTTGTGTAGTGAGATAGCACTTCCTTCAAGCGATAAATGGTCTTTTGTATGCTGTTTATCTTCATTGAATGCTTTGTACTATGATGAATGGAAAGATACAGACGCTGTTCAAACTCTTACATATTTTTTAGATGCTGTTATGACTGATTTTGTAAACAAGCTTGAAGGATACAGAGATTCAGCCGAGATCGAAAGAAGACAAGAGTTTATTTTTATGGAAAAATCATACAACTTTGCTAAAGAGAACCGTGCTCTTGGAGTAGGTGTGCTTGGATGGCATTCATATCTACAAAGTAAAATGATCCCTTTTGAGGGACAAAAAGCTTATGATTTAAATCAACAACTTTTCCGTTTTGTAAAAGAGAAAGCATATGAAGCGTCAATAGAGATGGCTGTTAAATACGGCGAACCTGCCATGCTTACAGGAAAAGGGCGTCGTAACACTACTTTATGTGCCGTAGCTCCTACAACATCATCTGCGTTCATCCTAGGGCAAGTGTCACAAAGTATAGAACCTGTGTGGTCAAACTGTTATGTAAAAGATATTGAGAAAATGAAAGTGACTATCAAAAACCCTTTTCTAGAAAAACTACTTGAAGCTAAAGGAAAAAATACAAAAGAAGTATGGCAAGATATCAGAGATAAAGATGGATCAGTACAACATGTTGATTTTTTGTCAGAGGAGGAAAAAGAGGTATTTAAAACTTTTGCTGAGTTGGATCAATTTGCCATTATCGATCAGGCTGCTGCAAGACAAAAGCATATTGATCAAGGTCAGTCTTTGAACCTTATGATTAACCCAAAGACTACAACTACAAAAGAGATAAATGCTCTATATATGGAAGCGTGGAAATCAGGTGTTAAAACACTTTACTATCAACATAGTATGAACGCTGCTCAGGTGTTGAGTAGAAAGAAGGTTTGTATAAACTGTGAGTCGTAGAAAGTTTGGAAATTATATGCTATAAATGGCATATAAAAGGAGGATTGGATGAGTGGTTGAAATCAACAGTTTACTAAACTGTCGAGCCTTAACGGGTTCCGTGAGTTCGAATCTCACATCCTCCGCAGATTAATGAATGCAGTGAATATAATCTGCGAGAGTGTAGTTTAAGGAGCTCGTATTACGAGCGACTATAAACCCACCTCCGCTAGAAAAATAGATACCGAAAGGTATCTGTTTTTATTAGGAGGGTAGGAAGCTAATAGTTTGGCTTGCGTGTGATGTTCAAAACGCCGCAAAGGAATAAATGCTATAATATAAGAGTGCATCATCAACTAATAAAAAAATAAAAAACTTTATGTTAACAACAATAGCTTGGATATTAATCGTTCTATGGCTGGTCGGTTTCCTAGGTTTCAATGTTCTTGGATCATTTATACACATATTACTTGTCATAGCTGTAATATTATTCTTATTAAGAGTAATACAAGGTAAAAATCCGCTTGGTTAATTAATCAATTCACATGTGAAAATAAAAAAACTACCATTCTTTCTTTGAATGGTAGTTTTTTTATTTGAGCATCATGATATAATACAAAACATGAACGTATTCACAGAAATAAGTATTATATTACTCATAACTACAGCGATATCGTTTCTGATGAAGATTCTCAGACAACCACTGGTAGTTGGCTATATATTAAGTGGTGTGGTCGTTGGACCTTATTTATTAGATATATTGAGATCAGGGGATCAGGTGGAGCTATTTTCTAAGATTGGTATAACAGTTTTACTTTTTATTGTCGGACTTGGATTAAATCCTTTTGTTATAAAAGAAGTTGGAAAGGTTTCTCTCATTACAGGACTCGGGCAAGTCATATTTACGTCTCTTATAGGATTTTTAATTATAAAAACTTTTGGATATGACAATGTAACGGCAATATACATAGCCATAGCTTTAACATTTTCTAGTACTATTATTATATTGAAGTTATTGACTGATAGGGGGGATCTTAACAAGTTGTATGGAAAAATAGCTATAGGTTTTCTTTTGGTACAAGATCTTGTTGCTACACTTATATTGTTGTTTGTATCCACATTTTCAAATACAAGTGGTTTATCTATAAGCACTGTTTTAACAGGGCTTGGTATAAAAGCGACTATTACTATTATAGTGCTTTATGTATTTTCAAAATATATATTACCTAAGATTGGTCATTTCTTTGCATCATCTCAAGAGCTGTTGTTTATATCATCTTTATCATGGGGTTTAAGTATTGCCGCCCTGTTCGCTTGGATGGGCTTTTCTATAGAGATAGGTGCGCTTTTGGCCGGTCTTGCCCTTGCTATGTCACCGTTTTCATATGAGATAGCGTCTCGTATGAAGCCTATACGTGACTTCTTTATCATTATGTTCTTTATCTTACTTGGGTCACATCTTGTTTTGGATGGTATAGGTCCACTTATAAATCAAGCGCTTATACTTTCAGCTTTTGTTTTAATAGGAAATCCAATCATAGTTCTGGTGTTGATGAATATACTTGGATATAAAAGAAAAGTTGGTTTTATGGCGGGTCTTACT
Source organism: Minisyncoccia bacterium (assembly GCA_041752275.1). GTDB lineage: Bacteria > Patescibacteriota > Minisyncoccia > Phycocordibacterales > CAIZLB01 > CAIZLB01. The sequence goes on along the minus strand of JBGSHK010000003.1, from coordinate 23,174 downwards.
GTTGCCCAAATCAGTGAGTTCTCACTTATACTTGCAGCTATGGCTTTGACTTATGGTCATATAACACAAGAGGTTGTTACACTCATAACTTTAGTTGGTATTGTAACCATAGCGGGCTCAACATATATGATATTGTATGCAGATCAGATTTATAGCAAGCTTGAGAAAGTATTGAAAATATTTGACATACATCGTCATCAACATTTAAATAATACAAAACATATAGAAACTGAACATGAGTCCTTATTGTTTGGGTATGATAGAGTTGGCACTTATTTTACAAAAGCTATGGAAAAGTTGGGTACTGACTATATAGTTATAGACTTCAATCCAAAGTCTATACGAAGGTTAAAAGAGGATAATGTTCCACATAGATATGGTGACGCTGAAGATATAGACTTTTTGGAAGAGTTAAACTTATCAAAAGTGAAAATGATAGTTTCTACTATACCTGACTCTAAGGTTAGTATGACTTTGCTTAAGTATTATAGAAAGGTTAATCCATCAGGGATAATAATACTTGTGGCACATGATACCAACGAGGCCAAAGAGTTTTACCTAGCTGGCGCGACTTATGTTGTTGTACCGCACAACTTAGGTGCACATCATGCCGCGAAAATGGTGGCGCAATATGGTTTTGATATAGGACAGTTTGATATGGCGAGAAATAAGCATTTGAGTAAGATAGGGTAAAGAAAAAACCCGCAGACCTGGAGGGGTGGGCGGGGTGATTTGAATGGAATTGTTTTATTGATAATGAATTTCAATAGGGAACTTATTGTTGAAATTTGTTACTATTGTTCCAGTACCTATGAAGAAGAGAATTATTCCACCCGAGAGTTTTAAAAAATTTATTGATCTCAAACCCTTGATTGCCTCAACTGTAAGAAAAATTCCTAATAATGTGAACATGATTCCAAAAAGATATATTGTGATTGTCATTTGAAGTGATGATTGAATTTGCATTCTCTCTACACCAAGTAGCGAGGATGTTTCGATAATATAACAAACCCTACAGACCGTCAAGGGCGCGCGAAGTACCACCAAGATCAAATAAAAATAGCAGATATCTCAGAGAATATACTGCTATTTTGTTTTCACTTTAGTGAATTATCCTAGAACTTGCTTAACGAAACGTTCAAACACCGCTGGATCATATTGAGCCAAGTCAGCCATGATCTTTCTATCAACTTCAATATCTTTCTTTTTCAAGATACCTATGAACTTACTATAAGTAGTTCCATATTGTCTTAAGCCTGCGTTGATTTTAACATTCCACAATCTTCTAAAATCTCCTTTTTTATCTCTTCTGTGAGCGAAGGCTGTATTAAGTGAGTGAACTATTTGTTCATAAGCTAATTTTTCTTTGTTCTTTCTAGGGCCTCTGAAACCTTTAGCCATTTTAAGAACATTTCGTCTTGTTTTTGCGGCGTGAACACCTTTTTTTACGCGTACCATATATTTATATTATTTATTATTTAAAGTTTAGTAATTAGAAATCGATATTACATATTAACCAAGAATCTTCTCTTGTCTTTGTTTGACATGTTGAAATCAACCATTCTTTTTTTGGCAATTCTTTGTCGACCTGTGTTTTTTGCGTTGAAGTGGTTTTGACCTGTAACTCTCGCTTTTATTTTTCCATTTTTACTAACCTTTAAACGTTTAGAAAATGATTTATTTGATTTTATAGCCATCGTTTTATTTTTATTGTTTTAAAAATTATTAATAATTTGATTCTTAACGACGTAGGGTGAGGGAAACAAAAATGATATTATTTTTGTTTCCGAACCGAGGAAGTTAACATTTATATTAATAATGGTCTCGAGGCGGGGAACATAAGTTCCGATCTTTGAGTGCCTTGTCGACATTATTATTTTTTCTTCTCTATAACTATAACAGGACCTTTTGGACCTCGTTTTATAGGTACTGATACCTTATAGTCCACAGAGATCAGGTTAAGAAATTTTTGTAGTCTAGCGTTTAGGAAATCTTCCGGTAAAAACTTTGATCTACCTGATACAAAGAGTTCTGCTTTAACTTGATGACCTTCATCTAACCATTCAGATGCTCTTTTGGCCTTCATGCTTAAGTCATTTTCTCCTGTACCAATCTTAACTTGTATGCTTTTGATTTCAACAGTTTTAACAGTGGCTTTTGAAGCTTTCTGTTTTTTGTTTTCGTCATATTGAAATTTACCATAATCCATGATTTTTGCAATAGGTGGCACAGCTGATGCTGATATCTCTATAAGATCAAGTTCTGCCTCTTTTGCCATTCTTTGAGCTTCTTCATTGGAGATTATTCCTATATTGTTACCATTTTGATCTATAACACGGAGTTGAGGAGCTTTTATATAATAATTAATGTTAATTCTGTTACTGTTATGCTGAGCCAAGTTGTTTATGTTTATTTTTTAGTTTTAAGTTTTTTGTTTAATTTTGTTGTTTATCATTATAACACATTTAATAAAAGCTACAATGCATTATATATTAGTTTATAAGGTAAAATATTTTTATGAATTTAAGAAAAAATAACTTTTTAAAAATATTTATTGTGGTCATATTTTTTGCTTTTGGATTTTTTTTGGGAAATATGAATACAGCTTTAGGTAAAAGTGATGATTCTGTGATAGATATTAAAACTTTTTGGAAAGTTTGGAATATTCTTGACAATCAATTTGTAACAACAAAACATAAAGACAAATTAGGCCAAGAGATTTCCAGTACAACCGTTAGTGAGTTTGACGGTTTAACAAAAGAGGAAAGACGTATATATGGTGCCATAAAAGGTATGGTTGATTCAGAGGAGGATCCATATACAACATTTTTTACACCAAAAGAAGCCGAAAGTTTTGAAACAGAGATTAAAGGAAGTTTTGATGGTATAGGTATGGAGGTTGGTAAAAAAGACGATGTTATAACTGTGATAGCCCCATTACCAAGTTCTCCTGCTGAAAAAGCTGGTCTTAAGACAGGAGATAAAGTTGTTAAAATATTTGATAAAACAACTTTAGACATGACTATAGATCAAGCTGTTAAACTTATACGTGGACCAAAAGGCACAGAGGTTTCTATACAAGTTTATAGAGAAGGGTATGATAAACCACTGGACTTTAAAATCATAAGAGATACAATACAACTTCCAACTCTCGATAAATTTTATGACAATAAAACAGGCATATATACCATAAAAGTATATTCATTTTCTGAACAAGTAAATATTTTATTTAAAGAAGCTATAGAAGAATTTGCAAAAAGTAAGTCCGATAAGTTAATAATAGATTTAAGAGGTAATCCCGGAGGTTATTTAGAGTCTGCGGTCGACATGTCGAGTTATTTTGTACAACAAGGAAAAATCATAGTGTCACAAGATTATGGTGAAAAGAAAGGTATAGATGAAATAAGATCTTTAGGTTACAAAACATTATCAAGTAAAAAAACCAAAGTCGTTGTACTTGTAGACGGAGGATCAGCTTCTGCCTCTGAGATTGTGGCAGGTGCCTTGCAGGATTATAAGTTAGCAACAATTATAGGTGAAAAAACATTTGGAAAAGGTTCTGTACAAGAATATGTTAAAGTTACTGCAAATACAGGGCTTAAAGTAACTATAGCTAGATGGTTGACACCAAATGGTAACTCTATATCAGTATCAGGATTAGCTCCTGATGTTGAGATTAAAAATGCTACTTCAACAACAATCGAACAATTAAGAAATAGAACAGATTTACAATACTTAAAAGCAGTTGAATTCTTAAATAAATAGTGTATACTGTTTATCTATATGAAAATAGTTTTACTTAAAGATATACACGGTTTAGGCAAAAAATACGAAGCTGTTACTGTAGCTGACGGTTTTGCTTTAAACAATCTTATACCAAAAAAAGAAGCAGTTTTTGCAACTGACTCTGTTATAGCTCAATATGCTAAAATAAAAGAAGCCGAAGGAGAAAACAGAAGAGTTAAAGAAGAAGAGATTGTTAACAGTCTTGACTCTATCATATCTAAAACATATGAAGTTTCTGCAAAGGCTAACGAACAAGGTCATCTTTTTGCAGCCCTACATAAAGAGCAACTTGCTGACGTGTTAAACGTTGATGCACACTTTATAGTTTTAGATAAACCTATAAAAGAAGTTGGTGAACATAAAGTTACTCTAAAAGTTAGAGATATAGAAAAGGTTGTAAAGTTGACTGTGATCGGAGAATAATAACTTTTTATCTCAACAAAAAAGCCTCGGGGAAACTCGGGGTTTTTTGTTTTGTAAAAATGATATAATATAGACATGAAAATAATCGCATATTTAAAAACAGGTTGCCCATGGTGTATAGAATTAAAAAAGTTTTTTGAAGATAATAACATCGATTTTATCGAAAAGAATGTAACAGAAAACTCTGAATATATGGATGAAATGATAGAGTTGTCAGGACAGCTGAAAGCTCCAACTGTTGTTATAGATGGTGAAGTTTATGCTGATGTCGGTGTGGATGAGGTGAAAACTTTATTAAATCTTTAGAATATCTTAAAGAAAACTTTATATTACTCTTGATACAATGTTTGTATGAAAAAACAAACAAATGTAGATATCAGTATAATAAGAGAAAAGATTTATATTATTCGGTCCAAAAAAGTCATGTTCGATAAGGATTTGGCTATGCTTTATGGTGTAACAACCAAAGCTTTGAATCAGGCGGTTAAAAGGAATATTAAAAGATTTCCTGATGATTTTATGTTTCAGTTAAATAAAACTGAAAGTAAACTGTTTTCAAGGTCGCAAATTGCGACCTCAAGTGAGGATGAAAATATTGTTTTACGGTCACAAATTGTGACTGCAAATAGAAAAACATTAAAAAATAAAGACAAAAATTCAATCCTAAGGTCACAATTTGTGACCTTAGGATGGGGAGGATACTCAAAATATCAACCGAATGCTTTTACCGAACATGGTATCGCTATGCTCTCTAGTGTTCTCAAAAGTGATAAGGCTATATCTGTAAACATTCAAATAATACGAATATTTACCAAACTCAGAGAAATGATAGATACATATAAAGAACTACGAGAAAAAGTCGAGGAGATGGAAAAGAATAATAATGCAAATTTTAATGAAATTTACAAATTTATTCGTTTATTAATAAAAGAAAAAGATGAACCTAAAAACCCGATTGGGTTTACTGCACCTCTCGATTAAGGTATAAATAAATCAATGCAAAACCGCCCAATCACATTTTCCATAAAAACTCGCTCTACAAAATCACATGCAAGAGTTGGAACCATAGAAACTCCACATGGTGTTATACAAACTCCTGCGTTTATCCCTGTGGGTACAAAGGCGACTGTTAAGGGTATAACTCCTGAGATGGTTAAAGATCTGGGGGCTGAGTCTGTTCTTTCAAACACATATCACCTATATCTACAACCTGGAGATGAGATTATCAAAGCACACGGAGGTTTAGGAAAGTTTATGAATTATGATGGACCTACATGGACTGACTCAGGTGGGTTTCAGGCTTTCTCTTTAGGTGTGGCGCTTGGTAAAAATATAACCAAGTTTACATCTAGTGCCCGTCCTGGGTATGACGAGATATCTCTAAAAGGTTCAGGACACAAAGTAGAATCAGAAAATGCTTTAATACCAGCCAAGGTTGATGAAGAAGGTGTGATGTTTAGATCTATTATTGACGGGTCAGCGCATTATTTTACACCTAAGAAATCGATCGAGATACAGCAAAACATCGGAGCAGATATTATATTTGCTTTTGATGAATGTACATCACCTCATGAACCTGTTGAATATCAAAAGAGATCATTGGATAGAACTCATAGATGGGCATTAGAATCCTTAAAGACACATGTTGAAAACGTGCAGGCATTTTCTAAGCAAGCTTTGTTTGGAATAATACAAGGTGGTAGGCACGAAGACTTACGAAAAGAATCAGCAAAGTTTATTTCAGAACTATCTTATAACGGAGTTGAGTTTGACGGTTTTGGTATAGGTGGATCTTTTGCAAAAGAGGATATGATCACCGCTGTGCATTGGGTGAACTCTATATTACCTGAAAATAAACCAAGACATTTGCTTGGTATAGGTGAGCCTGCTGATATTATAAAAGGTGTACAAGAGGGCTGTGATACTTTTGATTGTGTTATGCCAACGAGAAATGCGAGGACAGGGACGGTGTTTGTAAATGATGATGCGGATACATTTTCTTATGTAAATCTAAATCTTAAGAATGCAAAGTATAAGGAAGATCTCGGTCCTATAGAGAAGAGTTGTGAATGTTATACATGTAAAAACTATACGAGAGCGTATATGAATCATCTATATAAAGCAGGGGAGATGTTGGCGGGGACTTTGGCCACAATACATAACCTGCACTTCATGGCGAAGTTTATGGAGAAGGTGAGAGGGGAGATTGAGGAGGGGAGGTTGTAGTTGACTTTATATCTTTAGTATGATATTATATATGTATTCGAGCTATGTGGCCGAATTCGCAAATTTATAAAAAATATGAAAAAAACACTTGTCGTCGCAATACTACTCTTCATTTCCATCATCGGCGTAAGCGCCCAAGGTTCGTCTACAAAAGATGAGGTTAAGATTCAAGGAATTGAACAATTCGAAGGATCTGAGGCGGTCCATGTACAGTACTCATTTAAACCGAGACCTTCAAAAATTTACATACTCTGGAGATCTTCAGATACGGTCAATTGGACCCGTTTACATCCAGGCAATACCGACTGTATGTTTAATTACAACGGAACTGATGACTATTATCATATGATAGTTAAAAAAAGAGAGAAAGATTTCTTTCGAGTCGGACCTATTATAACCGAAGGTTATATTTTCACCAAAAACCTTCAGATAGGTGAAGCAAATGACGATGTCATATGCTTGCAAGCATTCTTGGAGGAAAGGGGTTATATTCACTTCCCTCCAAATGAAGTCAGAGGTTTTTTTGATACTTTAACTGCTGAAGCTTTAAGAGACTATCAGGTTTCAGTAGGTATTGTATCAGGTTTTGGATATTTCGGCCCACTAAGCCGTGTATGGTTCAACATGCAACTTCAAAATCCTGACGATATTTGAGCAAGAACCCACTGTAGTGATACAGAGAGGCTTTTTTTTTGCTTATTTTTTATCTAGACCTTCTAGTTTTACTGCAGTTTCAGGAGTTCAAACTTATTTGTCTATCAAAATAGTTTTATTATACCCGCAACGATAATTCAATTAATAGCAATACTGTAATATTATTACAAGCATAGCTTTTTACACTGAACTCTTCGACACCTTAATACTCTCTACTATTATCGATTTTTTCTCCTCCCTTATAGAAACCTTACCTTTCAACAACACCACAGACTCATCATTAACTTTACCTTTCAACTCCTCATATTGTTTTGGAAATACCACACACTCTATCTCACCTGACAAATCCTTTAGTTTAAAGAATATCATTTTCTTAGTCGCATCTTTTTTTGTCGCTATTTCTTTTTTACTCTCTATGATTCCAAGTATGTCATTATAACCCTGCTCTTCAACAGCCACATCAAGTATCTTAGCAATGTTTACAGGTTTCTTTGACCATTCTTCTTTATACTTATCTAGTGGATGCCCCGACAAATATATACCCAACAACTCTTTTTCCCATCGCAATCTTTGTGGAAGTGATTCTTTTCTTTGCTCAACTTTTTCTTTTAATGTTTCAGTCTCAACAGCCCCAAAAAGCATATCCATCATATTTCCCTGAGACTTATCTTGTCTTGTTGTTGTCTTGTTATATTCAAGATATTTATCGAGATTTTCAAGCAAGTCTATACGATCACCAAAATCATCCATGGCACCTGATTTGATAAGTGCCTCAAGAGATTTTTTATTTAGATTTTTATCTGTGATACGCTCTAACAGATTTTCTATACTAGTAAAAATTCCATTATCATTTCTTTCTTTGAAAATAGAGTCAGCAATACCTTCACCAAAGTTTTTTATACTATAAAGTCCAAACGATATAGCATCCCGCCCATCTTTGTGATTTTTTAGCACAGTAAATGTTCCAAAACTACTATTCACATTTGGTGCTAAAACCTCTATATTCATCCTTAAACATTCTTTAACAGACACAGCGACAGAATCAACATCACCTGACTCAGATGTTAAAACAGAGGCCATATACTCAGCAGGGTAGTTAGCTTTTAGATAAGCTGTTATATATGCCACACGACCATAAGAAACAGAGTGAGATTTGTTGAAACCGTACGCCGCGAAAGGCTCTATCCATTTCCAAACATCAGTAGCTTTTTGTTTTGACCATCCGCCATGAGATACACAACCGTCGATAAATTTTTCTTTTTGCTTCGCCATTTCCTCTGGAATCTTTTTACCTACAGCTTTACGAAACTTGTCTACCTCTCCCCATGAGTAACCTGCGATCTTATGTGCCATCATCAGAAGGTCATCTTGATATACTAAAACTCCATATGTTTTATTTAAAATATCCTCAAGCATCGGGTCCATGTATGTTATAAGAGAAGGGTTGTGTTTACGCTCTATATATAGAGGGATGAACTGTATAGGACCAGGACGATACAAAGCCACCATGGCGTTTATATCGTGTATAGTTGTTGGCTTAAGATCAACAAGATATTTTGTCATACCTTCACCGTTCAACTGAAAGAGGTCAACTGTCTCACCGCGTGCGAGCATCTGGAAAGTTTTTTCATCATCCACTGCCATGTTGTCGATATCTATTTCTTGTTGATGTATGCGACGGATAAGTTTTTTACACTCAGCAATAATCTTTAAGTTTTTCAATCCCAAGAAGTCAAACTTTAAAAGACCGGCCTCTTCAACAGAGTACATGTCATATTGACTGATGATTTTATTTTCACCTTTTGTATCGTACTGTAGGGGGGTGAAGTCAGTTAACTCAGTAGGAGAAATAACAACACCTGCAGCATGTACTGAGATGTGACGGGCACAACCCTCAATCTTTTGTGCCATATCTATAACAGTTTTTACATCTGCATCTTTTTCATATAGCGCTCGGAGATCGTCAGTTATCTCAAGAGCATGTTTTATAGTCATAGGAAATCCTTGTGAACCCATAGGGATGAGTTTCGATATACGATCACCGAGCTCATATGGATAACCTAAGGCACGAGCAACATCTTTTACAGATCCACGAGCGGCCATAGTTCCAAAAGTTCCTATCTGAGCCACTTTATCTTTTCCATACTTTGCACGAGCATAGTCCACCATTTCAGCTCTTCTGTCATCGGCGTAGTCCATGTCGATGTCGGGAGCTGATGGACGTTCAGGGTTCAAGAAACGTTCAAAGGGAATCTGATACTCTATAGGGTTTATATGTGTGATACCAGAAAGATAAGTCACCATAGATCCACAAACTGATCCACGGATGTTCGATAGTATTTCATGTTCTTTTGCATACTTTAGAAGATCGGCCACAATCAAAAAGTATGGCGAGTATCCTTTGTTTTTTATAACCTCCAACTCATACTCAACTCTTTTTATAGTAACTTCATCTTGCCCAACATTTCTCTTTGCAAATCCTTCATACACCACTTCACGCAGACACTCATCAGCGTTCTTTCCGTCAGGTAATTCCATCTTTGGAAATACCCATTTTCCAAGTTCTATTTCAAAGTTGCATTGGTCGGCTATAACTTCAGTGTTTGCCAGTGCTTTTTTATATATTTCATCTCTTTTTGCGTCTTCTGTATTGGAAAATAATTCCTCAGCTCTTTCTGGTGATATAAAAGAGAAGTCACCGTCATCTGTTATGTTTCTATCAGGATTATTACTCTGTATAGAAAGCATAGTTAAACGAGCTTTCTTATCCTCAGGTTCTATGTATAGAACATTGTTTGATGCAACGAGTTCTATTGAGTGTCTTTGGGAAAATGTGATTATTTTCTCTTCTAGATCTTCCGAACCTATGATGTCTTCTTGTTTTGTAAGTTCATAATATACATTTTCTTTTCCATATGCATTTTTTAAATTTTCATATATTTTGTCGGCTACATCAAAGTCATTTATTTTTAAATTATTTGAAATCTCACTATTTTCAAAAGGGATAATACAAATCAAATCCTTGTTGTATTTTTGTATAAGCTCATTATCTATACGTGGTCGATAATAGAAACCCTCTAAGTTAGAATCTGTTACAAGTTTTATCAGATTCATGTATCCATCATAGTTTTTTGCAAGCAGCAGCAGTCTTGTTGTTTTAGCATCGAGGCGACCCTCACGGTCATGACGGGTTCGAGAGGCAACATAAAAGTCTACCCCGATGATTGGTTTGATTTCTTTCTTTAAACACTCTTGATAAAACTCTATAGTTCCATACATGTTACCGTTGTCGGTCAGAGCTAGAGCCTTCATACCATATTGTTTAGCTTTACTTACAAGATCAGGTAGCTTTGGGACAGCCTGGAGTAGACTGTAGTTACTATGTACATGTAGATGGGTAAATGCCATGTATTCATAATATATCATAAAGCCCTAGCTTTCATCTTGCATTTTCCATAAAAATACGTATACTTATTAGCATTATGGTAAACCACATGCGTCACACAAGAGGGCATACTCGAAATCGTCGATCACATCATGCTCTTTCTGCTATTAACTTAACACTCTGCTCAAACTGCGGACAACCTAACCCGACACATATTATGTGTAAAAACTGCGGTCATTTTAAAGGTAAAATGATAGTAGACATGACTGCCAAGATAGATAAAAAAGCAGTTAAGTCACAGGCTGTTAAAGGCAAAAAAGAAGTAGTTGTAAAATAATTTCTTTTAGATACTGGTCACAGATAAGATTTTTTAAAAATAGAACTTTATATAAACAATAAATAATAAAATACATATGGCAAGTCGACATCAATCAAGAGTAGTTGTTCTTCAAACATTATTTGAAATAGATTTTCGAGAAAGAGATAAAAACGATTTCGAGGAGATTTTGAATCACAATATGGAAGAATTTTATAAAGATGATGCTGACAAAGTTTATGCCAAAGATTTACTAGATGGAGTTTTAAAAAAACAAAAAGAGATAGATGAGATTATAACTAAAGCTGCCCCAGAATGGCCTATTGAAAAAATAGCTATGGTAGATAGAAATGTTTTACGATTGGGACTCTATGAACTTATATTTGCCGATAAAAAAGAAGTACCTTCAAAAGTTGCTATAAACGAAGCTATAGAGGTTGCTAAGTTTTTTTCAAGTGAGACCTCAGGTAAGTTTATAAACGGAGTACTCGGTTCTGTGTATAAAGAAATATATGGAGACTCAGAAAAGGATATGGATCGTCATATTCCTAAAAAAGAACAAAAAAACAATAAGTCAAAATGGGCTGATATGTCTGAAGAAGAAAAAGCAAAACTTCCAGTTGTACAAGTTGTTGGAACTTTTGTTTACACACATGACAAAGAGGGTAAAATGTATGTTGCAATGGTCAATGACGTTTTTGGTTTTTGGACTTTAGCTAAAGGTAAAGTTGAAGGAGAAGAAACTGTTGAAGAGTGTTCTGCAAGAAAAGTTCTTGAGGAGTTAGGTATAGACTCTGAGTTTGTACAGATCTGCGATAACAATGAATACGTCGCATCACATCCAGAGCTTACTGTTGTTAAAAAAAGAGTAACATATTGCATCGCTAAAACACCTTTTGGTCCTCTTACAAACAAAAAAGATGGAGGTATAAGAGACGTGGCATGGTTTGATCTGGACAATGTTCTCGACCTCAAACTATACGAAGATATGATACCTGTTATAAAACATACTTTTGAAATATTGAAAGATATAAAATAAAGATAAATAAAAAATATGGCTACAATAGATATAAATAAATTTAATAAATTAAGCAAACAGCTGGACATAGAGTTTAAAGATATAAATATACTTATAAAAGCTTTTACTCACAGATCGTTTTTAAATGAAAACAGAAACTCTGGCTTAGAGCATAATGAAAGACTTGAGTTTTTAGGGGACGCTGTTTTGGAGTTGGTTGTTACAGACTTTTTATATAAAAAATATCCAAAAAAACCAGAGGGAGACATGACAGCTTTGAGATCTGCTTTAGTGAACGCAGTGACTCTGTCTCGTGTGGCTGAAGAGATGGGTTTAAATGAGTTTTTATTACTTTCAAAAGGTGAGGCAAAAGATGAAGGTCGTGCAAGACAATATATATTGGCAAACGTTATAGAGGCTTTGATTGGTGCGATCTATCTAGATCAAGGATATGACGTGGCACAAAAGTTTATAGATAAAAATGTGCACGTGCTTATAGACTCTGTTATTGAAAATAAAAAGTTTATAGATTCTAAGTCTCTGTTTCAAGAAATGTCACAAGAGCATATGGGTGTTACACCTAGGTATGATTTGATAAAAGAAGTAGGTCCTGATCACAATAAGATCTTTACTGTGGGAGTTTTCTTGGGGGATATACATGTAGCGAGTGGGGAGGGTAAGTCTAAGCAGGAGGCGGAGACGCAGGCTGCGTTTAAAGGGTTAGGGGTGAAGAAGTGGGGGTAGGGGAATATATTTTTTACTAATATTTTTTTACTCTATACCCTCTGCCTGGTATAGTTTCTATTTTCTTTTTATATTTACCATCTATTTTTTTACGTATATTTCTTATATGTGTTTCTATTGTATTTGAAAATGGATTAAAATCTTTTTTCCATACACTTTCCATTATGTCAGTTTTGGTTATAATACGACCAGGTTTTTCTGCAATATGCTCTAATATCATAAATTCTTTACGTGTAAAATAAACAGGTTTACCATTTTTCTTTATTATATAATTTTCTCTATCAATAGTAACATCATCCAAAGTTATAACATCTTGCTTTATTGTATATGATCTTTTAGTTATAGATTTTATTCTTGCAACAAGTTCATTTGTTGAAAATGGTTTTTCTAAACAATCATCTGCTCCAGCATCTAAAAAAGTTATTTTGTCTTTAGGTGTATTTTGTACACTTATAAATATTATAGGTATTTGATTATTTAAATTTCTTAAATCTTTGCAAATATCCACACCAAGTTTTTTTGGTAAAATATTATCCATTATGATTAAATCATAATTATTAGTTCTTGCTATGTAGGAGCCTGATTCACCATCATTACAGGTATCAACTACCATATTATAACTTTTTAAAGATTTTACTAATATTTTTGATAATTCGATATCATCTTCTATTAAAAGTATACGCATATTTTTATATTTTTGTAAATTAATTTATATTATATTAACATAGTAAAAGTTAATATAATAATATTTTATCAAACAACATATAAATTTTATATAAAGAAATTCTAAAGAAAAGCTAAAGATTTTCTAAAGATTCTATGCTACACTCAACCCATGACATTCATAGACGAAATGAAAATACATATCAAAGCAGGACACGGTGGAAACGGTGTTGTTCGCTGGTTGCATGAATACGCCAAAGAGTTTGGTGGTCCGTCAGGTGGAAACGGCGGTCGTGGAGGTGATGTTTTTATCCGTGCTGTAGCGGATACTTTTTACTTGAGAAAATATGCTCACAGAATAGAGTTTTTTGCCCAAGACGGTGAGTTTGGTTCTGGAAACTCATGTGATGGAAAGGGGGGTGATGATTTGACTATAGATCTTCCGATAGGGACTATTATAAAAAGAATAGAAGATATAAACATACATGACTCAGATACTATAGTTATGCCTGAGATAGAGCTGACTGAAGTTGGGCAAACTATACGTATACTAAAGGGTGGTTCAGGAGGTCTTGGAAATGAACATTTCAAAGGTTCAACAAATCAAAAACCTGAAGAATGGACACCTGGAAAACCTGGAGAGGAAGGACGATATCATATAGAAGTGAGAATGATTGCAGACATTGGTCTTATAGGTTTACCTAACGCTGGTAAGTCATCTCTTTTAAATGCACTTACTAAAGCTGATGTAAAAGTTGGTAATTATTCTTTTACAACTTTGGAACCAAACTTAGGAACTATATATGATGTTGTTCTTGCTGACATACCAGGTCTTATAGAAGGAGCATCTGATGGAAAAGGTTTGGGTCATAAGTTTTTAAGACATATAACACGAACAAAGATGTTGGCGCATTGTGTATCTCTTGAACAAGATATAGACGAGATGGTTTCAGTTTATAAAACTATTAGAAATGAGTTAAAAGAATTTGATCCAGAGTTGCTCGAGAAAAAAGAAATAATACTTTTAACAAAGAGTGATATTTTGGGAGTAGAGAATGCAAAAGATAAAGAAACAGAATTTGTAAAACAATTGAAACTAAAAACAGAAGTGATGGTTGTGTCTATATATGATTTGGACAATCTAAAAGAATTACAGGATTCACTAGTTAAAATGGTGAGAGGGTAAAAAGTGAAGAAAATAGGGTTTACTTTTTTTAAATAATGTATTATTATAATAAAGCCAATCCAATGAAGGGTTTGCAATGAACTTATAAAATAATGAGACTTTTAACATTACATGCTACTCAGACCTCCTTAAAAGTGGGCTCCGGATGGACTTTTTCTGAATATGATGTTTTGGTAATTCTAGATTCTCGCGGCGCTCGTTCTTGTTTTCAAAAACTTACATTAACCAAAAATGCGGAGAGCCGATGCGTAGGCGATGAAAGAGTTGTTGAGGATGGTTTTTTAAGCACTCATAATCAAGTAAGGGGTTATCTTTGTAAAGACAAAAAATTAAATGAAGATAAGGCGTTAGTTTTAATCTCTGTTGAAAACGGATTTATTTATCTACCTGATTATTTTTATGATGAAAATAGGGTTCAAATAAAACCCGTAAGCAGTAAAGATGGAAAAAAAAATATTGCCGTTGTCTGTCTTTCAAAAAATAAATCAAATCATTTTCATGTTCAAAGTCCTGATTATGAAAGGATTATTGATATAAGATATTCTGGATATTCAGAAGGTCTCCGTACTTTTTACAATCGCGGTTATCTCCACCAAAGGGCTCGAGATAAAAATATGAATCTTTTTCAAAGCATTTTTAATAGATTTAAAATGTTTATACATTATCTTATAAATTAAAAGTACTTAGATACAATTAACAATAAATTATGTTTATAGTTAATAATAATTGCCACCTAGTTCACTCGACCTGGTGGCTTTTTCATTTACCTAAAATGTGCTAAAAATAAGTAATATGACAACAGAAGAAACTACAGAAATATCAACTGAGCAATTAACCGAATTTGTACCAGTTATCGGTCTTGAAATACATGCTGAACTTAAAACAAAAACCAAGATGTTTTGTTCATGTATAAATGATCCTCTTGAGCGAAAACCAAACATAAACATTTGCCCTATATGTATGGCTCATCCTGGAACTTTACCAACACTTAACAAGCAGGCTATACAAAATGTTTTGAAAGTGGGCCTTGCAACAGACGCCTTGATCGCAGACTTTACAGAATGGGATAGAAAAAACTATTTTTATCCTGACATACCAAAAGGTTATCAAATATCACAGTACGCTTATCCTCTTGTACAAAAAGGAAAAGTTACAGTAAAAGACGCTAAAGGTAATGAAGTTGATGTAACTCTTACTCGTATACACCTAGAAGAGGATACAGCTCGTTCATCACATGATAAGGGGGATTATTCTCTTGTTGATTATAACCGTGCAGGTTTACCTCTTATGGAGCTTGTAACTGATGCTGTGATATATGATTCTGTTATGGCAGGAAACTTTGGTCGAGAGTTACAGCTACTACTTCGAACTCTTGATGTATCAGACGCAAACATGGAGTTAGGGCAGATGCGTGTTGAGGTAAATGTTTCTATACATAAAAAAGGTGAACCTTGGGGAACAAAAGTGGAGATCAAAAACCTGAACTCTTTCCGTGTTGTAGAAAAATCTATCGAATATGAAATACAAAGACAAAAAGAGCTTATAGTGTCAGGTGAAAAAGTAGTACAAGAAACTCGGGGGTTTGATGATGCTACAGGAAAAACTTTTTCACAAAGAGTAAAAGAAAATGCAAATGACTATAGATATTTTCCAGATCCAGATTTACCAAAGCTTTTCTTGTCACAAATACCTGAGTTTAACTTAGAAGCTTTGAAAGTCAGTCTTCCTATTTTACCAAAAATAAAAAGAGAAAAATATACAGCGCTTGGTTTGAAGCCGGAGGATGTAGAGATGTTTGTAAGTGATAGTTTTTTTGGGTCTTATTTTGAGAAAATTTTGGAATTGATTAAAGATGAAAAATTACAAAAACTTTCAGTTAATTATATAACATCAGACATAGCAGGTCTTATAAAAAAAGAAACATCCGTTACAGGTGAGTTAGGTGGGTATATAAACATCAATCAATTTGTCGAAATCATAAACATGATAGATGAAGGCTTGCTTTCATCTCGTGGTACTAAAGATATGATAACATTGTTATGGAAAGCCGACGCTGATTTGAGAGTTAAAAAAGCAAAAGATATAGCAGAGGAAAAAGGACTTATTATAAAAAATGATCCAGAGTTTTTGAATAATATTATAAAGCAGGTTATAGAAAATAATCCAGCACAGGTTGAAGGTTATAAAGCTGGAAAAGAAACTTTACTTATGTATCTTGTTGGACAAGTGATGAAGGAGGGTAAGGGGGCAATCAATCCCGGGGCGGCACAGGAGGGTTTGAAGGAGGCTTTGAAGTAGGGTTTGCAAACTTGCAAAATTTTTTATCATATCATATTATGTATATATGTTCGTGGATTTTTTAGTCCCTATCGGCTACGAAGCTTCCAGGCCGAAATCGAACATGCTCTAAAAACTCACTATTCTTGAGTGGGTTTTTTGATTATATCTCTTATACCAGTCCTATATTTAGGAATTATGGATACAAATCTATATTCACCTGCAGTATCTTTCAAAATTACAACTTTATATTTTTTAGAATTTATTATAGCTATAAAACCAAAATATTGAACATCTCTTTTTTCATATTCCTGTAATGTTCCAGATTTAGATAATATTTTAGGTACAAATTTAAGAGAATCTAATCTAACATTGATTTCATTATATGGCCTCATATCTCTATCTTTATAAATCAAATGATTAAAACCTCTTTCTGTAAAATTTATCTGCTGACCTAAATACGGACAAAAAACCTTCCCAATAGTTTTGTACTCAGTTTTTGCTTTCTCTATGATTTTTTGTATTTCGGTATATTCCATCTATACATTTTCCCACATAGTCAATTAAGAAAATCTTAAGAAAATATAAAGTTTTGCCGAAGTTTTGATAAATTTAAACCCTTGTTTATATCAAGTCCTATAACATTATTCTGAAACTTATAAATAAATTAGAGATTGACTTGATTTGTTATTTATGAAAATATAAAATTGTGGACGACAACTACTCCACAATGCACCATGGCAACTAAAAATAAAAAACAACCTTCTGTTTTAGTTCTTACAAGAGTAAACCCCGAACTAGAAAAAAAACGTAAAAAAGTTTTTAATAAAAAATTTACTTGGGAAAACATCAACGAAAGTGCTTTCAAGTAATCTTAGGTTAATCTATTCTTAAAACCCTCAGACTCTCGTCTGGGGCGTTTTTTTATATAATATGTTAAAATAACTCCATGAAAAACATCGCAATAAACGGAGCAGGGAGAATCGGCCGCGCATTCTTAAAACTTGCTATAGAAAACAAAAACATAAACATAGTAGCTATAAACGATTTGGCTGATATTGAAAATATTGCCTATCTTATTAAATATGATACAGCCTACGGACAAAGCAAACTTGACATAACTGTTGACAAAGAAAACTCAACATTGATAGTAAACGGACAAAAGGTAAAATATTTATCAGAAAAAGATCCAGCACTGCTTCCGTGGAAGGATTTACAAGTTGATGTTGTCTTGGAATCAACAGGGTTTTTTACAAGTTATGCAAAAGCAAATGCGCACATAACAGCTGGGGCAAAAAGAGTTGTATTGTCAGCTCCTGCTAAAGATGAAGAGTCCGATGTAAAAGGTGCAACAGTTTTGATGGGTATAAACGAAGAAGTGCTAAACGACACATCCATACTCATAACTTCAAATGCATCATGTACCACAAATGCTTCATCACCAGTTATAGATATTTTAAATAAAACAATAGGTATAGAAAAAGCTTTACTTAACACAACTCATGCCTACACTGCAAGTCAATCACTTGTTGATGGTCCAAACAAAAAAGATTGGAGAGAGGGAAGGTCAGCTCCAAACAATATGGCACCGTCTTCAACTGGGGCAGCTATAGCGGTTGCAAAAGTTATCACAGACCTGGAGGGAAAGTTTGATGGTATAGCAGTTCGTGTTCCTGTTGTTACTGGTTCTATTGCGGATATAACATTTATCTCAAAGAAGCCGACTACAAAAGAGGAGGTAAATATGATACTTGAAGAGGCAGCTAAGGATACAAAATGGTCAGGTGTGTTTACTACAACAAGAGAACAACTTGTGTCACATGATATAGTAGGCAACCCCCATGCATCTATTGCTGATCTATCCATGACTAGAGTTGCTGATGGAAACCTCGTTAAAGTTTTAGCTTGGTATGACAATGAGGGAGGATATACACACTCATTGCTCAAACATGTTGAGAAGGTGATGGAGAAGATGGGGTAGGTTTATAAAACAAAAAAACACGCTCAAGGTGTGTTTTTTGTTTGACAAATTTGTAAAATAATGTATGATGTTTTAGTCAAAGCACCTTAAAATAAATACGTTTTTTGGTGTAAATATGAAAGAAAAACAAAAATAAATTAATAAATGAAAACTAAGTTTAGCACAGCTATATCACTTCTTTTGGGGGTTACAGGTATTTTTGCCCAACCAACAATAAGTTCGTATGCTTCAACTTCACCTGCACTTGAAGCCTCGCTTCCTCCGCTCGATGATATGTATGAGGTGCCTGATACCCAAGTTACTTCAGTCAATCGTGTGTCTTTTTCGTCGCGAATTGATTTCCCGATAGGGACAACTTCGGCTACGGTTAACACTGCAACTTTCAGTTTGAAAAAGAAAGTTGGCGGCGATGAGGTTATGCAACTAACAAATGTACCCATGAATGGCTCATCCTGGAATAACGAAGGGGGGACAGGTAGACCTGCTCTTTTTGCAAGGGATGCATCAACGTCGTTGATCAGTCTTTTTGGAAGCTTTGCCGGAACCCCAATTCCCAACGCTAAATCCGTTTACATGACTGATCATAAATTTGATCTTGGCACCCCAATAGGTACTCCTTTTGGAAAAATGATTCAAGAGGGAGACTTTTACACACTGAGTAGATCGATTAATGTTTCCTGGACAGTGTCTGGTGTGACCGATAGTACAACCTTGATTACTGAATCAACAGTTGTTATTTGGTTTTATCCAACCAATCCACCTTTAGTTACAAACATTGTCCAAGAAGACGGTAACACCAACATATCCATTGAAGGTGTAACCTCTGAATCTTATGGTAAAACATGGTGGATGGAAACATCTGTTGATGTAGGTGTTTCTGATCCTTGGGTGATTGATACAAACGGAACATTGTCTGGAAACACTGTTGTCGGGTTTCCGATAGTTCCTGGTCAGCCAAAACGTTTTTGGAGGTTGATGTACACTCCTAACCCTTCCATGTAAACTCTTTGTTTTCCAAGTAAGAGTAAGATGGCCAATCCTGTATTGGCCATCTTTTTTCTATATATAAATTGACAAGATATATATATATTTATGGTAGTATTATTAAATATGAAAAAAATAAAAATAATAACAACTTTTGTAATACTTATGGTATTTACAGTATTAATAAATACTCCAGTAAAAGCTGTGGATGTGCTTGAAGATAGTCAAATATTGTGTTCAGATACTTTCGATAACGATTTCAACGGTTTAACAGACTCATCAGACCCTTCATGTGCAGCTTTTGCACCAGTAGCAGCTACAAGTACTGCAAGTACAACAATACCTGTATTAACAGGAGGTAGTAATACTTCAGGACCTTCATTTGGAGGTGGTTCATCAGGATCATCTTTCGGTAGTTCTATAACTTCAGGTACACCTGTATCAAGTGTTATATCAACAGGCGCACCGATATCTTCAATATCAAGTTCTACAGAGCCTATATGTGCTGAAATGATTAATGTATATATGAAAAAAGGTAATAAAAACAACGTTTATGAAGTTAAAAAATTACAAGCATTTTTAAACAAACATTTAAATTTAAATATTCCATTAACTGGATTTTATGGAAATATTACTTTTAATTCAGTTAAAGCGTTTCAATCAAAATATAAAGATACAATTCTTACACCATGGGGAATAACTGCTCCAACTGGATATTTTTACAAAACAACACAAAGACAAGTAAATCTTTTACTATGCTCTACAGCCGAAATTCCAATGCCTATATTAAATTAATAAACTCTCCTAGTTATTAATTTAATACAATAAAATAAGCCATTCTTTCCTTGAATGGTCTTATTTTTTATATGAGTGCTTTAATGCTATAATACATACATGAAAATAGTCATCGCTTCAGATCATGCCGGGTTTGAATTAAAAAAATATTTAATAGAATCTTTAAAAGAATACAATTCCGATATTGAGGTTTTAGATATGGGGCCAGATATATATGATCAAAATGATGATTATCCTGTATATATAAAAAAAGTTGCCGAATATATTTCCCAAAATGATAATCCTGATGAATACAGAGGTGTAATTATAGGTGGTTCAGGTCAAGGTGAAAATATTTGTGCAAACAAGTTTGCAAATGTAAGATCTGTTGTAATATATTGCAATGACATGATTTCAAATGAAAATATGGCAAAGACTACTAGGCAGCACAATAATTCAAATGTAATTTCTTTTGGTGCCAGATTTATAGAACAACCAAATGCTTTGCAAGTTTTAAAATATTGGCTTGAAGAAAAGTTCACAGGTGACCCGAGGCATGTTAGACGATTATCCGCAATAGAAAATAAATAATAAAAATATGAATATAATACCAGCAATACTAGAATCAAGTTACTCAGAAATAGAAAATAAAATAGATATTATTTTACACAATGTATCACAGGCTCATGTAGATATATGCGATGGTTTATTTGTACAACGTAAAACTTGGCCATATAGCGCCTCACCTAACAATAGAATAGAAGAAAATTTTCAAATAAAAAAAATATTAACAGAAGATATTGGTTTACCAAAATGGGATAGTATAAATTATGAATTTGATTTAATGGTACAAAATCCAGAAATACATCAAGATATTTGGGGTAGGTTAGGTGGTAATGCTTTAATAATTCACCCAACTTCATTTAAAAATGAATCTATAATGATGGATTTTATAGAAGAAATGAACTCTTATCTTATTGATATAATTATAGCTGTTACTTATGATGAGTATTTTACATTTGAAAAAACTATAAAAGATTTAATAAATAAAAACATTATTAAAAAATTACAAATAATGACTATAAAAATCATAGGATCTCAGGGTCAAAAATTTGATGATAGATGTGTAACATTGATTGAAAATATAAAAAAAGAAATGCCAGATCTTTGTTTACGTGTTGATGGTGGTATAAATAATAAAACTATTTCAAAAATTATTGATTTAAATATTAATGAATATATAATAGGTTCAGCCATATTTGAATCAGGAAATGCACAAGAAAATATAAATTATTTTAAAGATTTATGTTAATATTGTAATATGATTAAAAAATTTATAGGTTTATTGTTAATATTTTTTATTTTTTATTTAGCTATAAAAGCACTTGTTTTTTTACCTTTTTTTACAGATTTGATTATTGGTAAAAATAGATCACCTTTTCAAGTTGGTACTGATTATGTAAATCAGGTCAATGATATATATCCATATAATAAAGATTCTTTTGTTTATAACAATGACACTAAAACCAATATAATAGGTAAAGTTACTTTGGAAAAAAATAGTGGAAAATTAATTATGTATATAGAGTCTGCTGATCCTAAATCAGATTTAAATATTTGGCTTGTAAATACTCCAGAAATAACAAATAAAACAGAATATATAGATTTTGGAAAATTAATAAAAAATAATTCAATCATGCAGTATGTTATAGACATGAAAGGTGCTGACATATCTTTAGGTGAATACAACACTGTTTTTTTAGTTGATGTAAATGCAGGATATCAAGCATATGCAAAAATAATTTTAAAATAAGATATTTTTTCTCGCCCCGCCGAAAGGTCCTCAGAATTTTCGAAAGAAAACTCCTGCGGGTCGGCTCGCTCATCAAAATATCTTATGAAGCTATCAAAAACATGATATAATAGACTGGTGGAAAAAATAAATCTCATAAAACAAAAAGCAAAAGATATTCGTATTTCTATAATAGAAATGCTTTTTAAAGCAAAATCAGGTCATCCTGCAGGAGCATTGGGTATGACAGATATATTTGCAACATTATATTTTTCAGAAATGAAGCATGACGCTAAAAATCCTTTTTGGGAAATGAGAGATAAACTTGTTTTATCTAACGGACATATATGTCCTGTACTGTATGCATCGATGGCACATGCAGGTTATTTTGATATGGAAAAACTATTCACTCTTAGACAGTTCGGATCCATACTGCAAGGTCATCCTCACAGAGAGTTTTTACCATCTCTGGAGACTTCTTCAGGTCCTTTAGGTTCAGGCTTATCTCAAGCTGTGGGGATGGCTATAGCTGATAAGAGAGATTATAAAGACAATATAGCTCGATATATATACTGCCTCATATCTGACGGTGAGCAAAACGAAGGTCAAACTTGGGAGGCTGCCTTACTTGCCCCACGTGAAAAACTCGATAACCTTATAGTTTTTGTTGATAGAAATTATATACAGATAGATGGTAATACTGAAGATATTTTACCTCTTGATCCCATGGATAAAAAATGGGAAGCATTTAATTGGCATGTACAAGAAATAGACGGACATAATTTTGAAGCAATTGATACTGCAATCGCAGAGGCAAAATCTATTTTTGGAAAACCGTCAGTAATTATTGCGCACACAATTCCGGGTAAGGGTGTTCCAGAATTTGAGAGACTTCCAGTGTGGCACGGTAAAGCTCCAAACAAAGAAGAAAGTATTCGAGCACTGCAAGTACTTCGAACACTTGC
>JBGSHK010000002.1:0-29457 GCA_041752275.1 Minisyncoccia bacterium | reverse complement strand
CATGCCAAGACTACCAAATGTAGGAGATGACTCAGGAACATGGGGAACAGTATTAAACGAATACCTAGGAGTATCACATACTCCAGATGGTAAACTCATGTTCGAAAAATGGGCTGATGCATCTGCAAGACCTGTTTCTCCGACCATAAATCAAGTTGGTTACAATCAAGACACCAGAGTTATAGAGCAATATGATGGTGCAGACTGGGTAACACTTGTTGGTGGAATACAAAACAATGTTGTTGATCCGGCAAAATTGAATAATGTTAAAAGAACTTATGATAATTTTTCACTTAAATCAAACGGACAAACAGTTGAAGCAATAGGCACTCTTCCAATTGTAGGTAGTCAATATGTTGTTTCTATTAATGGCCAGCTTGCTGGTTCAAATACAAATCCTCCATATGTTGAAAACGGTGCACTACGTCCAGATTTAAACCTTATTTATTTAGGAGGTGAACATACCGAAGATATTGAATCTTTCACTATAGAGTGGGAATTTTTCCCAACAGTAAATCCAACAGGTATAGCTCAACAGGGTATAACCTTTGGTTTTTCAGCTGTTCCTTTGTTTGTATTTAATGGACCGGGAGGGTCTCCAAGTAATTTATCTCTACCTTTAAATATGTTACATCTACAAACTACTGAGGCTGGTCCTGTTGGTTGGGGTATTAATAACGTTAATGCATCTGTTGGTTTTACTAGTTTTTCAACTACTCCTTCAAACACCAACTGGGCACCCACCGGATCTATTTTTGGTATGCCTTTAAATATAAGAAATTTTATTACTATCAGAATAAAAAATAATGATGTTACTATAACTGGTTTAGGTTTTACAAAGATTTTTAGAGACGCTAGGGTTTCTCAAGGTGGTACAGGTAAATATTGGTGGATAGAGTGGGCTGGACAAAAAGTCTATACATCACAAATGAAAATACACAGGTTATGGATAAATTCACCACATCTTGATCTTGCACCAGGTGTTAATCAACCTTTTTCTGAGATTTTAGCAAGACTTTCATCGGGAGGTATTGTGACATTGCCTCAAAAAATAAATATAGGCAGTAGTGCAGGGTCTGATGGCTCAGAATCCTTATTTTTATTAGGAATACTTGCGTGTGAAAGATTTAAGGTTCAACCTTATGCTAATTATGGATTTTTTGATACACCTCATCATACAAATACATTATCTGCACCTGTAAGTTCGTCTGTAAATGCTTCTGTTCAAACACTTGGGGCAGGTTATGGTTTATTTGGTTTAAATTCAGCAGGTGAAAGAGAAGAGTTTGTGATACGTGGTTACTTTGCAAATAATTCAAATATAAAAAGATTAATAATAATGTTTACTGCAGGAACTTTTTTTGATTCTGGTGATTTAACTACATCAAATAAAGAGTGGGAAATACGACTGATAAGAACTTTTTTTGTTGGTACACCTTATCACATAAATATAACATTTACCATTGATGGGCAAAATCCAATATTGAGATTCTACTCTTCCGCTTTTGGAGCTGACGCTCAAATGACCGTTAGGGCTACAGGTGTTGATGCTGGTGATGTTGTTTTAAGATCTTGTGATTCTATTAAATATAAAAATTAATTTTTCAAAAATAAAAATAACTTTTACTGTGGATACAATGTTTAATTTTGGTGACGGTATAAAATATACAGTGAATGTTTAGTTTATCTAAGTAAAATTTGCCCCATACTTTCATATAAGGTATAATTATTACTATAATTAATATTAAATTTTTAAAATAAACAAAAATCATGCCAAGACTACCAAATGTAGGAGATGACTCAGGAGAATGGGGAACAATATTAAATGAATACCTGAGTGTATCTCATACTCCAGCAGGAGATTTAAAACTTGAAAAATGGGCCAACAACGCTGCACGACCTGCGACACCAACTACAAATCAAGTTGGTTTTAATCAAGATACTCAAGTTATAGAACAGTATGATGGTGCAGACTGGGTAACACTTGCAGGAGGTGTATCTTCAGGTGTTACAGGTGACGGAACAGGTGTTACTGACAAACCAGCTTTTCAAACAGCTATTGGTTTAAAAGATGTTGGTTTTTATGATGATTTCTCTAGATATGCTGATGGAACGGTGATTGGTACTATGACCACAACACCACTTGTGGGTGGTATGTATCGCCAAGGTTTCAACGGTGATACTCCAGGGTCCATGATAACTGAAAATGGTGGACTTCGTTGTCCTGTTGGTTCAAACAACTATCTCGGGTCTACTATAGCAACTCCAGACGGTATACTTGATGTTACTTTTGATCTTGTTACCGTAAATCCTACAGGTAAATATGAAAAAAACGAAGGAGGTTTTACTTTTGCTTTTAAAGAAACTCAGATTGTTCCAGATAATGGTGTAGGACTTGGTATAAGTGGAGGAATGCATATAAACGTAACATCTTCTGCTGTTACAGATTTTCAACATTTTCAACAGCCTACTGCTGTAACTTTTTTAAGTAAAGGTACTCAGACTTTTAATCATCCTTATAGTACAAAACCTGCAACTAGTAATATTCGTTGGCGAGTAAATATTCGTGCTGAAGGTAATCGTGTAGATATTACATCACGTGGCAGAACTTTGTCATATGAATGTAGTGCTGTGAGTGGTCGTATTGGCAACTCTCTAACGCATTTTTATTTTCAGTTAAACAATACTGTTTTTGCAGGTTCACCGGTACCAGCAGATAGAAACTATACTCTTCTCGAAAAAATATGGGCCAATGCACCAGAATTAAATCAACGTGCTGCACTCGGAGGGATGATGAGCTCAAGATTTGATGGAAATCCTCAAGCTGTTTATCCTAATACTATACATGTACGCCCAGGAGACATTCCTTTTGTTGGACATGGACTTGCTCAGGATGTAGTAAATAAAAAAACATTGATGATTGGAGGTGCCACTGTAGGCGCAAACAATACATATACCGGTGGAGGTTTATATGTTGAAGGTAAAATACTTCAGACAAATCCTGTTACAGGAAACACTGCTCAAAGTGTTGTTCTTTCTGGCGGTAATACAGGTTTAGCAGCAGTCCTTCAATCTGCTGCAAACGCGACAACCGCCTCTAACTTCACTGGATTATATTGGATTGTTGGATTACCTGTGGGACATACAGAAATATCGACTTATTGTGGAACTTTTGGTGCAAACGCTAACACCAAAAGAATCATAGTTCAAGAGGCTGGCGGTACAATTTTTGATACAGGTGATATAACTCAGAACGGTGGTGTTTGGAAATTTATTGTCAGAAGACAGTCTCTTACTGCAACAAGTGCGAACCTTTTCTTTGAATTTTGGTCAACTCAAACGGGTACTATTATGGCAAATGTCCCGACAAATAGAGGTTTAACTTTTACAAGTTTTGTTATGAAAGTTGCAGGTGTTGCTGTTGGTGATGTTACTATTGGTTTTTCAAATAGTATAACAACTCAAACAACTACTTTGTAATAAGTAGATAAGTAGATAAGTAGATAAGTATAAAAAAGTTGCTAAATTATTAGCAACTTTTTTCTTTCCTCCTAAACCTCTCCACAACTCTCCCTATAATCAAACTCACCTCAAAGATAAGCAAAGCTGGAACAAGAATAATACTTAAACTAAATATATCAGCCGTCGGAGTAATCATAGCCAGGGCTATTGTTATACCTATATAAATATATCCACGTTTAGAGCTTAAAAACTTTGTACTAAAAACATTTATATATATTCCAAACACTATAAACAAAGGTATTTGAAATATGAGTGCAATGATCAGTATCTGCATGATAAAAAATCCTAGATAGTTTTGGGCTGTGATAGTACTTTCTATACCTTGTATGGTTATAGAGTTCAAAAACTTTAATATAAGTGGAACTATCACAAAATATGCATAACTTATTGCCGCAAAAACCAACAATGTAGATGAAGTATATACTGCATAAATAACATAGTTTATTTTTTTATTAAGTATAGGTTTTATATATGAAAATATAGACCATATTATGATTGGAAATGCTAACAATATTCCAACAACTAAATCAGTTTTTAAAATAAAAAATAAAGGATCTAGAGGTGAAAGAAAAATAAGTTTTTGTTCACCTAGTGGTTTTAAAATAAACTCTATAATTTCCTTATGAAAAAAATGAGCAATACTCGAACCAATTATGATTGCGAGTATTGAAACTATTATACGTGTTCTGAGCTCTATTATGTGATCTAATACAGTAGGGTCACTATTTTGATTTTTTTGTATTTCCATCATTTTCTTTTACATCATCTTTATCTTTTGTTTCTTTTGTTGTATCATCGTGACTAAATCCTTTTTTCAACTCTTTAAAAGACGTTCCTATGCTTTTTGCAAGTTCAGGAAGTTTATCTTTACCAAAGAAAATAAGAAAAACTACCAATATTAATATTATTTCAGTTGTTCCTAGTCCAAATATTTGCATATATTTATGTTAAATAGTTAACGGCTAATGATTTGATTATATCAGTCTATGGGAGGTAAATCAACAATAAAAACATGTTACAATAAACCCCATGGATTACAACAAACTTTCACTAAACCTACATAAAAAATACAAAGGAAAACTCGAAGTAAAATCAAAAGTTTCCATAAAAAACCGAAATGACTTGTCCATTGCCTACACTCCGGGTGTTGCGGAAGTCTGTAAACTCATAGCTAAAGATAAAAAAGCTGTATACACGCACACTTTAAAATCAAACACTGTAGCTGTCATATCAGACGGTTCAGCGGTTCTGGGATTTGGTAACATTGGACCTGAAGCAGCACTACCTGTTATGGAAGGAAAATGCGCACTCTTTAAAGTTTTTGCAAATGTAGATGCATTTCCAATATGTTTAAATACACAAGATACAGAGGAGATTATTAAAACCATAAAACACATAGCTCCAGTTTTTGGAGGAATAAACCTCGAAGATATATCAGCGCCTAGATGTTTTGAGATAGAGGAAAGACTTAAAAAAGAACTTGATATACCAGTCTTTCATGATGATCAACATGGTACTGCTATAGTTGTTTTGTCTGGTATTATAAACGCTTTAAAAGTTGTAAAAAAAGATATGAAAAATGTAAAAGTGGTTATAAACGGGGCAGGTGCAGCGGCAATAGCTATAGCAAAACTTTTAATAAAAGCCGGTATTGATGCAAACAAGATGATCATACTCGACTCGGTAGACACTTTAAATAAAGATAGAAAAGATTTAAATAAATATAAGTTAGAACTTGCCATGATTACAAACAAAGAAAATGTAACAGGTGGGCTAGAAGAAGCTATAAAAAACTCAGACATATTTATAGGTGTATCAAAGGCAGATGTTTTAAAAAAAGAATGGGTTAAAACCATGAATCAAGACAGTATAGTTTTTGCTATGGCAAATCCAAATCCAGAAATAAGTTTTGAAAATGCAAAAAAATCTAATATAAAAGTTTTTGCCACAGGTAGATCTGATTATCCAAATCAAATAAACAACGTGCTGGTTTTTCCTGGAATATTTCGCGGCGCTCTAGACTCTGGTGTAAAAAATATAACCGATGATATGAAGATAAAAGCCGCATATGCTATAGCAAGTATTATAACAAAGAAAGAATTAAAGGCTGATTATGTCATACCAATGCCTTTTGATAAGAGGGTGATGAAGAGGGTGGCAAAGTCTATTTTCTCAGAATAAAGTTTTAAGTATTCTACCAAAAGAAATCCTCCACAAAAACCTGTCCAGCAGATACACCTTCACTCTTCAACAAATTCTTCGCATTGTCCTTCATGATCTCAGGACCGCATATATAGTAAAGTGAATTTTTCACATCTAGCACATGTCTATCCAAAACATCTTTACAGATAAAACCTTTTTCACAGTCGGTTGGAAGAGTAACCTCACCATCAACTAAACTCAAAAGATAAACTTTCTTAAACCAAGGTTTGTCGATAGCATCTATTTCTTTTTTGAAAATAATATCAGCTTCAGTTCTAGATCCGTATATTAGAGTTATGTTTTGATTCACATCATTTTTTATACGATCTCTCAATATACTCATAAACGGAGTTATACCGACTCCACCGGCTATAAATACAAGATTGTGATTTGGTTTAGGCATAAAGTTTCCAAAAGGTCCGTCTATAAATATCTCATCACCAATTTTCAACTCCTTTGCTGTTTGTGTAAAACGTCCAGCTAGTTTTATAGTAAACGCAAAATCATCACCGGGCGCACTCGAAATAGTAAAAGGATGTCTTGCATGAAGTTTGTTTTTGTTAAGTCGGAGAAAACAAAACTGTCCTGCTTTAAATTCTTTATTGCCTTTAACTGTGATAGTAAAAGTATCATGAGTATTTTGACTTATACTTTTTACTTTAAACTTATTTGTTTTTCTTGCTCTGAGTTTGTATTGTGTTCTGTATATTATTCCAGTAAACACTGCCAAAAGAGTTATATTGTAGTATGGTGTAAGTATCTCCGAATCTGATCCGGCGTTGTATGCGTGATATAGCGCGAAGAAAAATAATACATAAGTCAGTATGTGTATATATTGCCAAGCTCTATATGAAATCATTTTATACAACTTTGAGGCAATCATTATTCCTATAAATATATACATTGCCATCACACCTACGGCCAGTGGTATATATGCAAAGTTTGGAATGATAAAATCTATGTTAAATTTTTGATTTGCCAATGTGAAAAAAATAGGATGACAAATAACAAAAAAAGCTACAAAGTATGAAAACTTTCTTTGAAATTTGATCATCTTATCAAGTCCGACAAATCTATTCCAAAATCTGGCTGTGTCTCCAGAGAATATCAAAAAAGATAAAAGGAAAAAACCTATGATTCCAGATATTTTACCTATTTCATATAAAAGTTCACTCATGCGATTATATTATCTTAGTACACCAATCTCATATATTTTTAATGCTTCTTGCGGAGTGGGACCTTGATGCTTTGGTATGTTTTTAAACATAAGTGTCGCATCTTTTCCACAACCGTTTAATATCTTGTCGTTCGGATGTTTACCTTCGGCTATAAACTGTGTAGGGTTTATAACTTTACCTTCTATAACTAACCAACAATCTTCAGGTTTATCATGTAGTGCAACCTCAGCTAGTGAATATGATTTAACAACCACTTCTTCTGTTGTTGTGGCTTCAACCACTGTATCGTTTCTCGGTGAAGATTCCTCTATAGAGGTTATGACCTCGGGTGTTTTATTTGAAAATAATGAAGCTACAATTGCTATTACTATTAATATTATTAGGGTTATTATTGTTTTTTTATTCATAGTTTATATTATATACGATTTTTCTATTAAATATATTACATATATGCTATATATATTGTATAAAAGGAGACGTGTCAGAGTGGTCGAATGTACCTCTTTGCTAAAGAGGCGGGCTCGTCAAAAGGTCCCGAGGGTTCGAATCCCTCCGTCTCCGCATTGTTTTGAACGTAGTGAAAAACTGCGGGACGAGAAAGCGCAAAGTTGCGCTTTCGTGAGGGGTGAGAAAAGCTTTGCTATATTTTCGAGAATTTGAAAAATTTGAGAAAATAGCAAAGGTGTACCGAACATGTAATGTTCGAATCCCTACAATAAAATAAGGAATGAAATGACTATATTTTATAATATATGATATAGGGAGTGTAACGACGATATATCATCTCCATCTCCACCAAGCTCGGGCACACTCAATATATGTTAAAATTAACCAATGACTAAAATCTATCCTCAAGCATATTTTGATAATAAAATTATTCCAATCGAATCAGCAAATCTTAGTATTGCAAGTTCAGCTGTACTTTATGGCCTAAGTGTTTATACTGTTTTTCCTATAATATTTAATCAAAACAAAATATCAGCTTTTCGTTTACAAGACCACTACACTAGACTTATAAATTCAGCCAAGATTATCGGTATTGATACATTTGAAAAAGATTGGAATTTTGAAAAGTTTTTTAATGCTGTAAAAGAATTAGTTAAAGTAAACGAAATACACGAATTATCTTTTATTCGTGCAACTATTCATGTAACAGATCTTGTTCCAGGAACTCGCTCTAGAGGACTTGCTACAACTTTAAGTATGTTTATATATGAAGCAAAACCTATCATAACTCAAAATGGTGCTCGTTTAAAAACAAGTGTATGGAGACGTGTTCCTGATTCATCTATACCTTCTCGAGCAAAGGTTAACGGTGCATATGTAAACTTGGTACTTGGAAAACAGGATGCTATAGATAGTGGTTATGATGATTGTTTATTCTTGGATACACAAGGTCATGTCTGCGAACTTAGTGCTGCAAATATTTTCATGGTTCGTGATAGTGTTTTAATTACTCCGAGTCAAAGTAGTGATATATTGGAAGGAATCAATAGAAAAACTGTTATTGAAATTGCTCACGGTTTAAATATTCCTGTTATTGAAAGAGAAATTGATTTAACTGAAATATATATTGCAGATGAATTATTTGCATGTGGAACATCAGCATTTATTGCACCTATAATTGAAGTTGATAAGAGAAAGATAGGGGATGGTCCCGTTACTAAAAAGATAAAAGATGTTTACGATGAAATATTTTTTGGTGAAAATGAAGATTATTTCAAAAAGTATTTTAGTGATTTAAGATAAATTATTTAACTATCATCCTATTCGCAACCTTCATACTCATAGGACCAAATATTCCTGTAGCCCCCTTAAGGCCTTGCTTACTTAAAATCTCATTTGCATATTTTTCTTGAAATTTGTTCAAAGCTAACTTTGTTTTTACCCCAAAAACATTTGTCTCATTTCCAATAGACCCTGCACCTGTTTTTGAAACAGTAAATCCGTTTGTATTTAAAAATTCTTGTAACATCTTCACATCCTGACCAGTTGACCCGAGTTTCAATGTTCGTGTAAAAATAAATTTTGTCGATGGTGGGGTTTTTGTCTCTGCTCCATATTTACACATCCTTGCATCATGCGATGAAAAATAATCATAGTTTATTGCAGTTGTATCTTTGCATCCAAACTTTGTTGTACCTCCAGGGCTTGATATATTTCCAGATTGTACAACAATAGGACTTCCGAATATTCCAAAGATAGAAAAGCTTGGTGTTGTACAAGTGATAGTGTTTGCATTTATATCAACACTACATGCATCAAGTTTTGACCATGTATTATTGTGATAATGATACATTGCTAAAGAGTTTTCATTCAACCCTGATATTTCTTCATCTGAATATGTATAAGACATGGTGACCGGAATATCAAACGAATCCAAAACTGTAGTTGAATTAATAAGTGCGGTAACGTCAAAAACTATGTTTGATGCACTTAATAAAGATGACGGCTTACTTGTTGTTCCGAAAACAGTTTCTGAATCAAGTCCTTTTATTTGAATAACTACAGTTGATGATGTAGCTGTAAAGTTTGCCGGAGTTGTTACTGTTATCGATTTTCCATTTTCTGTAAGTGAGGTTGTTGAAGTGGAAGAAACTGTTGCCGTTGTGGTTGTTGCTGAAAGGGTAGGTGCGACACAACCTGTTGTTGTAAATAGATTATTGGTTGAAGTTGCATAGTTACTTGTTGCATCTCTTGAAACTACTTTATAATTATAAACAGTACAACCTTGTAGGTTTGAAAGGTTTACTGCATGACTTGTTACTCGAGGTGAAGTGTCAGTCTCGGCAGTTGATGATGCATATGAAGAACCTGTAGAGTATACAACTCTTGATGATGTCAACTCGTTTGTTGTCCAGGTGATAGATGTACTTGTTGTGGCAACAGATGATGTTGCTACGTTTGTTATGATAGGTGCAGTCTGATCTAGTATAGTAAATGCCCAAGTTGAACTACTTGAAATTCCGTTGAAAAAATTATTTGAAGAATCTCTAAAAGCTGTACTAGGGATTGTTACATAATATTGAACTCCTTCAGTGAGTGCTGTGTCTGGGTTTATAGTGATACTGTTTGTACCTCCACCTGTGATTTGTGATGATGTAATGTCTATGCTTTCTACGATTGAATCATCAGAAGTTTTTCTGATAAATATATTACCGGTACTAGTGGAAACATTTTTACTAAAGCCTATAACAAGATTTTGATTTGTGGTTGCCAATACAGATCCATTAGTTGGAGAAAGGGATGTGACAGCTGGAACATCAGCAGTTACAACAGAAATGTTTGTGGCTACAACCGCAGGCAGGTTTCCGTCAGTTCCAAACTCGACAACATATCCAGCAACAGTTGCTGTACAAGGAAGGTCATTCCAGTTTCCGCTGGCTACATATGTTTGTGCACAATCTTCTTCTCCTGATTGATTTGGTTCTCCACCTGCCCATGATGCATACGTTGGTGAACTACCTCCACCTGTTCCATTCCAAAAGTTTGTACCCACTTCCGGTCCACTCATCCATCTCCATACGCCCTCAACCGCGGTATCAGCACCACCAATCCATCCATCTCCTGTAAGGCGTCCTGAGACAAAGTTGTTTTCTGCTAAAGATGTGATTGTTGCAAGATATCCATTTACACCATAAGCTGTTTGAGTTTGGGCGGCTGTAAAGGCATTGTTCCAGTTTATAGTTCCAGAGATAAATTTATACAAGTGATTGTTAGTTGTAAAAAAAGCTTCACCTTGTGGAACGAGAGAAACCTCAAGTGTGTCAGTACCAGTACTTGCACGTGTATAAGTAAGAGTTGAAAGCGCATTGTTTATATTTGCAACTGTTCCACTAAAATAAATAACCGAACCTGTCGGACTACCGTCAAAAGTAAGACCTGTTGTTGTGGTCATAGAAAGTGTTCCACTGGTGGAAAATAGTTTTACCGGTGTAGTTGATGCAGCGTTTCCAACTATTTGAAAACCTGTTATAGATGTTGCAACACTTGGTGTTGTGGTTGCATTGTTTCCACTAGTGAGTGTGAGGTTGGCATAAGTTGGTTTTGATATAACAAAAAAAGCAAATAAAAATATTATTGAGGCAATTTTTTTGCATTGGTATGAATCATGATAGTTATTATTATAATATAATCACATTTAATAATCATCAATAATATCAATATTTAAATGTGTTAAAATAAAATCATGAAAACAACTATCGCTATCATTGCCACTATACTTGCTATCATCGGCAATACTTCATATTTAAAAGATGTATTCAAGGGAAAGGTCCACCCTCATCCCTATACCTGGTTTATCTGGTCCATTGTCTCGATGACCACTTTTTTTGGAGGACTTGCTAAAGGGGCAGGTATAGGTGCATTACCAACAGGTATAGCCGAAGCTTTTACTATTATAATCTTTCTTTTTTCTTTGAAATATCTATTCAAAAGAAAAGCGGGACATATTCGTATGATTGATAATTATTTTTTAGCCATTGCACTTATTGGGCTTATACCTTGGGCACTTACAAAAGATCCGACTGTCTCGGTTATCATTGTTGTGCTTATAGATATTGTTGCATTTATACCGACACTTAGAAAAACATGGAAGCGTCCAGATACCGAACAACCTCTTTTGTATGAGATGAATGTTGCACGACATGTTCTGACATTGTTTTCTCTGGGTTCATATAATATAGCAACAACATTTCACTCCATTGCTATGATTTGTACCAATACGGTGATGACTGGATTTATAATCAAACGTCAACATAAACATATTAAAATTTGACATAAACATTTATCTTACACGTAACTATCCTTATCGTTAAACATTTTTCTCATTTTTCATAAAAACGACATCGATTATTTCGTCTGTCCAGATATTTTTTCACAAACTCGAGAGTATAATAAAAACTGTTCGGTGATTTAATTTATTAAACACCGATTTTTTCTACAGTTATGCACAAGGCTCGTACCAAGGCGCCTCGCCATGTGATTTTTTATCATTATTAATTAATCAAATAAAAAAAAGAACATTATGTCAAAAGCAGATATCGAATTCATTATTAAAAGAGATGGTCGTGTACAAAAGTTTGATGAAAAAAAGATTGTGAACGCCATAGTCAAAGCGGGAAAAGTTACAGGTGAATTTGGTAAAGATGAGGCAATCGAATTTGCGCATAAAGCAATTAGTCAAGTGGAAACATATTTTAAAAATAATGTCCCCAGTGTGGAGGCATTGCAAGATGCTGTGGAAAAAGTCCTTATGGCATCGGCTTTTAAAGATACAGCCAAAGCATATATTATTTATCGCGACCAGCATCGTGCTATCCGCGAAATAACAGAAAAATCTCATATTGATCTCATTGACGGATATTTAAGCCAAGCAGATTGGCAAGTCAAAGAGAATAGCAATATGGGTTTTTCTTTGCAAGGGTTAAATAATTATCTTGCAACAGAAACCAGTAAAACCTATTGGCTTAACAAGATCTATCCTGAAAATGTTCGCAAGGCACACAGAGATGGAGATTTTCATATTCACGATCTTGGTGATTTGTCAGTGTATTGTGTAGGTTGGGATTTGTTTGAGCTTTTACAAGAAGGATTCAAAGGTGTTCCAGGAAAAGTAGAGTCATCACCTGCAAAACATTTTAGAACAGCATTGGGTCAGATTGTAAATTTTCTCTATACTATGCAAGGAGAAGCTGCTGGAGCTGTGGCTTTCTCAAACTTTGATACATTACTTGCGCCATTTATACATTATGACAAACTAACATACATTGAAGTTAAACAAGCTATGCAAGAGTTTATATTTAACATGAATGTTCCAACTCGTGTAGGTTTTCAATCTCCGTTTTCAAACATCACACTTGATCTAACACCGTCTCCAAACTTTAAGAAATTACCAGTGGTTATAGGTGGAAAATTCCAAAAAGAAAAGTACAGTGAATTTCAAAAAGAGATGGATATGTTAAACGAAGCATTCTTTGAAGTTATGGCAGGTGGGGATGCATCTGGTCGTGTGTTTTCATTTCCAATACCAACAATAAACATAACTAAGGATTTTGACTTCGAATGTCCACAATATGAAAATCTATGGAAGATTACAGGAAAATATGGTATTCCGTATTTTAGCAATTTTGTAAATTCTGATATGAAGCCTGAAGATACTCGATCAATGTGTTGTAGACTTAGATTGGATACAAAAGAACTTGGACGTCGTGGCGGCGGTTTATTTGGTGCAAGTGCACTTACTGGTTCTGTTGGTGTTGTGACCATTAACATGCCTCGAATTGGTTATCTTTCAAAAAATATAAAAGAGTTCAAAGAAAAACTGCTCATTGCAATGGATAATGCTAAGGAAAGTCTTGAAATAAAACGCAAGATGCTTGAGCGGTTTACTGACTCAGGACTATATCCATATACTAAACATTATCTTAAAAAAATAAGAGAGCGAGATGGATGTTATTGGAATAATCATTTCTCAACTATTGGCCTTGTTGGACTGAATGAAGCGTCACTCAATCTTTTGGGGGTTTCTGTAGGGGATCCAAAAGGCAAAGAATTTGGTATCAAGATACTTGATTTTATGAGAGATACTTTAATCAAATATCAAAAAGAAACAGGAAACCTCTACAATCTAGAGGCAACACCTGCCGAAGGTACATCATATCGCCTGGCTCAAAAAGATATATCGAAATATCCTGATATTATTGTTGCTAATGACGAGGCTTATCGAGCTGGAGCTGAACCTTATTATACAAACTCTTCACAACTTCCTGTATCTTTCACTGATGATATTTTTGAAAACTTAGATCTTCAAGATGAGATGCAGACCAAATATACCGGAGGAACTGTTATACATTTATTTATTGGTGAAAAGATTGATGACTATCGATCAGTTGCTTCTTTGGTTAAAAAAATATGCTCAAAATATCACATGCCATATTTTAGCATCACTCCGACATTTAGTGTTTGTCAAAAGCATGGCTATATAGCAGGTAAAAGTGAGACTTGTTTACAATGTGGTGAAGCATGTGAGGTGTATTCAAGAATTGTTGGATATCTTCGTCCTGTTAGGCAATGGAATGTTGGAAAACAAGCTGAGTTTGTTCAAAGAAAGACATTTAATATGCCCATAATTAAAACATTTGAAAAAAAATGATTATCGGAGGATTGCAAAAAAATACACTGATAGATTATCCAGGAAAGATTGCTTGCATTGTGTTCACGGCGGGTTGCAATATGAATTGTCATTATTGTTATAACCCCGAACTCAGAGACTTTTCCCCTAAACTAGATGAAGAAGAATTCTTTTCTTTTCTTGATAGTAGAGTTGGACAACTTGACGCAGTTACAGTGACAGGGGGAGAGCCTACCGTGCAACGGGATTTGTTTGAATTTGTACAAAAAATAAAAGATCGAGGTTTTCTAGTTAAGCTTGATACACAAGGCACAAACCCTGATATGGTAAAAAAACTTATAGATGCAAAACTGGTTGACTATATTGCTATGGATATCAAGGCACCACTTGAAAGATATAGAGAAGTTGCAAACTGTTTTGTTGATGAAAATGCGATTAAAAAAAGTATTGCACTTATAATTTCACATGCTCCGGATTATGAGTTTCGCACAACGATTGTTCGTCAGCAGTTAGATATAAATGATATGCAAAAGATCGGGGAAATTATCAAAGGATCCAAAATACATTATTCTCAAAAGTTTATGCCAACAGAAAATCTGAATGATGTATCTTTCTCAAATTATGTTGGACCAAGTGATTTTGAGATGGAGGACATAAGAACAATGATGTTACGATATGTTAATAAAGCATTTATACGATGAAAAATAACTACACCTATTTGGATTATGCTGCGACTACACCTCTCGACCCGAGGGTGTTTGAGAGTATGGTCCCGTATATGACAGATGCCACGCTTCAAGGTAATCCTTCTTCGATGCATGCTTTTGGTCGTTTGTCTAAACATGGACTTGATACAGCAAGAAACAGTATTGCAAAAACTCTAAACGTAAACGGTCAAGAAATTATCTTTACAGGATCAGGTACAGAGTCTGACAACTTGGCATTGTTTGGCATAGCTAGAGCATATAAAGATAAAGGAAAACATATCATCATTTCTCAGATAGAACATAAAGCTATAGTTGAAAGTGCGAAAGTTTTAGAGAGGGAAGGTTTTTCTATCTCGTATGCGTCTGTTGATAAAAACGGTGTTGTCGATGTTGAAAAACTTATATCACTTATACGTCCTGACACTATACTTATATCTGTTATGTATATAAACAACGAAGTAGGTTCTATACAACCCATAAAAGCAATTGCAGATGCGTTGATAAAAATCCGTGACGGTAAAGAATTGCCTTTACTACATACTGATGCATGTCAGGCAGCTTCTGTTATATCGATAGATCCAAATATGCTTGGTGTTGATTTGATGACATTGAACAGCGGTAAGATTTATGGACCAAAAGGTATAGGTTGTTTGTGGTTAAGGCACGGTGTAAGAATCACACCGGTTATCGTTGGTGGTGATCAAGAGTTAGGTTTTAGAGCAGGTACGGAAAACATATCGCTTGCAATAGGTTTTGCAAAAGCTCTCGAGTTGGCACAAAATGATTATGAAAATGAAAATCTTAGACTTAAAAATTTTCATAAAATTTTAAAAGATGGTTTAAAAGAAAAAATAACAGGCACCCATTTCAACACATCAGAGAAAACTTTTTCTCCTAGTGTGCTAAACGTGTCATTTGCAGGTACTGAGGGTGAATCATTGCTACTGGATTTGGATCACAGAGGGATTTGTTGTTCAACAGGTTCTGCTTGTGCCGCCACTGATCTCAAACCGTCTTATGTCCTTCTTGCTATGGGTGTTCCTGAAGAATTGGCACATGCAAGTTTACGTTTTTCATTGGGTAGATTCACAACAATCGATGATATAGAGCAAGTTATCAAAATCTTACCACTATCGGTAAACAGGATTCGATCTATTTGCCCACAGGCTGTTGATTATTTAAATAAATAATAATAAAAAATCATGAAAAATAATAATATAAACAACACAGGGGATGTTATATGTGGTCCACAACAATCATGGGTCTATAGTGACATAGTTAAAGATCATTTTTTTAATCCAAGAAATCTTTTGCTGGATGATGAGGGATATGAGGCTCACGGCAAAGGCGAAGTTGGATCAATGGCTTGTGGAGATGTGATGATTGTATGGATCAAGGTGAATCCAGAAACACAGCGCATCATTGAATGCAAATGGAGAACATTCGGTTGCGCATCGGCCATAGCTTCCACATCTATGATGTCACTTATGGCCACAGAAAACGGCGGTATGACATTTAAAAAAGCTATAACACTTAAACCCGAAGAGATTGTCGATAGACTTGATGGATTACCTGATAGAAAGTTTCATTGCTCTGTTTTGGGACAAGAAGCTCTACGAGAGGCTGTTGAAGATTATATTAAAACAAAAAAATAAAACCCATGTCCATATACGAATTAACCCTAAAGAAAAAAGAACTTATTTGCGATGATGTTATGGTTTTTGATTTTGAAACTAAAGACGGTTTACCTATCACTTTTAAGGCGGGACAATATATAAATATTTTTCTTGATTCAGAAAATAAAAACAGCGGACATCAAGGAAGGTCATATACATTGATGCCTACTCAAAATGGTGCAAGACTTGCTGTTAGAAAAATGGGAGAATTTTCAACAGCGCTTCACAATCTCGATACAGGTACCAAGGTGATAGCTGATGGTCCGCATGGAAGTTTATACCCTCGTGATACACAACATTCATTTGTATGTATTGCGGCTGGTATAGGTATTGCTCCATTTGTCGGTTGGCTTCAGGAATTTGAAACTCGCATTGTAGGAGGTGAAGAATTGCAAGTTCAATTTTTGATCAGTAATGGTTTCAAGAGAAGATCTCCGTTTCTTAATATGTTTTCTAGTTTGGAAAAAAGTCGAATTATCACATCTTTATTTTTTACAAAAGAACGGCCTCAATCTGATTTGATGAATAGTAAAGAATATTATAGACGAATAAATTTATCTGATATTGAAAAGGCTGTACACGCTACACCCGATGCTGATTTTGCTGTTTGTGGGTCAATAGGTTTTACTCGAGATATGTGGAAAATACTGAAGCAGGTTGGTGTACCCGAAGAGAGGATATTTACGGAGGCGTTTTTTTAAAATCTGCAAACTAATTAACCTTAACTTTTATATCCAATATAGGCTGTTCAACACCAAGTTCATAAAACATTTTTCTATCTTTGATAAATATTTTTTCAGATAAATGAAAAATGGTATAAGTTATGAAAAATGCAGAGAATACATCTATAGAATAATGTATATGAGCCATCAAAACTATAACTGCAAAAGACAGAGAGAATGTTATAAAAATATATCTAATAATCTTATCTTTCCAAAACACCAAAGCAAACAAAAAAGGCATACCAGTATGTCCTGAGAAAAACAGATCGGCACCGAAAGACAGTTTACTAAATATACCCTGATAGATAATCTGCTGTTCTGCAAAAGGGCCTATATGGGTTAGTATAATAAACAATGATCGTATCAAAACAAACAAGGCTGTAGTTTTAACTGTAAAAGGTATACGCTCTGGTTTTTGTAAATAAACAAAAACAACAAATATCATAAATAAAATTGACCCATTGATAAATAGATAGTGAACGTCATAATAATCTATGTTTGAAAGAATAATGTCTGTAACAGGGTTACTGGCTACTCCTGCGGCATAAGTTCCTGCATAAAAATTTATAACAATACTTACGGCTAAAAAAATAAATGATAAAACTAGGGAAATTAAAAATTCTTTGTTTGTAAAAACTTCTCGGTACTCTGTTAGTTTGGATTTCATGAGTATAAGTATAGCAAATTTTATTTGTCCACAAAGGTTTTTATTTAAAAATAGTTTTTAAATAAAAACTTATCACGGTATTATTTATTGTAAATAAATGTTAATACCAAATATTCATTCATTTACAATAGTAAGTAAAAAATCTTTAAAGAAAAGTGTTGATTTTTTTGTATCCCGATATTCTTGAAGAAGATGTGTTGAGTATAAATGGGTCAAAAGAAAACATGGATGACGGTGATAGATGTAATTTTTTAAAATTTGTTGGAGTAGCTAAAGGTTCAATAAAAAATAACCTATAAATCTTTAGTTAAATGACAACATTGTTCAAGGGTAAAACCTCTTCTGTTGAGGGTGTGCGTGTAGGTGTTTTTTTAGCTATAATAAACTTATGAAAAAAAACATAGGCACAAAAGATCGTTTAGCTAGACTGATACTAGCAATTATTTTATTCTCAGTATCTTTTTTTATTGATAATGAAATTGCAAAAATTGTATTAATAGTCATTTCCATAATAAGTCTTTTACAAGCAGTTATAGGGTGGTGTGGATTATATGCACTTCTTGGTAAAAATACTTGTCCTGTAAAATAAATATAGACAACTTTATGACAATAATACAAGAATTAAAAGAAAAATATCCAAACATATATATAAACCTAAGTGGCGGGTCAGATTCATTTCAAGAAGATGCACCTATAGTAGAACGTGATCCAATTGCTGTAGTTATAGAGCATCCAACAGAAAACACTTATCTTATATCAAAATGGAAAAAATCAAATTGGAATGGTTTCTTAACTGGTGGTATAGAAGAAGGTGATACTTTAGAGCAAACTGTTCAAAAAGAGATATATGAAGAAACCGGTTATAAAAATATAGAAAATATAAGACAGACCGATTTTGTTTCTCATGGATTATTTTTTCATCCTGTTAAAAATGTAAATCGCCTAGCCCATTATCATCTTGTTATAGCTAAACTTAAAGACCTCGAAAAAGAAGAAGTTTCAGAAGAAGAAAAAAATATAGCTGATTTTGTTTGGGTTGATAAAGCTGAAGTCTTAGATATGTTGACTAGAGATGATATGAAATATCTTTGGAATGAGTATTTAAAATTAAAATGACTAAAATAAAAAAGACATCCACTCAGATGTCTTTTTTAAATAAATATAAATATTAGTATTTTTTTATTAACGACGTAGGGTGAGAGAAACAAAAGTAAAAAACTTTTGTTTCCGAACCGAGGAGTTAACGGTTGTATTTATTTCTCTACAACTAAATCACCCTTACTCACTCTAACTTTTGCCAAGTTTGCATAAGTATCACTTTCAGATCTGTATCCAGCTGTACAAACAACAACTGATTTAAGATTAAGTTTATTTAAGCCCAAAATCTCATCAAATTTTGCAGTGGTAAAACCTTCCATCGGTGTTGCATCTATTTCCTCAAGTGCTGCAGTGGCAAGTAATACACCTAAACCTATATAAGCTTGTCTTGAAGCCCAAGCTTCTTTGTGTTCTGGACTAAGTGAGTTTACTGTCCCTTTTATCATACCAGCATATTCAGCTAAAGATTCAACCGGCATACCTCTTGTTGTTGCGGTCAGGTTTATAAACTCGTCAACATTTGTGTCGCTCAAATCTGTTTTTACTGCAAACACAAACAATTCAGAAGCGTCTGTGATTTGAGGTTGACCCCAAGCTACAGCTTTTAATTGAGCGCGAACCTCCATATCTTTAACATGTATAACTTTGTACACTGGTAAACCATAAGAAGAGGGAGTTAATCTTACTGATTCTATAAGAGTTTTAACTTGTTCTTCTGATAATTTTTTATTTGTATCATATGCTTTTGTTGCATATCTCCAATTCAAGGCATTTATTATATTTGACATATATTATTGTTTTTATTTAAAATTTAATGATAATATAATAATTATAATCTTTATACTTTCATTTGTAAAGTTATTGAAAAAATGTTATTTTGTATATATGTTTAGGACAACATCTCAAAAGAAAAAAATGTGCACAAATTGTCCAATAGCCAAGGCATCTGACTTGGTTGGTGACTCTGTTGTGCTTATAATAGTACGTGAGTTGCTAGCTGGTTCAAAAAGATTTGGTGAATTACATGAAGCATTGGGAGGAGTAAGTACAAGGACTTTAACTGAAAAATTAAAAAAACTTGAACAAAATAAACTTGTTTTAAGAGTTGAATTTAAACAAAAACCACCACATGTAGAGTACTCATTGACCGTTAAAGGTAAGGGGTTGAAAAAGATTGTTGTTGCTTTGTCAGAGTATGGTGAGAAATTTTTATAAGTACAGTCAGGTTTACATAAACCTAGTTAACAAGTATACTGACTCATAAAGATATGAAAGAAAAAGAAATTATTAAAAATAATGTGTATAAACTTCGTCTCGAAAAAAACGTGACACAAGAAGATCTTGCTTTGAAGGTGAATGTTAGCCGTCAAACTATTATTGCTCTTGAAAAAGGGAATTATACACCATCAATATTATTAGCTCTTAAAATAGCTGA
The DNA here is from genome assembly GCA_041752275.1 of Minisyncoccia bacterium. Taxonomy (GTDB): domain Bacteria; phylum Patescibacteriota; class Minisyncoccia; order Phycocordibacterales; family CAIZLB01; genus CAIZLB01. The sequence continues at coordinate 9,118 of JBGSHK010000002.1, read as the reverse complement.
CTTTTTCAAAGTATCAGTAGAAAAAATATTTAAAATACATTATGAAAAATAATATTAAAGAAATAATTTTAACAATTTGTATAATAATAGTTTCGGTTTTATTATTAAACCCTTTTGGTTTTTGGATGCCGAACATGATGGTTATGTGCATGCTAGCTTCAATACTTGCACTGTTTGGATTATTTGCTGGACTAGTATTACGCGAAAAATCAAAAGATGAAAGAGATGATATACATAAAGGATTGGCGGGTAGAAATGCTTTTCTTGCAGGCTGCATTGTCTTGATAACAGGTATATTTGTGCAAGGTTTATCATCTACAATAGATACTTGGCTGGTTTTAACCTTGATAATTATGATTATTACAAAGGTTGCAACTCGTATTTGGACTGATAAAAATTTATAACATAGCAGGTTTTATATATTAAATGTAAAGCATGCTTTACATTTGTTTTTATATTTTCTATAATAGAAGTATATAAAAAATAAATATAAATAAACAATAAACAAAAATATGAAATCAACAAATATAATAATCGCAATAATAGTTTTAGTTTTGATGGGTGGTGGTGTGTATGTTTTAAATAAAAATACAAGTACCGAAAGTATGGTGAAAGATGAGATGGTGCAAAAAGATGATGTTATGATTGAAAAAGAAGCCATGATGGAAAAAGAAGCTATGATGTCCTCATCTTCTGATGTTATGATAAAAAAAGATGATGCAATGATGCAGAAAGAAGCCATGATGATAAAAGGTGCAAGTTATGAAGCTTATGCTCCAGAAAAACTAGCAAATGCAGAAGCCGGCAATGTGGTTCTGTTTTTCAGAGCGGGATGGTGTCCAACATGTCGTACAGTTGACGCGGATATAAAAGCAAACATGAAAAATATTCCTGCAAATCTAACTATCTTAGATGTTGATTATGACAAATCATCAGATCTTAAGAAAAAATACGGAGTTACATATCAGCATACTTTTGTACAAGTTGATGCAAATGGAAACCTTATTAAAAAATGGATGGGTGGATCAACACTTGCCTCTGTTGTAGGTCAGGTAAAATAATTAAAACATAATATGTTATTACTTATCGTATCGTTTATAGCAGGTATATTAACCATACTTGCACCATGTGTACTACCAGTACTTCCTGTTATTTTAGGTAGTTCTGTAAATGATAAAAAAGCAAATAAGAAAAAGACCTTAACAATAATATTCTCTCTAGGTATTTCGGTTATACTCTTCACTTTGTTGTTAAAAGTTAGTACATTGTTTATAGATATACCAGAATATACTTGGAAAATAGTATCAGGTATTATCATACTTATACTTGGTTTAGTTACTATCTTTCCTTCACTTTGGGAAAATAAGTTTATCTCAAAGTTGAGTAGAAAATCAAACATGGCCTTGGGTAAAGGGGATCAAAAGAAAAGCTTCTGGGGAGATGTGATAGTAGGGGCATCTTTAGGCCCTGTGTTCTCAACATGTAGTCCAACATACTTTATTATCCTAGCCACAGTGTTGCCGGTCAGCCCTTTACTTGGTCTTATTTACCTACTGGCTTATGCACTTGGTTTATGTTTAGCACTGTTTGCAGTAGCTTTGATAGGTCAAAGAATAGTAGATAAGTTGGGTGTAGCAGCAAATCCAGACGGTTGGTTTAAGAAAACTCTTGGAATAATCTTTGTTATCGTTGCTATAGGTATCCTTACAGGAGCTGATAAAAAACTACAGACATATATATTAGATAAAGGTTTCTTTGATGTGACCAAGATAGAGCAAAGGTTACTAGGTTCACAAGAAGAAAAAAGTTCGTCTGCAAATCTTTCTGGTGAATATTTATCCCTTGCAGAAAAAGATGCAAAATACAAAAAAGCCATAGAACTTGTCTCTCCTAATGGATACATAAACACTGGTGGTAAACCTATAACTTTGGCGGAACTAAAAGGTAAGGTTGTATTGCTCGATGTATGGACATATAGTTGTATAAACTGTAAACGAACTATTCCATATATAAACGAATGGTATGCAAAATATCAAGATAAAGGTTTTGAGGTGGTAGGAATTCACACTCCAGAGTTTGCATTTGAAAAAGTTCAAGCAAATGTTGAAAAAGTAGTTCTAGATTTCAAGATAAAATATCCTGTTGTTTTGGATAACAATTATCAAACATGGAACGCTCTTCAAAATCAATATTGGCCACGAAAATATCTGATAGACATAGATGGATATGTTATATATGACCATATAGGTGAAGGGGCTTATGAAGAGACAGAAAAGGCTATACAAGATGCTCTTAAAGAAAGAGCTGGTCGTATGGGTACAGAGTTAGATATATCATCAAAAGATCTTGTAAATATAAAAACAGAGAAAGGAAATGTAAAAAGTCCGGAAATATATTTTGGTTCTGCTCGAAATGAATATCTTGCAAATGGAAAGGTTGGAGTTTCAGGAGTTCAGGAGTTTAGTCTTCCTAAAAATGTTTTACTTAACAAATTATATTTTGATGGTAGTTGGAATATGACTTCTGAATATGCAGAAAACACAAAACCTGGAAGCATAGTTTTCAAATATGATGCAAAAGATATATACATAACCGCCGGGTCAGACTTGGGGGTAGAGGCGGATATATATCTAGATGGAAAGTTTGTTAAAAAGCTGATGATCAAAGATGAGGGTCTGTACACACTTATTGAAGGGATTGATTATGGACAGCATACTATTGATATCAAGATACCTATCGGAAAATTGAAAGTGTTTACGTTTACGTTTGGTTAGTGAATATAAAAAAACTAAAACAAAAATCACCAATCTTACAGCTGGTGATTTTTGTCTTACAAAAGAAATGGATTAGCTATATTTCTTATTTGATCATACCTTTTTATATACGTAACAAGAGATGAAAATATTACCAAGTGTGCTACTATGACTCTAATGATAGAAATCATCCACGAAGAAAAAGACTTTGTCATCATCAACAAGCCTGCAGGTCTCATAACTCACAGTGATGGTAGAAAAAAAGAAGACATACCTTCGGTGGCTTCTGAAGTTTTAAAATTGTATCCTCAAACCAAAGACGTGGGGGAGAAAGATGACAAGTTTGAACGACATGGCATAGTACACAGACTAGACTCCGATACGTCAGGGGTGATGATTATTGCCCTGAACCAAGAGTTCTATACATATATAAAGGAACAGTTCAAAAATCATAAAGTAGAGAAAGAATACAGAACTATAGTATATGGTCATTTCAAGTCACCTAAAGGCTGTATACAGGAGTCTATAGGGCGTAGTCAGTCAGACTTTAGAAAATATGTTTGCGGTCGTTTTGCTCGCGGTGAGCTCCGTGAGGCTGTTACATACTTTGAAGTATTGAAAGAGTTTGAAAAGGGTGGGATTAAGTATGCCTATGTATCTGTTAAGCCTAAGACTGGTCGTACACATCAGATACGCGTACATATGAAGCATGTCAATCACGGTATACTCGCAGATAAGTTATATATGCCAAATCACAAAGACAATCTAGGGCTCAAGAGACAAGCACTTCATGCCTTCAAAATAACCTTTAAAGATATGGACGGAAAGGAGAGATCTTTTGAAGCGACACTAGCAGAAGATATGCTTGATTTAATAACGCAAATATGTTAATAATTAGTCTATTATGGCTATAACATTATCGACATTAGACAAAACAACAAGAAAAACACTTGATTTAAGAACAGGTGATACTATTAAAGTACATCAAAAAATTCAAGAAAAAGGCAAAACTCGTATACAGATATTCGAAGGTATGATCTTGGCTAGAAAGCACGGATCAGAGGCCGGAGCCACTTTAACAGTTAGAAAGTCAGCAAACGGATATGGTGTAGAAAGAATATTCCCTCTATATTCTCCAATGATAGACAAGATAGAACTTGTAAAGAGATCTAAAGTAAGAAGAGCAAAACTATACTATATAAGAGACAAAGCAGTTAAAGAGATCAACAAACGTCTAAAAATGCAAATGGTTCGCGCTCCTAAAAAAGAAGCCGCTGCACCAGATAACGATTTATTAGATGAAGAAGTTCCAGAAGTGGATATGGAACAAGTAAAAGAAATTGAAAACGCTGAAAAATAATATACCCACAGTAGGCTTAACCTACACAAAATACAGGATCATAACAGAGACCTGTATTTTGATATATAAGAAACTAGGATTTACACCGCTACAGGTGTTGGAAGAGGTTAGACCTTTTTTAGATGAACAAGATCAAAAGAAGATCACTTTTGTGGGACGTCTGGACCCTATGGCCGAAGGAAATATTCACTTGCTTTGGAGTGGAGATATGAAGGAAAAACAAAAAATACAAGATCAGGATAAAGAATACATAGTTGAGGTTTTACTCGGTATAAAAACTGATACAGGAGATGTGTTGGGTTTGATTGAGGGTGTAAATGATAACTATCTTGAGCAAGATATACAAAAGTTTATCGGATCTTTCGTATATGATTATCCAAAATACTCTTCACCAAACATAAAGAAAGTTCTAAAAGATGAAGATGCTACAAATAAAAAACAAGAAGGTTATATATATAGTGTAGAAGAGAAGGGGGTTAAGGTTTTTTCATCGACAGAGTTAGAAGAATATATTTTCAACAAACTGGAACAATGTAATATGCAAGGTGATTTTAGATTGGATCAGATAAAAGAAGGATGGAATACTTTTTTTGAAAATAATGAAAACGATTTTAAAGTTTTAACTTTAAAAGTTAAATGTAAAAGTGGCACATATATGAGAGTGTTGGCCGGAGAGTTGGGAGGGTTGGCGTTAAGTATAGTAAGAGGATAAATTTATTTATTATATTCCGTTTTTTTGTCGTCAACTATTTATCTAGGACAAATAGTCTACAAAAAAAGTTATTTCATAAATAAATTTGTGCAGTTAAAAAAAGTTATACACAAAATATTTGCTTTATATTTTTTATTTAATGTATAATATAGTTATCTTTTATTTTACAAATTAATAAAAGAGATAGATTAGCTAATTTGTTTACTAAATTAATAAAAAATAAAAATTTAAATAATATGAAAACATTACAAAGAGGATTCACACTTATAGAACTATTGGTTGTGATTGCCATCATCGGTATATTATCAAGTATAGTTCTTGCATCACTTTCAAGTGCTAGAAACGGTGGAACTAACGCAGCGATAACTTCATCACTTTCAAACATGAGAGCTCAAGCAGAGTTATTTGCCGGTGAAAACAGTGGTGTTTATCACACGACAGCAGGAGCCACTATTAATTCATGTGCCTCAGGTATATTTGCCGCAACAAGTACAGGTGGACTTAAAAATCTAGTTACAGACTTGCAATTAAAAGCAGGAGCTACAAATGTATCTTGTACTGCATCTTCAACAGTTTGGGTAGTTAGGGCAAGACTTGCTGGATCACCAGCAGGAACAGCATGTGCAGACAGTTCAGGTAACTCTGTTTCATCTACAACAGGTTCTTATTCTACTACAACAGGTGCTTGTACGATATAGTGTTACAATAAAATTCACATAATTTACATCTCACCCAAAAAACCACCATTATAGGTGGTTTTTTGTTGTTTAAGTTTTTATTTTTTCTTTTATAAAACTTTATAAATTCTTTAAAAAAATTTTATCTTTGATAAGTAAAATATAAAGAATGAAAAAAATAATAAACATAATAACAATAATCATCATTGCCATAACAACAACTCCTGTGTCAGCCGATACGGTTATTCAAGGTACATATTTCAATAATAAAATCATAAACTGGAATAAGGCAAATAGTCCATATATTATAAACAATAATATAACTATTTCTTCTTCAACTTTGAATATTAATGATGCTAAAATTATTTTCAAAAATAATAGTTCTATATCTCTGTACAATAATAGTGTCGTTAACGTTAAAGATTCTTTCATTGAAAATAAAAATGATACATATGTATTTAAATTATTTAATTCCAAACTCAATTTAAATAATACAATTATAGATGTTGTTAAATTTATGGAAGTTTATTTTAGTGATATAAGTATGGATATTTTAACAAGTTTAAGTTTTGGTGAAAAAGATCTTATTTCTATATATAACAATTCAAATTTTTCTATAGAAAACTCAAAAATTCAAAATTATAAAGGTGATGTTTTAGACATATATAATGCAAATAATTTAAATATAAAAAATACAGAGTTTATTAATAACAATAAAGTTTTAAGTATATATCAATCAAATTTTATATCTATAAACAATAATGATTTCGAGTATAATAATACAGCTATAGAATCATATACAATAGGAAATTTTGAAAATAATTATTTTCAAAAAGAAAAACCTATAATATATGCATATAAAGTAGATTCACCTACAGGTGAAAAAAATATATTAGCAGGACCTTTTTCTATAGAAGTTTTTTCCAAAATTAAAAATATAAAAAAACCTGAAATTTGTTGCTCCAACATTATGTTTTTACCGGGAGTTATGGGAAGTAGACTTTACACTGGAGGGGTAGTTGAAAATCAACTTTGGGAGCCAAATAAAAATACCGATGTTAAAAAGTTATATTTAGATGAGTTCGGTAAAAGTATTAATAATATTTTTACCAAAGATATCATTATTAAGACAAATATTTTTGGAGGTTTACCAAAAATAGATAAAGATATATATAAAGATTTTGATGATTATTTAAAAAAAATAAAAAGCCAAAATATAATAAAAGATTATAACTCCGTACCATATGATTGGCGCATGTCTGCTGATTATATATTGAATGAAGGTGTAAAATATAAAGACAAAAATGTAGACCTTGTTCAATTGGTGAAAGATTTACAAAAAACCTCTCGTACCGGAAAAGTAACACTAATAACACATAGTAATGGAGGTATTGTTGCTAAACAGCTTATCTTAGAATTAAAAAAAGTGGGTGCGGAAAACATCATAGACAATATAGTCTTTGTTGCAATGCCTGAATATGGAACAGCTCAAGCTATAACGGCGCTCATGTTTGGACACAATCAGTCTTTAGTGGGAGGTCTTATTATGCGATCATCTATTGCCCGTGAACTTGCAAAAAATATGCCTACAGCCTATACTCTTTTGCCCTCAGAAAAATATTATACATACAACACACACGACGATAAACTTTTACAGGAAACAGTTATACGCAATTATTCTAAAGTAAATACAGATCTGTTAAATAAATCCAAACTTTTACATCAAGAATTAGACAATATAATATATCCAGAAAACATAAAAGTTCATCAAATATTGGGTACAGGTATAAATACTTTATCAGATATAAAGCTAGATGATAAAAATATGTTTAAAATAATCCCCTTGTACACTAAAGCAGGGGACGGTGTTGTTGAGGATTTATATTTATCTAGAGGGGAAAATACAACTTTTATAGATTTAAAAAATACAATATATAAGCATGTAAATATTATGAATAATGATAAAGTAATATTAACAATAAATAAAATAATAAACCCACTGCGCAATGACATACCTTTAGAAGGATTAGATTATTATAAAATAATAAAAAATAATAATTATAAACTTTTAAAGATTTCACCAAGTAATCCAGACAATAAACTATCAGAGTACTTAACACCTCTCGATATGGATTTAAGTATAGGTATTAGTAAAATAAAAGACAATACAGACAATGAGCTTTATTTTGACAAGTTTTCTGCAAATACAAATAACAATTTTCGTGAGGCTTTAGAGCATTTAAATGATAATCGCTTTGAATTATACGATGACAGTATACATTATTTATATACAACAGATATTGAAAACTTTTCTATTAAATCAAAAGTCAACAACACTATAGATATAAGTATTATAGAAAGCATAGATAATGATATAAAAGAATCAGAATATAAAAATATAGATATATTTAAAAATAGTGAATTTGTTTTTGATGTAAATAATGAGTCTAATGGACTTAATTTGTCTTTACCAACTACCGGTAGAATTATACAAATACAAAACCATTCTTCAAACAATGGGGCTATAGAACCTTCAACTGAAGAAAAAATAAATAACATAGTAGCAGAAATAAAATCTTCCAATATGGATTTTTATTTGAAAGATAGATATATAAGAAGACTTGAAATATATAAACAGAATAAAAATTCAAAATATTTACAAACCTTAAAAAGTAGAATTATTTTATCAATAGATTCAATAAGTAAAATCTCATATAGCCCAACACTTAAATCCAGATATTCAAAGCTAAAAGAGTATTATATATTGCTCAATTTTTTGTTGCTAAAGCTCTAAAATCGTGATAATGTATCAACGTGGTCTCGAATACCATAGGTGGTCTTGAACTAAAGTTTTTACTAAAGTCTGACCATAAATCCTGTGTAGATTCCGGTAAATACCTTTTTAAAACAAGGTAAATACCAGACCTAATTAAAAACAGAAACTTAATATAAATCAATATATGGCAATTTCAAAAAACAAAAAAGTTGAAGTTGTATCAAATGTATCTGATATCGCTAAAAAATCAGGATCATTAGTGTTTGTGAATTTTCATAAACTTAATGTTGTTGAGACAGGCTTAGTGCGAAATGCACTTAGAAAAGCTGATGTTGGATACCGTGTTGCTAAGAAAACATTGATCAAAAGAGCTTTGTCTGATCTAGACATAAAAGGCGAACTACCATCTCTTGATGGCGAAGTTGCTTTAGTGTATGGAGATGACCTGCTTGCTCCTGCGAGAGAAGTTCTAGAATTTACAAAAAAATTCAAAGATAGATTTTCAATCATAGGTGGTATATTCGATAATGAATACAAATCAAAAGAAGAAATGATGTCAATCGCTTCTATTCCAGATTTCAAAACATTACAAGCTCAATTCGTTCAACTTATCAATTCACCTATACAACGATTTGTACTTGCTCTTGACGCTATTGCGAAAAAGAACAGTTAATACAATCAACTATATTTATTAAATAATTAAATTAAAATAAAATTATGACAGATCAAGAAGAAACAACAGTAGATACAGCCGCGAATGTGGTTGCAGATACAACAACAGATACAGTAGAAGAGACAGCGGCTCCGGCTCCTGTAGCAGCACCTGTAGCTGATAAAAAA
>JBGSHK010000001.1:0-19507 GCA_041752275.1 Minisyncoccia bacterium | reverse complement strand
TTGTTTACTTACATAATTACAATTTTTCTTTGACGGTATCAATGTATCAAGAATACTTTTCTCAGCAGCAAATACGTTAAAACCAAAAAACAATGAGATGATTATTGTTAGAGTTGTTAATGTTTTGGGCATGGGGTTATTTTCTTGTTGTATCTATTATGTATGAGGTAGTTTTGTTTTGTAATATTGATGTAGGGTTGTTTATATCCAAAGTTAGTCTAGATTTATCATCATCTTTTGTTTTTTTAAAAGACAATTCGTTTGAGTTTGAATTTACTTTAACATCATTTATATACCAACTATATATTGCTGAAAAAGATGACAGTAAAGAGTAATTTACAGGATAAGAAACTATTGTTGTTTCATTTGTTTGATTAAATCTAAAGTTTGATTTTAATGTTTTGTTAAACAACACTCCTAATAATGGTAATTTTTCATAACTTATTATTTCAGTAGGAAAAGACTGTACTCTCAATACAGCTTGATCTTCTTGACGAGATCCTATTTCCGACATTTTTACTGTAAATAAAGGCTCTAAACCAAGTATGTCACCTTTGTGTACATAAGAAACATAACCAACACCTGAATCATTACCTTTGACTGTTGTATCAACTTTCCAAGTATAATTATTTTTTTTATTTGTTAAAGGGTTTTCTTGATCTAGATTTATTGCATTTAAAACTAAACTAGACTCTTTAGAATACAATGGTTTACCTTTATAAACCGGCGGTGTATATGTTTTTGATTCCCATATTATTACGACTTTTTTTGGATCAAATTCAAAAGATTTTTCTATCACCACACCTCCACTTGTTGTTATTTTAAGGGTTATTTTTGTTTTTTCTGATAATGTAAAACTAAATCTGTTTTCACCTAAACCTTCTTTTAAAACTTTTCCTGATAAACTCCAAATAAAACTAGAGTTTTTTATTTCTGTTCCAAACATTTGAGCTTCTATATTTATAACATCACCTTTTTTTGGTCTAGATGGAGATACGTTATAATAAACTTTTTCTTTAAGTTCTGGTATTTCCTCAGGTCCTGTTGCTGCAAAAGTGTTTATAGAAAAAAATAAAATAAATACAAATATAAAAAATATTTTAGAGAAAAAATTCATATTATAATTGTATCAGATTTTATTCTGAATAATAAGAGTATAAAACGTTCAACAGTATAAAAGGCATGTTTCCTATGATTGGAATCATTTCTAGTATAGAAGTTGTTCCAAATGTGCTTATCTTTTTAAGATTAAACTTTATTCCAGAAAAATAAAACCAAGGTATAAAAATTGTTGCAGATATTATTGATATCATTATACCGACACCTGGTATTGTTGTTGCGAATAAACCTATAATATCTAAAACTCCAGCAACCATACACATACATACCAAGTTTAGTGTTACAGGTTTTTTTGTTATGTTTTTTATTGCCCTTTGGGCACCCTGCACCCTGTTTATAGGATTTTGTATTCTACTCGGTCTCTCTGCTAATTGTGTAGCCATGTTTTTTGATCTTCTTTTTTATTGTTTAATATGTCTTCTGGGTTTGATGTTATGATTCTGTGCTCAGTTTCAGATGATACGACTTTCAATGCAACATGTTTTTGACCAGCGAAGAATATTCCCTCCCCTATACCTGACTCTAGAAGCAAAAACTTTTCTTCATCTGTAAGGTTGAAGGTTTTTTGTACCATATCTATAGATGTCGGTGATTGTTTTAACATAAACTGCATAGATGAGTTGGTGATAATAGGTAAACCGTAAGGGGATCTTAAGAAGTCTTCTACATCTTGGGTTATGGTTGATATACCAAGATAATATTTTCTACCTCTTTTGGCTAAACCAAACAAAAAAGATGCCGTGTCTTCTGATTTCATCATCCACCATGCCTCATCTACTACCAAAAGTCTTTTCTTTATATCTTTTCTAACAAGACTCCATATGTGATGCATAACAATATACATAGCTATAGGTTTTAACTCATCTTCCATATCGCGAAGTGAAAACACTACCAGTTTTTTGTTTATGTCTAGGTTTGATGGTTTGTTTATAAAACCAGACCATGTTCCTTTTGTATATTTTGTTAAACGTTGAACTAAAGACTCACCCCCTTCAAGCCCCGCAAGTACCAGCTCAAAGTCTGACATAAGTGGCGGTTCTACAGCAGTAAAGTTTGCTTCCGGTGTTATATCTTTAAGTGCATAAGTCTCTGAAATGGCTCTGTCTATAACAGAATCTTCTTCAGGTGTAAGCCCGCCTAGCATGAGCCTGAAAAGTCCTACAAGGTTCACTATGTGGGACCGGAGCACATCCGCAGGAGATTCATCTTCATGAGGTATTGGTATATCAAACGGGTTTATATGGTTTTCTGAAGTTAGGGATATGTTAAAATATCTTCCACCTAAAGTTTCTGTCATTTTCTCATATTCTCTTTCTGGGTCTAGAACTATAACATCAACGTCAAACATTAGAGATCTTAAAATCTCTAGTTTTGTTGCATATGATTTTCCTGAACCTGATTTTGCAAAAGTAACAGAGTTATAGTTTTCTAGTGAAAATCTATCAAACAAAACCAAACTGTTGTTGTGTCGGTTAAGGCCGTACAATATACCCTTACCTTCTGTAAGGTCAAAAGATATAAAAGGAAATATACTAGACAATGGCGAAGAATTTAGTTTAGAATGAACATCTAATTCGTCTGTTGAAACTGGTATTATTGTTTTGAAACCTTGTTCTTGTTGAAAAAGTGATGGTTTTATAAAAACAAGAGATGCTTCTAGTGTTGATTTTATTTCTGACTCAACTTTGTTAAGCTCTTCTTCACTGTCTCCGTATATAGATATGTATATACCAACATCAAAAATCTTTTCCTGTGCTTGTTGAAGATTGTCACGAAGTTGTTCTAGGTTTTGATATGATGCATCTAGTTGAGGATCTCGAACCAAACCTTTTTCTTCTCGATCATTTATTTGACTTTGTACCTCAGCTACTTTTTTCTTAAACTCGTTTAACACCACAGATGTGTCTATAGGATGAATAAAAACTGATATATCAAAAGCTTTGTCTAAGTTTATGATTGGTGAAAACCATGAATCTGAAAGGTATTTTGGATATGACATCACAAAAAAACTTCGAACAAGTTTTTCTCCAAGGTTTAATGTTTTTGGACTTATTTTTAAAGCTGAAGGTGCGATTATGTCTTTAAGTTCAAGTACTGCTGATCTATATATATCTTTTGGTAATATAGATGTTATTTGTTTTATTTGTGTATCTTTTTTTGTTTTTAAAAAATCTAGAAATCCCATATGTATATATTACATCTTTATTGGTTTTTCTGCATCTCCTGGATTAAATATTCTATAAAATAATTCTACCAACTCTTCACTTCCGAGTCGTGCAACTTTAACACCACAACGAGACAAGCCTTGCTCAACAACAGAAACTCTCTGTTCTATTTGATTTTTTATTTCTTCAAAGTCATCATTTTTATTTTTTTGTATTGTTTTCTCATCTTTTCTACTCAACATGTTTGTAAAACTTTTACCAGCACTTAAGTTTGAATTGTAAGGTATTGTTAAAAAAAAGCTTTTAGTCATAATATTTGAACCTTCAGTTAAGCCTTTTATGAACATAATATATTCACTTATTTGTATTTTCATAAGATCGCTGGTCTGTGCCTGAAGTCTTTCTTCAAGTAGTGATATATATGGCCTTATATCAAGTTTTCTTGATTGTACATATATTTGAACTGTAAAATCTAAAGAATTTAAAAAGTTTTGAAATTGGTAAATAACAGACTCCTGCTCCTCTACGGATTTTAATGCAAAGTTGATAGATGTTGCTAATACAACAGCTCTCATGGAACCATCTTTTAATATCATTATGCCTTCGCGAATCTCGCTTATGGGCACAAAATCTTGTGTTGGGTTCGTTAACATGGGCGGCTAGAGAGAATCGAACTCTCGACTCAGGATCCACAAACCTGGGTTTTACCACTAAACTATAGTCGCCATGAATATATTTATAGCAGATATGCTTATATTATTCAATTTTATTTTGTTTGTTTGTATATATGTTTTTGTTTACATCTAAACTCCAAGCCAAATCTTTCAACTTACTTTGTGAAAGTGATGGTGCTAAAAAACCACTATTTACCGAAGCTATTTCTTTAACTTCTTCTTCCGCTGTTACAGGTTTGTCTATTTTTTTCCACACATATAGTTTTGATCGTGTTAAGTAAGAAAAACCAGCAGCTAAAACATCAACAAAGCTTTTGTTGTTTATTTTTACAAAAGCGAGAGATCCTGCAAGTGACCAAAGTATAAGCATAAGTATAATACCTGGAAATATGCCAAATATTTTATATATAATATATGTACCCCCTGTACCGCCAAGTATGTATATAAACTGCTTAAATGTAAGCGGTCCTATTATTTTACTTTCAAATTCTATAAATTGTGGTACTTGATATCTCATATTATTATTCTATTGGTTCTCTATACATATCGTCAAGTTTTATTGTTATTGGTTTTTTTATTTCTGTTGGAATTTCTTTTGAAGTTTGTTCTTCTGTTTGAGGTGCTTCGGTTTGTGTTATAGTTTCTGTTTCAATTTGCTCAGACACTATATCTTCTTCTTGAAAAGGTTCTTCTATGTGAATGTTTTGAAGTTGATGATCTACTGGTATAGGTTCTGCATTTGAAAAAGTTTCTTTTTTGTAAATGTTTATTGTTGGGCTGTCTATTTCTTTTAATAAATCATCTTTTTCTTTTACTATATCAGAAGGTATTTCTGTTGTTATACCCAGCATCTCATCTGTTATGTTTGATCCGTCTGGAAGTATACCCTCTTTTAGCATTTGTTCCTCTGTTTCTTGATATACTTTTTCTATATTTTCATAATAGTCACCTTGTAAGTCAGAGATTTCTCTAGCGATTTTATCCTCATCACTCAAAAGTAAATAATCAAGTTTTTCATCTCTTTTTTTTATTTCTTCCATTGATTCAAGTCTATGTCTTATTTCTTTTAATATTGTTAAATCAATTTCTAACAATATATCTGCGGCCGTCTCTGAGTTTATATGAGCATCATTAAACATAATGTTTATAAAATCAGGTGCATCTATATCCCCAAACATGAGCTTTATGGTACAGTCTTCAAGTGTTTGTGTTTGATCTATATGAAGTTTAAACTTATCTTTTATTTTTAATAAAGTTTTTTGCCATTCAGACATCATAACAGCATACTGTAAATCATCAGGTAATGTTTTTAATTTTTCTTTATAGTAAGTGTTATTCATGATTTTTATTTTTTATCTGGTTTATTTTTTTTGGCATCTTCTGCTTTTTTTGCCGCCTCTGTTTGAGCTTGTTTTTTTGCCGCTTCGTTGTCTTTGTCTCTTTGTATTTTGTCTAAATGTTTATTTAACTCTAGATTTTCCTTATCTCTTTTACCCTCTGTTTCATACCTAAATTCTTTATGTGCTTTTATCGCCTTCCTCACTTCTTCTCTGGCATCCTCTACTACTTGAAGGTCTGCAACAGAGCCTGTTGAAGATAATATGTAATCATTATAATCATTTACTGCTTTGTTTATGGCTTTTACAGTGTTTTCCATGTCACCTAGACCTTTATAAGTTTCCATTTCTCCAGACACTTGAGTATCTACTAATTTTTTTATATCTCCCTCTGTTGGTAGATTACTTAATAATTTTGTTAATTCCTCAGTTCTTTCTCTGTACTTTGCTTCTCTACTTTCATTTGCTACTTTTTTTGTAGTTTCATCCAAAGCTTTTTTATTCGCTTCTGATATTGATTTTATTATAGCTTCAGCTTTTATTTTTTTATGAAGTGCAAATTTATCTGTTTTTTTATCTTTTATTGCCTCTGCTGTATTTTTATCTTTCATAATTCCAACAAAAGACTGCCTTGCTAAACTTTCATCAAATCTTATTTTTGTGATTCGACCTGTAGTAGGATCTGTGTCTTTTTTTATAGAATTTTTCATAAGTTCTTGCAGGTGGGTTTCTGAGGAACCTTCTCTATGTAGATCTGATATACCTTCACCTAAAAGCTTTTCTATTCTTTGTTGATTTTGTTTAGTTACATACTCTTCATATTTTTCCATACTTTCGTTTGGATTTTTCTTTTTCCAATCTTCATAACTATCGGTTTTAAACTTTTTATCTATAGCTGCTGTTACATTGTTTTGTCTTGCTAAAGTTGTTGCTACTCTTCTTTCGTTTGCTTTTTTTCTTGTCTCACCTCTATCATTCATTGGGTCGTCATATTTTTTAGCAAGTTTTGCAGCTGTTCCTGTTATGCCTACAAATTTTGCTAAGCCACTATTTGCTGTTGCAGATGCTAAGCTTTGCATACTGTCACGAAAGGCCTCTTTTGTTTTTATACCTGGATTGTAAAAACCATCACCAAAACGTTCTCCGAAAGTTGTTCCTTCTTTTTTGCTACCTAGACCATTCACTAATCCTACTCCAACACGTCCTGTAGTATCTTTTGCAAACTTCAATGAACCTTTTACTGCTCCAACACTTAATGCCCCTGCTCCAACTGCCACAGCTCCCGCTCTCTTTGCTAAACCTTGTGTCATTGCTGTTTGATAACCTCCAAATTTTTTAGCAACAGTTGTTGCCATGCCGCTTCCAAAAGATTCTGAGCCTCCATCTCCGGCGTGTCTAATACCATATTCTATAGCTTTCATCATCATGATAATCACTATTATAAATACAGCAACTAAAGATATTGATTCACTAAAACCACTTGCACCAGGTGTTTCACATAT
The DNA here is from genome assembly GCA_041752275.1 of Minisyncoccia bacterium. GTDB lineage: Bacteria > Patescibacteriota > Minisyncoccia > Phycocordibacterales > CAIZLB01 > CAIZLB01. The sequence goes on along the minus strand of JBGSHK010000001.1, from coordinate 12,710 downwards.
AAGTTTTAATAAACTAGTTTTTTGACCACCTTCTACTGCAGGTCTTATTTGTCCTAATTTTTCAAAAACAATAACTGCAACTAACATCCAAAACAAATACATTATAGGAAAACTTAAAACATGCATCATTTCTGATTGCCATTTTTTACCTATTTCACGTATTTTTTCATTTCCGGGTATGATAAAACTCCAAACAAAAAGAGGTGATTTTATCATCAGAAAAATTATATTAACAAGTCTTATGAGAAAAAGTATAGCAGCTAAACCGAGAGCTAGTATGAGTATTATTAAAAATATAGAACCCATAACTGAAACTGTTATAAGTGCACCTGGATTTGTTGCACAATTACCTTCTGCTTGAAAGTTATTTTCATTAAATATTTGTTTTATGTCGTATAAAGTTGTTAGGCCAACAGTATTCATAACTCTTACTGATATAGACGAACCTTTGTCTCCAGTATTTGCTTTCATTGCTTCGTATATTTTCAATGAAACAATATTTGATCCGTCGACTAAAAGTTTTGTGGCAAATAATGAAAAATTTATAAGTATTGCAATAATTATTACATTACGTAACATTTTTTGAGCATTGTATTTATTTTCATGTCCTATAAGTATCTGTATAGCTGTCCACAAGAGTATAAAAATAAAAGTCATGTTTAAAATATCTCTTATAAATGACCATGTTATTTCTACAACACCTAATCTTTCTATAAACTCAGCTGAGTTTATAGAAAACTCTAATGAAAAATCAAATAATGTACCTGCTATGTATGCAATAAATGATGTAAGTTTGAAGATGATGTTGGAGAACTTTGCTACCTGAACAGTCATACAAAAAAAGCTGTTAGATGCAACTTGTACAAGGTTATCACATTTGCCGGCACCGAGTTCACCTCTAGATTGGCTAGTATTTGCTGCAACAGACTCTTGTCTAAGTCTTTCTTCTTCTCTTGCTAACTCTCCTCCTGCATTAACTACTTTTTCACCAACACTGTCTTCATATTCCTGTGCTTTTTTTAGAGCACCTTCAAGGGCTGTTCTTATGCTTGCATCGTTACCTGTATAATTGTTTAATTTTTCTCTCTCTGCTCTGGTTAATTCTTGAGCTTGTTCATACTCTGTTCGTAAATCATCCCTTACTTGCTGCAGGTCATTTTTTTTATTTTTTAAATCAACTGTAGTGCCAACTTGTCTGCCATTGACCGCATCAATGGTATTTAACACACCATCAAGAGAAAATATGTCCTTTGTACTTCTGTTCTCATCCTGAGTTCTTCCTGAGACCTCTTTTTTTATTGGATCTTTGAAGACCAAAAAAGAACCTTCTTTTGTGGCTGCAGCTAAAACAACTTCATCATTGTTTGTTTTGTTTTCCGGAGTTGGATCATATATATATATATAACTTGTTACATTACCTCTATTTATTTGGTATACTTTTTCTTGTTTTATATCACTTTGATTTAAAACACTCTGTCCTTCTTGAAGTTTTGTTTTTAAACCCTCTAATTCATTTGGTGCAAGTGTGTCTTTTTCGGGATCAGGGTTATATAAATTTTTTGTAAGAGTGATATCTGTTGAAGGGACATAGCCTAATCCTGCTGGGTTTGAGTTTGTTACGGTGTAAATATAAGTACTCCCACTACTAACGTTGTTTATGTTTTCATCTATTTTTTTTATGTCCGCGTCTGTATAACCTGCCTTTTTTAACACCTCTGCATGCTGTGTTCCATAGTCAAAAGCCGCATATATTTCTTTATTTACAAATAAAAATACAAATAAAAATAAAAACAAAAAAATATTTTTCATGAAATTATCTATACACATATTTACATATAGTATACTATAAATAAATAAGATATTAAATATTTGTAGTAGTTGAAATATTTGACGAACTGTTTATTTGATTTGTGGTTGTTGAAGTATTGTTAAAATTGTTTATAGAGTTGTTTATGTTTATTGTTGAATTGTCATAATAAGGGTTTATATCTGTATTTTGCCAAGGGTTTCTATATGAATTTCTATTTGAATTATTTAAACCTCCGGATATTGATTCATTTACTCCCTCAACCCCCTCATTTATTTGTTCAAAAGTTTTATCCAAAGCTGTTGTTATAAGTTGATCAACCACAGCGGTTACAACTTGATCAAATTTGTCGGCTAAAACTAATCTGTTTTTACCCAAGTTTAAAGTTGACTCTAGTTGACTCTGTACAGCTGTACCTGGTGTTGTTATGGAACACTTACCTGTATCTTTCTCACCATTTTCACATTTTCTAAAACTTAAATATCCATTATTCCAAGTTAACTCTCTTTCTTTGTTTATTTTTATGCTTTCTACACTTTGATTTAAATTGTCAATTGAATTAAAATATGTGTCATATGGATTATTCACAGGGTTTTGTGTCACTTCAAACCATGCATTCCAACCTCCACCTTCACTAAAACTTGTATTTAAAAAAGTGTTTAATTGCCCAGGATTATTGTCAAATGCACAACTGTTTATTGATCCGTTTTGATTATAACCATAACCATATCCACCGGTTTCATAACCTTGATTATATTGTTGATTTCTTCCATATCTACTCAATAAAGCTGATAAAATAGGTGATTTATAAACACCACAAACATTTGAGTTTACTCCATAAGCCAATCCTTCTAAAAAGTTTATCTTTTCTTGATTTGCAAGGTCTGTAAAAAACTGATCTGGATTATTTAAAAAGGCAGGATTACCTTCAAAACCTGTATTAACCCAATCTATTGTTGAATCCGCTATATATATAATCATTGTATTTACAATACAATATGCCATAGCATCCCAACTTGGTAATGTTGGTATACTTAAACCAAACAAACTTACTCCACTACCAACTCTTGCACTAACTTCTGTTTTTTGTGCGGCTCCAACTTGACCACTTTCAGCTACAGGTACATTTAAAATAGTATCAGTAACTCTTCCTGCAAGACCTGTTACATTGTCTACTATTGCTTTTGCTACTATTTGAGAACCAAAACAACTTGCAACACCCACAGCTCCGTTTTGAAAACCACCGTTTTGAGAGCTTTGTCCAGGATTTGTATTGGCTGAAGATATACTGTTTTGTATTTGACTATTTACAAAATCAGGACGAAGAGTTTGACCACTTAGATCAAGTGGCTCTTGAACAATAATAGCTCTTGGAGGTGTGTTTTGATTTAATATTAATGTTTCATTTGCAAAAATTAAAATAGGATTAAAAAAAACAAGTATAAGAATAGATAGATTTATTATTTTTTTAAAAGAAATTTTCATATATTTATTATTTTATTAATTTTTTTTATTTAAAAGAAAACCAGGCTCTGTTGGTGCATAAATTATATCATTTAATTCAATTGTTCTTTTGATAATATTTAAACTTTCTGATATTTCTTCAGTTGCCTCTTTTAGTTTTTTTACCCCCAAAAGTGCCTTAGCCGGATCATTGTATTGATCTTCCATCATATCTAAACCCTCACTGTATTTTTTGAAACCATTTATTAGATTTAAATGATTTGCTGCCAATGACTCTGGTACAAAAGTTATTATCATAATATCTGAAACTTTCAAATATATGCTTGATAAATAAGGGGTTTTATTGCTTTTATTTTTCAATGAATCTATTCCTAAAACTATACCGTTTTGTATAGTTGCCAAATTGTTTCCATATGTACGTAGATTTGATTTACTTGATGTAACTATTTTTATATCACTATATAAAACAGGGTTCTCTAAAGATGTGTCTTTTTTTAAAACATCTTGCGCGGCGTTCAGCACATCATCTTTTTTTATTTCTCCTGATGAATTATATTTTATATATTGACTAAAAATATCTTTTGATAAACCATCAGTTAAATTGTCAGATGATTTTTTTTCAAATGTTTTTGAAAATTCTTTTAGGTTTTTTATATTTTCTTGAGATATTGTTTCTAAAATATTATTTTGATATTGATCTGACTTCGTCACTACTTCACCTTTTTCATCAACTTCAACATTACTTGATTTGTTTAGATTTATTTTATCTTTATATGTTATAGAAAAAACTATCACCAAAGATACCACACAAATTGCCGTGATGTTTAAAGTTTTTTTATTCATTAATATTATTATATAACAATTTTGTTATATAAATCCAATCTTCTGGTTTTATATTTTCTGGCCTTTCTTTTTTATACTTCACATCCTCTATTTTTAAAGTTGATCCTATTTGTTTTCTTTTACTGTTGAAAGCCTTTTTTGCAGTTTCCCAGTATTTTTTTTCTATATTTTTATATTCTTTTTCTTTTTTGAAAATATCTTTGTTTATGTTTTTTATAATAAGTATTGCTGAGTCTACTTTTGGCGCAGGGATAAAGTTGCCACGCGACACTTTCATGAGCACGTAAGGTTGGCCATATGTTTTAAGTCCAAGTGAAAAAAGACTCATTTTTTTGTCTACCCCTCTGTCTGCTATTTCTTTTTGCACCATCAAAATCATAGTTTTTGGCTGATGTTCTGATTCTAAGAACTTTTTAAATATAAAACCGGTTAAATAATACGGTATGTTGGCTATAATTATATGGTTTGAGCCCAGGTTTTGCTCAAAAAGCCTTATATCTTGATGTATAAGGGTCAAATTGTCTTTATTTGCAAATCTTTCTGTTAAAAGTGGTATCGCTCTATCGTCCGCCTCTATACATATAACAGGATTTTTGGGGTATATTTCAAGGATTTCAGCTGTTAATTCACCTGTTCCTGGTCCTATTTCTATTATAGTTGTGTTTTTATCTATATATTGACGAGATTCTTCGACTATTTTTTTGATAATAGTTTTGTTTTTAAGGAAATTTTGCCCCAGTGATTTTTTGGCTTCTAGATTATATTCCATATTTATCTTAAATCTACCAATCTATCTCAGATAAGTCTAGTAAATCTCTTTTTCCCCCACTGTTTGAGGTGTTTGATCCATAGTTTTTGTTATAACTAGTGTTGTCGTTATGCTCCAACAGGTTTTCGTTTATATCTTTTATAAAACTAGATATAGTTCTAACCTGCCTTGCACCGAATATTGTTCTTATAATAGCGTTTGATAAGTGAAGTTTTTTCTTGGCTCTTGTGAGTGCTACATAAAACAAACGTCTTTCCTCCTCTTCATCTTTATCTGCCGCTGATTCATTCATTCTCTCGTATGGAAAAAGACTTTCTTCCATACCTACTATAAAAACATATTCATACTCTAGACCTTTTGAGGCGTGCACTGTCATAAGTCTAACTTTGTTATGTTGATCTTTTTTATCAAGTTCGTCTTGATCAGACATGAGAGATGTTTCTTCTAGAAAAAGCTCTAGGGCATGTTCTGGATCGAAACCGTCATACTTTGTGGTTAGAGATATAAGCTCTTTTATGTTTTCAAGTTTTTCTAGATCATCTTCACTTTTTGTTAGATATGATTTTTCTATACCAGAGTTTTTGAAAATGTATTTGAAAACCTCAGAAAGTTTTTCTGTTTCTGTTTTTTTCTTTATTATATCTAGCAATGCGAAATATTCTCTAACTTTTACCTGCGTTGCCTGTGTTAAATCATGTATTCTATCCTCTACTATTTTTATAAGTGAAACTGCACCTATACCGCGAGCCGGTGTATTTATTGTTCTTTTTATATCTGTGATTGAGTCTCTGTTTACAGCAGCTTTGAGATACGAAATCATGTCTTTTATTTCTTTTCTTTCAAAAAACTTTACTCCTAAAACCTGATACGGCACGTTAAACATTAGGCATGATTCCTCAAGAGTACGTGACTGAAAGTTTGCTCTATAGAGTACTGCTATGTCTTTTGGCTCCACACCTTCTTGTATAAGGCTTTTTATTTTTCCTATAATATATCTAGACTCGTCGACTTCATCAAAACCTGTATACAATTCTATTTTTTCACCTGACTCTTTTTGTGTAAAAAGGTTTTTCTTTTTTCTATATATATTTTTTTCTATAACATTGTTTGCAGCTTCTATGATGTTTCCTGTTGATCTGTAGTTCTCTTCTAGTAACACCACTTCTGTACCCGGAAAATCATGTTCGAACTCGAGTATGTGCGATATGTTTGCACCTCTCCATGAATATATAGTTTGATCTGCATCACCTACTACAACTATATTTTTGTCATCTCCTGCAAGTAGTTTACAAAGTTCGTATTGCACAGGGTTTGTGTCTTGATACTCATCTACGTGTATGTATTTCCACTGACTGTTTAATTTTTGTTTTATTTCAGGATGCTCTTTCATTATCTTTACAGGTAAAGTTAAAAGGTCGTCAAAGTCTACGTTTTTTTCTTTGCGAAGTTCGGCATCGTATTGTTTCCAAACAGCCTGTACTGTTTCACCTAAAAAACCATCATGACCTGATAAAACTTTTGTTGTATATTCAGCCAGCGTTATGTTTTCACCTTTGTTTTTAGATATCATGTTTAAAATTTTTGACGGCTCAACTTTTTTTGGATCATGTCCTTTTTTTACAAGTATTTCTTTTACTTTTTTTCTACTGTCATCCCGGTCCAGTATTGTAAAGTTTTTATTTATTCCTTGTGTGTGACCGTAGTTTTTCAAAACATAAACTCCAAGACTGTGAAAGGTAGATATAAAAGGGTGTCTGTTTCTTATAACTTCAAACAAGTTTCTATCCCCTTCTATCATAGATACAACGCGCTCACGCATTTCTTTTGCAGCTTTGTTGGTAAAAGTTATTGCTAAAATACTTTCAGGCTGCACGTTGTTTTGTATCAAATTTACTATACGTGTCGTTACTGTTTTAGTTTTTCCAGCCCCAGCTCCCGCTATTATAAGTATTGGTCCATTTGTTTTTTCAACCGCCTTTTTTTGAGCAGAGTTTAGTTGATCTATATAATTCATTTAAATGATTATATATTATTTTTAACTATTTTGTTTGACCTTTTAACACATGAGACAAAACTTGTTTTTTTAAGTTGTCCAACGATTCTTTGTCTTTTGTTTGTAAGGTTTTTAGGTTTTTTATAAACTCTGAAAGAAAATCTATATGCATCTGTTGTGTTCTATTTAAAACCTCATAATGAGTTTTTAATGCATCCAAAACCTCGTCACTATTGTTTGGTTTAAGATTGTTAACTATGTCATCGGCGGTTTGTTGTGCCAAATCTTTTGAGTTTAAAGTGTTTTTCATTTTATTTTAAATCTTTTAATACTTTCTCGTATCTTTTTATTGTATCATCTAATACACCGTTTTGTATTCTTGTATTAGCTTTATTCAGCCTGTGTTTTTTCAATGCTTCAAGTAAATCTTTTATATACACTTGTTTTTCCTCTACTGTTCTATCTGTTGAGTTTATTATACTTTCATATTTTACAAAATTTACTGAAATATCTCTATATACCTCTTTGTTTATATGTCTTATCTCCAAATCTTCCATTTTAAGTTTAATTGTTTTTATTTTTAAACCTATTTCATCGTTTCCTTCTATTTCACCCAATTCTTCTAATTTTGATTCAATCAAATCAAATTTATTTTTTAACTTCAAAAATTCATTAATATTTTTTCCTTTTGGAAACTTATTTAATTCTGAACTAAGCTTATTCAAGCCTTCGGTTGCCACTCTTATTTCAGCCATATTTTCAAATAAATAAAAATCATCATCGTTGTCAAAAAGTGTCTCTATTGTCTCTGGAATCTCCTCCATGTTTTCAAGTCTATTTTTTAATTCTTCATCTGAACCTAGCATTTCTTTTGCTCTAGTTTTTGCGCTTTTTGTAAAATATACATCTTTAGAATAAATTTTATACATTTCATCAAACATTTTAAGTATTTCTTTCTCTTCATCATCAAAAAATTCAGCTTTATTACTTTCTGGATTTTGTATATGCTCTATCAATAACTCCGCTTGACCCTCTATAAAACCTATAAGTTTTTCCATTCTTGCTTGATTTAATATTTTATCTTCTCTCTTACCTGTTTTTCTGTCTACAAGGTTAAAATCTCTTGATTTGCTTATCAGATTTTTTGTCATTGTATATTCGTCATAATCTGGTTTTGGAGAAACCCATCTCTTTGTTGTTTTTATTAACCTTTCTGCCCAATTTAGCTTGGAACCATTCGCCTCGGATGATTTTATTTTTTTGTAAATTTTCATCATATCATCATCGCCGTGTTCATTTGCATTTGAATAATAACCTGAATAATTATTATGTAAATCTCTTAAGAAATTTAGCATTAAATTTATATTATTTTCTATATTTTCTGAACCTTTTGATTCCAATACTTTTCTTACATCAATGTTACTTAGGTCGCCTCTTTTGTTATTTATTCTAGACAGTTCACTCAATGTTTTTTCTAAATCTGCTTTTTCTTTGGATAAGATTTTTGACTTTGTGTATTCTTTAAAAATGCTATCCACCACATCTCGCACACCCTGCCCTCCTGTGTGCATTTCATATATTAAATTATTGATTTTCTCTTTTGAGGCTATGCTTTTTATTTTATTTTTACCTTCTTTTTTTTCTATGTCTTCAAAAACTTCATTAAGTTTTTTTATATAAGGTAAAAATTCTTGATACTCATTATACCATTCACTCAAGCTTTTTATTTCTGATCTTATATCTACTGCATCCTTTTTTAAATATGTTTCTATATTGTCTAACCAATTGTCAAATTCTTTATCGTTTGAAATTTCATGATAATCTACACTTTCTTCTGTGTAAAATATTCTAGTTTCAGTATCAGATTCGTTCTCGTCTTTAATTTTATCTTCATTTGTTGGAGTTTCCTCAGAAACCTCTTCATTTTTTGAGTTTTCTTCTGATGATTCTTTAGTATTCTTCTTTTTTTTCTCCTTCTTCTTTTTACTTTCCTCTTCTAAACCATCATTTATTTTTTGTTGCCATTCTTCTTTGATTTTTTTAAAATCTGCTATTGTTTTTTCTATTTCTTCCATTGACTTGTCTAACACTTCTCTACCTACTTTCTTTTTTATGTTTTCATTGTGTTCATCTATTGCTTTTTTTACTTTAGCAAAAAAACCTTCTTCTCCCATCATGATTACTAAATCCTTATAAGATATATACAAAGGTTCTTTTGGATTATTTATATCTATAAGACCATAACCTGCCCACTCTGTAACCGGCTCTGTTTCAATTTCCTCCTCCTTTTTTGTTTTTTTGGCTACTGTTGACTCCTCTTTTTTTATCTCCTTTTTATTTTCTTCAAGTAAGTCAAAATCATTTCTCAATGCGTTTAACAATAAACCACCTTCTTCTTTGTCAAAAGAGCCTTTTTCTTTTAGTAGTTGAATAAGTGTATTTATTTGTTCTTGCTGTTCTGTTATAAATAAATTTAAAACCTCATCTCCTTCTCTGTCCACAATATCTTTCATTTGTTTTCTCAGGTCTTCTATTATCTCTATGTGTTCATTTAGGAAAATAGTTCTCGCTTCAGGATTTTTATTTTCTGTTATAGATTTTATTATTGATTCATATGATGTAAATTGTTCAGCTTCAAAACTGTTTACGACTTCTGTTTCTGGTGTTAGTCCCATTTTCTTCATTTTTTTTGCATACATACCCGGGGTTAGTGATTTTATCTTCTTTCTTTTTTGTGTTTCGGACAAAGATTCAAAATCAAAATTACCTTCATCTTTAACAACCACAGCTTCTTCTTGTTTGATTTTTTCCTTGTCATTTTCTACACTTTCGATCTCTGTATCCTCAGGTATGTATTTTTTATATGACTCTGTTATTTCATTTATAATTTGAAGTAACCCCTCTTTTTCTTCTTTGATTTTTTCACTAGGACTATTTATTCTATTAAGCTCATTGTATTTATTTTGAATACTCCTACCTAATTCATAAAGTGAATCAAGTGACGATTGCAGTGTTTTTTCTGATATTTCGTTTTGACTATTTTCATGAAAAGTTTCAGCATCTCTAATGTTTTTAACATAGATTTTAATTTGTTCACGAATTTGAGATAAATCTAAATTTAAGTCATTATTTTCAGGTAATTTTTCTGGTACTTCACTTCTTTTTTGTTTCATATGTTAAAAATTATAACACATAAAATAACTTGATTACAATATATATTCGGAATAATATATAGATTGTGCAATGATTTTTTGCCTGTTTATTTAATTATTAATATTATATAAAAGCAAAAGAACATTTATTCGTTTAAGATAAAATTATTTTATACAAATCTTCAAATTTATTAGTAAGTTTTCTTGTTTTTTCAGGTTTATTTTCAGGTTTTATTCAATTTAATATAAATTCCTTATCTTCAAATAAGGTTAATTTTGATAACTCAGATCATTATATTTTTGATTTAAATAAAAATTTAGATCTTACACAAAGTCTTATTTCTGACTCTGTTTATGTTGAAAATATTTCCGAAAGAAAAGAAAAACAGTTATTGAAAACAAAAGTTAATGCATTTAAAATAAATAAAAAAACTATAGTTATCAAGGGCTATAATGAAGATATTGATAATCTTTTATTAAATACTATAAAATTAGGTTCAGAAAGTATAGAAACAATAACACCTTCATATGATAATGACATTGTTCCAACGGTTATAGATATATCTTTCGATGAGGATGTTGTTGAGTTAAGTGATGATGGTGCGGATATTGTGGAATACGAAGTTGTTTCAGGTGATAATCTTTCATCAATAGCTAAAACTTTTAATATAACAGTAGATACTATACTTTGGGCAAATGATTTAAATTTAAATAGTAGTGTGAAAATAGGACAAAAACTCGTTATCCTTCCTGTATCCGGGGTTTCTTATAAGGTTAAATCAGGTGACACTATAAGTGGTTTAGCTTCTAGATTTAATGTTTCTGAGAAAGATATAGTTAATTTTAACAAAACAGAAAATAATAAACTTGTTATAGGTACAAATGTTATTATACCAGGTGCTAAAATATCTAATAATTTAAACAGTAATAATGTAAAAAAACCTTCAAATAATACAGGTTCAGTAAATAAAACCTCAAACAACACACTTATGGCAAAACCTATAGGTTCAGGTAGTGTTAAAACACAAGGTATACATGGACACAATGCTATTGATTTTGGTGCCCCTATAGGAACAAATATATATGCTGCATTGGACGGTGTTGTCACCCTTGTTAGATCTGACAGCGGTTGGAATGGTGGTTATGGTAATTATGTTGTTATAAAACATAAAAACGGTGTTCAAACCTTGTATGCTCATTTAGACACTGTTTCTGTAAAAAAAGGTGATAATATAAGTAAATCAGAGATTATAGCTAAATCAGGTAATACAGGAAGATCAACAGGCCCCCACCTACATTTTGAGGTTCGTGGTACTAGAAATCCTTTCTAATAAAATCAATCGCCATATCCACAATCTTTTTCGATGTAATTTGATTATTGTCTAACATATACTGTAGTTTCATAATATCTCTCGATAAGTGTTTAATTTTTATTATTTCCTGGTCATCGTATTTTTTATAATCAGGTCCAATTAAGTTGATGATCTCTTGATCGTTTAAATATTTTTTAGAATCAATAATTTTAGTTTTTTTAAAATTATTTATTACACCGCTTATGTTTTTATAACCATCTGGTTCATAAACTGTGTCTATATCTGGTATATCTTTTATATAAAAATCAAAAAAATTATTCTCTAAATTTCTTGTTTTTTGCTTATGTCTTATTATATTTCTCTGTAAGCAAAAGCATTTATATTCATTAAAATTATTAAAAAAAGAGTTAATATTTCCACAAGGACATGAATTGTAAAAACATAACAAACTTGATACATGATTTTTTTTAATCATATATATAACATCTTCATTTAAATTAATAAAATCATTTATAATATTAAAACCAAAAAGACTTTCCTTTAACAAGACGTCTATGTATTCTTTGGGTGTTTGTTTATCTATAAAAGAAACAATAGGATTCCTATAGCTATTTAGTATTTCATCATCATATTTGTTTATTGTATTTGATATATTCAACATATCTTCATACTCCAACTCATGACTATAATATGTCAGATTTTTTATAAATTTATGTATATATGAATCTTTCTTATTTTCTATAAAAACATTTCTTTTTGTGCATATTGCTAAAATTATTTTAAATATATTTATATTATCTACTTTTAATAATTTACCATTAAAAGTAGAATATTTTTTATTTTTATTATTCATTAAAGTAATGTCTGGCACCTGTTTGTTTTCATATAAGAAATATTTTTCATGTTTTATATTTAAATATACATCATTTAAATTCTCTCCTGATATAAATAATATATTTTTTTGTATTATTTCATATAAAAAATCTTTGTTAATAATATGAATATTTTCCAAGTCTTTATTGGAACAAACTATAAGTCCAATATTATTTTTTATTGCTTGATATATTGATTTCAAAATATATTTTGAAGGTATTATATTTCCAGTTATAGATAGCTCCCCTATTGCTAAAATGTCTTGATTTAAAACAAGTTGACCTGTGTTCATTAAACAACTTAAGGCAATACCTAAATCATAAAAATTATCTTTTTTATCTATATTTGTTGGTAAAATATTGATAGTTATTTTTTTATTATCTGATTTTAAGTTTAATAATTTTTGAGACCTCAATGCTGAGTAAACCCTATCTTTTATATCATTTGATTTTTTTTGATTTATTCCAAGTATGGAAAATCTATATAAACCATTTAG